>NZ_BOMW01000039.1 GCF_016862395.1 Actinoplanes siamensis | reverse complement strand
TCCGGCCAGCCCGAGTCCGGCCAGCCCGAGTCCGGCCAGCCCGAGTCCGGCCAGCCCGAGTCCGGCCAGCCCGAGTCCGGCCAGCCCGAGCCGTCCGGCCCGAAGCGGGCCCGCGCGAAGCAGGCGGAGGGAAAGCCGGCTCAGGTGAAGCAGTCCCGGGCGAAGGCGGCCGAGGGTAAGGCGACCGGAGGAAAGAAGGCCGAGATCAAGCGGGCCGAGGGGAAGCCGTCCGGGATGAGGCAGGCCGAAGACGGGCCGGCAGTGGTCAATCTGTCCGACCGGCCCTCGATCCACGCGGTCGAGGTCGCCGCCGAGGAGGAACCCTCGACACCGGCCAGGACGGCGGTCAAGCAGGCGGCCAAGCGATCCGACGCGAAACGGACCGCCGACCCGGACCGCCCACTGACCCGAGCCCAGGAGCGTCTGAGCGGAACCACACCAGGCCGCCAGCCCAGCTCGTCCACCGGCCGCAAGATTCCCGCCTCCTGGCTCAAAGCCGCCGAATCGATCGCCTCCCGAGCCAGGGGCAACCCGGCGCCCGCGCAGGCGACACCCGCCGATTCCGCGCCGGCGGTGCCCGCCGATTCCGCGCAGGCGGAGGCTGCCCCCGCCGATTCCGCGCCCGGGACGCCTGCGCAGGCCGCACCGAAGCAGGCCCAGCCCGCCGATCCCGCACCTGAACACGCCACGCCTGAGCACGCCACGCCTGAGCAGGTCACTTCGGAGCAGGCCACGCCGACGGCGCCGCTCGCGCAGGCGGGCCCGGGGGAGCAGGCGGGTGAGCCGGAAACCGCGGCCCGCAAATCCCGCGGCCGAACCGCCACCACCCGGACGACCGCCCAGAAATCCGCGACCCCCAAGTCCTCCACCGCGAAGGACGAACAGGCCAAGACCGATACCAACGTTCCAGGAACCGATGACCAACCGGGAACCGGGGAGAAGCCGGAAATGGGGACAACCCCGACCGGCGAGGATGCAGCCGAGACGGCGGAACCGTCACCGCGCACGCCCAGCTACCGCGAGGAGGCCGCCGAACTCCTGGCCGCCGCCACCGACCGCAAACGCCGCCGCACCACCGGGACCCGCACGACGGCCCGTTCCCGCGCCAAGGAGACACCTGACGAGGACTGACTTGTTTCACCCATCGAGCCCCGGACCTCGCGGGAGCCGCCCGGTCGGGCGGCTCCCGCCGTTCTGCGCGCCGTCCGGGTCGAAAGCCCCCGGCGGAACCAACCGAAGCCACGGTGGTCCGGAAGTGACAACCGCGCGCCGGGATCCGGAACGTACGGCCGGAATTCTCAGTCGCCGGGCCCGGAGTGCGCTCGTCGGGATGGCGCAACACCGAAGGGGCCCCCCGCGCTGCCGACGCGGAGGGCCCCTTTTACCGGGGGAAACGGAGTAACCGAAGGGGGGCTTCGTCCGTTAAGTGCACTTTACCTCGTCAACCGGCCAACAGGGAAGTCGACCCCCTAAAGCGGACAAACAACGCGAAGGTTCGCTGGGGTGACACTCGCGTCGAACAATGGCGCTGGTCGCGGCGTACGCTGTCCGGGTGGCGGATCTTCTGGTGTGGATCGACTGTGAGATGACCGGTCTCGACCTGGGCAAGGACAAGCTCATCGAGGTCGCGGCGCTGGTCACCGATCCCGAACTCAACGTTCTCGGCGAAGGTGTCGACCTGGTCATTCACGCCGACGACGCGGCGCTCGACGCGATGCCGCCGGTGGTGCGCGACATGCACGCGAAGTCCGGGCTGACCGAGGAGGTGCGCCGCTCCGCGCTCACCATGAGCGAGGCCGAGGAGGTCATCCTGGCGTACGTCAAGGAGCATGTCCCCCTTCCGCGGACCGCGCCCCTGTGCGGCAACTCCATCGCGACCGACCGGGGCTTCCTGGCCCGGGACATGCCGGCGCTCGACGCCCACCTGCACTACCGCATGATCGACGTCTCGTCGATCAAGGAGCTGTGCCGCCGGTGGTACCCGCGGGTCTATTTCGGTCAGCCGGCCAAGGGCCTTTCGCACCGCGCGCTCGCCGACATCAAGGAGAGCATCCGCGAGCTGGAGTACTACCGCCGCACGATCTTCGTCCCGCAGCCCGGTCCCGACGTGGACGCGGCCAAGGCGGTCGCCGCCGAGCTCTGACCCGGCCGGCGTAACCCGCTCGACGGCGGCCCCGGGCGTACGGCTATGATTGGTCGGCACCACGGGGAAGGCCTTCTCCGTGCGAGCGGTGATGTGAACATGGTGGTCGTAGCTCAGTTGGTAGAGCACCTGGTTGTGGTCCAGGGGGTCGCGGGTTCGAGTCCCGTCGATCACCCCATGTAACGAAAGGCTCGGTCTTCGGACCGGGCCTTTTCGTACTTCTCAATCATCTTTTCCCGCGTGGCAGCGGTCGTGCAGCCACGCCCCGCCCTCTCGAAATTCTCGGGCGAGCGCGCAACCTTTCCGGCCCCGGGGACCACCGGCGGGGTGATCACCTGACTTCACCGACGACCTGGCGGGCGCGGATGGCTCGGCAAGACCAGATATCCGCCCGGCGAACCCCACGACCGGATCGCCCGCGCACCGGAAGCCCATCCGGCTCAGTTGGCCGAGTCCAAGCCGCTGTCCGCGCAGACCTGCGACATGTCAGCCGCCGCCGCGCTGACCGCCGCCACCGCATCCGGCTCACTCTGCGTGCCGTGTGAGGTCAACGCCTGCTCGTACGCCTCACCCAGGGCCCTCGCCGCGTCCGCGACCGGCGCGTCGGCTGTCTTGCTGGCGGCCAGGATGCCCTGGATCACGCCCGGTTCCATCAGCGACGCGTCCCGCACCGCCACGGCCAGTTGCCGGCAGGTGAGCAGTCCGGGCGGGTTGTCGGCCGCCGGCGCGGAGGCGAGCGGCCTGGGTGCGGGCCACGCGGAGCCGACGGACGCCGAAGGGGGTGTGGACACCACTGACGGTTTGTCGCCGCCGCAGCCGGCGAGCGCGACAACCGTCCCGAGCACGACAAAGCGCGCGGAAACTGACATGCCCTCAAACTAGGGCAGCGATCCCAGAAAAGCGTCCAGCTCCGCCACCATCTCGGCGGCGGTCAGATGCCCGGCCAGCACGTGCACGGTGAGCCCGTCCACCACCGCGTGCAGCCGGCGGCCCGCCGCCCGCCGTCCGGGCTCGTCGAGATCCGGCGTCAGCGCGCCGGAAACCCGTACGCAGAGCTCGAACATGCTGCTGAAGTGCAGCCGCTGGACCCGGGCCAGCGCCGGATCGCCGAGCCCCAGCGCGAGGAAGCCGAACGCGATCGCCGACTCGGTGTGCCGCGCCGGGTCCACCGGCATGGTCTCCAGCAGCGCGCGCCGTGCCACTTCGCGGACCGGCCCGTCCGCGGGCATTTCCGCGATCCGTGCCGTGACCTGCTCGATCACCTGTTCACAGGCGAACGCCAGCAGCTCGTCCCGGGTCGCGAAGTAGTGCCGCAGCGCCCCGGACGACCAGCCCGACTCGGCCGCCACGGTGCGGATCGACACCTCGGCCACCCCGTCCCGGGCGATCACCCGCTGCACGGCGCCGGCGAGTTCGCGGCGGCGCTGGTCATGGTCGACGATCTTCGGCACCCGGCCATCATGGCACGACCGTGTTATAAACGTGAAAACACAGTCGTGCGAAAACGGGGAGGGTCGACGATGGTCGCACTGATCGTCGCGTGTGAGATCGGCTTCTGGGTGTTCCTGCTGGCCGGGCTGGTGGCGCGATATCCGATGCGGCGCCGGCGGGCCGGCGCGGTCCTGTTGCTCGGCGCTCCGCTGCTGGACGTCGTGCTGCTCGCGGCGGCCGCGATCGACCTGCGTCGCGGCGGCGCCGCGGATCTGGCGCACGGCCTGGCCGCCGTCTACCTCGGTGTCACGGTGGCCTTCGGCCACGATCTGGTCCGCTGGGCGGACGTCCGCTTCGCCCACCGGTTCGCCGGCGGCCCGCCGCCGGTCGTGCCGCCGCGGGCCGGCCGGGCCCACGCCGCCCGCGAGCGCCGGCAGTGGTCGCGGCACCTGCTGGCGTACGCCGTGGCCGCCGCCCTGCTCGCCGCCTTCACGCCACTGGCCGGCGGCGTCACCGAGGCGGCCGGGCTCTGGCGGGTGATGGCCCCGTGGACCGTGGTCCTGGTGATCGACTTCATCATCTCGTTCAGCTACACGATCTTCCCGCGAGCGGAGAAGCCGAGCCGGCCGCACGATCTTCCCGGGTCCGGAAACCAGAACGCGGGCCCGGCCACCGAGGACCGAGCCCGCGCCGAGCGGGGATGAGACGAGCGTCAGGACAGGGCGCTGCTCTTCTTGAACTGGTCGTAGCTGATGTTCCAGTCCGTCCAGCCGTTGCCGTTCTTCAGCTTCTCCTCGGTGCCGGACACCGTGATCACGTCACCCATCATGGTCTGCTTGAACAGCCACGCGCCCATCGCCTCGGAGACGTTGACACAGCCGTGGGAGACGTTGTTCCGGCCCTGCTGGCCCTCCGACCACGGGGCGGCGTGGATGAACTGGCCGCTCCAGGTGATCCGCTGGGCGTAGTCGATGTTCGTCTTGTAGCCGTTCTCCGGGTCGGTGTCGGTGGTGTCGAAGACGGTGTGCTCCTTCTTCTCGATCACCACCATGGTGCCGCTGGACGACGGGGTGCCCTTCTTGCCGAGACTGACCGGAAGCGTCTTGACGACCTTGCCGTCCCGCTTGACAGTCATCTGCTTGGTCTTGTTGGAAACCGTCATGATCAGCGAGCGGCCGATCTTCAGGTCGACGGTGAGGTCCGAGCGGCCGTACCACCCGTCACCCATCTTCACGCCCTTGAGCTGCACCTTGTAGAAGACCTTCGAATTGGCCTTCCAGTACGTCTTGGGCCGGAAGTGCACCTCGGTGGAGCTGATCCAGCCCCAGGTGCCCGCCTGCGCGGGGGTGGCGGTGACGGCCATCCGGCGCTCCACCTCGGCCCGGTACTTCTCCGGGATCGCGCGGCCGAACTTGATGATCAGCGGCATGCCGACGCCCACGGTCTGGCCGTCGCCGAGGAAGCTGGTGACGCGCACCAGGTTCGCCGGCTTCGTCATCACCGTGAAGTCGCTGGTGGTCTCGTTGCTCTTGCCCTCGGCCGCCGGGGTGCTGACGGTCACGGTGTACTTGGTGCCCCAGGTCATCGACTGACTCGGGCGCCAGACGCGGGCGTCCTTGTCGACTGTGCCCTTCACCTCGTTGCCCTGGGAGTCGGTCACCTTGACCGTGGTGTTCTCCGGGTCCTCGCTGGTGTACTTCACGTCCGACCAGGCCTCGACGCCGGTCGCCGCCGACTTCGGCGAGGTGACCGCGACGGTGCTCAGCGTCGGCGTGGGCGACGGGGCGGCCGACTCGGCGGTGCCCGCGGCGCTGTCGCCACCGCTGCCGCTGCCGCTCCCGCCCTGCCAGCTCGGCGATTTGTCGCTGCACGCGGCCGTGAACAGCAGGCTGCCCGCCAGCAACGCGACAAACGTCGCGCGCAAGCGGCGGCGGCCGCTGCCGGCCGGCCGGCTCAGCACCGCCGACCGAACTCGATCCATGTCCATGGTCCCCTCACGGCGTCGTTTCTCCCCGGCGCCCATACTGCTCCAAAAACGTCAGTTGACCAATCCCGGATTCGTGCCGCGCACGTCACTCACGCCCGGTCGGCACGGACGGGCGAACACCGACCGGGATGGTCCCCGGGTGCCGTTCAGCCGAGTCCGGCGGGCACCGGCAGAGCACTGCCGGCGGCGAACTTCTCCCAGCTCACGTCCCATGGCGTCCAGCCGTTGCCGTAATCGAGCTCGTCCTCGGTGCCCTTCACCGTGACCGGGTCGCCGACCAGTGTCTTGTTGAACAGCCAGGCCGCGTTCGACGGCGAGACATTGACACATCCGTGGGACACGTTCGCGCGGCCCTGTGACCCGGTGGACCACGGAGCGGAGTGAATGTACTGGCCGCTCCAGGTCAGTCGCTGCGCGTACTGGATATTGGTGCGGTAACCGCTCGCGCCGTCGGTGTCGGTGGTGTCGAAGACGGTCTGCGCCATCTTCTGCATGACCACCATCGTGCCGCTGGACGACGGGGTGCTCTTCTTGCCGAGGCTCACCGGCATCGTCTTGATCACCTTGCCGTCCTGCACCACTGTCATCTTCTTGCTCTTGTTGTCCACCTTCATCTGGAGGTCGCGCCCGATCTTCGAGGTGGCCGAGCGGTCCTTGTCGCCGTAGAACCCCTTGCCGGTGGGCAGGCCGCCGACCGCGATCCGCACGGTGATCTTCGTCCCGGTCTTCCAGTACTGCGGGGCGCGGTAGTACGCCTGGGTGCCGCTCGACGTCCAGGACCAGGTGCCCGGCTGGGACGGCGAGGTGGTGACGAACATCCGCTTCTGCACGGCGGCGCGATCGGCCTTCTTGATGCCCGGGTTGAACTCGACGACGACCGGCATGGCCACGCCGTACGTCTGCTTGTCGAAGAGGTAGAGCCCGGTGCCGGTCCGCCTGCCGGGGGCGCCCATGGTGGTGAAGCTGGTCCTCTGCGTGGTGGTGGAGCCGTCGGCGCCGGTCGCGGTCACCTCGGCGCGATAGGTCTGCTTGATCGCCAGCGGCTTGGCCGGCACCCAGGACGTGCGGTCCTCGCGGAAGTCGCCGGGGACGACCTTGCCCTTCGCGTCGGTGAGCTTGACCGAGGACACCTCGCCGTTGCTCACCTCCAGCCCGATCTCCGTGCTGACCGGCACGTTCTTCTTGCCGGCGGCCGGTGTGACGCTCAGCGTCGCGGGCGCGGCCACGGTGGTGCTCTCCGGGACCGCGGAGGCCCCGGGCGCGGCGGAGGAGCCCGGAGCGGCGCTCGCGACCACGGCCGGGTCGCCGAAGGCGGGCTTCTCGTCGTCGCCGCAGCCGGCCAGCGGCACGGTCACCGCGAGTGCGAGCAGTGCCGCCACAGAGCGGCGGAGGTCAACCATCGTCGGGGCCCCGTTCTTGAGTTCTCGGCGCAGACATACTGACCCATGGAGGCAAATCGCGGGTCCCCCTCCCGGAGGGAACCAGGCGATTTCGAAGATCTTCCGAGGCCGTGCTACGGTTTTTCCCGTAGCCAGGCGCCGCTAGCTCAATTGGCAGAGCAGCTGACTCTTAATCAGCGGGTTGTAGGTTCAAGTCCTACGCGGCGCACCGAACCGGCCGAGGCCACGACACCACACGTGTCGTGGCCTTCGTCGTTCCCGGCCGGGGTTGGGCTGTCGCGTGCCTACCGACGCTGTGATCACCATGGCCGACCTCGAGGCCGTCGCCGCCCGGGTCGGGAGCGCGGAGGGCCGGTCCGCGGCCGTCGCCGAGCTGGTCGCGGCCTCCGATCAAGGCGGGGCGCGAGGAGGAGGAGGGGCGCGAGGGGTTCGAGGCGGTGCGGCCCGAGCTGCTGCGAGATCCGATGGCGCCGGGGTGGCTCGGTGAGGCGCTCGAGGCGTGCGGGTTCGCCGTGCTGGTGCGGCTCCGGCGCGAAGTACGGGGAGTGCTGCGTGCCACGCTCCCGGGACCGACCCTCCCGGGGAAGGGCCGCCTCGTGGGTGTGCTAACGTTCTCCCTCGTTGGCGGGCGCTGCTAGCTCAATTGGCAGAGCAGCGGACTCTTAATCCGCGGGTTGTAGGTTCAAGTCCTACGCGGCGCACAACACCTCGAAGGGCCCCGAGAGATCGGGGCCCTTCGGCGTTTCAGTGGTCGGTCAGGACGCGGTCCAGCGGGTTCAGGCAGACCACCGCCACCCGGCTGCAGTAGTCCTCGCACTCGGCGTCGTGCCGGGCCAGCCAGGCCGCGCCGGCCAGGGTCTCGCCGCACATCGCCGCGGTGTACTGGACCGTCCGGGCGGGCTCACCGCGCCCGTCGATCTCCACGGTGAGGTCTGCTTGCGCCATTGCGGATCACGCTCCCGATCGTCGTAGAATTCCGGCCGCATCGGGCGGGAGGTGGTCCGGCCGCCACCGTTCCGGCCTCCTGCCCGATGTGACTCGTCGCGGAATACGCCTACGGTCGGTAATCAGTTCACCTGACCGGCCACAGTGGCACGTACCGCCGATGAGCAGGGAAGGGGCAACAACGGGAAGATCAACGTATGTTCACTCACGGTGATCGCTTCAAGCCGCTGCGGTGAGGGCGAAGGCCAGCATCCCGGTAGCCGTGAAGTCCAGTGAGGGCTCGTTCGTCGCGGAGACCCGCATGTCGTCCGTGTACTGCGCGTCGTCCCGGTCGAACTCCGCATAGGACCGCCGCGAGCAGAGCGACCCGGGCGCCTCGTCCTCCAGCGACTCGACCCGCCCGGCGGTGTTCGGGCCGTTCACCACGGCCCCGGTCACCGGCGTGCCGGTCAGGGTGCCGATCTGGTCGTGCGGGCAGGCCGGGTAGACGTCCCCGGCGCCGATCACCATGGACAGGCCCCAGCCGTTCGCGCCGAGGGCGACCGCGCGCTGGGCGGAGCCGAACGCCGCGTACTGATCATCTCCGGTCATCCGCTGATAGAGCGCCGCGGTCGCGGCCCAGCCCAGCTGCCGCGCCGCGTAGTCCGCCCCGCCGCTGCCGGACGCCGCGCCCATAGGGTCGGCCGACGCCGCCCGCACCGCCTGATCCAGGCGCCCGCGCAGGTCGGTGGCGAGCGAGCCGACCGGCGCGAGGCGGTACACCTCGGCGTCGGCGAGCGCGTCGACGTCGTACACCGTCAATCCGTCGTCCCCGCCGCCGGTCTCGTCCGCCCAGCGTTGCGCCTGCCCGGTCCATTCGGCGGCGCGCCGGTCGCCGAGCGCCTTCCCGGCCAGCGCCAGCTCGGCGGCGCCCAGCGCCAGGTCGTCGGCGAAGCTCTCCTCCGGGTAGAAGTCCCGCGGCACGGTGGTCACCAGGTCGTCCCCGGCGCTCGTGTCGGCCTGCGCGAACAGCGTCGCTGCGGTTTCCAGCAGCGACCGGGCCCGCGCCTGGTCGGTGCCCGCGTCGAGCTGGGCGCCGAGCGCGAACGCGGCGGCCACCCGGCCGGCCAGGTTCGGACTGATCGGATCGCCGGGCTCGGCGGCCCGGAACACCGGCCGGTAGCGCTGGAAGTAACGCCTGTCGCCGGGCCCGACGTCCAGCTCGTCGTCGTCCTGCGGCAGCCGCCAGGCGTCGTGGTCGCCCAGGTACTCGTCGTTGCCGCCGACGCCGACCTGGGTGTAGAGCACGCCGTCGGTGTACATGCGGGTCAGCCAGTCCAGGCCGTGCCGGATCTCGGCGGCCAGCGTGGCCGGCCGGGACGCGCCGCCGTCGCGCTGCACGAGCTGCATGACGACCAGCGCGTACGCCGTGGTGTGGGTGAACTTGAGGTAGTCGCCGGCGTCGTACCAGCCGCCCTCGGCGTCGATCCGGGCGCCGGTGGCCTCCAGCGGGGCGTCGTCGTGGTCGGGCGTGCGGTAGACGGTGGCCGCCCGGTCGTCCGCGTGCGCCGGGCGCCGCTGCACGTCCACCTGGTCGGCGCCGTCCCGGTGAGACTGGAAGTACCGCACCGAGTCGGCCAGCAGCGGCGCGTACAGCGTGCCGCCGTCGCCGATCCGGAACTGCGGCGACTGTGCGCTGAAACGGTCATCGAGCCGTACCCGATAGGTCCCCGGAGTCCGCAGGTCCGTGAGATCCAGGGGGTTGACCGCGCGATAGCGCGCGTTCCAGGCGCCCCGGCTGGCTCCGGCGATGACCATGAGCACCGGATTGCCGCGCTGGTCCACCACTGTCGCCCGGGCGCCGGCCGCGTCGTCCGGGGCGAGCAGCATCGCGATCTTGGTCTCGCCGGTGGTCCAGCCGACCTGGTCGACCCGGATCCGTGCGGCGGGCAGCGCCGGCTCCGGCGCCGGCCGCGGGGCCGAGCACGAGGTGGTGAGCAGGAGCAGCAGGGTCAGGATCAGGCGGTGCGGGCGGCGCTTCACGAGGCGCAAGCCTCACCGAGTGAACGATCCGGCGAACGTACCGCCTGTCCGCCGAAGATCTGACAGTTCGCTGTGAGCGGCGGCTCGCCGCGACGCCGTATCGTCTCCGCCATGACCTGCGTCCTGCTGATCTCCGGCAGCACCCGGGAGGGCTCGCTGCACACCGCCGCCCTGCGCACCGCGGCCCGGCTCGCGCCGGACGGGGTCGAGGCCCGGATCTACGCCGGGCTGGCCACGCTGCCGGCGTTCGTGCCCGGCGACCCGGCGCCGCCGGAATCGGTCAGCGACCTGCGCCGCCAGGTGGCCGAGGCGGACGCGCTGCTGTTCAGCACCCCGGAGTACGCCGGATCCCTGCCCGGCAGCCTGAAGAACCTGCTGGAGTGGCTGATCGACGGCGGTGTGCTGAACGGCAAGGCGGCGGCCTGGCTGTCGGTGGTCACGCCGGGGCGGGACGAGGGCGCCCGGGCCGGCCTGGAGTCGGTGCTCGGGCACGGCGGCGCGCGTCTGCTGCGGGCCGCCTGCGTGCGGATCCCGCTGGACCTGCGCGCGGTCGACGAACAGGGGCTGGTCACCGATCCACAGCTGCACCGGGCGTTGCAGGACGTGCTGCAGTCGCTGGCCCGCACCCTGGCCGCGCCCCGTCCCGAGCCGTCCTGGCAGGTCCAGTCCAGCCTCTACCCGGTGATCACCAGATCCGACGCGCCGCCCTTCGGCAGCAGGCCCCACGGCAACGGCTTCTAGCCGTACGGGCCCGGGCGTCACCTCCCGCGGGATCGGCGCGGCGGGGTCGCTGGGGAGTGCGGCCGACTCGCGCGGGTATGGAGTGATCCGTTCGAAATGGTGGCCTCAGGAGGTTAGCCGTTACTGAGATGATCTTTAAAAGAACCTCAAGCGGCGGTCCTCTTCCGACGGTCGTGACGCATAGTGGACGCCCGAGAGCCACTCCGGAAGGGGATCATCGCCTTGGCCAGCGTAGACCCACTACACCCTCGTATCGTAGCGGTCACCGATTGTGATTTCTCCTCGTCGGATCGCCCCTTGCGCCCGGCGTTGCGCCGCCGGCGCCTCCCGGTCCGCCCGCCACGTTCGTCCCGCCGCGACGGCTGACTCGCCCACCCTGTTCGCCCGGCGGTTCCGGCGCGGCGGCCGGCCCCGGGCCGGGCGGTCCCAGGCGCTGGGCCGTGCTGGTAGGTGTACCGCACGACCCGCGCCCCGGCCCTCCGCGCACAGCCGGTTCACCAGCGGCTTCACGGTCACTCCGGTGGACGGTCCCGCGGCGGTCGGTCCGAACGACCGGGCCTGCCGGGCGGTCGGCCCGTCCGGCGCTCCACCGTGGGCGCCGGCAACCCGCCCGCCGACGCGGCCGGCAGCCGGTCCCGCTCCCGCGGATCGAGCTGCCCCTGCCCGGGTGCGGCAACCCACGGGTGGAGATTTAATGCGTTGCCGGCCCCGCCCGGCGGCTCGTAGGTTCTTCCCCAGCACCTCCCCGGTGCGCAGGTGGACGGTTACTTCAGAGTTCGATTCTCTCGCCCGTCGTGTGCGGGCGTCGCCCGGACGGCGGGCAAACCCGGCCGCCGCTTCGATCTCGGGGAGGCGTCGTCAGCGGGGTGCCCGGTGCGCAGGCCTCGGTTACTTCCGCTGATGACGGGGTGGTTGCGGGTTCGAGTCCCGTCGGTGGCCAGGGCCGCCGTAGCTCAATGGGCAGAGCGCCTTATGTACCGATGTCGATTTCGATCTCGGGCATCCCGCTGACGACGCCGTACCCGAAAAATCCCGGATTGATGGGAAGGAGCCGCCATGAGCAAGTTCAACGTTCTTCGAACCAGGACCCGAGGACCGATCACCGCCGAGGCGACCCCTTCCGGCCGCACCCACGGCGGCGGCGCCGGCTACGCGCACGACACCAAGAGCGAGCTGTTCCTGCTGGCCGTGGCGAACTTCGTCGGCGAGAAGACGTTCTACGAGGGCGCCGAGGGCCGGGACCAGCGGTTCGCCGCGCTGGTGCGGAAGGTGGCCGTCGACGATCCGGAGTGGACGACGCGCTTCCTGGGCTGGCTGCGCACCGACGCGAACCTGCGCTCCGCCTCGCTGGCCGGCGCGCTGGAGGCGGCCAAGGCGATGCGTGACGCCGGCACGGCCGGCGGTCGCGCGGTGGTCCGGGCCGTTCTGCAGCGCGCCGACGAGCCCGGGGAGGCTCTTGCTTATTGGATCTCGACGTACGGCCGCAGCCTCCCGAAGCCGGTCAAGCGCGGCATCGCCGACGCGGCCACGCGGCTCTACACCGAGCGTGCCCTGCTGAAGTACGACACGGCCGCGCACGCCGTCCGCTTCGGCGACGTCCTGGACCTCACCCACCCCGCCCCGGCGGCCGGCAAGCCCTGGCAGGGCGCCCTCTTCCAGCACGCCCTGGACCGCCGTCACGGCCGCGGGGCCACCCCGCCGGCCGCGCTGCGCATGCTGGCCGCCAACGCCGCTCTGCGCGACCGGGCGGCCGGGGACCCGGGCGCGTTGCTCGATCCGGAGGCGCTCGACCGGGCCGGGATGACCTGGGAGGACGCGCTCTCGTTGGCCGGCCCGGAGGTCGACCGGGCCCGGCTGTGGACGGCCCTGATCCCGTCGATGGGGTACATGGCGATACTGCGCAACCTGCGCAACTTCGACGAGGCGGGGGTCGGTGACGACGTCGCCGGCCGGGTCTGCGCGCGGCTGGCCGACCCGGCCGAGGTGGCCCGCTCGCGGCAGTTCCCGTACCGGTTCCTCGCCGCCTACGAGCAGGCTCCGTCGCCGCGCTGGGGCGCCGCCCTGGACAAGGCGTTGCAGCTGTCGCTCGGCAACCTGCCGGCGCTGCCCGGGCGGTCACTGATCCTCGTCGACACGTCGGCGTCGATGTCGTCCGGCGGCTTCTCCCGGAGGTCGGCGATGAGCCCGGTGAAGGCGGCCGCGGTCTTCGGCGTCGCGCTGGCCGCCCGCGGCGAGCGGGTCGACCTGCACGGCTTCGCCGACGGCGTGTTCCGGCACGAGGTGCGCCCGGGCGCCTCGGTGATCCGTGAGGTGGACCGGTTCGTGCGGCGGGTCGGCGAGGTCGGGCACGGCACCCGGATCGCCGAGTCGGTGCGGGCCACGCTGCGCGGCCACGACCGGGTGGTGATCATCTCGGACATGCAGACGTTCGCCCCGCACGACGGTGGCGACGTGACGGCTGTGGTGCCGGCCCGCACCCCGCTGTACGGGTTCAACCTGGGCGGGTACCGGAGGACCGCGTTCGACGCGGGCCGGCCGGGCCGGGTGGAGTTCGGCGGGCTCACCGACGCGACGTTTCGGATGATTCCGCTGCTCGAGGGCGGACAACGGGCTGGCTGGCCGTTCTGACCGTTCTGTCCCTTCGGATGCCGGTATTGTCAGTAGTCGATTCCGGCATTCGGGGGAGGAACCATGACACAGGAAATCGTCGACCTGGGCGACCCGGCGTTCCAGGCCGACCCGCACCCGTCGTACGCGGACTGGCGCAGCTGCGGCCCGGTCCGCCGGGCCAAACTGCCCAGCGGGACGCACGCCTGGGTGATCACCCGTTACGAGGACGCCCGCCGCGCGCTCACCGACCCGCGACTGTCGAAGACCTCCACCCCGATGTCCGGCCAGTCCGAGGGCGGGTCCCGCACGGCCGGCGCCGCCCCGATCTCTCCGGCCGCCAGCGCCGCGATCTCCCGGCACATGCTCGCCTACGACCCGCCGGACCACACCCGCCTGCGCCGCCTGGTCTCGGCCGCGTTCACCGCCCGCCGGATCGAGGCGCTGCGCCCGCGGATCGAGCAGATCGCCGCCGAGCTGCTGGACGCGGTGCGGGGCCAGGAGCGGGCCGACCTGATCGACGCGTTCGCCTTCCCGCTGCCCATCCAGGTCATCTGTGAGCTGCTCGGGGTCCCGGCCGAGGACCGCGACGACTTCCGCGATTGGTCGAACGCGGTGGTCGCCGGCTCGCAGGCCGGGCCGCGGCTGGCCCCGGCGATCGAGGCGATGGTGGCGTACATCCGCACCCTGCTCGCCGAGCGCCGCCGCAGCCCCGGCGAGGATCTGCTGTCCGGGCTGATCCAGGTGCGCGACGCGGAGGACCGGCTGACCGAGGACGAGCTCTCCTCAATGGTCTTCCTGCTGCTCATCGCCGGCCACGAGACCACCGTCAACCTGATCGGCAACGGCACTTACCTGCTGCTGCGCGACCGCGCCGAGTGGGAGCGGCTGCGCGCCGACCGCGAGCTGCTGCCCAGCGCCATCGAGGAGTTCCTGCGGTACGAGGGGCCGGTCGAGACCGCCACCTTCCGGATCGCCGCCGAGGAGCTGGAGATCGGCGGGGTGACCATCCCGGCCGGCGAGCCCGTGGTGGTCTCGCTGCTCTCCGCGAACCGGGATTCCGACCGGTTCCCGGACGCCGACCTGCTGCGCCTGGACCGGTTGCAGAGCCCCGGCCACCTCGCCTTCGGGCATGGCATCCACTACTGCCTGGGCGCCCCGCTGGCCCGGCTGGAAGCCCAGGTCGCGTTCACCGCGCTGCTCGACCGGCAGCCGGGCCTGCGGCTCGCCGTCCCGGCCGCGGAGCTGCGCTGGCGTCCCGGCCTGCTGCTGCGTGGTCTGGAGGAATTGCCGGTCCTGCTGTGAAGACGGCATGATGTCGGCCGTGCCCGAGATGCAAGATCCACGACCGTCGTCGCCGCACTGGCCGACGACCGTCCTGCCCACCGTGCCGGCCCAGCCCGACGACAAGTACCGCAGGGCCGGCCGCCGCCGCGTGATCGTGCTCGGTTCGGCCGGCGCCTTCCTGGCGCTCTCCATCGGGTACTGGGCACTCTCCGGCTCGGACGACGACCCGGCCCCGGCGGCCGCTCCCGCCGCCCCGGCCCAGGTGCTGCGGACGCAGAGCATCGAGCCGCTGGCCGAGTCGACCACCGGGCCGACCGGCGAGCCGCCGGCCGGCAAGCCCACCACCCGGCCGGTGGCCACGCGGACGGTCCCGCCCGGGGCGGTGCTGACCCGGATGCAGCGCGAGATCGGCGTGCTGGTGCGCAAGCGGGAGCTGGACCGGGGCGACGGCACGTCGCTGGTGAAGCGGCTCCGCAAGGTCTCCGAGTCGCTGCGCGGAAACGACCAGGAGGCGGCCGCCCGGCGTCTCGAGGACTTCGCTGAGAAACTGGTCGACCTGCACGACGACGGCGACATCAGCGACGCCGGGTTCAACGCGCTGGCCGGCCAGGCGACGCAGCTGGCCGGCCGGCTGCCTACCGGGTGAGCCGTCCGATCGCGGCCTCCACCCCGGCCATCCGGTCGGCGACCAGGGCCACCGCGCCGGCCGCCCGGACCATCGGATCCGCCCCGGTCCCACCGAGCGCCTGCTCGCGCAGGAACCCGGCCTTCACCTCGGCCCACCGCCGGGCCCGGACCGGGTCGAGACGCCCGCGGATCTCGGCCAGCTTGAGCAGGTTGGCCTCGGCGCCGCCGGTGAGCGTCTGCGCCTCGCCCAGGTAGTGGTCGTCGAGCACCTGCTCCAGCTCGTCGTCGTTCATCGCCGGCACGATCCGCTCGGCCAGCTTGTTCATGTTCCGGTAGGACCCCTGGAGCTGGAACGGCGGCTCGGTGCGGCTCGCGTCGGCCTGCGCGGCCGAGGCGATGTACGCCTGGTTGACCCGCAGCACCACCCGCTGCACCCGGCTCATCTTCCGCAGCACGGCCAGGATCTGGTCCAGCTCGGCGGCCGAGTACGGGTACGACAACCGGTCCGCCCGGGCGCTCTCGTCGCCCTCGGCCAGCCGCAGCAGCAGCGGCAGGTCGGCGGAGTCGCGCGCGGCCAGTGGCGCCAGCACGGTGTTCGCGGTGAGCGCGTTCTCCAGATAGGAGAGCGCGAACAGATCCTCCCGGCCGGCCAGCACGTCGCCCAGATTCCACACGTCGGCCCGGTTGGCGAGCATGTCCGGCACCCGGAAACGGCGCCCGCTCCCGGTGTACGGGTTGCCCGCCATGCAGACCGCGAATCGTTTGCCCCGCAGGTCGTACGTCCGGGTCCGGCCGTTCCAGACGCCCTCCATCCGGCGCTGCCCGTCGCACAGCGAGATGAACCTCTGCAGCAGCTCGGGGTTGGTGTGCTGGATGTCGTCGAGGTAGAGCAGCACGTTGTTGCCCATCTCGCACGCCATCGAGATCTTCTCCACCTCCTGCCGCGCGGTGGCGTCCGGCGCGTCGGCCGGGTCCAGCGAGGTCACCCCGTGTCCCAGCGCCGGCCCGTTGACCTTGACGAAGACCAGGCCGAGCCGGTCGGCGACGTACTCCATCAGGGTCGTCTTGCCGTAACCCGGTGGGGAGATCAGCAGCAGCAGGCCGGAGCGGTCGGTCCGCTTGTCGTCGCCGGCCGCGCCCAGCTGGCGGGCCAGGTTGTCGCCGATCAGCGGCAGGTAGACGTCGTCGAGCAGCCGGTTGCGGACGAACGTGGTCATCACCCGCGGCTTGAACTCGTCCAGCCGCAGCCGGTCCCGCTCGGCGGCGGCCAGGGCGGCCCGCTCCTTCTGGTACTCCCGGTACGCGGGCATCCGCTTCTCCCGGAAGTGCCGGGCCTTCGACAGCAGCGCGTCCAACGAGACCACCAACTGCCCGTCCTTGACCCGGGGATGCACGCCGAGCAGCCCGGACACCGTCTCGCGGGTGGCGGCGGCCACGTCGTAGCGGGTCAGCTCGGTCCCGGTCACCTCGATCCCGACCGCTTCCAGCATGTCGGACAGGTCGCCGGCGGTCGGCTTGGCCTGGCGGAACGCGTCGAGCCAGGCGTGCACGAGCTGTTGCCGGGCCTCCGGCTCGCCGGCGAGGGCGCGCAGGTCGTCGGCGTACTGCCGGGCCGCGGGCCCCTGCGCCCCGCCCAGCTCCCGGTGGAAGCGGTCCAGGAAGGCCCGGGCCCCGGCGCTGGTGGCGAAGCCGGCCGGGGTGGCCAGCTCCTCGACGAGGTATTCGCCGATCTCGGGGTCGGCGGACGGCCCGGCCGCGGCGGTCAGTTCGGCGCACAGCTCCGGCAGCGCGGAGCCGGCCGAGCCGAACATGGCGCGGGCCCGGACCAGTGACGCCGCCCGCAGCTGCCACGAGCGGCGCTGTTCGGCGGTGGCCCGGTAGGCCCAGAACAACTGCGCGGCCACCCGGACCCGGGGCTGGTAGCGCAGCAGGCCGGCGGCGGCGTGCAGGCGCAGCAGCGCGTCCAGGATCACCGTGGCGTCCGCGTCGTGCACGCCCCGCTCGTACCCCTCGTCGTATCTCTGCTCGGCGGCCCGCCGCACCAGCTCCCGCAGCGTCCCGTCCACCTGCGCGGCGGCCGCGGCCGACGGATCCGCGGCGAGGACCGCCGCGGCGAGATGCTCCGCCCGGTACAGGTGCCGGTACTCGGAGATCAGCGGCTGGTCCCAGAACGGCCGGGTCTGCTGGAAGTCCGGGTCGGTGACCGGCGCGCGGTAGTCGGTGCCGGTGATCGCGTACGCCAGCCCGCCGTCGTGCGGCACCAGCGTCAGGTCGATCGGCTGCTCGTTGACCGCGAACGTGTGCCGGCCCAGCCGGATCCCGCCGTCGTCGAACAGGTCGAGCCGGTCCCGCAGCGCCCGCCCGGCCTCCTGCCGCGCCGCCTTGAGCTGCCCGTCCAGCTCCTCGGCACGGACCGGGTCGCCGGCCGCGCGCAACTGGCCGGCGACCGAGCGGACCTTGGCCACCATCGGATCGGTGGCGAAGTACGTGTTCACCTCGTCCGGATCGCCCAGCGTGGTGATCCGCCGGCGCACCGCGTCCAGGATCCGGCGGGCCGAGCCGGCGAGCCGGTCGGCGCGGCGGGCCCGCTCGTCGAGCAGCGACTGGCGGCGGCCGGCGATCGCCTCGTACACCTCGGCGCGCCTGGCGGCCAGCCGCTCGCCGAAGTCGTCGACGTCGCCGAACCGCGCCTCCAGCGTCTCGACCTGCGCCATCAGCCGGGCCAGGTGCTCGTCGCAGCGTTCCGGGGTGTCCGCGGCGGCCAGCGCGGCCGACACCGACTGGCCGAACAGCGCGAACTCGGCGGCGAACGCGGCGCGGCCCTCGACCGCGGCCAGCTCCCGCCGCCGCGCGTCCAGAGTGGCCCGAGCCCGGTTGAGACCGCCGAGCACCGTGCCGATGCGCTCCAGGATGGACACCCGCACGGTCGCGTCGGCGATCTCCAGACCGCCGACCACCTCGGTGACCACCCGCAGGCCGTCGGACTGCTCGGAGATCCGCTCGGCGACCGGGTCCGCCCCGGCCACCGTGCCGATGCCGGCGGCCCGCGCGGCCAGTTCCTCGACGCCGGTCTGGTAGTCGGCGAACGCGTCCGGGCGGCGCAGGAACTCCACCGCGCGCCTGGCGGTCTCGTCGGTCGCGGTGACCAGCGACGCGGCGATCTCGTCGAGCCGGGCGACGTCCGCGTACCGCATCTCCCGCAGCCCGGCCAGCTTGCCGCGCTCGCGCCGCAGCTCGGCGAGGCGGCTCACCCACCCGCCGGTGCTCGCCGGCGCCTCCGTCCCGGCCCGCCGGACCAGCGACTGCGCGGACGACTCGGCCTCGGCCAGCGCCTCGGCGGCCTGCCGGGTCAGCGCCTGCACCGAGGCGAACTCGTCGAGCACCTGCTTGGCCGCGGCCCGTACCTCGGACAGCGGCTCGGCCAGGTTCTCCAGCTCCGGGTCAGCCAGCCAGTGATAGGTGTCGAAGGCTCTGGTGCAGGCCGCGATGATCGCCTCGAAGACCGGTCCGGCGGCGGACATCTCGTCGACCATCCGGGTCACCGACAGCGCGTCGGCGATGCCCCGGACCAGCTCGGCGTTGCCGATCCGGTCGAGCGGACCGGTTCCGGGCGGCTGGGCTGCGGCGTGGGCGTCCGAGACGTACGGCGTCTGCCACACCTGCACCGGATGCACCCGGGCCGGCTCGTCGTCCGGGCTGCGCAGCACCACCAGCGTGCCGTCGTCGAAGACGGCGTAGCCGTGCCCGGTGATCGGCGTCGCCACCTCCTTGCGGATCACGTTGTACGGCAGCAGCAGGTACCGCCCCGACTCCGCGTCGTGGAAGACGTGCAGCACGTCCTCGCCGTTCACCGACCGGACCACCCGCTCGAACGCCAGCCCGCTGGTGTCCTGGTCGAACGTCTTCGCCGCCCCGGTGGCCAGGTAGTACCCGCCGGGGAAGATGACGCCCTGCTCCTCCGGCAGCCGCCGGCACGCCTGCCCGATGCCGTCCAGGCGCCGGACGTCCCGGGTGCGGGTGTTGAACACCAGGTGGCGGTGCACGGTCTCCTGGTACGGCAGGACCCGCAGCAGGATCAGGGGCCCGACCCGGGCGTACGAGATCTCGGCGTCCGCCAGGCTCTGCAGCGGCTCGTCGACGGGCTCGGAGTAGACGCCCTCGCCGTCCTCGGTGTTGTTCTCCACCTTGACCGTCAGCGTGCCGCCGACCGCCTCGACGAACACCTCGTCCTCGATCGAGACGTGCGGGTGCCGGCCGAGCACGTGCTGCTCGCGGGTGGTAGGCGTCCAGGTGAAGTCGTGGGTGGGCGGGAGCACGTGGTCCTTCTCGCCCCGCGCGTCCTGGTACGTCACCGTCTGGTCCGGGCCGACCCGCCAGCGCAGCACCCTCAGGTCGTCGGCCCGCGCCCCGGTCTGGAAGACCGCCAGCAGCAGCCCCTCGACCCGGCGCAGCTGCCGCAGCCGCGTCTGTCGGTAATACCGGTACAGCTCGGCGAAGTCCCGCCGGAACTCCGGGTCGTCCAGCAACCCGGGCTGCTGGACCGGCTGGAACTGCCGGTCCAGCACGGTGAACACGTCCTCCACCGAGGTCTCGGCCTTCATCCCGAGGAACGTGTTGGCGCCGAAGAGCAGCGCCTCCCCGGCCGGCGCCACGTCGGCGGGCACGCAGTTGTTGCCGGTGCGGATCCGCTCGGCGCCCAGCAGCCGGGTCTGCTGGGCGCCGAAGACCCCGATCCGGCGCCCGTTCAGGGTCTCGGCCCGCTCGGCCAGCTCACGGGACGTGGCGCCGAGCCGGGCCCGGAGCACCTCGTAGGTGCCGGCGTCGATGTTCGGCCCGGTCACTCAGGCTGGTCCTTCTTGAGCTGGTTCGCCACCGCCGCGGCCACGCTCAGGTTGGCCACGTCCGCGGTCGACACCGCGCCCACCACCTTCCGCAGGTCCTCGGCGAGGTCGCCGTCGCCGTCGAGGTACCGCGCGCCGACGCCCCGCACCACCGCGCTGTGCTCGACGAACCCGTCGATGCTCTTGCCCAGCGTGATCGAGCCGACCAGCTTGTCGAAGAAGACCGAGTCACCGCCGACGATGTCGATGTCCGCCTTCTCCAGGCCGGCCGCGACCACCATGGCCTGCGCCTCGGCGATCTCCTTGTGCACGTTGATGCCGGCCAGCCGGATCTCCTTCTCCATCTCCAGCCGCAGGCGGTACTCCTCGTGCGCCCGGGTGACCTCGTCGAGCGTGGCCATCGCGGCGGCCTTCTGCTCCAGGCCCTCGGCCTCGCCCTTCAGCTTCTCCTTGATCGACTCGGCGGCTACCAGCGCCTTCTGCCGCTCGACGGAGGCCTCGGCCAGTCCGGTCCTCTCGATCACCTCGGCCTCGGCGCGCCCGGTCTTCTCGATCACCTCGGCGTTGCGTTCGCGGACCTGGACGTCGGCCAGGCCGGCCGCGGCCGCCTCGGCCTGCTGGCCCTCGGCCAGCCGGATCTTGGCGCGGGCGTCCAGCTCGGCTGCCTGCTGCCGGGCCTCGGCCAGCAACAGCTGCTCGCGGGCCTTGAACTTGGCCGCGGCCTCGGCCGCCTCGGCCGCCTTGATGTCCTTGACGAGGGCCTCCTGCGCCTCGGCCTCGGCCTGGATGACCACCGCCTGGCGGGTCCGTTCGGCCTCCTCGACGGTGCGCAGGCGCTTGATGTTCTCCTCCTGCTCGGCGACCGTCCTCTCGACCGCGATGCGCTCCCGGATCACCTCGGCCATCGACCGCTTCTCGGTCTCGACCTCCTTGTCCTTGGCGATCGTGGACAGCTCGGTCTCCCGCTCGCGGCCGATCACCTCGAGCATCCGGTCCTTCTCGATGCGCTCCGTCTCGATCGCGATGACCCGCTCCCGGTTCTTCTCGGCGACCGCGATCTCCCGGTTCTTGTTCTCCGCCTGCACGCCCAGCTGCTGCTCGGTGCGCAGCCGCGCGGCCTCGGCGCGCAGCGACTCCTCGGCCCGGGCCAGCGCGATCTCGGCCTCCTCGCGGGCCCGGATGGTCTCGATCTCCCGGCGCTGCTTGATCTCCGCGTCCGCCTTGCGGCGTTCCAGCTCCAGGATCGTCTCCCGGGCGTCCACGTCCTGCCGGGTGATCTCCTTCTCCTCGTTGCGCCGGAAGTCGTTGGTGCGCACCGCCTCGATCGCGGTCAGCTCGGTGATCTTCCGGATGCCCTGGGCGTCCAGGATGTTCTTCGGGTCCAGCGAGCTCACCGGGGTCTGTTCGAGGAAGTCGATGGCCGCGTCCTCCAGGCTGTACCCGTTCAGATCGGTGCCGATCACCTCGATGATCTGGTCCCGGAAGTCGTTGCGCTTGGTGTAGAGGTCGACGAAGTCGAGCTGCTTGCCGACGGTCTTCAGCGCCTCCGAGAACTTCGCGTTGAACAGCTCCTGCAGCGTCGCCTCGTTGCTGGCCCGGCTGGTGCCGATGGCCTGGGCCACCTTGATCACGTCTTCGGTGGTCTTGTTGACCCGGACGAAGAACGTGATCCGGATGTCGGCGCGGATGTTGTCCCGGCAGATCAGGCCCTCCCGGCCGGTACGGGAGATCTCGATGGTCTTCACCGAGATGTCCATCACCTCGGCCTTGTGCAGAACGGGAAGCACCACCGCGCCGGTGAACGTCACGTCGACGCGGCGCACCTTGGAGACGATCAGCGCCTTTCCCTGTTCCACTTTCCGGAACATCCGGCTGAGGAAGAAGAGCACGCCGATGGCGATGAGTACGACGACGGCGACAAGCACACCGAATCCGGTGGAGACAACGTCCATCAAAGGCCTTTCCTGGCGATGTCGGCGGGGACGACCCAGAAGAACTCGCCTTCGGAGTCGACGTCGTAGATGAGGGCCACGGTGCCGGCGGTCAGGGCGTCCTCGCCGGCCTGACGGACCTGGACGATCGCCGAGGAGCCGTCCGGCGCGTGCACCTCGGCCTGGCCGAAGGTCCCGGTCACCCGCCCGGTGCGGATCACGCAGGTCAGGCCCACGAAGTCGGCGCGCGAGGCATCCGCCCCGGTGGGCAGCAGCCGGCTCAGCGGGATCGCGATCAGGCGGGTGAGGACCGCCGCGGCGAGCAGAGCGGCGAGCGGGACCGCCCAGAGCGGGAACCCGGCGTGCCACTGGCTGCCGGCCAGGGTGCCGAACCAGGCGAGCGCCACCAGCAGCGAGACGAAGACCGGCGCCGGCACGCCGAGCGGCGCGCCGTGCCCGTCACCGGCCTCCGGATCGGCGCCCCCGGCGATCACCACGATCCAGTAGCCGACGACGAGAACCAGCAGAGGAGTCAGGAGAACTGTCGGGAAGCTCAGCGCGGCCTCGACGAATCCATTCCCCATGAGCCGACCGTCCCCCGAAAGTTCCTGCGTAGCGGTCCACAGGGTGACAGGCCACGTCAAACGCTGCTGTCCCCGGATCGGGAATCCCTGGATGAGGACGTCCTTCATCCGGGGGCGGAAACGCGACAGACTTGATCCATGGATCGGGAACAACTAGCCCATTTCCTCCGGACCCGGCGCGAGGCGCTGCAACCCGAGGACGTCGGGCTGCCACGCGGGCCGCGCCGCCGCACCGGCGGGCTGCGACGGGAGGAGGTCGCGGCGCTGGCCGGCATGTCGGCCGACTACTACGGCCGGATCGAGCAGCAGCGTGGCCCGCTGCCGTCCGACCAGATGCTCGCCGCGCTGGCCCGGGCCATGCATTTGAGCCTGGCGGAGCGGGACCACCTGTTCCAGTTGGGCGGGCATCCGGCTCCGCGGCGGTCGCTGCGCGACGACCACATCAGCCCGGGGATGATGCGGATCCTCGACCGGCTCGGCGACACCCCGGCCATGATCCTGTCGCGGTACGGCGAGACGCTGCGCCAGACCGCCATGGCGGTAGCCCTGTTCGGCGACGAGACCCGGTACACCGGGCTGGCCCGGTCGACGGTCTACCGCTGGTTCACCGACCCGGAGAGCCGCCGCGTCTACCCCGAGCGGGACTATCCGAAGCACGCCCGCTACTTCACCTCGAACCTGCGTCGGGTCTACGCGGCCGATCCGCGGGGGCGGGCCGCCGAGATCGTGAACGCGCTGCTCGCGGTCAGCCGCGAGTTCGCCGCGATCTGGGACGAGCACGAGGTCGGGCTCACCCACGTCGACCGCAAGACCCTGGTCCACCCGCAGCTCGGCGAGCTCGAACTGTGGTGCCAGAACCTCCACGACCCCGAGCAGGAACAGGTCCTGCTCGTCTTCACCGCGGCGCCCGGTTCGCCGAGCTACGAGAAGCTCCAGCTGCTCGCCGCGGTCAGCTAGCACCCCCGCCCACGACGTCGAAAGGCAACACCATGTCCAGAATCGCTCTGATCACCGGTGGCAACCGCGGACTCGGCCGGGCCACCGCCCTGGCCCTGATCGACGCCGGGGTGCGGGTCGTCTACACCCACCGTGGCGACCCCGGCGAGAAGATCGACGCGATCCCGCTGGAGCTCACCGTGGGCGCGATCGGGTCGTACGACCAATTCGTCGTCGATTTGCAGCGGACGCTGCGTGACCACTTCGGCCGGGAGGACTTCGACTTCCTGGTCAACAACGCAGGCGTCGGCGTGCACGCCTCGATCGCCGGCACCACCGTCGAGGTCTTCGACCAACTGCTCGACGTGCATTTCCGCGGCATGTTCTTCCTGACCCAGAAGCTGCTCCCGCTGATCGCCGACGGCGGCCGGATCGTCAACCTCTCCACCGGCCTGGCCCGCTTCACCACCGAGGGCTACGCCGCGTACGCCTCGATGAAGGGCGCCGTCGAGGTCTTCACCCGGTACCTGGCCAAGGAGGTCGCGCCGCGCGGCATCACCGCCAACGTGGTCGCGCCCGGAGCCACCGCCACCGACTTCGCCGGTGGCCACCTGCGCGACGACGAGCAGCTCCGGGCCGGTCTGGCGCAGGTGATCGCGATGGGCCGGGTCGGCGAGCCGGAGGAGATCGCCGGGGTGGTCGCCGCCATGCTCGGCGACGGCACCCGCTGGATCACCGGCCAGCGGATCGAGGCGTCCGGCGGCATGTTCCTCTAGACGAGGCCGAGGTCCTTCAGGCGGTTGATCTCGCTGCCCTGCTCGACCGCCGTCTCATTGGCCATTTCGGACATCCGCTGATCGGTGCCGCCGCGCAGCAGATCACCGGCCATCTGCTGCGCGCCGCGGTGGTGGGCGATCATCATGGTCACGAACCGGCGGTCGAAGTCGCCGCCGGTGCTCGCGGCCAGCTCGCCCATCGCCTCCGCGGACTGCATCCCGGGCATCCCGGCGTGATCGTGGCCGGGATCGTTCTCCGGCTTGCCGCGGTCGCGCAGCCAGGACCGCAGCACGTCGATCTCGGGCCGCTGCGCGGCGCCGATCCGGCCGGCCAGGCCGCGCACCTCGGCGCTGCCGGCCCGGGTCCCGGCCAGCCCGGCCATTTCGACGGCCTGCGCGTGGTGCGCGATCATCATTTGCGCGTACGCCACGTCTATCGAGTTGTAGGTCGATCCGTCGGGGGCGCGCACCTGATCGGAGTCCGACACCGCGGCGGACTCCCCGGGCCGTCCCGGCAGTACCACGCGCACCGGCGGCGGACCGGGCGGCGGGTGCTCCGGCGACTCCGGCGACGGGGCCAGCCCGTAGAACAGGGCCGTGGCGATCAACGCCGCGCCGGTGATGCCCATCCAGGCCTGACGATTCATGTATCTTCCTCCGGCGGCTATCGTAGCCAAAGTCATCGATGTTGCCGGCGGCACGTCCACGTTTACATGTGGTCCCGCCGGTGACTCGCAGCCGGAAGGAGCTCCATGAAGCACCTGGCCTCACGAGGGCTGGCCGCTACCGCGATCATGCTGAGTCTGGTGATCGCCGCGCCGGCCCAGGCCGGCACCACCGCGATCCCCGCGGTCGACGAGATCGTCAGCAGCCCGAACATCACACAGGTCGGCCACCTGGACAAGACCGGCCCGTTCGCCGCCGAGAACTCCTACAACACCGACTGGGCCTTCCGCGGGACATACGCGTTCGGCGGCAACTACAACGGCTTCACCGTCTACGACATCAGCAATCCGCGCGCCCCGAAGATCGCCACCCAGGTGGTCTGCCCGGGTTCGCAGAACGACATGTCGATCTACGGTGACCTGCTCTTCCTCGCCACCGACTCGCAGCGCACCGACGACTCCTGCAACTCGACCTCGGTGCCGGGCACCGCGCCGGCCGAGACGCCGCGCTGGGAGGGCATCAAGGTCTTCGACGTGAGCGACCCGCTGAACCCGCGGTACGTCGCCGCGGTCAAGACCGACTGCGGCTCGCACACCGAGACCCTGGTGCCGGGCAAGGGCCGGGACAAGTCGGTCTACCTGTACGTCTCGTCGTACAACCTGTCGGGCGCGAGCGTGCCGAACTGCGCGCTGCCGCACGACAAGATCTCGATCGTCAAGGTGCCGCTGAAGAGCCCGGCCGCCGCGGCAGTGGTGGCCACGCCGGTGCTGTTCCCGGACGGCGGCTTCGGCGGTGACGAGGACAGCTCGGCGACCACCGGCTGCCACGACATCACGGCGTACCCGCAGAAGGACATCGCGGCCGGCGCCTGCATGGGCGACGGCGCGCTGTTCGACATCTCCGACCCGGTGGCGCCCAAGGTGATCACCACGGCCCGGGACACCACGAACTTCGCGTTCTGGCACTCCGCCACCTTCAACAACGCCGGTACCAAGGTCGTCTTCACCGACGAGCTGGGCGGCGGGGCCGGCGCCACCTGCAACCCGACGGTCGGCCCGGACCGCGGCGCCGACGCCGTCTACGACATCGTCGGCAAGGGCCGGCACGCCAAGCTGCAGTTCCGCAGCTACTTCAAGATCCCGCGGGAGAACGCGGCCACCGAGAACTGCGTGGCGCACAACGGCTCGCTGATCCCGGTTCCCGGGCGGGACATCATGGTGCAGGCCTGGTACCAGGGCGGCATCTCGGTCTGGGACTTCACCGACTCGCGCAAGCCGGTGGAGATCGGCTACTGGGAGCGCGGGCCGTTCAACGCCGAGCGCCTGGTCCTCGGCGGCTCCTGGTCGGCGTACTGGTACAACGGCTACATCTACTCCAGCGACATCCAGAAGGGCCTGGACGTCCTGAAGGTGGACGACCGCCGCATCCGGGGCGCCGACTGGTTCCGCACCGGGCAGTTCAACGCGCAGACCCAGGAGAACTTCTACACCTGGTGACCGCCTCAGGTGAGGCCGGCTGGCGGGCCGGCCTCACGCCACCAGCGCACCGTCTCCAGCACGGTGAGGTGCTCAGCGGTGGCCCCGAAGCCGTGACGGATCGTGTTCGGACGCGGGTGCGGCGATCCGGCGGCCAGATCCGTCCGGTGGTTTCCGCCATCGATGTGAACCGCCCTCGGGGCGGTCAGGGCACGGGCGCTTTGCGGCGGTGCTTGCGCCGGTACATCGCGGCGTCGGCCTCGCGCAGCAGCCGGTCGCCGGCGCCGGCCCGCCCGGAGGCCACGCCGACGCTGGCGCCCACGGTCAGCCATCGGTCGCCGATCATCATGGGTTCGGCGAGCACCGTGCCGATCCGGTCGGCCAGCTTCGCCGCGGCCTGCTCCTCGACGCCGGGCAGCAGCACCGCGAACTCGTCCCCGCCCAGCCGGGCGGCCACCTCGCCGCTGCCGAGCAGCCCACCCAGCCGCTCGGCGACCATCACCAGAACCTGGTCACCGGTGTGGTGCCCGAACCGGTCGTTGATCATCTTGAATCCGTCCAAATCGATCAGCAGCATGCTCACCGCGGCCCGGTCCGGGGCGTCCGCCGCCCCGTCGATCCGGCGCTGCAGCAGCACCCGGTTGGCCAGCCCGGTCAGCGCGTCGTGGGTGGCCTGCCGCTCCAGCTCGTCGTGCAGCGCACGGGTCTCGCTGGCGTCCCGGGCGTTCAGCACCACGCCTCGCACGTCCGGGTTGTGATACAGGTCGGTGCTGATCACATCCAGCCATCGGTATGTCCCGTCGGCGTGCCGCCACCGCATCTGGTTGGCCGTGTTCAGCCCGGGACCGGCCGCCGGCCGGCCGTCCGACCCCGCCAGGTCGGAGGGGTCCATCCGGTCGCACAGCGACGTGCCGATCAGCTCGTCCGGCTCGATGCCGAGGATTCGCCGTGCGGCCGGGCTGGCGTACCGCACGGTCCCGTCGCGCTCGACCACCACGGTCAGGTCGGAGGTGTTCTGCACCAGCGCGCGGAACCACTCCCGTTGCTGGTTCACCTCGGTGACCAGACGCTCGTTGTCGCGCAACGCGGAGAGCTGGCGAGCCAGCACCAGGACCGTGATCACCACGGCGCCGATCGCCACCCCCCAGGTCCGCGCGTCCGGCTCGCCGTTGCGGAGCGCGTTCACCAGCAGCAGCTGGGTGGCGATCACCGCGACGTACGGCAGGCGGCTCGGCCGCTGCGCCCCGGGCCGGGCGTGCTCCGGGCCGGCCGGCGCGGCCAGCACCAGCTGCAGCCGCAGCGTGCACGCCAGGATCACGCACGGGACGAGCTGCACCAGGTACATCACGCCGGCCGGCGGATCGGCGTCGGTAAGCATGCCGGCGACGGTCACGCCGAGGGCGGTGCCGGCCAGCCCCAGAAAGCCCAGCATCCCGCCGAGCCGGGAGAACGGGGCAGTGCCGCTGAAGACCAGCTTGAGCAAGCCGAACGCCATCAGCAGCATCACCACGACAGTCGCCGCGGCGCCCCACCGGTCCACCGCCTGCGGGCCGCTCAGCTCCGGGGCGAGCAGGAAGTACCAGAGGAAGACCGCGACGCCGGTGAGCACGGTCGCGGCGTCCAGCCACAGCCGCAGCCGCTGCCGGCCCTCGCCGCCGAGCGGGTGCCGCAGGGTGGCCACCACGATGATGCCCATGCCGGTCACCACGAAGCCGGTCTGCACGACGCTGATCTGGGAACCGGCTCCGGCGTACGCCAGAACCGTCTGGAATCCGTCGCCGATGGCGCAGCTGCCGCAGGCGACGAGCACCGCCCGCCAGAAGCGGCGCCCGGCCGCCGGGACGTCCGGATGGGCGGCCAGCGCCCTCGCGAGATAGACGTCCAGCACGTCGATGGCGGTCTGCACGGTCCAGGACACCCGGTCCCCGCCCAGCCCGCTGAGGAAGAGCGGGAAGAGTGACAATCCGCCCAGGACGAGGGCGATCAGCACGAAATCGGCGCTGCCGCCGCGTCTGCGCATGGTCGCTCCCGTCGTGGGACGTCACTTGGTCCGCGGATTCCCATCGGTCCGCCGCGGCCGGACGTGAGCGAACCGTGACCTCCACCTGC
>NZ_BOMW01000038.1 GCF_016862395.1 Actinoplanes siamensis | reverse complement strand
GGGTGGGCGGTTACCCTGGCAGCCATGACGACGACCGCGCACCGCACCCCGGTGCTCGGGTTGTCAGCGCTCGGGTTGTCAGCGCTCCGGTCGTTGCCCGCGCTGCTGGCGCTGGTCCTGGCCTTCTTCGCGGCTCCCGCGACCGCCGCCGCGCCGGACGCCCACGGCGGCCCGGTCTCCGCCGCGGTCGCCGTCTCCAGCGCCTCTGCCAGTTCCGCGGCCGCCTCCGCCGCCGCGCCTGTCTCCTCCGCTCCGGCCGCCGTCGTCTCGGCCGAGGTCACCGCTCCGCTCGCCGAGCCGGTCTCCGGCCGCCCCGTCACCGACCGCACGCGCGTCCTGTCCGCGCAGCGCTCGGCCGGGGTCGCGGGCTCGCGGGCACCGCCCCGCACCGCCGCCTGAAATCCCGGGGAGGACGGCCGCCCGCCGGTCGCTCCGGGGTCGCGGCAGGCGCCGGCCAGCGGAGTCCCCAGACGAGCGGAAGCGGAAGATCTCATGAACATGGTTGCCGACATGCTGCTGCACGAGCCGGCCCCGGTGGCGATCTGGGCGGCTCTGTGGCTGGCCACCGTGCCGGCCATGGTGGTCCTCGCCAGCCCCGCCGGGGTACGGAATCCGGGCCGTGCGCTCCTCGACGCATATGCGTTTCTGATCGGCCGTCCGCTGCGCCGCCCGGCAGCCTCCGAGACCGTTCGTGACAGCCTCTTCCCGGCCTCCGCCCTGGCCCGCGCGGAGTTCGCCGCCGAATGCCCGGGGCAGCGCGATCCCCACGGAGGCGTCTCCCCGGCCCCGCCCGGTTCCGTCCCCGTTCCGGCGGACGGTCCGGCCTCGCCCGCCGCGTCCCATCCGGCGCCTGGCGGCACCGTTCCCGCGGCCATCGGCACCGTTTCCGCGGACGTTGTCGCCGCCGTCGCCGCGGCCCGCCATTCCGCGGACGCCGAACCTCCGTTCCCGAATGTCGGCCAGGGCGCCGATTCCCTTTTCGGGGAAGCCGGCCCGCCCGCCCGGGATCCCGGCGGCGCGGTTCCGCCCGCCTCCGATTCCGTCGGGGCGGCGCAGGTCCGGCCGTCCCCCGAGGCCGGCCCGCCCGCGTTCGATCCCGTTCCCGTGGCGCAGGTCCGTCCGTTCTTCGAGGCCGGCCCGCCGGCCCTCGATCCCGATGAGGCGGCGCGTGCCCGGCGGGCGCTGCTGGGGCGTTTCCTGCTCCGGGCCGCCCTGCGACGCGAAGCGCGCCTGCGGCGGGTGGCCGAGGCGGTCCGGGCCGTCCGTTACGCCGAGGAGGTGCGGATCGCGGCCGAGCAGGCCGGGTACGCCGCGAACCGCTGGCAGGAGCACTGGGAGGAGTCCGCCGAGCGGGTCGGCGCCGCGTTCCGGGCCTGGCAGGCGGCCGACTCGCGGGTCCGCCGCGGCCGGCGGGCCGCCCCCTTCCACACCCCGGTCACCGAGCAGAGCCCCGCCGAGTACGCGGACCGGGAACGGTTCCTGCACCTGGCGGTCCGCGCCGCCGCCGAACGCGGTGAGCTGCCCACCAGCGCCGTCGCCGACGCCCTGACCGTCCGCGGTGGCTGGGACGCCCGCCTGCACCCGGTCGATCAGGAGCTGGTCATCCAGCGGGCGTCGGCGGCCCACCTGGAGGCGGTCTGGAAGTGCGCCATGGCGGCGGAGGAGCTGGCCTGGCGTGACGCGCAGATCTCCCGGCGCAACTGGCAGAGCCTGTGCCAGGAGGTCATCCGCGCCTCCGCGCACGCCGCGGCGGTCCGTCACCTGCTCCCGCCGGAGCCGGTCGCCCGCGTGGTCGCGGGCCTCCCCGCAACCGTGGCCCGCGTCGCCTGACGCCCTGGCACCCGGTCGGCCCGGCCGCGCCGTCCCGCGCGCCGCCCGTAGGACCTCTTCCGCGGGGCATCGTGCGCCGCGCGGGGAGTGGCGGACGAGCCGCGAAGAGCGACACGCGCGGTGCTCCGGGTGCGGGCCGCACGCCGTACCTCCGCTGCGTTCGGCGCAGCGCGGGTGGGGCGCATCGCGCGACCCACGCCGTATCGGGAAAGGAAAGCCGCGTCCGGCCGGGGGGACCGCCGGCCGGACGCGACCCGCGGCTACGGCTTGGTCAGCAGGCAGCCCGCCTTGTTGAGATCGATGGTGCGGGTGCTGGTCAGGCAGGTGGTGAACCAGTACGTCTGTTCCCCGTAGCTCTGTCCCTGATAGGCGTGTGTCGTTCCGTTCGTGTCCACCTCGCACGGGTTGTTCAGGGTGCACATCTCGCCGTCGTCGTTGCCGGTGTTGTTGATGCCGACGATCTGTCCGCTGGTGGCGTCGACGATCGGGGAGCCGGAGGTGCCGTGGATGGTGTCGCAGTTCGGGTCGTAGCGGATCGAGTCGCGCCAGGTCCACTCGTCCTCACGGAGCGTGGACACGAAGTTGTCGATCTTGCAGTTCCAGATCCGCTTCCAGTAGCTGGACGGGATCGTGATGCTCGAACCGGCCGCCGGGTGGCCGGCCGAGATCGTCAGCGCGGTGGCGCCGTAGCTGCTCGACAGCGTCGCGTACGTGCTGGTGAGCCGGTACAGCGTGACGTCGGTGCCGGTCATCGTGGCGTACAGGATGCGATCCGCGCGGACCGTGGCGACCGCCCGGCCGCTGCTGTTCAGCAGGCTCCCGGAACGGGTGCTGGTGCGGTTCTGCAGGACGGTGCCGGCGGGGATCAGGCCGCCCTCGTAACAATGTCCGTTGGTGAGCATCATGGCCCGGTCCGTGCCGACCGAGGTAGGGTAACGGACCAGCGCGGCGGAGCAGTTGCTCAGCGCGATCGTGTTGGCCAGGGTCACCGCGCTCACCGCTTGGGCGGGGGCAGGGCCGGCGAGGACTGCGGTGGTGGCTGCGACGGCGGCGGCCATGACGGCGACAGCGCGGCGTAGGCGCATGCGGGGGGCGTCCCTTCGGGGTGCGTGACGGGACCCGGCCGAGTGGGCCGGGACGGTCACCGTCGGGTCAACGGTGCACGTACCCTCGCATCGGCATACTTCTATGTCAACGGTTATGAATCCGCACCGGGAACGGCCATGCGGAAAGCCGCAACACCCGGGTGGGTGTTGCGGCTTTCCTCAGATGTTGCACCGAAGAAGTTCAGTCGAGCACTTCCATCGGCACGAGCCCATCGGTAGGCTCACGAAGCGATATCGAACTCGCCGTCCTTGGCAGAGTCCACGAAGGCGGTCCACTCCGCCGGCGTGAACATGAGAGCCGGGCCCGTCTGGTTCTTGCTGTCACGGACGGCGATTCCCTCGTCGAGGAATGCGACCTCGACGCAGTTGTTGCCGCCGTTGCCGTTGCTGCGACTGCCTTTCTTCCAGACGGCACCCTTGAGCTGGTGCGCGAGCAACTCGTGCACCTCCCTCCATTATGAGAATGCTTCGGGAGTCGCTAGGCGAAGAGCAGACTCTCGATCATCTTTATGGTGGTGCGATGGTCGAGCGCCTTTGTGCTCAATCGCTCGAACTCCTGCCTGTATCGGGCAACCTCAGTCGGCTGCTCCTCGTAGTAGTCTCCCGCAAGACCTTCGAGGTAGACAACATCCAAATGGGTGGTGTCCCGGTATTCCAAAAGGGTGCAGGGGCCACCGAGGAAGGAATGTTCGCCGGCGCTGAACGGCAAGATCTGCAGCGACACATTTGGCAATTTAGCTGTGTCAATCAAATGTTCCAGCTGCGCATTCATCACGGCCCGGCCGCCGATCACGCGGCGGACCGCCGACTCGTCGACGATCACGGCCAGCTCCAGGGGGTGCTCGCCGTGCAGCCGGCTCTGCCGGGTCAGCCGGAGCGAGATGCGGCGGTCGATGCGCTGCGGAGGGTCGGCCGAGCGACCGGTACTGATCAGTGCCCGCATGTACTTTTCGGTCTGCAGGAGTCCGGGAATGATGATCGGCTCCCAGCACCGCATGGACGTCGCGGCCGCCTCCATGCCGACGAAGTTGCCCGGCCGCATGATGTCCTTGTAGTCGGTCCACCAGCTGCGCTCCCGGGACGAGCGGGCCAGCTCGACCAGGGCCTCCCGGTACTCCTCGTCCTCCACCCGGTAGAGGGTCAGTAGATCTCGGACATCGCGTGGCGTCACGGCGACGCGTGCCGTCTCGATCCGGGTGACCTTCGCGGAGTGCCACTCGAAATGCCGTGACACGTCCTGCTGGGTCAGATGGGCCGCCTCGCGGCATCGCTTGAGTTCCACGCCGAGTCGGCGGCGGCGCAGTGTCGGACCCTCAATATCGGACACCTACGACTCCCTAAAGGTGCTGAGGAGGCTGATATTACGAGCGTTCCTCATGATCCGTAACCCCCATTCATGATCGACAATTGGTGATCATCCAATGAGGGTGCTCAGCAGCGGGGCCTGAATAAGGAGTCTAGTACTTCTTGCATTGACCTTGCTGTAGGGGACATGATGCTGCGGACATCGAGTTCTGTCTTGTTTGCTACATAGGCGAAATGATGATCATTGGGACTGGCGTCTAAGGGGCGTGGCGCAAGTGTTGGCTGACCAGTACTACCTGATCGCACACGAGGACCGCACCGGGCGGTCCAGGCTACATCCCCGTGCGACCGGCCTGGGGCTGGCCGCCGCACTGCTCTCCGAACTGGTGCTGGAAGGCCGCATCGGTGTCACCGACGGCGATCTTTTCGTTCTTGATCGCCATCCGCCGGCGGACGCTCTCGAGCACGACATTCTCGATTTGTTGATCGCCCAGCCACAACACCGCGATGTGCGCACCTGGCTCGCGTTCCTCTCGCAGGATGCCGGATTGCGGGTGGGGGAGCGGCTGATGCGCCTCGGCGCCGTCGAGCCGATCGTCCGCCGGCGGATGCTCGGCTCGCCGCAGATCACCTACATGCCGAACAGCGCGCAGCAGCGCAACGCCGCCGCCTGGGCCTCCACCCGGCTGGCCAACCTGCTGGTCCGCGGCATGGAGCTGAGCGTCGTCGACCAGCTGCTGGTCAGCCTGGTGTCGGCGACCGGGCTCACCCGGCACGTGCTCTACGGCTTCGAGCAGTACCCGCACGCCTTCCAGTACGTGCCGAACGCCGCCTTCGCGCTGCCCAGCGACCTGCGCGAGATCGTGGAGTACACCGAGGCCTCGATCGGCTCGGTGCTGACCGTGGGCCGCCGATGAGCGTCGGACGGCACCAGCTCCGGCACAACAACACCGACCAGTGGGCCGGCCGGTTGCTGATCCAGCGCAAAGCGGCGGCCCGCGGGCCGGACATCATCAGCCGGGCGCTCGCGCAGAACCGGCTCGGCACGGCCTCTGTGGTCTTCTTCGGCGTCGCCGGAGCGGCGCCGCTGACGGTGATCATCGGGTCCATCTCGGCGATCTACGCGATCCAGGGCAGCACCGCGGTTCCGGTGGCCTACCTCGTGGTGGCCGGCATCCTGTCCCTGTTCACTGTCGGGTTCGTGGCCATGAGCAGGCACATCGTGAACTCGGGCGCCTTCTACTCGTACATCAGTCACGGTCTCGGCCGGGTGGTGGGCGTCGGCGCCGCGTTCGTGGCGCTGCCGGCGTACTCGCTCATGCAGATCGGTCTCTTCGGTCTGTTCGGCACAGCGGCGTCCGGCATCTTCGCCGAGCTCGGCCTCACCGTGTCCTGGTACGTGTGCGCCCTCGGCGCCTGGGTGCTGGTCACCGTGCTGGGCATGCTCTGGGTCGACCTGAGCGGCAAGGTGCTGGCCGCGCTGCTGGTCGCGGAGATCACCATCGTGCTGCTCTACGACCTGGTGATGGTCTCGCACCCGGCCGGCGGTCACGTCAGCTTCGCGACGCTGTCGCCGGCCCCGATGCTCACGCCGGTGGTCGGCTCGCTGCTGGTGCTGGCGATCGCCGGGTTCGTCGGCTTCGAGGCGACTGTCGTGCTCTCCGAGGAGGCGAAGGATCCGAAACGGACCATCGCCCGCGCCACCCACCTGGCCGTGCTGCTCGCCGGCCTGCTCTGCGGCGTCTCCGCCTGGGCCATGTCGGTGGTCACCGGCCCGGACCGGATCCTCGGGGTGGCCGCCGAGCACCAGACCGACCTGGTCTTCCGCCTGGTCTCGCCGTACCTTCCGGGCGCCCTGGTGGACGTCGGCTACGTACTCTTCATGACCAGTGTGTTCGCCGCGCTGCTCGCCTTCCACGCGGCGGTCGCGCGGTACCAGTTCGCTCTCGGCCGCGAGGGCGTGCTGCCGTCGGCCTGGGGCTACACCCATCCGCGCACCGGTGCGCCGCTGGTCGGCGCGATCACCCAGAGCCTGCTGGCCCTCGTCGTGATCACCGTCTACGCGGTGGTCGGGCTGGAGCCGCTGCTCTACCTGTTCGCCTGGCTGACCACGATCGGCGGCCTGGGAGTGCTGATCCTGATGTGGGCCGCCTCGGCCGCGGTGATCGCGTTCTTCCAGCGTGGACGCCGGGGCGAAAGCATCTGGCGGGCGTACGTCGCGCCGTTCGTCGCCTTCCTGCTGCTCTCCATCGTGCTGGCCGCGACCATCATCGGGTTCGGTCAACTGCTGCAGGTCTCCAGCGGCTCGATCTTCAACTGGATCGTCCCGGTGGCCTACCTGGGCGTCGCGCTGTTCGGCTTCGGCTGGGCGATGGTGATGCGCAAGATCAGACCTGAGGTGTACGCGGCGATCGGCCGTGGCGCCGACACCCGGGTGAACTTCCCCTCCATCGAGAGCAGCGACTTCACGCCGCACGCGCTACCCCCGGCGACTGTCGGCTCCCGCGGCTATCCCCCTGAACTTCGAATGTCCGAGAGAGGATTCTGATGACCTACGCCATCCAGGAACTCGTCATCCGGGACGTCACCCCGGTTGACACCGACGAGATCACCGGTCTCGTCGCCGACGCGATGCGCGACGGTCCGGTGGCCCGATGGCTGCACCCCGACGCGGACGTGCGCCGGCAGGAGGCTCCGCACTACTTCGAGATCTTCGTGGAACACGCGACCCGCCACGGCGAGGTCTATGCCACCGCGGACTCGGACACCGGCCGGCTGAACGGCGTGGCCCTCTGGTTCCCGCTGACCTCGCTGATCCCGCCGCCGGTGGACTACGAGCGCCGCCTGAAGGAAGCGGCCGGCGACGCGTTCGACCGCGCCTGCCGGCTCGACGCCGCCCTGGAGGAGAATCACCCGTTCGAGCCGCACCACTACCTGGCATTCCTGGCGGTTCGCCCGGACGCGCAGAACCGCGGCATCGGCAGCGCTCTGCTGGAGCGCCACCACGCCCGGCTCGACCACGCCGGTCTCCCGGCGTACCTGGAGGCCAACGACCCGCGCAACCGTGACCTGTACCTGCGTCACGGTTATCGGATCCGGACCGTCATCGACCTGCCCGACGGGCCGCCGCTGTGGTCGATGTGGAGGACGCCTATGGCCGCCTGACTCGCACACCGCCGACCCGGTAGATGGTCAGGCCGCGCGCGGTAGCTCGCCGGCGCTCTCCCCGGCGGCGGCCGGGAAGTTGTAGAGCCAGAACGACTGCTGATCGATCTGCTCGAAGGTCATGTTGAAGTTGCAGAGCCGGCCGATCAGCAGCCGGAACACCCGGGACATGCGCCGCACGTCGTCGTTGTAGGAGCAGAGGTCCAGGCCGACCATCCCGTTCTGGGTGGCCGCGGTGAGGTACATCTGCTCGGACATCTGGGCGAACGCGGCCTGTCCCTGAGCCTCCGGCTTCACCGCGACGAACACGATGTACCAGATCCGCTTGGCGTGGTACTGCTCGGGGTAGTGCCGCTCGAAGTACTGCGGTGCGATCAACGGGATGGCATCCAGGTTGTTGGTGTAGCAGGACAACCCGATGAGCGTCCCGTCGTTCTCCAGGGCGAGGTACTTGTCGACTCTCGTGTCCCGCATGACCTCGTCGAACTCCGAGCGGTACATCAGGTGGCGTTGCACCGCGAGGGAGTTGAGCTCCTCGAACGCCTCGAGGTAGAGACCCCACGCGGCGTCCAGCATCTCCGCATCGGTGATCTGGTCGATGACTTTGATCAGCATGGCTGCCCCGCTTCATCGCACTTATGTCGATCGATGACAGTTGACCAACAGAGTACGAAGAGCAATGGCTCCGGGACAATGCGTACCCGGGAAATCAGTGTGCCAATTCCAGAAAGGAGGGTCGATAGCAGAATCGTATGCAAGTTGCAAAGTAGCAGGTGGCAAGCCATACCGAGCCCGGTCGAGCCCCGGCAGGAATTGGTTCCGGTAAGGGTGCAGGATCCCGCGAGTCGGCCTTTTTGCGGAATGCACCGAGTACTGGACTCCGTGCGCTGAACACGGAGTGTTCGCCTAACGGCGACCTGGCGGTTTCCCTTCGACGACGGAACGGGCCCGGCGCGGCCGGACACCGCGGGCCATCCCGGTGAGGTGACCGTCCCCCCGCCCCCGGAGGTGGCCCGCATCCATGTCTGCCGATTGAGACAGCTCAGAGACAAACTTCTCCGCCCAGGCCGCTGACGTTCATCTTCCGGATCGAGCCACGGTCGGCTACCAACTGAGCCGCACCGGCACGACAGTCACCGGCATGCCCACGCTCACCGCCCCCGCCGCGGGCACGGCCGCCGCTGCTGCGGTCCCCGCCGCGGGCACGGCCGTCGCTGCTGCGGCGTCTTCCGCGAGCCCGCGGTCTGACCGCGTGGGCGGCCTGTGGACAACTCACCGGGCTGCTTTCCGGCGGCCTGTGGACAACCGGGGAGGCCGGTCAGGAGAACGCTACGGTGGCTAGGGTGAGGCCGGGCCGGTCGAACAGTACGAAGACGTCGTGAATGCCGCTGACCGGGCCGAGCGGAGCCTGCACCGAGCTCAGCGGGCCCCGCGTGGGGCGGACCGGGGTCTGCGCCGGGCTGGACGGGGCGGCCTGCGCGGGGTTGGGTGCGCCGGGCGAAGCTTGCGCGGGGCCGGGTGGGGTCTGCGCGGGGCCGGGTGGGGTCTGCGCGGGGTTGGGCGGGCCGGGTGAGGCCTGCGCGGGGCTGGACAAGGTCTGCGTTGGGTCGGGCTCGCCGGGCGGGACTTGCACCGGGCCGGGACGGCTGGGCGGGGACTGCAAGCCGGCGACGGTGTCGTGGGCGGAGGCGACCGGGACGGGAAGAGTGGCCAGGACCGGACCGGTCAGCGGATCGTCCAGGCGCAGGGTGATGGTGCCACCGTCGCCGGAGGTGGGAGCTGAGCCGGAGGCGACGATGGAGACCTGGTGAAGGCCACCGTCGAGATCCACGCCGGCGAAGAGGGCCCAGGCGTCCGGGATGCGGCTCCGCAGGGCCTCACCGGGAGCGGGCGTGATCGCCACGGGCGTCGTACCGGCGTACCCGTCATTGTCGATCAGGCGCAAGCCGGAGCGGGCCGTGCGTGGCGGGATCACCTCGCCGCGGACGCGCAGCGTCGTGGTCAGCGCCCAGTCGCGGCTGGAACTGCCGAGCGCGATGGTGTGTGCCGCGTCCTCGGCCACCCAGCGGGAGCGGGTGACGTCCCAGAACGCGAGGTCGGCGGCGTTCAGGGTGAACTCGACCCGGATGCGCTCGCCGGGCGCCAGCCGGACGCGCTGATAGCCGCGCAGGCGGCGCAGCGGCTGCTTGACGCGGGAGTGGCGCTGGCGGGTGTAGAGCTGGACCACCTCGTCGCCGGGGACCGGGCCGACGTTCGTCACCTCGGCGGTGACCGTGACGGTGCCGTCGGCGTCGACGGTGTCCGAGCTCAGGCGCAGGCCGGCGTACTCGAAACGGCTGTAGCTCAGGCCGTGGCCGAACGGGAAGAGCGGGGTTCCGCGGTAGTAGAGGTAGGTGGCGTCCGTGGCGACGATGTCGTAGTCGAGGAGGTCCGGTAGTTCGCTGTCGTCGGCGTACCACGTCTGGGTGAGGCGGCCCGCCGGCTCGGTGCCGAAGAGCACGTCGGCCAGTGCCGCGCCGTGCTCCTGGCCGCCGTGCGCGGACCACAGCACGGCCGGGAGGTGCTCCTTCGCCCAGCCGATCGCATAGGGGTAACTGCTGGTCAGGGCCAGTACGGTACGCGGGTTCGCGGCGTGCACGGCGCGCAGCAGCTCGGCCTGCGTGCCGGGCAGGTCCAGGTCCCGCCGATCGATCGTCTCCCGCCCGCAGACCATCGGGTGGTTGCCGAGCGCCAGCACCACGACGTCGGCCGACGCCGCCACCCGAGCGGCCTGCGCGACGCCGTCGACCAGCACGTCGACGGTGAACACCGTGGCGTCCGCGACGTGCGTGGCGGTGGGGCGCACCGAGCCGTCCGCGGTGGACCGCACGAACGCGCCGGTCTGCAGGTGGCGCAGCGCGACGCCGCCGGCGGCCGGGACGACCTCGAACGTCTCCTTGACCTCCCAGCCGTTCGGGCCGGGCTGGTCGTCGCGGAACAGTTCGCCGTCGAAGCCGACGAAGAGGCCGTTGGCCACGGCGCGCAGCGAGATCGTCTCCTGTCCCCAGTCCAGGACGTCGAAGAGCGATTCGTCGGGTGCGCCGTCGAGGTCGCGCACCCGGAGGCCGTCGTCCGAGGTGACCAGCGTGCCGTCCGAGCAGCGCAACAACACCCGGTCGACGCCCTCGTGGAACAGGACGGGCTCGTGAGCGGGGGCGGCGGCGGACGAACCGGCAGCGGCGGAGCCACCGGAGAAAGCGCCGGGGGCCGCGGCGGCGGAGGACGAGGCGGCGGAGGCGCCCGCCGCGGGAGAGGTGGCGGCGGGGGCGGCCGTGGGAGAGGTCGCGGCGATCAGGGCGTCGCGGAGGGTGGTCCGGTACGGCGGTGTGCCGCTGTACCAGTCGTCGAAGACCGCGTCGGCCAGCGGACCGATCACCGCGATCCGCCCGCCGGAAGCGCGGTCCAGCGGCAGGATCCCGTCGTTGGTGAGCAGGACCACCGAGGCCCGCGCCGCCTCGCGGGCCAGCGACCGGTGCGCCGGGGAGTCGATCACCGAGGGATCCGGGGCCCGGTACGGATCGTCGGCCGGGTTGAACTCGCCGAGCCGGATACGGACCGACAGGATGCGGCGCACCGCGGCGTCCACGTCGGACTCGGTGATCAGGCCCCGTTCCAGGGCGGACGTGAAGCGGGCGATCGTCGGCCCCGGGTCGTCCCCGTCCTCGGTGACGCAGTCGATCCCGGAGCGCAGCGCCGCAGCGAAGCCGGCCACCTGGTCCGGCTCCCAGCGCTGGTCACCGGCGAGGTTGTGCACCGCCATGGCGTCCCCGACGACCATCACGTCGTCGTCCGGCCAGCCGCGCAACACCTCGTTGATCAGTGGGCTGACATGGGTGGGCCGGCCGTTGACCAGGTTGTACGAGGCCATCACCGCCACCGCCGCGCCCGCGGCGATCGCCGGACGGAACGCCGGGAGCTCGTATTCGTGCAGCACCCGTGGCGGCAGGTTGCTGGAGGTCAGGCAACGGTCGGTCTCGTTGTTGTAGGCCAGGAAGTGCTTCAGCGTGGGCGCCGTCCGCAGCCACTGCGGATGATCCCCGCGCAGTCCACCCGCGTACGCCGTGCTCAGCACCCCGGTCAGCCACGGATCCTCGGAGTAGCCCTCCTCGTTGCGCCCCCACCGCGGATCCCGCAGCGGGTTCACCACCGGTGCCCAGACGTTCAGGCCGACCTTGGCCGGGTCGGCGTGGTGCATGGCGCGGACCTCGGCGCCGACCGCCTCGCCGACGCGGCGCAGCAGGTCCGGGTCCCAGCTGCTGGCGAGGCCGATCGCCTGGGGAAAGACGGTGGCGGTGCCGAGCCAGGCGACGCCGTGCAGTGCCTCGGTGCCGGTGCGGAAGCCGGCCACGCCCAGTTCGGGGATCGGCGCCTGATGCTGGTGGAGCAGGGCGATCTTCTGCGCCGGACTGAGCCGGGCGAGCAGGTCGGACACCCGGGTGGGGAGCTTGCGCTGCGGGTCGCGAAAGACGACTCGAGAGGAGGATTCGGTCATCACAACGTGTTCCTTCGGGGCCGTGCCCGCTTGTCGAAGCGCTTCGACAAGCGGGCGAAGAGATCCACGCGAGTGGTTTCGCGAATGTTTCGGACGGAGTTCCATGAGGCTCGCACCCTCGTCACGATCAGGTCAAGGTGCGGCACGCATGTTCGGTCATCGATCGTTACTTCGATGAACTACTCCGCCGGCTGCGGGACCCGTCCAGTGTCGACCTGATCAAGATGCGACACGGCGCCGCCCAGAGCGGCCGCGTGCGGGCCCAGGGCGGACGGCGAGACGGCGCGGACCCGCAGATGCGGGATCAGCCACTCGGCGAGCGTCGCGTAGTGGTCGCCGAGCACCAGAAGCGCCGGATCGACCAGCTCGGCCAGGAGCGCCAGTCCCTGGCCGAGGTAGTGGCCGGTGTGCTGCAGGGCGGCCAGGGTCACCGCGTCACCGGCTCGGGCGCGGACCGCCACCTCCTCGACGGCCGGACCGAGGTCGGCCAGAGCCGCAGGATCAAAATCGGGCAACGCGCGCCGGACCAGCGACTCGATCCCGGCCTGGTCCGCCAGCGTGGGTGAGCCGGCCGGACCCAGGGTGAAACGCCCGAGCCGGCCACCGCGCAGCGGCCGCCCGTCCACGATCAGGCCCGCTTCCAGGCCGGCGGCGCCCGACACGTACGCCAGGTCCACGCCGGCCCGCCGGTGCTCGGCGACCGCGGCCAGCGCGGCCTGGTTGGCGATCGTGACGACCAGGCCCTTCTGCCGCAGCGAGCGGGCCACCAGTGAGCGCAGCTCCTCGTGCGAGACGTCCCGGAGGCCCGGAAGATCGGTCAGGCTGGACGGCGCCGCCAGGGTCAGGCCGATCACCTGACGCCCCTGCTGGCGGACCCGCGACACGGCTCGCTGCGCGAGCGCGACCAGGTCCGCGGCGAGCGAGGGTGCGGCTCCCGCCCGGTGCCAGAGCAGCAGCCGCTCGCCGGAGTAGTCCATCGCCAGCGCGGTCAGCTGCCCGGACGACACCTGAACGCCGATCGACGCGTACGCCGAGCCGTCCAGCGCCAGCGCGGTCCCCGGCCGGCCGATCCGATTCCCGCTCAGCCCGGTCTCGCGCAGCAGCCGGAATCCGATCAGGTCCCCGGCGAGGCTGGACACCGTCGCCTTGGTCAACCCGGTCGCCGCCGCGATCGCGGCCCGCGAGCTGGGCCCGTGCGCACGCAGGTGGCGCAGCACCACGGCGAGGTTGGCGGTCCGAACGTCGGCGAGGTCGGCCGGCTGAGGTTCCGCCCGGGTGGTGGTCAAGTCAAGCTCCGCTCTGGCCGCGCCGAACATTCCAACATCTTGCCGCATCCCCGCGTGGGTGCGCTCCCAACTGCACCTTGTCGGGCCGCTCAACGTCAGTTAGCTTGTCTTCGATGTACTTAGTTTAGATCTTAGACAAACTAAAACCTAGGAAGCTGAAGCCCAGAAAGACTGTCAAGTCACATAGGAAGGCAGGTGCGCCGTGGGCGCGTCTACGAGCAGGCGAACTTTCCTGGGCCTGGCCGGCCTCGGCGTGGCCTCGACGGCCGGTCTCGGAGCCCTGGGGGGCTGCAGCAAGAAGCCGAGCTCCACCGGCGGAGCCACCAACGCCGAGCAGGCGGCCGGCGTGGTGCCCACGTTCAAGGACTCCAACCTGATCCCGCCGGACATCAAGGGCATCCGGCCGATGGCCGACGGCTACGCGAAGTACCCGGCGAACCTCGTCGACGCGATCACCGAGAAGGCGATCACCAGCGGCAAGCCCGTCACCGCCACCACGCCGTGGTGGGGCCCGGCCCCGCCGGCCTCGAACAGGTACGTCGAGGCGGTCGGCGCCGACCTGGGCGGCACGATCACCTTCAGCGTCCAGGACGGCAACACCTACGGCGACAAGCTGAACACCATGCTCGGCGCCCGCGACGTGCCCGACCTGACCTGCATCCCGGGCTGGGAGATCAACAAGCTGGCCCGCTTCTCGGACGGCGTGCACGTGCTGTTCGAGGACCTCACGCCGTACCTGGCCGGGGACAAGGCGAACCCGTACCCGCGGCTGGCCGGCCTGGACACGGCGGCCTGGAAGGACTCCGTCTGGGGCGGCAAACTGATGGGCGTCCCGTTCCCCACCGACTCGCCGTTCCCCACCGCGCTCTTCATCCGGCGCGACGTCGCCGAACAGCGCGGGATCGCCGCGCCCACCTCGCTGGACTCGCTCTACGAGTTCGGCAGGAAGTTCACCAACCCGGACAAGGGCGAGTGGGCGTTCGGCGACATCTTCCAGGAGGTCCTGCAGATCTGCGGCAACACCGGCTCGCAGAACGGCTGGGCCAGGGGCGCCGACGGCAAGGTCTACCACCGGTACGAGACCGAGCAGTACAAGCGTGCCGTCGAGTGGATGGCGCGCATCTACTCCGAGAAGCTGATCCACCCGGACCTGGCCAGCAGCAAGGGCGGCGACGTGGTGACGCTCTTCAAGGGCGGCAAGATCTTCTCGTACGCCTCGGGCCTGGGCTCCTGGAAGGAGACCCAGCGGGAGATGACCAGGCAGGGCAAGGGCTTCGACATGCAGGCCGTGAAGGTCTTCGGCGCGGACGCGAGCACGCCGCCGGTGCGCTGGGGCGGCAGCCCGTCGATCATGTGGACCTTCATCAAGAAGGGACTCGGCAAGGACCGCGTCGAGGAGCTCCTGCGCGTGCTCGACTACACCGCGGCGCCGTTCGGCACCAAGGAGTACGAGCTGCAGAACTACGGCGTCGAGGGCACCCACTTCACCCGGGACGCGAACGGCGCCCCGAAGACCAACGACGCCTTCACCAAGGAGTTCGCCAACCAGTTCATCTTCCTCGGCGGCCGCCCCGCCGTGGTGGTCAGCGACCCCGACCTGCCGCACTACGCCCAGGACCTGGTGGGCTGGGGCAACGACGCCACCAAGTACCTGGAGAAGAACCCGTGGGAGGGCATCAAGGTCGAGGTCCCCTCCGAGCAGGCGGCGATCCAGCAGCCCACCGACGACAAGATCACCGACATCCTGCGCGGGCGGACCCCGCTCTCCGACTTCGACAAGGTGATCGGACAGTGGCGGGCCGGCGGCGGTGACAAGGCGCGCGACTTCTACGCCAAGGTGCTGGCGGACAACGGGCGATGAGCGCCCCGTACATGGTGGAAGCCGCGCCCCAGGTCCAGGAGAAGCAAGCGGTGACCAAGATGTCAGTCGCGGCGCGCCTGCGCCGCGACTGGCCGCTCATGCTCATGTGCGTCCCGGCGATGCTGCTGCTGGCGCTCTTCCACTACCTGCCGGCGCTGGGCAACGTGATCGCGTTCCAGGACTACAACCCGTTCGCCGGGGACAGCCCGCTGCAGGCGTTCCTGTCCAGCGAGTGGATCGGCTTCGGCAACTTCCAGTACCTCTTCGAGACCCCGGCGTTCTGGGACTCGGTCCGCAACACCCTCGGGATCACCGCCTTCCAGCTGGTGTTCTACTTCCCGGTCCCGATCCTGCTGGCGATGCTGATGAACAGCATCCTGTCGCCGCGGCTGCGGTCGTTCGCGCAGAGCGTTGTCTATCTGCCGCACTTCTTCAGCTGGGTGCTGGTGGTCTCGCTGTTCCAGATGATGCTCGGCGGCGCCGGCCTGATCGCGCAGACCGCGCGGGACGCCGGATTCACCGCGCCGGACTTCATGACCAACCCGGACACCTTCTACTTCCTGATCACCTCGCAGGCGATCTGGAAGGACGCCGGCTGGGGCATGATCGTCTTCCTGGCCGCGCTGGCCGCGATCGACCCGAACCTGTACGAGGCGGCCGCGGCCGACGGCGCCGGACGCTGGCGCCGCTTCTGGCACGTCACCCTGCCCGGCCTGCGCCCGGTCATCGTGCTGCTGCTGATCCTGCGGCTGGGCGACGCGCTCAACGTCGGTTTCGAGCAGTTCTACCTGCAGCGTGAGGCGGTCGGGCGGGACGCCTCGGAGGTGCTCGACACCTACGTCTACTACCAGGGCATCACGGTCCAGCAGTGGGGCGTCGGCGCCGCCGCGGGCCTGTTCAAAGCCCTGGTCGGGCTGCTGCTCATCCTGGGCGCCAACAAGGTCGCCCACAAGCTCGGCGAGCAAGGGATCTACTCCAAGTCATGACCGCTCTCGCTGCCCGCAAACCACGCCGCCCCGGCGGGAGGCCGGTGTGGGAGGAGAAACCGACACTGATCGGCCAGCTCGGCAAGGGCACGATCCTCACCGTCGTGGTGGCCCTGGTGGTGGTACCGCTCTGGGTAGTGGTGGTCACCAGTCTCTCCTCGACCGAGACGATCAACGCGGCCGGCGGCTACGTCTTCCTGCCCCGCGAGTTCAACCCGTCCGCGTACATCGTGATCTTCTCGGGTGGCCAGGTGACCGACGCGGTGCTGGTCAGCACGCTGGTCACGGTGATCGGCACGGCGCTCAGCCTGACCGTGACGGTGCTCGCGGCGTACGGTCTCTCGCGCACCGGGACGCTGCTGCACCGGCCGATCCTCTTCTACTTCCTGCTCACCTTCCTGATCTATCCCGGCATGATCCCGAGCTACCTGGTGGTCACCGGCCTGGGCCTGAAGGACAACCTGCTGGCCCTGGTGGTGCCGGCCGCGGTGAGCGCGTTCAACCTGGTCGTGCTCCGGGCGTTCTTCATGGGCATCCCCTCCGAGCTGCTGGACAGCGCCCGCATCGACGGCGCCGGCGAGTTCCGGATCCTGTTCCGCATCGTCCTGCCGCTGTCGAAGGCGGTAACCGCTGTGGTCGGGCTGTTCTACGCGGTCGGCTACTGGAACACGTTCTTCAACGCGGTCCTCTACATCGACCGCAACGATCTCCAGCCGGTCCAGCGCGTCCTGCAGATGTTCATCCTGGCCGGTCAGTCCCCGACGAACGCGGGCGCCGGCACGGTCGTGCACCTGCCCGGGATCGGCTACACCGCCCCGCCGAGCCTGGCGATCAAGATGGCCGTCGTGGTGGTCACCCTGGTCCCCGCCCTGATCGTCTATCCGTTCGTCCAGCGCCACTTCACCAAGGGCGTCATCGTCGGCGCGATCAAAGGCTGACACCCACGGTACGCAGGTAGGAGCCCCGCCACGAGTCCGCCCCGCCCGCGAACCCGCGCTGTTCCGGACGGCAACGCCCGTCCCGGCTCCCCGGCTGGTGCTCCTGGGTGTCTCGGCGGTCCCGGGACACCCAGGAGCACCAGCCGGGCACCGGCGCCGGGCGGTGGACGTCCGGCTTGTGGCGCCCAGCCGGAAGCCGGCGTCGTCGGACCGGATGCTGGGGCGCACGTCGACGGGGTTTGTCACGTTGCCTACTTTGTTCAGATGGAAAACTAAGATCAAGGTGGTGCGATGCTGTTCTTCGGTGGTGACTACAACCCCGAGCAGTGGCCGGAGGAGGTCTGGGCCGAGGACGTCGCACTGATGCGGCAGGCCGGCGTCACTGTCGTCTCGCTCGGCGTCTTCGCCTGGTCGCACCTGGAGCCGGAGGAGGGCCGGTACGAGTTCGGCTGGCTGGACCGGGTCCTGGACCGGCTGCACGACGGCGGGATCAAGGTCGCGCTGGCCACCCCGACCGCGTCGCCGCCGCCCTGGTTCACCCTCGCCCACCCGGAGGGGCTGCCGGTCACCGCGGACGGGGTGCGGCTCACCCACGGCAGCCGGGACACCTACTGCGTCTCCGCGCCGGCCTACCGCGCGGCGGCTCGCGCCATCGCCTCCCAACTGGCCGCCCGCTACGCCCGGCACCCGGCGCTGGCGCTCTGGCACGTGCACAACGAGTACGGGACGGACTGCCGCTGCGACCTGACCGCCGCGGCCTTCCGCTCCTGGCTGCGGGACCGGCACGGCAGCCTGGACACGCTGAACGAGGCGTGGACCACGGCGTTCTGGAGCCAGCGGTACTCGAACTGGGCACAGATCACCCCGCCGCGGGCCACCCGGTACCTGCCGAACCCGGCGCACGTGCTGGACTTCCGCCGGTTCCTCTCGGACGAGCTGCTGGGCGCCTTCGTGGAGCAACGCGATCTGCTGCGCGCGGCGAACCCGGAGGTGCCGATCACGACGAACTTCGTGCAGGGCGGCTGGGTCAGCGTGGATCACGCGCGCTGGGCGGCCGAGGTGGATCTCGTCGCGGTCGACCACTACCCGGCCGGGTCCGGCGACGAGGCCGAGGTGGAGACGGCGTTCGGCGGGGACCTGGCCCGCGGTTGGGCCCGGGGCGAGTGGCTGCTGATGGAGACCGCGCCGAACCTGATCTACACGCCGGGGCGGATGCACGCCAAGGAGCCCGGACGGCTGACCCGGCACAGCCTGAGCTACGTGGCCCGCGGGTCGCGCGGGGCGATGTACTTCCAGTGGCGGCAGCCCCGCGGCGGGGCGGAGCTGTTCCACTCGGCGCTGGTGCCGCATGCCGGGCCGGACAGCCCGGTGTTCCGGGAGGCGGTGGGGCTGGGGCGGACGCTGAAGGCGATCGCGCCGCACGCCCGGGGGCGGGTCGAGGCGCGGGTGGCGGTGGGGTGGGACGCGCCGTCCTGGTGGGCGCTGCAGGGTGGCGGGCTGCCGTCGGCCGGCATCGACTATCCGGGCGCGGTGCGGCAGGCGCATCGGGCGTTGTATCACTCGGGCGTGGCCACGGACTTCGTGTTCCCCGGCTCGGACGACCTGGGGACCGTGCTCAGGTCGTACGACATGGTCGTTCTTCCGCATCTCTATCTTGTCTCGGACCAGGCGGCGGACTCGTTGCGCGAATTCGTCGCCGGCGGCGGCCACCTGGTGGTCGGGCACCTCAGCGGGATCGCGGACCCGGCCGGGCGGATCCGGCTGGGCGGATATCCCGGGGCGTTCCGCGACCTCCTGGGGATCCGGGTGGTGGAGTGGCGGCCGCTCGCGGACGGCGACGCCGTACCGCTCGACAACGGCGACCTGGCGATCCGGTGGAGCGAGCGGGTGGAGACGGCGGGAGCCACGACGCTCGTCCGCTATGCCGGTGATGTCCTGGCCGGGGCGCCGGCGATCACCCGGCACCGGTTCGGCGCCGGCGCCGCCTGGTACGTCTCGCCCGGCCTGGACGACGACGCGACGCGCCGGTTGCTGGCGGAGGTGACCGGGGCGGCCGGCGTGCCGCCGGTGCTGCCCGGGCTGCCGCCGCGGGTCGAGGCGGTCCGGCGGGGCGATCTGCTGTATCTGTTCAACCACGGCGACGTGTCACAGGCGGTGCCGTCGCCGGACCGCGAGGTGGTGATCCCACCCGGGGGAGCGCTGACGATCGGGCCTGCGTGAGACTGACCGGATGACCGAAACCACCCCCGCCCGGAAGCGGCGGCCCCTGGTGATCGCGGCCGGTGTGCTGGTCCTGGCCGTGCTGGCGCTCGCCGCCTGGGTGCTGACCCGGCCGTCCTCGCCGGCCGGAGAACGCGATCGGGCCCTGCGCGGGGTGCTGGAACAGGGCGGGCCGGAAGGCTGGACGCCGGCCCGGGACCCGGCGGTCCCCGGCTCCTGGACCGAGCAGGACGGCCGGCCCGTCCTGCTCGGGGACGACGGGTTCACCGTGGTGTGGTCCACCTCGCCGGCGACCGCGCAGAGCTGCGCGGCGCTGGCCGCCTGGGCGACCGGCCGGATCGCCGGGGCGGCCGGCAGCGACGTGGCGGCCTCCTGCCCGGCGGCCCTGCGCGACGCCGCCGGCGGGGCGAACCCCTTCAGCAGCTACCGGACCGAGGCGGGCGAGCACGGGCGGTATCTGTTCTCGGCGCGGCTCGGCGGGGACACGCTCTATGCCGGGCTGACCTACGAGGGGCCGAACGCCTTGCGGTAACTCGACGGGGCGGTGCGCATCGCGCGGGTGAAGTGGTGGCGGAAGGTCACCGGGGAGTCGAAGCCGACCGCCGCGGCCACCTCCTCGATCGGGACGGCAGTGGTCTCCAGCAGGGTCAGGCTGGCGTGCACCCGCTGGGCGATCAGCCAGCGGATCGGCGTGGTGCCGGTGGCCCGGGCGAAGTGCCGCAGGTAGGTGCGGGCGGACATGTGGGCGCGGCGGGCCAGGATCTCGACGGTGATCGGGGCGGCCAGGTTGCCGAGCGCCCAGTCCATGCTCCGGGCCAGGCGGTCGTCGGCCGGGTCGGCAGCCATCGGGGCCTCGATGAACTGCGCCTGGCCGCCGTCGCGGTGCGGCGGCACGACCAGGCGGCGGGCGACCGCGTTGGCGATGGCCGGGCCGTGGTCGCGGCGCACCACGTGCAGGCAGAGATCCACGCCGGCGGCGCTGCCCGCGCTGGTCAGGACGTCGCCGTCGTCCAGGTAGAGCACGTCCGCGTCGACCTGGACGGCGGGGTGGCGGGCCCGCAGGGCCCCCGCGTACTGCCAGTGGGTGGTAGCCCGGCGGCCGTCCAGCAGGCCGGCGCCGGCCAGGGCGAACGCGCCGGAGCAGATCGACATGATCCGGGCGCCCCGGGCGTGCGCCGTGCGCAGCGCGGTCACCAGAGCCGGCGAGGTGCGGGCGCGGACGTCCGGCACGCCTGGGACGATCACCGTCTCGCCGGCGGCGAAGGTGTCCAGGCCGTGCTCGGTGTGCAGGGCCGCGCCGCCGATCACCCGGACCAGACCGGGGGTCTCGGCGCAGATGGTCAGGTCGTACCAGGGGCGGTCGAACTCCGGGCGGGGCAGGCCGAAGACCTCGGTGACGATGCCCAGCTCGAAGACCGACATCCCGTCGTAGGCGAGCACCGTGACCCGGGGACCGCGCCGGTGGATCCGCAGCATGGCGAGATGTTAGCGGCAGGTGGCGTCAGCGCCACTGGGCCGCCGGCTCCGGTGGCGGCACGATCGACGGCATGAGCAGCGCGATCGAGCATTTCAGCAGACGGCTCCGGTTCGAGACGGACGTCAGCGACGTCCGGTCCCTCCTGGCGGCCGGCACCCCCGGGGTGGTGGTCGTGGACTCACGTGGCGACGAGGCCTGGCGGCAGGGACGGATCCCGGGTGCCGTGCACCTGCCGACCGCCGAGATCGCCGAGCGGGCGGTCTCGGTGGTCCCGGCGGGCAGCGCGGTGGTGACCTACTGCTGGGGGCCGGGCTGCAACGGGGCGACCCGGGCGGCGCTGGAGTTCGCCAAGCTGGGTTTCGACGTCAAGGAGATGATCGGAGGGTACGAGTACTGGGTGCGGGAGGGCTTCGCGGTGTGGGACGAGAACGGCGAGTGGTCCCGTCCGGCCGACGGGCTGACGGCGCCGGCCGGAACGGCTTGTGGCTGCTAACCCAGGGTGAGTGGGCGCAGGCCGGTCAGGTCGAGCGTGACCGGGGCACGGCCGGTGGCCTCGCGGAGCAGGCGGTCCGGCGGACCGGGCAGATCGGCGGCCGGGCGGCCGAACAGCAGGGACAGCACCACGCCGGCCGCCGGGGGCGTGAGCCAGGCCGGCCGGTCCAGGGCGTCGGCCAGGTCCAGGCCGTGCACCGCCAGCTCGACCACCCGGGTGGTGAGGAAGTCGGTCAGCAGCATCGCGTCGCCGTGGCGCGTCCGCACCACCCGGTCCGGCGGCTCGGCGGCGCAGCGGTCGGCCAGGGCGGTGGCGAAGCCGCGGAAGTCGCGGACGTCCAGGCCGGGAGCCTGGTCCTGGGCCAGGCGGATCCGGGCGGCGTCGGTCTCCGGGGAGAAGCGGTGGTCCGGACGGTAGTAGGCGGCGGCGGAGACCTCGGCCCGCTCCGGCGCCGCCTCGGCGAGCATGCCGGGCAGCCGGCCCAGGGTGATCCGGACGTGGGCGAACAGTTCCCGCACGCGCCACGGGGCGCACCGCGTCGGCCGGGCCCAGTCCCGCTCCGCCCACCGGGAGGCGGCGTGCCCGAGGGCGTCCGCCTCGGCCCGGAACGCGTCGACGACCGTGCCGGTCACGGCAGGAGCCGATCGAGGAACTCGTTGCGGAACTTGCCGGCCGGGTCGAAACGCCTGGCGAGCGCGGCGAAGTCGGCCAGACGCGGGAGCGCCGGGGCCGAGGTGAAGACCTTGCCGAGGTGCGGGCGGGCGTCGAACGGGGCGAGCGCCCGCTCCAGGTCGGCGACCACCGGCAGCACCGCTTCGGTGTCGGCGATCCAGGTGAAGTGCAGGGCCAGGCTGTCCCGCCCGTGGTTCGGCGACAGCCAGAGGTCGTCGGCGGCGATCGTGCGTACCTCGCAGATCTGCAGGACGGACGCGACCCGCTCGCGGATCCCGGCCACCGCCTCCAGCGCGGCCGAGGCGTGCGAGCGCGGCACGTGGAACTCGGACTGCAGCTCCTCGCCGCTGCTCGGGGTGAACTCCATCCGGAAGTGCGGCAGCCGCTCGTGCCACGGGCCTGGGACGCCGCCCTGCTCGGTGCAGTTCTCCGCGGGCATGCCGGGGACCACGTTGCGCGGGCCGTCGGCGGGCGTCGCGCCGAAGAAGGTGTCGCCGGTGAACGGCTCCAGCCGCTTGACCCAGGCATGGTCGATGCCGGTGCCGGTCCAACTGGTGAACAGGCTGACGCTGTAGCCGGCGGCGAGGATCTCGTCGAGGTGGGCGCGCAGGGAGGCGGCGGGCAGGTTCTCGAAGACGTACTGCCGCAGCTCGAAGGCCGGCTGTACGTCCAGGGTCAGGGCCACGACCGCACCCAGCGCGCCGAGCGAGGCGACCGCGCCGGGGAAGTCCGCGTCGCCGCGGGACAGGGTTACCAGATCGCCGTCGGCGCGGACGATCTCGATGCCGGCGACAGCGGTGGCCAGGTTGCCGTGCCGGACGCCGGAGCCGTGCGTGGCGGTGGCCACCGCGCCGGCTACCGAGATGTGTGGCAGCGAGGCCATGTTGTGCAGGGCCAGGCCCTCGGCGTGCAGGCGGGCGGCGAGCTCGCCGTACCGGATACCGCCGTCGACCCGGACGGTTCGCCGGTCCGCAGCGATCTCGACCACGCGCGGCAGCCCGGCCAGCGACAACAGGTCACCCGCGGTGTCGGCGAGGCGGTTGAACGAGTGGCCGCTGCCCAGCACGCGCAGTTCGGTGGCGGACGCGACCGCGTCGCGGACCTCGTCGAGGGTGCGCGGGCGGAGCACCCGCCGCGCGCCGAAGGTGATGTTGCCGGCCCAGTTCGTCATTGGTTCCACGGTCGTCACCCTACGGGGGGACGGCACCGCACCAGCCCGCGCCGTTTTGGAGATCAGGGTCGATATGGGGTTGTCTCTAGGTGTATACGCCCATAACGTGGTTTCATGCCGTTGAATGCCTCTCGGAACAGTCTGGTGCTCCCGATCCTCGGATTCCTCGGGGAGCGGCCGGCGCACGCGTACGACCTGGCGACCCGCCTCCAGGAGCGGTACGCGCACCTCACCGCCACCCGCAGCACGGTCACCACCCTGCTCAAGTCCCTGCACCGGGACGGTCTGGTGGAGGCTCGCGAGCCGGGTCGGGTCGGCAACCGCCCGCCCCGCACGGAGTACGAGCTGACCGAGCAGGGCAGCGCCGGTTTCCGCGGAAAGGTGGAGTCGGGGCTGCGGGACAGTCCGGTCGCCTCGGTGGACTTCGCCCTCGCCGTGGCGTATCTGGGGAGCCTGTCGGCCGACGAGGCGGTGGCCCTGCTGACCGCCCGGGCCGAGCGGCTCGCGGCCGAGCAGGCGGCGCTGCCGGACGCGGCCGCGGCGATGGCGGAGTTGCGGACGCTGGAGCACGGCTACTGGCACGGCCTGGTGGCGGCCGAGCTGGCCTGGATCGACGCGCTGGTCGAGCGGATCCGGTCGGCCGAGCTGGCCTGGGCCAGTTAAATCCGGTTTCAGGGACGGGCGGAGTCTCCCAGGCTTATGGTCGGTGCGATCGTGCGGCCGACCGAGGGGGGCAGGTCATGGCGTCCATCGTGATCGCGGAGGACGACAGCGACATCGCCGAACTGCTCAAGACGGTGCTGAGCAACGCCGGGCACACCGTGCGGACCGCGCCGACCGGGGCGGCCGTCCTGGAGCTGATCGGGGACAATCCGCCCGATCTGGTCATCCTCGACCACCACATGCCCGGGATGAGCGGCCTGGCGGTGGCCGAGCGGCTGCGCGCCGAGCAGGCCACCGCGTCGATTCCGGTGATCATGCTGTCCGCCGCCACCCCGGCCGCCGCCCGGCACCTCTGCGACGTCACCATCTCCAAGCCGGTCCGTCCCCGGCACCTGCTGGAGGCGGTTACCGAGCTGCTCGCGGCGCGGACCGCGCACCCGGAGGGCCACCCGGACGCGGCCACCCACCTGGCCGACGTGCCGCGGCTGCTGGCCGTTTCGGACTTCCTGACCCGGCCCCCGTACGCGGCCGGGCTGGACGCGTTCGCCGAGCGGCTGGCCCGGCTCACCGGGCTGCCGACCGCCGCCGTCACGCTGGTGCTCAACGACACGGTGGTGGTGACCGGGTCGTACGGACTGCCCAAGTGGGTGCGCGAGGCGGGCGGGGTGCCGGCCGAGTGGTCGCCGGACGCGATAGTGGTGGCCGAGGACGTGCCGGTGCTGATCAGCGACAGCCGGGAGAGCAACGAGTACGCGGACACCCCGCTGTTCGCGGTGAGCGGGGTACGGTCCTACGCCAGCGTCCCGCTGCACTCGCCGGAGGGTCACGTCGTCGGCACGCTCTGTGTCATGGACGAGAATCCGGGCGCCTGCACCGAGGACACCGTCCAGGTGCTCCACTCGCAGCGCTCGGCAGCGCTCGGACTGCTCTCGCCGGCCAGTCAGGCGCCCGCCGGGACGTGACGGGAAGTCATCATTGCCACGGCCGGTCGGCGGTGCTGGTCATTCGGCGCCGCTGGACCATGCGCTTCATGGGGTACGTGCTGATCGCCGCCCCGGACGGCGAGGGCCGCGCGGCCACCGGGTACCCGCCCGCCCGGATGGCGCGGCAGGAGCGGCGGGCGCGGAACTCGACAGGCCGCGGCGCCCCGGCGATCGGACCCGACCGGGGCCGCTGCCCGCGGTGGGGCTACCGGGGCTGGACGAGCCAGTCCCAGGCCCGCTTGAGGCCGCTGTCCTGATGGCCCTCGGGCCGGGGCAGCTGCTCCAGCGGCCCGGTGACGATCACACCCTTCTCGAAGAGGCCCTCCACCTGGGCGGCGGGGGCGACGCGCGGCCCGTCCGGCGTGTTGATCACCAGGCCGTGGAAGACGTCCTCCTGCTCGTCGGCGAGGACGTGCGCGACTGTGCCGAAGGTGTCGCCGCTCGGCGCGTAGGCCGGGACGCCCTCCCGAAGGACCAGGTAGGCGACCGGTTCGCCGAGGTCTTCCGCCTTCTCCGTCATGTCTTGGCGTTACCCCCGGCGGCCGCATTTCAGTCCCGCGCGGCATCGTCTTTTCGTATGACCTAATCCTGAGTTTTTGTCCGGATAACGGTTTTACTTCGACAAAATCGGGCAAATTAGCACATTCGGTCATTCAGTCCGCAGATCGTCCTTTCGCCGGGCCGCTGCCGGACCGGTGGACAGATCGCGGCTCCAGGTCGGTGGCGACCAGGCCGCGACCATCCCGTTCGCCTGCTACCGGAATGCGGGCCAGTGCTCCGGCCTTCAGGTCGGGGGTGAAGGCCCGCGCTGAGAGGGCCGCG
>NZ_BOMW01000037.1 GCF_016862395.1 Actinoplanes siamensis | reverse complement strand
GATCAGTGTCCGTGCGCCGTCCAGTGGGAATGGACGTCCTGGAACTGGTGTCGTCGCGAGCCCTCTGAGGCTCGCGGCGGCCGGTACGAACGACGCACTCATCGGCCGCGATCCGCGCTGCGCGAATAGGGGTCAGTGCATCTCTGCCGCGTATCGCGTGGTGGCGGCACGGAGCGTTCGCGGTGAGGGTGTTGTCCGGGAGCCTGGCCCGACTCGAACGGTGCCGCCATCCTTGGGTTCAGTGACGCGCTTGGGTTCAGTGACGCGCGCTTACCCGGCATCGCGCGCGTTGGGCAAGCCTGGCGCACGACATTACAGCAATATCAGCGGCGCCGCTCCCACCACGCGGCTGCCCAAGGGCGGCGGCTGACATCTGTCAGTGCCGGCTGGCGACCCGGAGGCACGCTGCTTGCTCAGTCGGTTGTCAGGGTGGCGACGGTGGATCGGATCTGGGCGCGGAGCCAGGCGTGGGCGCCGTCGGCGTCGTAACGCTGGTGCCAGGCCATGGCGATCTCCTTGGGCGGGAGATCGAGCGGGGGCTTCAGGGCGACCAGTCCCAGCGCCTGGACCGCACGGTGCCCCAGACGGGCGGGCATCAGGCCGACCAGGTCGGTGCGGGCGACGACGATCAGGGCGGCGCCGAACGTCGGAACGGCCATCGCGACCTGCCGGGTCAGATCCAGCTCGGCCAGGCGGTCGTCGATCGGGCCGGTCAGCTTGCCACGGCGGGAGGCGCTCACGTGGGTCGCGGCCGCGTAGCGCTCGGGCGTCAGCTCACCGCTCGTCAACGGGTGGTCGGCCCGCACGATCGCGGCCATCCGGTCGGTGAACAGGGGCTCGACGACGATCTCCGGTGGGGCGTCCTCGATGACTCCGATGTCCAGATCGGCCTGACCGTCGCGCAGCTGCGCCACGCCCTCGGACGTGGCGTCCTGGCCGAGGAAGCGCAGGCTCACCCCGGGCGCCTCGGCGCGCACCCGAGCCAGCAGCTCGGGGCCGAGCGCGATGGCCACGTCGTCGGCGAGCACGGTGAACACTCGCTGGAGCGCCGCCGGGTCGGGCGGGCCGGGCCGCGTGAAGACCGCGCGGGCACGTTCGACCAGCGCGTGCACCTCGGTGCGCAGCTCCTGGGCGCGTGGGGTGAGGACCATCTGGCGGCCGGAGCGGACCAGGATCGGGTCGCCGATCGCCGCGCGGATCCGGCCCAGCGCACGGCTCGCGGCAGGCTCGGACAGGTGCAGGCGACGGGCGGCGCCGCCGACGCTGCCCTCCTCCAGCAGCGCGTCGAGCGCGGTGAGGAGGTTCAGGTCCAGATTCATATGCGTCTGACGCAACCTTCCTATGCAAAGCATGCATTTGACGTTAGATATGACCGATCCTAGCGTCGGTTTCCATGAGACGTGAGAACTCAACCCTGGCCCTGATGTGCCTGACCGTGCTGACCTTGCAGTCGCTGGTCGCCGGCATCAACCTGGCCATCCCCGAGCTCGCCGCGAGCGACCTGCACGCGGACGCGAGCGACCTGGTCTGGATCGTCGACGCGTACGTGCTGGCCTTCGCCGGGCTGCTCATCCCGGCCGGCGCGCTCGGCGACCGGCTCGGGCGCAAGGGTGTGCTCCTCGCCGGGCTGGCCGTGTTCGGCGCGGCGAACCTGATCAGCGCGCTGGCCCCCAACGTCGCGGTCCTCGAGGCCGGCCGGGCTCTCGGCGGTGTCGCGGCGGCGCTCGCCCAGCCGGCCACGCTCGCGCTGCTGTTGCACACGACCCGGCCGGAACGGCGCCCGCACGCGATCGGCCTGTGGACGGCCTGCATGGGCTTCGGCGGGATGGTCGGCAACCTGGTGGCCGGCGCGGTGCTGCAGTACTTCGACTGGCCCGCCCTGTTCCTCACCTTCGTCCCGGTGGCCGGGCTGCTGGTGGCCGGGGTCGCGGCGTACGTCCCGCGCGCGCCGCGGCATGACGCCTCGACCGACCCGACCGGCACGGCGCTGCTCGTGGGCGGGCTGTTCGCGCTGCTCTACGGCATCATCGAGGGCCCGGAGAAGGGCTGGGCCGACACCGTGGTGCTGGCGTCCTTCGCCACCGGGCTGCTCGTCCTCGCGGCCTTCGCCGGGCACGCGCTGCGGTCCCGCAAGCCCCTGCTCGATCCGCGGATTTTCAAGATTTCGACGGTACGGGCGGGAGCGCTCGGCGTCGCTGCCACGTTCTTCGCGTTGTTCGGGCTGTTCTACGTGAACGCGCAGTTCCTGCAGGACGTCAAGGGGTACTCGACCCTGCTCACCGGTGTGGCGATCGGTCCACTGGCGATCGGGATGGGAGTGGTGTCGCGGCGGGCGGTGCCGCTGGCCCAGCGGTACGGCGCGCGGCCGATCATCGCGGCCGGACTGTCCGTGATCGTCGTCGGCCTCGCGCTGCTCTCCACCGTGGACGGCGGCACGCCGTACCCGGTCTACGCCGTGTACCTGCTGCTCGTGGCGGTCGGGATGGGGCTGTGCGCCCCGGCGCTGACCGGTGGGATCCTCGCCGGGTTGCCGGCCGGCAGCGCCGGGCTGGGTTCGGGGCTGAACTCGGCGGCGCGGGAGGTCGGGGCGGCGCTCGGCGTGGCGGTGATCGGCACGGTGCTCACCTCGCACCACGCGTTGCGCTCGGAGGACGACTTCCTGGCCGGCGTGGCCGTCGGCTACCGGGGGCTGGCCGGCGTGCTCGCGGTCGCGACGGTGGCCGTGGTGGCGATGTGGCCGGCGCCGGCCCGCGCCGCGAAGCGCGTCGCGGCGTAGCGTCGGTGTGCAGTCGAGCAGCCTCGGGACTTCCTCAACAGCGCGGCGGCGTGATCGCGTTGTTGGAGCACGTCGCGCAGGCTGGCGGATCTTGGACTTGGTCGCGTATCCGGTTTTTGGGCGGGCACGCTGGTTGTGCCAGCGGATGTAATCGCCGATCGCCGCATCTTGCTCGGCGTGGGTGCGGTGGTCGGTGCCGTTGAGGGCGAAGTAGCGCAGGGCGGCGAACTCGCCTTCGATCCGGATCAGCCACGAGCTGTAGGCCGGCAGGAACACCAGCTCGACGTCGTTGGCCCGGCAACAGGCCCGGACGGTGGGCCCCGCCCGGGTCGGTAGTACTGCCAATAGACCGGGACGGGCCATGCGTGGTCGGATCAATGGTGTAAATGGTTCGCTCCGGCCAACCGGTCAACGGTTCGCCCAACCTGGGCGGGCCGACGGTTCGCAGTGGGACGGAGCCGCGTGATGACCACAACCCGATCCTCGGTCGCCAGCGTCAACCCCTACAACAACCAGGTGCTGGGCGAGTTCGCGGCGATGTCCGACGAGGCGGTCGACTTCGCTGTCGGGGCGGCGCATGCGGCGTTCCTCGGCTGGCGCCAGACGACGCCCGCCGATCGCGCCGCGATCGTGGGGCGGGCGGGTGAGCTGATGCTGCAACGCCTCGACGAGTTCGCCCAACTCGTGACGCTGGAGATGGGCAAACGCATCACGGAGAGCCGGGACGAAGTGCGGCTCGCCGCCGACATCATGCGGTACTACGGCGAGCGGGGCCCCGGCTTCCTGGCCGACCGGCCGCTGCCCGCGGAGGAGGGGCGGGTGGTGGTGGCCAGTCGGCCGCTCGGCACGCTCCTCGGGATCATGCCGTGGAACTACCCGTGCTATCAGGTGGCCCGGTTCGCCGCGCCGAACCTGGTGGCCGGCAACACCATCCTGCTCAAACACGCCAGCAACTGCCCCCAGTCGGCGCTCGCGCTGGAACGGCTGTTCCGCGACGCGGGCGTGCCGCCCGACGGATACGTCAACATCTTCGTCCCGGGCGGCAAGGTCGGGCGGATCATCGAAAACCCGTTGGTGCGCGGCGTCTCGCTCACGGGCAGCGACCGCGCCGGCGCCAGCGTGGCCGAGCGGGCCGGGCGCAACATCGTCAAAACCGTGCTCGAACTGGGCGGGAGCGATCCGTTCATCGTGCTCGACGCCGAAGACCTCGACCGCACCATTGACGCCGCGGTCACCGCCCGGCTGTCGAACATGGGCCAAAGCTGCGTGAGCCCGAAGCGGTTCATCCTCCTGACCGAGTTCTTCGACCGGTTCGTCGAGGGGGTGCGACAGCGATTCGCCGCGCTCGTCCCCGGAGACCCGATGGACCCGGCCACGACGCTCTCGCCGCTCTCCTCGGAGCAAGCTGCCGAGACCCTCGTCAGCCAGGTCCGGGACACCGTGGCGCAGGGCGCCCGGCTCGTCTCGGGCGGCAGGCGCCTCGACCGACCGGGCGCGTTCGTCCAGGCCACCGTGCTCACCGACGTACGGCCCGGCATGCGCGCTTACTACGAGGAACTGTTCGGCCCGGTAGCCGTGGTGTACCGGGTGGCCAACGAGGACGAGGCGGTCGGATTGGCCAACGACAACCCCTACGGCCTGGGTGCGTCGATCTTCTGCCGGGACCTCGACCGGGCCGGCCGGCTCGCCGAGCGGCTCGACGTCGGCATGGTGTGGATCAACCATCCCACTTCCAGCCGTCCCGAACTTCCCTTCGGCGGGATCAAACGCTCCGGATACGGCCGTGAACTGTCCGACCTCGGAATCCGGGAATTCGTGAACGAGAAGCTGATCCGGGCCTACCCGACAACCGTGGCGGTCGGCTTCGCCGGCGGCTGAACTTGCCCGACGGCGGCTTCGCGGTGCGGGGCAGCAAGGACCCGGACGGCAAGAGCGGATGGCGGCTCCGGCGCGATCCTCTCAAGACTCCGGCACGTATGCCGCTGCGATGGGACTGCGCACCGTCCAGCCGAGAGTGCGATACAGTTCGCGGCCGTCGTCCGTGGCGACGAGCACCCCGGTTCGCATGCCCATCTCGCGTGCATGGTGGCCGAGACTGCGCATTATCGCGCTGCCCAAGCCGCGGCGACGGTGCGCGGGTGAGGTCTCCACCTGGTCGATGACCCCAACGTTGCCAGCGGCTGCCAGTCGACCGGAAGCTGCGATTTCGCCCGTGGGGTCGGTGCAGACGGCGACGGCGACGTCGCCGTCGGTGGAGACTCGCGAGGTGTATGGCACTGACGGCGCGCCACCGACTCCCGTGAACGAAGCGGTCATCAGGTATCCGGTGTCGGCCATCGTCCAACCGTCAGGGAGGGCCCTTTTCAGATCGGTCGGGTCCGCCGCGACTTTGATCCACGTCCCCGGCACGACCTCCCGGCGGCCCAGGTCGGCCAGTGTCCCGTCGTCAGGTGTCCGCAGCACGTAGCGGATGCGATGACCAGCGGTTCCCACATCGATGCGCCAACCCCCGGCCACAACCACTGGTCTGGGGACGCCGCGTGAGACAGCCCAGCCGTGGACCCAAGCGGTTATGAGACCCGGCACGTGAGCGCGTGATGTCGCACTGCCGGTACGGCCCTCGCCGTCCTGATGGTGAGCAGGCATCCGACTTCTCCCTTGGCATGTGGCCGCCCGGCGGCTTGTTGCATATTAGTTGCAACAAGGAAGCGTCGCGTCGATGGCATCCGGAACTTCCGCCATCCTCGGGAGGCTCGGCGGTCAGTCGGGCTACGCGCGTCGGTTCGGATGCTCGTCGGTTAGAAGAGCGCGGCACCGGGGCAGTAGAACCGGCATGGCCGTTCTGCTGATCACCGGAGCCGCGGGCGCGCCCGGCGGCATGCCGCGCGAGCGGCCCGGCCATCACGAGTGGCGCCTGACCGGCCGGCACGCCGCCTGCCGGATGGCGGAAGGGATCACGGGATGACCTGGTTGGAGTTCGCGCTGCTGCACACCCCGGCGCCCACCACGGTACGGGTCGCGGTCCGGCGCGGGAACCGCTACGCCGAGCCGACCACTATCGGGCCGTGCGTGGTGAGCCGCAGCCGCACCGTGGTCTTCTGCCCGCCGGATCTCGACGTGCCGCCGGGTTCGCTGGTCACCCTGCCGACCGGCCGGACCACCCGGGTCCGCTCGGCCTGCCACCTGGACGCCCACGGCTACCAGCTGCCCGGCCACCTGCAGCTGGACCTGGAGTGAGTCAGGAGCGCCGCCGCCGGTCGCGGACGAAGATGACGGTGGACCGGCGCTCGGACTCGAACAGCCCGGTGGCCGTCAGCAGGTCGCTCAGCTTGGTGTAACCCCAGTTCCGGGCGTCGAAGTCGGGGCTCTGCTTGATCAGGATGTGGCCGACCGCGGCGAGTGGCGCCCAGCCGTCGTCGTCGGAGGCCGCCTCGACGGCGTTGCGGAGCTTGTTCACCAGGGCGCTGTCCGATTTCAGGCGGACGCCGGCCACCGGGGAGCGGGTCGCCGCGGGGGCGTCGGCCGGTTCCGCGGGGCTGTGCGGGGCGATCAGGTTCTCGGTGTAGATGAACTTGTCGCACGCCGCCACGAACGGTTTCGGCGTCTTGCGCTCGCCGAAGCCGTACACGATCAGGCCGGACTCCCGGATCCGCGCGGCCAGCCGGGTGAAGTCGCTGTCGCTGGAGACGATGCAGAAGCCGTCGAGCCGCCCGGAGTACAGCAGATCCATCGCGTCGATCACCATCGCCGCGTCTGTGGCGTTCTTGCCGGTGGTGTACGCGAACTGCTGGATCGGCTGGATGCTGTACGCCAGCAGGTGCTCCTTCCACCCGCGCAGGTTCGTCGCGGTCCAGTCGCCGTAGGCCCGCTTGACGTGCGCCGTCCCGTACTTCGCGACCTCGGCGAGCAGCCCCTCGACGATCGCCGGCTGGGCGTTGTCCGCGTCCACCAGCACGGCCAGCCGGGCCGCGCTCTCGTTGCTGCTGACTGTCATCGGACCTCCCGCGGTGACCGGCCCGACTTTACCCGGGCCGATCACCGCGAAGCGTCACGCGGCCAGCGGCGCGATCTCCGGCGCGCCGCGGCGGGTGGCGTCGGCGCTCGCGTCGTCCGGCTGTTCCTGGGCGGCCAGCTCGGCTACCACGCGGGCCTCGTACCGGGAGATCTCCTTCTCGGTCTCGGCCGCGTCCCAGCCGAGAGGCCCGGCGATCAGCCGTGCGGTGGTCCGGGCCGCGGCCACGCCGCGGTCCGCGGTCTCGATCGAGATGCGGGTACGGCGGGTCAGCACGTCCTCCAGGTGCCGCGCCCCCTCGTGCGTCACCGCGTACACGGCTTCCGCCTGGAGATGGTCCGGCGCCCCGTCGAGCGGCTCGCCCAGCGCCGGATCGTCCGCCACCAGCGCGAGCACCTCGTCGATGAGCGTCCCGTAGCGGCGCAGCAGGTGCTCCACCCGGGCCACGCCGAGCCCGGCCGAGCGGGCCAGCAGCGCCCGCCGGTTCCACGCGGCCCGGTACCCGTCCGCGCCGAGCAGCGGCACCTGCTCGGTGCACGACGCAGGCACCCGGGCGTGCAGCTGCGCGGCCGCCGCGTCCACCGCGTCCCGGGCCATCACCCGGTACGTCGTGTACTTCCCGCCGGCCACCACCACCATCCCGGGCGCCGGCGTGCCCACCGCGTGCTCGCGGGACAGCTTGGCGGTGCTGTCCGCCTCGGCCGACAGCAGCGGGCGCAGACCGGCGTACACCCCTTGCACGTCGTCCCTGGTCAACGGTGTGGCCAGGGACTTGTTCAGCTCGTCGAGCAGGTAGTCCACGTCGGCGCGGGACGCCGCCGGGTGGGCCTTGTCCAGGTCCCACGCGGTGTCCGTGGTCCCGATGATCCAGTGCCGGTCCCACGGGATCACGAAGAGCACGCTCTTCGCGGTGCGCAGGATCATCCCGGTGTGCCCGGCGATCTTCTCGCGCGGCACCACGAGGTGGATGCCCTTGCTCGCGGTGATCCGGAACTGGGCCCGCTCGCCGTCGAGCAGCGCCTGGCTGTTCCCGGTCCACACGCCTGTCGCGTTGATCACGGTGCGCGCCCGGACGGTCAGTTCCGCACCGGTCTCGGCGTCCCGGGCCCGCACGCCGGCGACCCGGCGGCCGTCCCGCAGGAAGCCGGTCACCTCGGTGCGCGACGCCACGTGCGCGCCGTGCGCGGCCGCCGTGCGGACCAGGAACATGGTGTGCCGCGCGTCGTCGACCTGCGCGTCGTAGTAGCGGATCGCGCCGACCAGCGATTCCGGCCGCAGCGACGGGAACGCCTTCAGCGCCTCGGTCCGGCTCAGGTGCCGGTGCGTCGGCAGGCCGGCGCCGATGCTGCCGGAGAGCGCGAGCGTGTCGTAGAGCGCGACGCCGACGCCGACGTAGAGCCGCTCCCACGCGCGGTGTTGCAGCGGGTAGAGGAACGGCACCGGGCGCACCAGGTGCGGGGCGAGCCGCTGGATCAGCAGGCCACGCTCCTTGAGCGCCTCCCGGACCAGCGCGAAATCGAGCATCTCCAGGTAGCGCAGGCCGCCGTGGATCAGCTTGCTGGACCTGCTGGAGGTGCCGCTGGCGAAGTCGCGGGCCTCCAGCAGGCCGACCGACAGCCCGCGGGTGGCCGCGTCCAGGGCCGCCCCGGCGCCGACCACGCCGGCGCCGACGACCAGCACGTCCAACTCCTCGTCCGACATGGCTCGCAGGGCTGCCGCACGCGACTGCGACGAGATCACTCCGGTGTTCATGAAAGATCCTTCCTAGACCCGGTCGAGGGTGCGTCCGGCTGCCGCTTCCCAGCGGGAGATTCCTTCGGTACGGCGGTCCGCCGCCCGGGACGGCTGCCGGCGCCGGTCCTCGTGGCGGTTGGCGCGCAGCTCGTCCTCGCAGCGCCGGGACCCGACGGCCGGACTGGCCGGGTACGCCGTGGTCTCGGACCCGGCCCGGTCGAAGATGATGAGGCGCGTGCTGGTGGTGCCCTGATCGATCGCGCCGACGAAGTCCGCCACGCTGCCTCCCCCTCCGCCGGATGGTGCCCTGTCCGCGACGCTAGGAACCGAACCGGCCCCCGGCAACGGCAGGCGTGCGACAATGTCGCACGATGCCCGGTCTGATCCAATCCATCGAACGCTCGTCGGCCGTCCTGCGGCTGCTCGCCACCGGCCCCGGCCGGCTGCGGGTCAAGGAGATCGCCGACGCTCTCGGCCTGCCCAAGTCCACCGCGCAGAGCATCCTGCGCACGCTCACCCACATCGGCTTCGCCGAACAGGATCCGCGTACGGCCCGGTACCGGCTCGGCCGTGCCCTGCTCGACCTCGGGTCCACCGGGCTGGACGCCAACGAGCTGCGTGCCCGCGCGCTGAACTGGGCCGACGCGCTCGCCTCCCGCAGCGGCGAGGAGGTGCACGTGGGCGCGTTGCGCGACGGCGGCGTGCTGGTCGTGCACCACGTCTTCCGGCCGGACGACTCGGCCCAGTCGATGGACACCGGGCGGGTGGTGCCGCCGCACGCCACAGCGCTGGGGCAGGTGCTGCTCGCCTACCAGGCGGCGGCCGCGGAGGACGCCGTGGCGGCGGGGCTCACGGCGTACACCCGGGGCACCGTGACCAACCGCCGGGACCTGGCCCGGCAGTTGGCCGCCACCCGCGCGCAGGGGTGGGCGCTCTCGGTCGAGCAGTGGCAGCCGGGGCGGGCGGGGATCGCCGCGCCGCTGCGGACCTTCGGCGGCCTGGTGGCCGGGGCGATCGGGGTGAGCGGGCCGGTCGAGCGGCTCTGCGACACCCGGCGGCAGGCCCGGCCGGCGCTGGTGGAGCACGTGGTGGCGGCGGCCCGGTCGATCTCGCGAGACCTGGCCGGGTCGTGACCGATCGATTCGTCCCGGCGCATGTCCGAAAATGATCCGGCATGCGGGGCCCGGGTAAGATCGGGAGGTGTGAGCCGCCTGATCCTCGACGACGACACCGGGATCGACGGGCGCGGAATCGTGCGCGACGACGTCGTCGCGGAGTGGGGGCCACCGCCCGGTCCCCTCGACTGGGCTGTCGAGGACTGGCAGCCGGAGCCGGAGATCGTGGCGTGGGCCCGGCTCGGCCCGTGGGAGGCGGTCCTGGCCAGGATCGGCCGGCACGCCCAGCTCGGCGTCCGCCGCGACGGCCGCCGGCCGGACTGGCACGGCCTCAGCAAGTCGCCCGACGACATGAACCGCGGCATGGTCGGCAGCACCCTGCTCGCGCCCGGCCGCCTGGCCGACGTCACCGCGGTCACCCGGCGTGACGAGTTCACCGGCATCCAGGTCCAGGGCGCCGAGCGTGTCCAGCAGATGGTCGTGCCGCGGATCGTCGAGCACCCGCCGGGCGAGGAGCTCGATCCGGCGCAGGCCCGCCACGCCGTCACCACGGCCGCGGCGCAGGCGCCGGGCGCACCCCTGGACCTGCCCGCGGAGCTGACCCGTGAGCTGCTGCACCGGCTGCGCCGCACGCCCACCGAGGTGGTCCGGATCGCGGTCGGCCTGCGGGTGGCCGAGACCTGGCGCCTTCCGGACGGCTTCGAGATCCCGGTGGTCTACGATGTCGCGCCGGGCACGGCCCAGGGGTACGTCCTCGACGAGGACACCGGCGCGGCCCTGACCACGCTGCACGCCTGCCGCAACCATCACCTCGCCGGCGCTCTGGCGTGGTGCGCGCACTGTCTGAACCCGACCTGCGCGGCCTGTTCCGAGTCGGTCCGTCCGTGCCGGCTCTGCCAGGGCGCGGTGTGCGGCGACTGCCTGGCGACCCCGGACGGCCGCTGCCCGGCCTGCGCCCGCCTGGCCAAGGTCGGCAGGTTCGCCCGGGGCCGGTACGGGGTCTCCGCGGGCGGCTCGGCGTGGCACAGCGAGGTGCCCAACGTTCAGGTCACCGTCCGTCAGGAACGCAACTACTGGACCGTGGAGCGGTGGGACCGCTACGGGCGTGTCACGGTCCCGCTCGACCCGCATACCGTCCAGGCGCTGCGGGGCTGGCTCTCCGCGAGATGAGGGTGGAACGCCCCGGAGACAACGACGAGAGCCAGCCGGGCTCGGTCAGGCGGACCGGCGCTCGGCCGGGCCGGCCAGGTTCGCCGCCTCCGCCTCCTCGGCGGTCGCGCACGTGACGACGACGTCGTGCGTGGTGCGCAGGAACGCCGCCGCGGCCAGCGCCGACCTGCGGTCGACGCCGCCGGCCAGCTTCGCCCGGCCGGTGCGCTCCGGAGAGAAGGCCAGATAGAACCGGGCGCTGCTGCGCGCGGCGAGCGCTTCCTGGAAGGCGCCGCGGGTGGTGCCGGGAGAAACCCACGATTCGAGTACGACCAGATCGTGGTCCCGCAGATGCCCGGCGATCGTGTCCGCGGCGGCCAGCACCGGCCCCAGGTCGGGCCGGCCGCGCCGGAGCGGGACCGGCGCCGCCACCAGGTAGACGTCGCACCCGGCCAGCCAGGCCGGATCGTCGGTGGCGTGGTAGCGCCCGGTCTCGTGCATCGCCACGAGCTCGTCGCCGAGCGGTGACCGCCCCGCGCGCAGCCGGGCGATCCGCCCGGGATCGTGGTCGAAGCCGGCGACGGTGTGCCCGGCGGCTACCGCCGCGCGGGCCAGGGACAGTCCGGCACGGTCCTGCCCGACGACGGCGACGCGGTGGCGGTGCGTGGCCGGCCCGGATGGTGTGGTGCTGATGGCGGTGCTCCTCACCGTCGGATCGAAATCTGACGAGAAAGAACCATAGGCCGGTTCGGCTCTGTCGGTAATCGCTCTCACGTGGTCCACCGAACGGGCGCCGGCGCACCGTCCGGGCGATTCGGCGGTCGGGTTCCGGTCAGAGACTTGAGTCCCGGATGTCACTGACCGTGCGGGTGACCGTTTGATCTCAGGGTGGTCGCGGGTGACCTGCGGCCTTGACAGCGGAGCCGCAAATCAGCAGGGTGGAGCGCCTAGGCCTGTTGATCTCGGACGTCTTGCGCACCACGCCCTCCGGCAACACGCCAGTCGGCAGACGGTTACACACGGTGAGGGGACCGGGATGGAACTGCACCCACAGGACTACGACGACCTGATGCACGGCCAGTCGATGGTCGAGATCTGGCGGCGCAGCGACCACGCGGCCGCGGTGGCCGCCGAGCTGATGAGGCTGCACGGCGGCACGGTGCCGATGAGCGAGCTGCTCTGGGCCGGCGCCGAGGCGTTCCTTCCGCGCCAGTGGAAGGCGGGACGGGCCGCCGAACCCGCCGTGGCGGCCGCCGAGGTGTACGAGCGGTGGCGCCGCCTGCACGAGCGCCGCCTCCGCCGCCAGATGGAAGCCGACGGCAAGAGCTGACACCGGCGGCCGGGACGACGGTCAGTGGCGGCGCTCGGGTGCGCTCGTCGCCCCGGGACCGGGCCTTCGCGATCACCGACCGGTCCCGGGCGCGCGGCACGATGGTGCCACGCATTCCGGCCTGTGGCGGTGTGCCCCCGCGAGCAGCGGGGAGCCGGCGACCGCCGTGGGGGACAGCGGTCGCCGACCGGCCTCAACTGACGACGACCGGGAGCCCGCCGGCGGTCACCACCGGGGTGTACCTGGCGGTGAAGTAGCCGTTGGGGACGCAGGCCGCCGGCCCGCTGGTCTTGTTGAACTGCTGGTCGGTGAAGGCGATCGAGTTGTCGGTGTTGTCCGCGACGCCGGTGATGCTGTTCCCGTTCGCCACGAAGACGCAGGTCACCGAGCCGAGCAAGGACCTGAGGTTCAGCGTCGCGGAGATCGGCGCGGTGGCCGTGCCGGTCACCGTCACGGTCCCGTCGCTGGCGACAGTGGTGGCGTACGGCTGGTTGTTGATCGTGACGCTGTTGACGCCGGTGACCCCCGGGACGCCGCTGACCGTGCAGTTGGAGACGGCCAGGGTGGACCCGAGGGTGGCGGCGCCGGGCGCGACCGGGTTGCCGGTCACCACGGCGCTGAAGCTGGACGTGTTGCACTTCATGCCGTTCGCGCCGGCCGGCGCGGTGGCGAAGACCGCCTGGGCGCCGGGGACGATGCTGGCCGAGATGGTCTCGCCGGTCGCGACGGCCTGGCCGCCGGCGGTCAGCACGCTGACGTCGTCGGCCAGGGCCGGGGCGGTGGTGGCCAGCAGCGAGATGACGGCGCCGGTGACGGCTGCCGCGGCGATGCGGTTGCTGTGCATGGGGGTGTGCACCTTTCCTAGGAGGCGGCGAGCGCCTGGGTGAGGTCGTCCAGGCTGGGGGAGACGGCGAACGTGGTGTTGTTGCCGCTGAACTCGACGGCGTTGCGGCCGGCCGCCGAGGGCAGGCCGAAGGCCAGGTTGATCAGGCCGTCCAGGCTGCCGGGGATCAGCCCGCAGCCGTTCGCCTTCGGCACCGGGTAGGCGTTGTCGACGAGCGTCGCGCCGGTGAAGCCGACGCCGAGCGTCTCGAAGCCGTTCGGGTCCGGTTCGATGGTGATGTTCCCGGCGTTGCCGGTGACCGGCTTGTTCGGGGCCGGCGGGTGCGTGGTGCCGGTGGTCGGGCTGAAGTTGATCGGGCTGCTGTCCGATCCGATGTAGCACCTGGTGCCGAAGAGCGCGTTGTACAGGTGCAGCTTGACCGGCAGGACGAAGACCGGGGTGTCCTCACCGGTGGCCAGCGGGACGAAGCCGGTGATCGGACCGGCCAGCTCGACCTGCGCGAAGACGCTGGTCACGCCGGGGATCAGGTTGGCGATGCCGGGGATGGCGACCTGCAGCGGCTTGGCGACCAGGGTCTTGCCCCGAGGCGCCGGGACGGTGGAGTAGACGTTGGCGACGGTGCCGTCCGGGAACTCGCGGACCGGCCCGCCGGCCGGCCAGTAGACACCGAACTGGATGGTGATCGGGCTGGTCAGTGGCACGACGTTGGAGCCGATCGTGACGCTGCCGCCGTTGGTCACCGAGTGGACGCAGCCCACCTGCAGGTTCGTCGGGTCCCGCAGGGCGGCCGAGCTGAGCGGGCAGTTCTCCAGGCCGTCGTAGGTCGCGGCCCGGGCGGGCGCCGGGGTGAGGGCCACCACCACCGCCGCGGAGGCGATCGTGGCCAGGACGGATTTCAGCCGTGACGCTTTCATGGCGCCACTCCTTCTCGGGGCTCGCTGGGACGGGGCCCGGCCGTTTCCGCAGCGTTCCGGGGCTTGAGTGGGAGGCGATACTGGTGGGACCGCCTCGTGCACCATCGAGGTCCGTACCTCACGGTATGAGAAACCTCAGCGGTATGCCATGTCAAGACATTGAGGTACGACGATGAAGAATCCGGTTGTCAGTCCGCTCCCGGGAGCTCGTGCCGGGCGTGACCCGGCGCGGGCGATCAAGCGCGGCCCGCGCTCGATGACGCCCGAGGCGGTCGCCGCGACCCAGCGGGAACGCCTGCACGACGCGCTGGTGCACACGGTCGCCGAGAAGGGCTGGGCGAACGCCCGGGTCAGCGACATCTGCGCGGCGGCCGGGGTGACCCGGCCGGCGTTCTACGCGCTCTTCGCCGGCAAGGAGGACGCGTTCCTGGACACCTACCGGCACGGGACCGGCGTGGTGCTGCGGCTGATGGACGAGGCGTACGCGTCGGCCGGCGACTGGCGGTCGGGCGCCCGCGCCGCGCTGAAGGTGCTGCTCGACGTGCTGGCCAGCGTGCCGGCGTTCGCCACCATGGCGATCGTGGAGATCGACGCGGCCGGCCCGCTGGCCCGCCGGGAGCGCACCGAGCTGCTGGGCCGCTTCGCCCGGTTCTTCGCCGAGGCGCCGGACGTGCCGGACGGCCTGGTCGACGCCGTGGTCGGCGGGATCTACTCGGCCATCTACGGCCACGTCTGCGCCGGCCGGGTTGCCGCGCTACCGGAGCTGCTGCCGACGCTCGGCTACTTCATGATGGCGCCGTTCGTGGGCCGTGACGCGGCGGCCGCCGAGCTGGTCGAACGGCCCGCGGGGGAGCGGGTCGTCGCCCCGTGCGCCACGTTGGATACCGGCGAGGTTTTTCACTGACTGGAACGCGCCCCGCTCCGCTTGACGCCCGACGTTACCGCGGCGTAACTTCCTCGAAATCCATCGAGAGACGCCAATCGCGACGGCCCCGGGCGGCATCCGCAGTGCTCGCACCGGTGGCGGTCGCGCCGCGCCAGGCGCAAGGGAGAGTGCATGTCTGTGAGAACTCACGGCCGGACCCGCTGGCGCCGGTTCACCGCGATGCTCGTCACCGGCCTCGCGGCCACCACCGGGCTGATCCTGCTGACCGGCAAGGGGGTGCTCGCGGCCTCCTTCTCGATCTCCGGGATGCCGTTCACGGTCACCTCGCCGAGGTTGCACGGATACGGGTTCGAGCAGTACGCGGAGATGGACCACATGGCTGAGGGCAGCCCCAACGAGGGGGACACCGGCGGGCAGGTGCTCGTCATCGTCTCCGCGGTGCGGGACGCCCAGCTGGACGGGTTGTGCCAGAGCATCGCGCTCGGCGGCATCAACCTGAGGCTCACCGCCGGCAGCGCGACCAACAAGGTCACCGCTGACACGCTCGTCGTCGACTCCGACCTGATCAGCGCGAACGCCGACTTCAAGGCGATCGACATCGGTCAGGACGCCAGCACGCTGGACCGGGTCCCGGGCAAGAAGGGCGCCATCGGGGTCTTCGGCCAGCAGGCCGAGGAGGTCACGCTGACCAACCTGCGGCAGAACAACTACGCCACCACGGCCGCCACGTTCCACCTGCCGGGCCTGCGTATGGCGTTCACCTCGGACGGCTGCTGAGCATGTCCGGCATCGCGCACCACCGGTCCTCGCCGGGCGTCCGCGCCCGGCGGGCCTGGCGCGACTGGCGCCGCAGCCGCCCGTTCTGGGGCGGCCTGCTGGTGCTGATCGGCGGCGTGGAGATCCTGATGACGGTGTGGGCGCCGCTCGGCGTGGTGCTGCACGTGGGCATGCAGAACTTCATCGGCTATCTGGTGCCGCTGGTGATCATCATGCTGGGCCTGTTGATCTGGTTCCACCCGGCTCAGCGGATCTTCTATTCGCTGATCGCGATGGTGCTGGCGCTCGGTTCCTTCCTCACCTCGAACATGGGTGGATTCATCCTCGGGCTGCTGTTCACCGTGATCGGCGCGGCGCTGGCATTCGCCTGGTCGGACTCCGTCGGTGAGAAATCCGCCCGGGAAAGGCCGGACCATTCCCCGGAAAGATCTGCCGACGGTAGGCCTGACCATTCCCCGGAAAGATCTGCCGACGATAGGCCGGACCATTCCGTGGGAAGATCTGCCGACGATGGATCGGACCATTTCCTGGAAGGGTCCGGCGCGGAAACGGCGGACCTTTCCGGAGAGCGGCCGGCCGGGAGGCGGGATACCGGGGTCCGGTCCGCGGAATAGGTGGTCCTATTTCTTCTCCCGGATCACCGCGGCCGGCGCCGAGCGGATCGGCGCCGGCCGCGCCGCACGTCAACGGCTCCCGCCGGCACCTCGCCGGGATAGCGGTCCCTCCGCACGCGTATTCGTTCCGCGATCATACCGGCAACCTGCCCCGGCTACGGCGATTGGTTGCCCGGACTGGGCCGAAAAGACGACCCGAGCTGGGGCGAAAAGCGGAAATCATCGCGGAAAATCGGGTTCCCCTGCGATCCGGAATGGGTGGCGTAAGTTTTTTGCAGGAGCCGGGCGATCGCCCGGGACGTCATTCAGGGGGAGACTGACGATGAACATTCGCAAAATGAGCGCGGCGACCGGAGCCCTGCTGTTCCTCGGCGGGATCGGCATGGTGCAGGGCTTCGGCGCCTCACCGGCCGCGGCCGCGCCCGCGTCCACCACGGTGGTGGCCAGCGACGTCACCGCCGGCCAGCAGGCCGGCTACCGTGACTACCGGCAGGGCTACCGGGACGGCCGCTCCGACGGCTGGCTCCAGGCCAAGCGGGACTGCCGCTCCGTCGTTCCGTACCTGAGCTCGCGCCGGAACAACATCGACTACGTCGACGGTTACGAGGACGGCTACCGTACCGGCTTCCGCGAGGGCTACCGCGAGTACTGCGACTGACGACGGCAGGCAAGACGCGAGGCGGGCGCGCGCTGTGCCCGCCTCGTCCCATGTCGCGGGCGGCGGCAGGTGCGCCGGCCGCCCGCCGTCCCGAGCCCGCGGCGCGGATTGCCGTGCCGGTGTTCGCCCCGGCGCGCGATACCTGCCGCGGGCTCCGCAGGGCTGATCGCCGGCGCGCGGGCTCCGCCGGGTGGCCGGGTGCCGCCGGGTCGCGGCGTGCGGCGGGCCGACGCGTCGTGCGGGTCAGCTGGCCGACGCGGAGTAGCTGTTGGTGACGAAGTTGAGGCCGCCGCTGGCCGAGGTGATCTCGTATCCGAACTGGATGTTGCCCAGCGTGACGTCACCGAACCAGCCGCGGTTCCTGATCCAGTTCAGGACGGCCTTGATGTCGACAGTGCCGGAGTTGGTGTTGCCGGTCCGGACGAACGAGAACACCGCGTTCGCGCCGTTCGATCCGCGGTAGACGTTCCAGGAGTGGCCACCGACCGTGACGCTGGCCTGCAGCGAGCCGATCGGGCCGACCGCCCCCTGCTTGTTCACCCACAACATGATCTCGTACGCGTTGTTGTCCGCCCAGACGTCGTAGGCGGTGGTGTACGCCCCGCCGCCGGGCACTGTCACGTTGAAGCTGCTGGTGGCGCTGCCCAGTGCGCTCAGTCGCCGGTTCACGGCCTTGCTGGCGTTCGGGTACGCCTTCACGCCGCCGGTGTTCGGGTGGTTGGCCCAGACGCCCCAGTTGCTGTACGAGTTCGCCCAGATGCTCTGCGGGCCGGCCCCGCTGCCCCAGATGTTGTTGTACAGCGTGTAACCGCCGTTGCTCCAGGTGGCCCACTGGTCCGACGAGCCCCAGACCGCGGCGTGCGCGGCCCGGGGCGCGACGAGGAGCAGAGCGGCGGCGATCCAGAGGGACGCCGCGATCCGTAGTCTGCGCATGCTAGCGCCTCCTTGGGGGACGGCAGCGCCGGTGCTCGGCTCGTCGAAGCGCTTCGACGACGGGGACGAGCCATCGACGCTGATCGATATGACGTGTCCCCAAACTAGGCGGAGTCCCCATGCTGTGCAACACCCGGGTGGCCACCCCGCCGTTGCGGGACGGGACGCCGCGGCTCGGTCGTGGGCAGCGCCTGCCGTTGCGGCGCCGGACGCCGCGGCTCGGCCGTGGGCAGCGCCCGCCGTTCCGGCGCCGGCCGCGACGGACCGGCCGTCGCGGGTCGCGCGGCTCGGCGGCGAGACGGCGCCCGTCGTCGCGGCGTGTTCCCGCGACTACTCATTGACGGCGTTGGATCGAGTCGCCTAACGTGCCGGTAGGAAAGCCCTTTCCTCCAGCTCGGGCCAGGAGGCCATGATGCGCCGACGAACCTTCCTCGAACTCAGCGCCGGTGCCGCCGCGGCGGCCGCCGCCTGGCCGGCCCCGGCCGGTGCGTCCACCCGGAAGCGCCCGGACCTGATCGTCGAGCCGGGCGCCGCGATCCAGGCCGCCGTCGACGCGGCGCCCCCGGGCGCGATCAGTCCGTACGTCATCGGCATCCGCCCTGGCACCTACCTCGGCCAGGTGATCGTGCCGGCCGAGAAGACCCACCTGGAGTTCCGCGGCCTCGGCCGCGCCCCGGGCGACGTGGTGATCGCCGACGACCGGGCCAACGGCACCCTCAAGCCGGACGGCACGCCGTGGGGCACCTCGGGCAGCGCCTCGGTCACCCTCGGCGGGGCGGACTTCCGCGCGCGCGATCTCACCTTCGCCAACGTGTTCGACGAGGCCGCGCATCCGGAGATCGCCAACCGGCAGGCGGTCGCCGTGCTGACCCGCGCCGACCGGCTGGTCTTCGATCGTGTCCGGTTCCTGGGCAACCAGGACACCCTGTACGTGAACAGCACCGCGGCCGGGGTGATCGCCCGTGCGTACTTCCGCGACTGCTACGTCGAGGGCGACGTCGACTTCATTTTCGGCCGCGCCACTGCCGTCTTCGATCAGTGCCGCATCCACTCGCTGGACCGTGGCGGCACCCCGAACGGGTACGTGACGGCGCCCAGCACGGACGTCACCAACCCGCACGGCCTGCTGTTCAGCCGCTGCCGGTTCACCTCGGACGCCGCGCCCGCCAGTGTGTACCTGGGCCGTCCTTGGCACCCCGGCAACGACCCGGCCGCCGCCGGCCGGACGATCGTCCGGGAGTCCTGGATCGGCGCCCACATCGGCGCGACCGCGTGGAGCGACTTCGGGACCTGGCCGTGGCGGGACGCCCGGTTCGCGGAGTACCGCAACTACGGCCCGGGCGCGGCGCGCGGCGACGACCGTCCGCAGTTGACCCGGTCCGGGGCGGCCGCGAACGAGATCACGGACTTCCTGGGGGACTGGCGTCCGCGCCGCGGCGGCTGACCGGCTCAGGAGCTTGCCGTACCCGCGTGGGCCGGGGCCCGCCCGGCCCGTTCGCCGGCCCGGGTGACCGGACGGTAGAGCAGGCCGCCCACCACGAAGAACGCCGCCAGCACCAGCCAGCCCCCGGCGTGCAGCCCCAGCACGCACGCGGTGACCAGGGGCGGCGCGACCATGTCGCCCAGCCCCCGGCCGGCGAAGTAGGTGCCCTGGTACTGCCCCTGCGCCCACGGCGGGGCCAGCTCGAACAGGATGCCCCAGCTCCCGGTGGACAACCACAGCTCGCCGAGCACGTGGACCACGGCGGCCACCATGATCAGCGTGCCCGCCGCCCAGGATGGACGGCCGGCGGCCGCCGCGAGGATCCCGCAGGACGCCGCGACCAGCGCGACACCGCGCAGGGCGGCCCGGTCGGCGGCGGGCAGGCCGTCCACTCCGCGGGCCATCCGGACCTGGAGCAGCACGCACCCCGCCGTGTTGATCACCAGGGTCGCCGAGATCAACCACAGCGGAGCGTGCGCTCCGGCGGCCAGCCACAGCGGCAGGCCGATGGCGAACAGGGCGTTGTAGGTACTGGTGATCAGGCCGTCCAGGGCGGCGAAGGCCAGGAACGGGCGGTCGCGCAGAGCCACCAGGCGCGGCCCGCCGGCCGGGGTGGCCTGCGGCGGGACCGCCGGGACCCGGGTGAGCAGCGCGGCGGCGACGAGGAAGGACGCGGCGTTCACCAGCACGATCACCACGTACGCCAGGTCGGTGTGCAGCAGCAGCGGGACGCTGCCGCCGAGTGTGCCGAGCCCCATCCCGGCGTTCGTCACGGTCCGCATCTTGGCGCGCATGGTCAGGCGGCCCTCGGCCGCGAGGGCGCCGTTCGCGCCCTTGACCAGTGCCGTGGCCACCGCGATCAGGCAGGAGAGCAGAGCGAACTGGACCGCGGTGTGGACCGCGAGCAGTCCGGTGTAGGCCCCGGCCAGCACGATCAGCGACAGTATGGACAGTCGCTTCGGCCCGTACCGGTCGGCGACGTATCCGAGCGGTGTCATCGACAGCACGCCGGCGGCCGCGCCGGCGCTGAGCCCGGCGGCGATCTCGGCGGGGTCGAGCCCGGCGACAGTGGTCAGGAACAGCACGCTGGTGGTCACGTAGGCGCCGTTGCCGAACGCGTTTACCAGGGTGGCGAGGAGCAGTGCACGCATGTCGTCATCTAACAAGACGTACGTACGGTTTGCAAGCTGCCGCCCGCGTGCGAGGAAATGAATGAATCAGGAAATGCTCATACGAACGAATCTTGGACAGAACAGTTGACGCATTTTTCACTCTTTCCCCGGCTGGCGACGAAACGCGGTGTCGGATACGTTGAAAAAACGCCGGTGAAATCGGGAGACGCAGATGCTCGGCCTGACGCCCAGAATCGACCCGACCATTCAATCCCTGCTGGACGACCGCGACTACCTGGCCGAACTGCTCGACGCGCTGGGTTCTCCACTGGCCCTGGTCCTGCCGCAACGGGCGACCGAAAACGTCGCCGCCTTCCGTGCGACGTTCCGCCGTCATCACCTGTCCGGCCGGGTCCACTTCGCGCACAAGGCGAACCGTTCGAGCGCGCTGCTGCGCGAGCTGGCGGCCGGCGAGGCAGGTGTCGACGTGGCCTCGCTCGGCGAGCTGCAGCACGCGCTGAGCGCCGGCTTCACCGCGGACCGGATCGTCGCCACCGGCCCGAAGAACCGCGAGTTCCTCTGGCTGGCGGCCCGCACCGGGGTGACGGTCAGCGCCGACTCCGCCGACGAGCTCGCCGAGCTGGCCGGCATCGTGAGCGCCCACCGCCTGCCGCGGGTCCCGGTCACCCTGCGGCTGTCCGGTTTCGCCTCGTCCGGGGTGCGCCAGCTGACCCGGCGCAGCCGCTTCGGCACCCCGGCCGGGGAACTGGCCGGCCTGCTCGACCTGCTGGCCGGGCGCGCCGATCAGGTGCACCTGACCGGGGTGGCGTACCACCTGGACACCACCGCGCTGCCGGAGAAGGCGGTGGCGATGGAGAACTGCCTGGCCGCGCTGGACGAGTGCCGGGCACGCGGGCTGCGGCCGCGCTCGCTGGACATCGGCGGCGGCTTCGGCGTGAACTACCTGGCCGACGGCGCCGAGTGGGAGCGCTGGACGACCGAGCTGGGGCAGGCCGTGCTGGGCCGGCGGCCGCCGCTGACCTGGGACGGGCACGGGTACGGGCTGCGCGCCGAGGGCGGCACCCTGCGCGGCAGTCTCGCGCTGTATCCGGCGTACCGGCCGGTGACCGGGCCGGCCTATCTGGACCAGTTGCTCGGCACGCCCGCCCCGCAGCTCGGACGGCCGCTCGGCGAGCTGCTGCTGGACCACATGTACGACCTGGACGTCGAACCCGGCCGCGCCCTGCTCGACCAGTGCGGCCTGGTGCTGGCCCGCGTCCTCGCGGTGTCCGGCGACCGGGTACGGCTGGACGTCAACGCCCGCGACGTCAGCCTGGAGGAGCACGGCGTGCTGATGGACCCGGTGATCGTGCCGCGGCCCGGGGACCGCCGGACCGGCCCGGCCGGCTTCTACCTGCTCGGCAACCTCTGCCTGGAGACCGACCTGATCACCCGCCGCAAGGTGTGCCTGCCGGTCGAGCCCCGCCCCGGCGACCTGCTCGCCTTCGTCAACACCGCCGGGTACCACATGGACTTCAACGCCACGCACGCCATGCACCAGCCGGTCGCCCGCAAGGTCGCGGTCTACCGGTCCGGTGGCGCCCGCCGGTGGTGCCTCGACGAGCAGTACTGGCCGGTCCACTCCGGGCAGGACACGCCGTGAGAAGCACCCCGGCGCCGAGCGCCGCGCGAGACACCCGGCAGGAGGCCTGATGAGACACGACGACATCACCGAGGCGATCGGCAACACCCCGCTGGTCCGCATCGACCCGGCAGTGCACGGCCTGGCGAACATCGACCTGTACGCGAAGCTGGAGCTGCTCAACCCGTTCGGCTCGGTCAAGGACCGCGCCGCCTGGCACATGGCCCGCCCGCTGCTGGAACGCGCCGCTCCCGGGGACACCGTGGTCGAGCTGTCCAGTGGCAACACCGCCAAGGCCCTCGCGCTGCTCGCCGGCATGCACGGCCTGCCGTTCAAGAGCGTCACCAACCGGATGAAGGTCCCCGAGATCAAGGAGCTGCTGCTCCTGCTCGGCGCGGAGATCGACGAGCTGCCCGGCGGGTCGGAGTGCCTCGACCCGGCCGACACCGACGACCCGCTCACCCGGATGCACCGGCAGCTGGCCGCCGAGGGCGGCGGCTACCTGCACACCGACCAGTACTTCAACCAGCGCAATGTGGACGCCCACGTGCACGGCACCGGGCCGGAGATCGTCAAGGACCTGGGCGGGCGCGCGCCGGACTACTTCGTGGCCTGCGTCGGCACGGCCGGCTCGTCCACCGGCGTGGCCCGGGTGCTGCGCCAGCACAACCCGGACGTCGAGGTGATCGGGCTGGTCGCGGCGAAGAGCGACTTCATCCCGGGCATCCGGACCATCGACGAGGTGCACGAGGTGGGCCTCTTCGACCCGGGTGTCTACGACGCCCTGGAGACGGTCACCGCGGACCAGGCGATCGACGGACTCCTCACGCTGGTCCGCCGGTGCGGCATCCTGACCGGCCCGACCGGCGGCGGCGCGTTCGCGGGCGCGCTCCGCCACCTGCGTGCCGTCGACGCGTCGCTGACCGGCCGCCGCAGCGCCGTCTTCATCGTCTGCGACCGGCTGGAGAGCTACCTGTCGTACGTCCGGGACCGGCGTCCCGAGTTGTTCGGCCGGCCACCCCGGCGCAACTCCGTCCGGACGCTCACCGAGGCCGAGCTCGGCGCCGCGCCGGTGCTCGGCATCGCGGCCGCCCAGCGGCACGTCCTGGACGCCGGCGGGCTCGTCGTCGACCTGCGCAACCCGTACGCCTATCAGGCCCTGCACATCGCCGGCTCGATCAACATCGCCGACGAGGTCTTCGCCGAGCTGCTGCACGCCGGCCTCCCGGTCAGCCGCGGCCGCCCGCTGCTGCTGGTCTGCCCGGTCGGCGAGAAGTCCGCGCGCTACGCCGCTCTGCTGCGCCGGATGGGCCACCCGGACGTGCACTCGCTGGCCGGCGGGATCATCGCCTGGCGCGACGCCGGAGCCGAGCTTGTCCGCGACTGATCTCACCGCGTGGCAGCGTGACCTGCGCGCCCAGTTCCCGATCGTGGTCGGCGACCCCGGCGTCGCGTACCTGGACAGCGCCGCCACCGCCCAGAAGCCGCAACCCGTCCTGGACGCCGTCCTGGACTATCTGACCACCGAGAACGCGAACGCCGCCCGGGGCACGTACCCGTGGGCGAACCGCACCACCGCCCGGGTCGAGGGGGCCCGCGACCGCCTGCGCGCGTTCCTCGGCGACCCGGAGCCGGACCGTTCCGGCGTCCACTTCGTCAGCGGCGCCACCGAGGGCCTGCGCGCGGTAGCCCGCGACTGGCTCGCCCCGCGGCTGCGCGACGGCGACGAGATCGTCGTGCCGTACGCCGACCACAGCGCGAACATCGTCCCGTGGCAGGAGGCCGCGGCCCTGGCCCGGTCCCGCGGCGCCCGGGTCACGCTGGTCCCGATGCCCTACGACGCGGCCCACGACTACGACACGGCCCGGCTCGCCGCCCTGGTCACCCCGCGGACCCGGATGATCGCCGCCACCCACGTGCACCACGTCTACGGCAACGACATGCACGTCCCGCGCCTGCGCGTGGCCGCCGGCGCGGACGTGCCGATCTGCCTGGACGCCGCGCAGAGCATCGGCCACCTGCCGGTCTCGGTCGCCGAGCTGGACGCCGACTTCCTGGTCTTCTCCGGGCACAAGGCGATGGCGCTGCCCGGCACCGGCGCGCTCTGGTCCCGCAACCGCCGCGGCCCGGCGTACGCCCCGGCCGGCTGGCCGGGCACGCCGAACACCGCGGGCATCGTCAGCCTGACCGCCGCGCTGGACTGGCTGGACGCGGCCGGCCTGGACCGGATCGCCAGCTGGACCCGGGACCTCGGCGCGCGGCTGACCGCCGGGCTGGCCGGGCTGGCCGCCTACGAGGTGCTCGGCTGCCAGACGAGCCTGGCCGCGGACTCGGCGGTCCAGCGCCGGCAGGGGATCGTGACGTTCCGGCACCGCTCGATCGGCTCCAACGACCTCGGTTTCATCCTGGCCGCCGACGGCTTCCTGGTCCGGTCCGACGGGCACTGCCAGGGTGAGCAGGGGGAGCGGACCTCGTCGGTACGGGTCAGCCTGCACGTCCACAACACGGTCGACGAGGTGGACCGCCTGCTGGCGCGCCTCGCGGCGCTCTGCTGAAGCGGGCCGGCGGCGCGCGCCGCGGACGGGAAACGCCCGGACCGCGCCGGTGTGCGGGGTGTGCTGCCCGGTTCCTGCCGGTGTGCGGGGTGTGCGGCCCGGCCGCAACCCGACTCTGCTAGAAACGGTTGTCATTTCCGTGAAGCGAACGCAGCCGGAGCCGTCATGACGCCGATCGCCCTCGACCCCGCCCGCGTCGCCGGCTGGCGCAGCACCTGGGACGCCATGATGGCCGGCTTCGTCCCCGGCATGAGCGGGCTGGAACGCGCCCTCACCACCGCCGTCGAGGCGTCGCGCAACGGTCCGCCGGCCCGGGTGCTCGACCTCGGCGGCGGTCCCGGCCTGCTCGCCGAGCGGCTGGCCGCCCGCTGGCCGGACGCCGCGGTCACCCTCGTCGACCTCGACCCGGTGCTGCTCCAACTGGCCCGCGCCGGGCTGCCCCGCGACGTCGGGGTGGTCCGCGCCGACCTCACCTCGGCCGGCTGGCCGGCCCGTACCGGCGCCGGATACGACCTGATCACCGCGGTGATGACGGTGCACTACCTGGCCCCGCAGGCGATCCGGGCGCTGTACGCGGCGGCCCGCGACGCCCTCGCGCCCGGTGGCCTGCTGGTGGTCGCCGACCTGATGCCCGACGACGGCCTGCCCGGTCTGATGCGCGCGCTCGACCCGGCGCCCGGCGAGGCGGCCGCGGAACTGGCCTGGGCGCAGTGGTGGAGCGAGCTCGCCGCCGTACCGGAGATCGGGCTGCTGCTCGAAGCCCGCGCCGAGATCTTCCGCGAACGCCCACCGGCCGGTTTCACCGCCCGCCTGGGCTGGCACGCGGCCGCCGCGCGGACCGCCGGCTTCGCCGAGGCGGGCGCGCTGTGGCGCGAGGGCCGGCACGCCGCCCTGGCCGCCCGCCGCCCCTCTTAGCCGGGCCTTAACGCTCGGACAGCGTGCCGATAGCCGGCCTCCAGCGATCGTTCAGGAGTCCGATCGACATGGAGGTTCCGCAATGCACAAGGTTCGTACCGCCGTCGTCCTGGCCACCGGCGCGCTGACCGTTCTCGGTCTCGCCGGGACCGCGTTGGCGGCCGACGGGGGTTTCTCCGCCTCGGCTTCGCCTTCGGCGTCCGCTTCTCCGTCGTACGAGGTGAGCGCCCCGGCCGCGACCGCGTCGCCTCGGGCGTCACGCGGCGCCGACGACCACGGCCGGCACGCCGAGCCGGGCGACGACAAGGGTGGTCTGCGCACCCGGCGCGCCGAGCCGGGCGACGACAAGGGTGGTCTGCGCACCCGGCACGCCGAGGCGGGCGACGACCACGGCCGCCGCGGCCGCGACGACCAGGGCGGCGGGCACAAGGGCGGCGACGACCACGGCCGCCGGGGCGGTGGCCACGGCTCCGACGACTGATCGCCCCGCGGCGGCCACCTGGTGACGAGGTGGCCGCCGCGCACCCCGGTACGGTGATAGAAAGACGTGGTGATCGTCGATGCCCACACCCCCTTCGCCGACCTTGACGCCTACGTCGCCCTGCCCCGCGTCGCCGGCCTACGCCTCTCGCCGGACGGCCGCCGCCTCGTCGTCGGAGTGGGTACCCCGGACCGCAAGCAGAACCGCTACACCACAGCCCTCTGGGAGGTCGACCCGGACGGGTCCCGCCCAGCCCGGCGGCTGACCCGCAGCGACCAGGGCGAGACCGCGGCCGCCTTCACCCCGGACGGCGACCTGCTGTTCACCTCGGCCCGCCCGGACCCGTCCGGCGACCCGGCCGAGGAGCCCGCCACCGCGCTCTGGCTGCTCCCGGCCGGCGGCGGCGACGCCCAGGTGATCGCGTCCCCGCCCGGCGGCGTGCGCGGCGTCGTGGTCGCCGCCGACGGCACTGTCGTGCTGGGCTCCACGAGAATGCCCTCGGCCACCGGCGAGGCCGCGGACAGGGAGCTGCGCACCCGGCGCAAGGACGCCGGAGTCTCCGCGGTCCTGTACGAGGAGTATCCGATCCGCTACTGGGACCACGCGTTCGGCCCGGAGCGCACCCGCCTGCTCACCGCCGACCGGCCGGGAGCCGAGCTGAGGGACCTCACCGGCCACGTGGGCAACGCCTTCCAGGACGAGGCGAGCTGGGACCTGGCGCCGGACGGCCGTACCGTGATCGCGGTCTGGGACGTCGCCGAGGCGGCCGCCTCCCGCCGGTCCACTCTCGTCGCGATCGACGTGGCCGGCGGCGAGCGCCGCACCCTGGCCGACGACGCCGCCCACGAGTACGGGTCCCCGCGGATCTCGCCGGACGGCACCCAGGTCGCCGTGATCGTCTACCGCCGGTCCAGCGCCGAGGACCCCGGCGACCGGCGGCTGGCCGTGGTGCCGCTGGCAGGCGGCCCGGTCCGGATCCTCACCGGGCACTGGGACCGCTGGCCGAACGCCGTCCGGTGGACCCCGGACGGCGCCTCGCTGATCGTGGGCGCCGACGACCGCGGCCGCGCCCCGCTCTGGTGGGTGGACGCCGAAACCGGCCGGACCACCCGGCTGACCGGCGACGACGGCGCGTACACGGACTTCGAGGTGGCGCCGGACGGGGGCGCCGTCTACGCGCTGCGCTCGGCCGTCGGCGCCCCGCCCGCCCCGGTCCGGATCTCGCTGGACGGCTCGCCGGAGGTGAACTTCCTGCCCGGTCCCGCCGAGGCGCCGGCGGTGCCCGGACGGGTCACCGAGGTGACCACCACGGCCGGCGACGGCACCCCGTTGCGCGCTTGGCTGGCGCTGCCCGCGGGGGCCGGGCCGGACGCGCCCGCGCCGCTGCTGGTGTGGATCCACGGTGGCCCGCTGGGCTCGTGGAACGGCTGGTCCTGGCGCTGGAACCCGTGGCTCGCGGTGGCCCGCGGCTACGCCGTGCTGCTGCCCGATCCGGCGCTGTCCACCGGCTACGGGCACGAGTTCATCCGGCGTGGCTGGGGCAGGTGGGGCGAGGCGCCGTACACCGATCTGATGTCCCTGACCGACGCGGCCGAGCAGCGCGCCGACCTCGACGCGCGGCGGACCGTGGCGATGGGCGGCAGCTTCGGCGGGTACATGGCCAACTGGATCGCCGGGCACACCGACCGGTTCGCGGCGATCGTCTCGCACGCCTCGCTGTGGGCGCTCGACCAGATGTGGGCGACCACCGACGTGGCCTACTACTGGGCGCGGGAGATGACCGAGCAGGCGGCGTACGACAACTCGCCGCACCGTTTCGCCGCCCGGATCACCACCCCGATGCTGGTCATCCACGGCGACAAGGACTACCGCGTGCCGATCGGCGAGAGCCTGCGGTTGTGGTGGGACCTGCTGTCCCGGTCCACCGCGCGGGACGGGTCCACCCCGCACAAGTTCCTGTTCTTCCCGAACGAGAACCACTGGATCCTCACCCCGGGCCACGCCAAGGTCTGGTACGAGACGGTCCTGGCGTTCCTCGCCCACCACGTCCACGACGAGCCCTGGCGGCGTCCGGAACTGCTCGGCTAGCAACGCCCCGGACAGGCCGGGCGGCGGAAGGCCGTCTCCGCCGGGATCGACCGGATCCGAGCGCGGCCGGTCAGTGGGAGGGCAGGGCCGGGCGCCGGTCGCCGATCCTGGCGCCGGGCACCGGGGCCTGCGCCAGGCCCGCCTCGTAGAGCGCGGCGTGCGTCCGGGACCGTTTCGCCGAGCGCATCGCGATCCCGGCCCGCTCGAACAGCTCGGCCGGGGTCGTCGCGTGCACCGGGTAGACCGCGCCGCCGATCGCGGCGTTGACCCGGACCTGGAATCCGTCCAGGTCGGCGGGGCCTTGCACCGCGCCGAGCAGACGGCGGGCCGTCTCCAGGCAGGCCGGCGCCGAGCCGACCTGGGGGAGCAGCACCGCGAACTCGCCGTCGCCGATCCGCGCGACCAGGTCGGTGTCGCGCACCGCGGCGGAGAGCCGGGCCGCCACCGATCCCAGCAGCAGGTCGCCGATGCCCCGGCCGAGCGTGTCGGTGACGTCGGCGAGGTCGTCCAGGCCCAGGATCACCAGGCCGGCCGGCTCCTGGTCGGCGTCGGCCACCGGCAGGGTGCGTTCCACCCGGGCCAGCAGGGCCGCGCGGCTGGCCAGGCCGGTCAGCGCATCGTGCGCCGGCTCGGCCTCGCCGGGACGCTCCGGCGGCAGGAGCAGGTGGGCGCAGAGGGCCACCAGCAGCAGGTCGGCGCCGAGCACCCCGCCGATCGCCCACGGGTTGGTCACTTCGAGCACCGCGAGGCCGGCCAGCGTGCACACGCCGAGCAGGAGAGCGAGCACCACGGCCCGCGCCATCGCCTTCCCTCGTACCTCTGTGCCGGTCATGCCGCCTTGATCGGCGCGCGCCCGCCGGCGTTGAGGGAAATTACTCGCAGTGCTCGAAATCCTCGCTCTCGAACGCCAGCGTGCCGACCGAGCCGCCCCACTTCACGCAGGCGCCGGTCGCCTTGACGGGGCCGGCGTAGTACTGGACCGGGCCGCCCTGGGTCTTGCGCGCCGAGCCCTGCGCCTCCACGTACGCCGCGGCCTCGCCCTTGCCGGCCAGCCCGGCGGTGCGCAACGTCACCACGCAGCTCGACTGGTCGGACTGGCGGTAGAGCAGGTAGATCCGGCCCTTCACGACGCCCGCGTCGGACTTGAGGTTGATCTGGTCGACCACCTCGTAGTCGTTGCCGCCGCACACCTGGCGCGGGGAGTACTTGTTGGTCTCCTCGGTCTCCTCCGGGGCCGGCGCGTCCGGGTCCACCTCGTCCGGCTGGTCCGCGCCGGTCTCGTCCGGCTCCGGGTCCTTCGGCTCCGCGGGGCGGGTGGTCCTCTGGACGCCGGGCTTGGTGTTCTTGTGGGTCGGGGAGGCCTTGGCGGACGCCGACTGCTGGATGCCCTCGGCCGCCGCGGCCGGGTCTTCGGAGTGGTCCGGCTTGACGGCCTGCTGGATGCCCAGGCCGAGCAGGATCAGCCCGGCCGCGCTGGCGGCGATCGCCAGGCCGCGCTTCCTGGCCGGCTTGTCCGCGGGCTGCTCGGGCGCGGAGTCGAGGAACGAGCCGGACGCGGAGAACCGGTCGGACACGGGGTGGGCGCCGGACGCCGGGTACCCGCCGGACGCCGGGAAACGGTCGGTGGAGGGGTAGGCGCCGGAGGCCGGGTGGGAACCGGAGACCGGGTGCGGTCCGGAACCGTAGGAACCGGTCGGGGGTACGGACGCGGACGCCGGGCGGGGCGGCGGCGCCTGCCGGACCGTCTGCGGGGCGGCCCAGGTGCCGCCCGTCGCCTGCTGCGGCGGCCCGGACGGCGCTCGCAGGGCGTTGCGGGCCGCGTCGGCCAGCGCGGCCCCGCTCGGGAACCGCTGCGCCGGATCCTTGGCCAGCGCCCGCAGCACCACCGAGGCGACCGGCCGCGGCACGTCCGGCGGCAGCACCGGCGGCTGGCCGTGCACCAGCTGGGCGAGCACCGCCAGGGGGCTGTCCCCGACATACGGCGTCCGGCCGGTCAGGCAGGTGTAGGCCACCGCGCCCAGCGCGTACACGTCGGTGGCGGCGGTGACCGGCTGGCCCTCGGCCTGCTCCGGCGCCATGTAGTGTGCCGAGCCCATCACCACGTTGGTGCTGGTGATGCCGGTGACCCCGACCGACCGGGCGATCCCGAAGTCGACGAGCACCAGCGCGCCGCCCGGCCGGACCAGCAGGTTGCCCGGCTTCACGTCCCGGTGGATGATGCCGGACTGGTGCGCCGCGTGCAGCGCGTCGGCCATCCCGGCCACGATGGACATGGTCTCGGCCGGGCTGAGCCGCCCGGCCCGCTCGATCTTCTTCGACAGCGAGGCGCCCTCGATGAACTCCATCACCAGGTAGTCGAAGCGCTCGCCGTCCACGACCGCGTTCTCGCCGTAGTCGTAGACCTGGACGATGCCGGGATGCCGCAGCTGGGCCATCATCCGGGCCTCGGAGCGGAACCGGGTGATGAACTCCCGGTCGTTCATCAGGGCCGGCAGCAGCACCTTGACCGCGATCTCCCGCTGCAGGAGGAGGTCACCGCCGCGCCACACCTCGCCCATCCCGCCGGCCGCGATCCGTTGGGTGAGCTGGTAGCGGCCGTTGAGCACGATTCCGGGGACAAGCACCGGGCCATGTTAGTCGGCCCGATCAAAATCCGGTGCAGCCGTACGACCATCGGCCCCGGCCGCGGCGCGCGGGCCCGGCCCGTCCCGGCGGCGGCGTGACCGGCCCTGCCGGGGCCGGGAGTCGTCTGCGGGTCCGGCTCGTCCGGGCGCCTTGCCGGGACCGGGAGTCGTCTGCGGGTCCGGCTCGTCCGGGCGGTGGCGCGACCGGCTGATGTTGTGGGGAAAGGTCTACCATCGCAAATCCGAAATGGTACGACTAAACGTACTTGACGGACGACCTCTCGGGATAGCCATGAAACTCAGAGCATTGACAGCGATCACTCTCGCTCTTGCTGCCGCAACGGTGTGCGCAGTTCCGGCGGCCCAGGCCGAGGAGCGCGACTCCTCGGACAAGATCGCGAACTTCTGCCGGATCCGGGTGCACGGCGGGATCCTGGCGAAGTACATGATGTTCGGCTCGGACAAGGGCCGGCTCGGCTGCCCGCTGGGCATCGAGCGGGTCGCGGCCGGCGGCGGCCGGATGCAGCAGTTCGACGGCGGCACCATCTACTGGCTGCGAGCCACCGGCGCGTTCCTGGTCACCGGGGTGATCCGGGACCGCTGGCAGCAGCACGGCGGCGAGGGCGGCTGCCTCGGTTACCCGGTCGGCGAGCAGTACGCCGGCGAACACGGCCCGATCCAGCGTTTCCAGTACGGCTGGGTCGGCGCGGACAGCGCCAGCTGTCGATCCCGGCTCGGCCCGGCATGCGAGGCCGGGACGCCCGGCTGTCAGCCGCGGCTCTCGGCGACGCGGAAGGCCGGGAAGCCCGGCGCCGCGGCGTCGATGTCGGCCCGCGGCGAGTCCGCCTCCAGCCCGTCGAGGAACGCGTCGGTCGTCCAGGCCCACTTGCGCGGGTAGAGCCGGATCAGCTCGGGTTTGTCGGCGTCGGCGATCTCCACCGGCACGAAAGTCTGCCGCGGCCGGCCCAGGCGCGGTTCCCCGTCGCCGGCCGCGCGCAGCTTCCGGGCTCAGACCGCCGCGAACTGGGTGCGGTACAACTCCTCGTAGCGGCCGCCGGTGGAGAGCAGCTCGGCGTGGGTGCCACGCTCCACCACCCGGCCCTCCTCGATCACCAGGATCTGGTCGGCGGCCCGGACGGTCGACAGCCGGTGCGCGATCACCACCGCGGTCCGCCCGGCCAGCGCCTCCCCGAGCGCCGCCTGCACGGCCTGCTCCGACGTCGAGTCCAGGTGCGCGGTGGCCTCGTCCAGCACCACCACCCGCGGGCGGGCCAGCAGCAGCCGGGCGATGGTGAGCCGCTGCCGCTCCCCGCCGGACAGTCGGTAGCCGCGCTCGCCGATCACCGTGTCCAGCCCGTCCGGCAACGCCCGGACCAGGTCCGCGACGTGCGCCCGGCGCAACACCTCCCAGATCTCCTCCTCGGTCGCCTCCGGCCGGGCCAGCAGCAGGTTCGCGCGCACCGTGTCGTGGAACAGGTGCCCGTCCTGGGTGACCATGCCGAGCGTCTCGCGCAGCGAGGCGGCGGTCAGATCGCGGACGTCCACCCCGGACAGCCGGACCGCGCCCTCGCCGGCGTCGTAGAGCCGTGGCAGCAGGCCGGCCATCGTCGACTTGCCGGCGCCGGACGACCCGACCAGCGCGACCATCTGTCCGGGCTCGGCCTTGAACGACACGCCGTGCAGCACCTCCGCGCCGCCGCGGGTGTCCAGTGTCGCCACCTCCTCCAGCGAGGCCAGCGACACCTTGTCCGCGGACGGATAGGCGAAGCGCACCCCGTCGAACTCCACCGACACCGGACCGTCCGGCACCGCCCGGGCGTCCGGCTTCTCCTCGATCAGCGGCTTCAGATCGAGCACCTCGAACACCCGCTCGAAGCTGACCAGCGCGCTCATCACCTCGACCCGCGCGCTGGCCAGCGACGTCAGCGGCGCGTAGAGCCGGGTCAGCAGGATCGCCAGCGCCACCACGTTGCCGGCATCGAGGGTCCCGCGCAGCGCGTAGTACCCGCCCAGCCCGTAGACCAGCGCGATGGCCACCCCGGAGACCGACACGAGCGCGGTCAGGAACAGCCACTGCGTCATCGCGGTGCGCACCCCGATGTCACGCACCCGCCGCGCCCGCGCCGCGAACTCGGCGGACTCGGCGTCCGGCCGCCCGTACAGCTTGACCAGCGTCGCCCCGGGCGCCGAGAACCGCTCGGTCATCTGCGTGTTCATCGCGGCGTTGTGCTCCGCGGCCTCCCGCTCCAGCTTGGCCAGCCGCCCGCCCATCCGCCGCGCCGGCCACACGAAGATCGGCAGCAGCACCAGGGCCAGCAGCGTGATCTGCCAGGAGATCCCGATCATCACGATCAGGGTGAGAATCAGCGTGACCAGGTTCCCGGCCACCCCGGAGAGCGTGTCGCTGAACGCCCGCTGGGCCCCGATCACGTCGTTGTTCAGCCGGCTGACCAGCGCGCCCGTCCGGGTCCGGGTGAAGAACGCCACAGGCATCCGCTGCACGTGGTCGAAGACCGTGGTGCGCAGGTCGAGGATCAGCCCCTCGCCGATCCGGGCGGAGAACCAGCGCTGCACCAGGCCGAGTCCGGACTCGGCGAGCGCCACCACCCCGATCGCCACGGCGAGTCCGATGACCAGATCGGTGTCCGCGCCCTCGACGATCCCGTCGACCACCCGCCCGGCCAGTACCGGGCTTGCCACCGCGAGCACCGCGGTCACCACGCTGACCAGCAGGAATCCGGTCAGCGCCGGTCTGTGTGGCCGGGCGAACGCCGCGATGCGCCGCAACGTGGCCAGGGAGAAGGGACGCTTGTCGTCCTGCTGGTGCATCGCGTGGTACATCGAGTTCCAGGCCGCCATCTCCATACTCATGGCGGAACCGTGTCACTTCATCCTTGGTTCAGGTCAAGTCCCTTCCTCCGGTCAAGAAGGTCACCTTCCCGTCGCTCGCACCGCACCGGTCGTCCAGCGCCCGCGGTCCAGTGCTCCTGACCCGGCGCCCGCCGGGCGCCGGTCCGGGTCGGGGGCGCGGATCAGGGGTGGCGCAGTGCGGGTTCGTCGGGGAGCTGCGGGGTGGTGAGCATGGAACGGGTGCTCTGGGCCAGGGCGGCGGCGGAGTTCGACGGGAACAGGAAGACGTTGACCGCGGGCATCAGGGGACGGCCGCAGGTGGCCCGGCTGACCCGGGACAACCGGGCCGGCCCGGGGTGGCGGATGGCGTCGATGCCGAGCAGCCAGGCCGCGTTGTCGTAGGCCAGTCCGAAGTGCTCCACCGTCTCCAGCGGGCACAGCTCCTGCACCGCGACGTTCGTGACGTTCGGCGCGGCCGGGAGCGCGGACAGGCGGTAGGGCACGATGATCTCGTCGTAGCGGGTGTAGATCTGCGTGTAGTCGACGCCCGGCCAGGTCTGCGGGCCCTCGTTCAGCGCGGTCAGGAACGCCGACCCGGCCCGCTGCTGCCAGTATGCCGCCGAGCAGACCGTCTGCGCCGCGCACTGGACGGCGAACTCCCGCGTCCCGTGGTTCGACGCGGCCAGTGAGACGTAGTCGTCGACCATCGCGCGGGTGTCCGGGTGGTACTTCAGCGCCCAGCGGCCGATCATCCCGCCCTGGCTGTGCCCGAGCAGGTCGATCCGGGCGCCGGCGGCGCGGTGCAGGTAGCGGATTCCGCGCACCACGCGCTCCGCGGCGACCTGGATGTCACCGTTGCCGCTGTCCGGCAGGTCGACGTCGCAGTGCGCGCGGTGCTCGGCGTCGAACGCGCGGTCCCAGTTCCAGGAGAAGTTGGCCTTGGCGTTGGAGGTGGTGCCGTGGATCAGCAGGACCGGGGTGCGGCCGGCCCGGGCACTGGCCGCCGGGTCCCCGGTGCAGTGCAGGCCGGCCGGCGCGGAGGTCTTCGCGGCCGGCTTGCCGGCAGTGGCCGAGGGTCTGGTCGCGGCGGCCGGTGCGCTGCTCGCGACAGGGGCGCCCGTCCCGGCGGCCGGAGCGACGGCAGTGGCCGAGGGTCCGGTCGCGGCGGCCGGAGCGACAGCACTGGCCGAGGGTCCGGTCGCGGCGGGCGCGGGCGGGACGCCGGCTGTGGCGTCCGGGGCGGCGCCGGTGGGCGTGGCCGCCGCGGCCGGCGGCTTCTTGGTGGTGCCGGGATGCGGGGCCGGGGCCTGGACGGGCACGGCGAGCAGAGCGGCGGAAAGCAGGATCGGGAGGGTCACGTCGACCGAAACGAGCCACGCGAGCCGGGGGTTGCCGGGCCGGCGGTCCTGAGCGCGGCCCCGGTGACCACCGGTCACCGGAAAGGTGGCCGCTTCGGGTCACGCGCCGGGGAGTTGGAGGGTGACGACGGCTCCGCCGGGGGCGTCGCCGATCGTGAACGACGTCGCCACCTGACGGGCGATGTCCAGGCCCAGGCCTGTCGAACCGCCGCCGGAGCGGCCGCGCCGGACGGCCGTGGGCGGGAAGCCGGGGCCCTCGTCGGCCACCGTGAGGATCGCGCCGTCGACCGGGCGCGGGACCAGCGTGACCGCGAACGGCGTCTCGTCCGGGGTGTGCGCGAAGACGTTGCCCAGCAGCGCGTCCAGGGCCGCCGCCAGGTCGTCGGGGGCCACCGCGACCGGGAGCGGGCCGTCCGGGAGCGACTCGGTCACCGCGCGGCCGGTGTCCTCGGCCAGCACACGCCAGAAGGCCACCCGGTCGCCCACCACAGCTGTCGCGTCGCAGTGCGCCGCGGAGACCGACGAGGCCCGGCGGGTCTGCTGGATGACCGCGGTGACCGCGCGGGCGACGCCGTCGGCGGCCGCGGCGACCCGGGCCGACTCCTCCGGGTCGTGCAGCGACTCGGCCTCCAGGCGCAGCGCCGTCAGTGGCGTGCGCAGGCGGTGCGAGAGGTCGGCGACGCGTTCCCGCTCGGCGGCCAGCAGCTCCTGGATGCGGCCGGCCAGGTGGTTCAGCGCGCCGGCCACCTCGCGCAGCTCCGGCGGGCCGGCCGGGGCGGCGCGGGCCGTCAGCTCCGCGCCGGCCAGGCGGTGCGACACCTCGCTGAGCTGGGTGATCGGCGCGGTGATGGCGCGCGCCAGGCGATCGGCGACGAACAGGCCGAGCAGCAGCAGCGCGACGCCGAGGCCGGCCAGGGTGAGCCAGGACCGGGACACGCCGCGGGTCAGGTCGGCCTCGGTGACCACCGTGCGGACCACGCTGGTCCCGGCCGTGCCGACGACCGGGACCACCACTTCGCGGCCGTCGCCGGTGGCCACCGTGATGGCACGGTTGCCGGCCACGGCGAGGCGGACCGCCGGGGTCGCGGCCGCCGGTTCGCCCACTGTGGTGCCGTCCGGGAGGAAGACCGTCACCGGTACGGCGGCGGCCGGCACCGCCAGGCGCAGGGCCCGCGGGTCGCCCCCGGCCAGCGGCACGATCGCCTGCACCACCGCGTTCGCCCGGCCCAGCGCGCGGTCCTGGGCGGCCTGGCGCAGCAGCAGCGCGATCGGCACCAGGAAGGCCAGCAGCACCAGCACCGTGGTGGCCGCGACCAGCAGCGTCAGCCGTGCCCTCACGCCGGCTCGCTCAGCTTGACCCCGACCCCGCGCACGGTGTGCAGGTAGCGCGGCTCCTGCGCGGTCTCCCCGAGTTTGCGCCGCAGCCAGGACAGGTGCACGTCGACCGTCTTGTCGGCGCCGCCGTACGGCACCTGCCACACCTCGCTGAGCAGCTCCCGCTTGGTGACCACCTGCCCGGCCCGCTGCGCCAGGTGGTGCAGCAGGTCGAACTCACGGGGAGTGAGGTCGACCGGCGCGCCGTCCAGGGTCACCTCCCGCGCGCCCACGTCGATCCGCAACCCGCCGACGGCCAGCGCCGGCTCGGCCTCCCCGGTGGGGGCGCCGCGCCGCAGCACCGCCCGGATCCGGGCGTCCAGCTGCGCCGCGGTGAACGGCTTCACCACGTAGTCGTCGGCGCCCGCGTCGAGCAGCCGTACCATCTCGGTCTCCTCGTCCCGCGCGGTCGCGACGATCACCGGGATCCGGCTGACCGCGCGCAGCATCCGCAGCAGCTCCCGCCCGTCCAGGTCGGGCAGGCCCAGGTCGAGCACGATCAGATCCGGTCGTTCGGCCAGCGCGGTCTGCAGGCCGTCCATCGCGGCCGGCGACGCGGCCACCGCGTGCCCGCGTTCGCGCAGGGCACGCAGCAGGGTGTTCCGGATAGCCGGATCGTCCTCGATCAACAGGAGTCTCGCCACCGCTGCACGGTATCCGCTCGCCGGGCGCCCCCGGCCTTTCTTAACCGTCCCTTAGCCGTGTCCCGGGGGCGGCTTAGCCCGGCCCGGCGCATAGTGGCCGGGTGAGTTCGTTCGGGCAGCGCATGGTGATCGTCGCGGGGTGGGTGGTCGCGGCGATCCTCGCCGTGCTGGTCGGGGTGGTCGGGATCGGTCTGGTCGGGCTGACCGACCGGGACGACGCGATCAGTGAGGCGCAGGTGGAGCGGGAGCTGGCCGAGGTGCCCGCGACGCCGTCGCGCGGTCCCCAGGCGTCGATCGGCCCGGCGCCGGCGACCACCGGCCAGGAGAGCTCGTTCCGGACCCGCGGCGGGACGGTGGTCGCCGACTGCCGGAAGATCGTCTCGATGTCGCCGGCGCAGGGGTTCGCGGTGCACGAGCAGAGCGCCCAGGAGGGTGAGTTCCGCTCCGTCCGGGACGGCCACGACCGGGTGAGGGTGAAGCTGGCCTGCGTCGGCGGGACGCCGCGGATCGGCGAGCGGGACGACGGCTGACCGGGGGCGGGGCCGGATCGGTGATCTTTCCGGGCAGCTCACACGTTGATCTAGGGTGTGCGAGTGACCCGAACATCGTTGACCGCCGTTGCCCGCTCCGCGACCAGCGTCGATGCGACCCGGATCGCGGAAATCTGCACCACTGCGTACCGCGTCGCGTTCCGTGAGGTGCTGCCGGCCGGCTACATCGACCGGACCGTCGGCATCTACTTCGGCGCGGACCGGGTGGCCCGGCAGGTGCCGGCCGACCCGCCGAAGTGGTTCGGATACCAGGTCGCCGAGGAGGACGGCCGGGTGCTCGGCGCGGCCGGTGGCGGGCTCACCCGGCCGGGTGTCGGCGAGCTGCACCTGATCTACCTGGACCCGGCGGAGCGTGGCCGGGGCCTCGGCACCCTGCTGCTGGACCGGGTGACCGAGCAGATCCGCCGGGCCGGCGGGACCGAGGTGTGGCTGTCGGTGTTCCTCGGGGACGCGGCCGGGATCGGGTTCTACCGGTCGCGCGGCTTCCAGCCGGTGGAGACCGTGCAGGCCGATCTCTCCCGGGAGGACGACCACATCCGTAGCCTGCGGATGCGTCGGGCACTGGATTAATCGGTTCCGGGCGGCTGCCGGGAAAAGGCAGGATGTCCGTTGTGGAGCGGAGACCCGGGCAGTACCTGTGGTGGTTGGCGCGGCAACTGAAGGGCCGGGTCGCGCTCGGCGCGCTGTTCGGGTCGCTGTGGTTCGCCACCCTGGCCGCCACGCCGTACCTCATCTCCCAGGCGATCGACCGCGGCCTGAGCCCGCGCCGCCCGGGTCCGCTGATCGCCTGGTCCGCGGCTGTTCTCGCGGTGGGCGTGGCCGGCGCCGGGCTGGGCATCATGCGCCACCGCAGCATGACCAAGCTGCGGATCGCCGCCGCGCTGCGCACCGCCGACCTGGTGCTCACCCACGCCACCCGGCTCGGCGCCGCGCTGCCTCGCCGGATCACCGCCGGTGAGGTGGTCACCATCGGCATCTCCGACGTCTGGCTGATCGGCCGCGCGATGAACGTCGGCGGGGTCGGCGTCGCGGCGATCCTGGCCTGCGCGTTCGTCGCCACCCTGCTGCACCGCACGGCGCCGCTGCTCACCCTGGTCGTGCTGGTCGGCGTGCCGGTGCTCGGCGTGCTGGTCGGGCCGCTGCTCGGGCGCACCCAGCGGGCCGGCTCGCGGTACCGGGAGCGGCAGGGCGAGCTCAACGCCCGGCTGGTCGACGTGGTCGGCGGGCTGCGGGTGCTCAACGGGCTCGGCGGCGGCGACACCCACCTCGCCAGGTACGTGCGCGACTCCACCCGGCTGCGCGACCAGGGTTACCGGGTGGGCCGCCCGTCCAGTTGGGTGAACGCGCTGGGCGACGGACTGCCGATGGTGTTCCTGGCGGTGGTGGTCTGGGTGGCCGCGCGGATGGCGGCGGCCGGCGAGATCACCGCGGGCCAGCTGGTCGCGGTCTACGGGTACACCGCGATGCTGGTGATCCCGGTCAGTGTGCTGATCTTCTGCGGGTTCGACCTGACGTACGGGCTGGTCTCCGCGCGCCGGGTGACCGGCTTCCTGAATCTGCCGCTCGACGATCCGGCGGGCGGGGCGGGGCCGCCCGGGCCGGCTCGTCTGCACGACGCGGAGTCCGGAGTGGTCGCCGAGCCGGGGCGGATGACCGCCCTCGCCGGCGCCCGGCCGGCGGACGCCGCCGAGATCCTGGACCGGCTGGGCCACTACCTGCCCGCCACCGGCCGGCCGGTGGCCTGGGACGGGCGTCGGCTCGACGGGGTCGCCCGCCAGGTGGTCCGGGACCGGATCCTGGTCGCGGAGAACGGGGCCGCCCTCTTCGCCGGCCCGCTGCGCGCGGTGGTTGCCGGCCGCCACGACCCGGACGACGACCTGATCCGCGTCGCGATCGACACCGCCGTGGCCCACGACGTCGCCGGCGACCTGCACCGCGAGGTCGAGTGGGCCGGCCGCAACCTCTCCGGCGGCCAGCGGCAGCGGCTCCGGCTGGCCCGCGCGCTGTACGCCGACCCGGAGATGTTGCTGCTCGCCGAGCCGACGTCGGCCGTCGACGCGCACACCGAGGCGGCCATCGCGGAACGCCTGGCCGCCGCCCGGTCCGGCCGCGGCACCGTGGTGGCGACCACCTCGCCGGTGCTGCTGGACCGCGCCGACATCGTGCACTACCTGGTCGGCGGCCGGGTGGCGGCCACCGGCACGCACCGCGAGCTGCTCTCCGCCGAGCCGGGCTACCGTGCCTTGGTGACCCGCGTCTTCGGGGCGGAGAGGTGACCGCGCTGCCGGTCGCCGGTCAACGGCCGGTCGTGCGCGCCACGCTGCGGCTGATCGCCGCGGACAAGCGTTCAGTGGCCGCCATGACCGTGCTGAACTCGTTCGCCGCGATCGCCGGGCTGGGCGCGCCGTGGCTGCTCGGCCGGGTGATCGACACGGTGGCCGCCGGCGGTGGCGTGCCCGCCGTGGACCGGCTGGCGCTGGCCGTGCTGGCCTGCGCGATCGCCCAGACGCTGCTGTCCCGGTGGGCGCTCGCGCTGGCGTACCGCTTCGGCGAGCGCACCTCGGCCCGGATCCGCGAGACGTTCCTGCGCCGGGCGCTCGCCCTGCCCGCCTCGGTGGTGGAGCGGGTCCCGGCCGGCGACATCGCGGCGCGCGGCACCACCGACGTCGACGCGGTCGCCACCACCCTGCGCGACGTGCTGCCGCGGATCCTGATCGGCCTGGTCGAGATGGCGTTCATCGTCGTGGCGGTGATCGTGCTGAACCCGGTGCTCGGCGTCGCCGGCGTGCTGGGCCTCTCCGGCGTCTGGTTCGTCACCCGCTGGTACCTGCGCCGCGCCCGGGACGCCTACCTGCGCGAGGGTGAGGCCAACTCGCGGCTGGCCGAGGAGCTGGCCGCGACCACCTCCGGCGCGCGGACCATCGAGGCGTTCGGGCTGGCCGGCCGCCGCCTGGCCGCCGGGCACGCGGCGATCGACGAGACCCGCCGGACCAGGCTGATCACTCTCGGCCTGCGCAGCGTGTTCTTCCCTGTGGTGGAGACGTCCTACGCGATCCCGGTGGTGCTGGTGCTGCTGCTCGGTGGGCTGCTGCACTTCGACGGCCGGGTCAGCCTGGGCACGGTCGGCGCGGCCGTGCTCTACCTGCGGCAACTGGTGAACCCGCTGGACACGCTGTTGATCCGGATCGAGCAGCTGCAGGCGGCGGCCGCGTCGTTCGCCCGGGTGGAGGGCCTGTCCGAGGTGGACGCGCCGGCCACGGATCCGGTGGCCGCACCGGCGGACGACCGGATCGAGATCCGCGGGGTCCGCTTCGCCTACGAGTCCGGCCGCGACGTCCTGCACGACATCGATCTGACGGTACGACCGGGGGAACGCCTCGCCGTCGTCGGGCTGTCCGGGGCCGGCAAGTCCACGCTGGGCCGTCTGATCGCCGGCGTCGACCGCCCCACCGCCGGCAGCGTCACGGTCGGCGGCGTGCCGATCGCCGGCCTGCCGCCCGAACAGCTGCGCCGCCAGGTCGTCCTGGTCACCCAGGAGCACCACGTGTTCCGCGAGACGGTGCGCGACAACCTGATGGTGCCCGCCCCCGACGACGAGCTGCGCCGCGCCCTGGCCACGGTCGGCGCGGACTGGGCCGGCGACCTGGACCGCGATCTCGGGCTCGCGCCGCCGGACGGGGCGCAGGCGCAGCAGCTCGCGCTGGCCCGGGTGCTGCTGGCCGGGCCGCACACGGTCATCCTGGACGAGGCCACCGCGCTGCTCGACCCGACCGCGGCCCGGGACGCGGAGCGTGCGTTGGCGGCGGTGCTGCACGGGCGTACCGTGATCGCCATCGCCCACCGCCTGCAGACCGCGCACGACGCCGACCGGGTCGCCGTCATGGACGACGGCCGGATCATCGAGCTCGGCACGCACGACGAACTGCTCGCCGCCGGCGGGCCGTACGCGGCGCTGTGGCGCTCCTGGCACCGGGCCGATCAGATGCGGTAGTACGGGTAGCCGGGGTACAGGTAGCCGGCGCTCCAGAACGGCGGGTACCCGTAGTGCCGGTACAGCTGGTCGTAGTAGTCGGTGGCGTCGATCAGCGCCGGGTCGTACACCGGGGCCTCCGCGATGATCTGCTTCGGCTCGGCCACGTGCACGACCTCGTCGTCGATCGCCCGGATCGCCTCGATCGGAATGTAGGACGACTTCGCCCCGAAGCCCAGGATGCCGCCGTGCCCGACGTGCAGCATCCGGACCTTGTGTTCCTCCGGGTCGATCAGCAGGTCGTCGACCCGGCCCAGGTCGTGGCCGTCGCGGTCGTGGACCTTCCGTCCCCGGATGTCCTCGGCCGGGTCGCCGACCATCTGGTCACTGTCGCTCAGCTTGATCAGTTCGATGCTGGCGTGCGGCGTCGTCATGACTGGCCTCCTCCCGATCAGCGTTGATCTCCGATTACCCGATCCGCATGATCCGCAATCGGCGGGTGCCGCCGTGACCGCTGGTGCACGCTGCTGGAATGGAGGGGACGGTGCGCGGGCGGCTGCTCCGCCCCGTCCTGCCTCGCGCGACGCTGTCTCCCACGACCCAGGTCACGCGTGACAGGCCCGGCTCAGCGCTCACCTCCCGGCTGGTTGTGAAGGGTCTCTCGAAAGCCCGCTGGGACCCGTGTGGCCCAGCCGGGAGCGTGCGGCTGGATCTGAGAGGCGTCTCCCGGTCCGCACACGACATCCTGTGCTTGCCGGGCATCGACGGCAGGCCATGCTCCTGCGTGGAGAGCCGGTGCGGGTGAACAGCACCCTCCGTCCGATCCTCAGCCGGGCAAGCTAGCCTCCTAGGAAGCCCTAGGAGAGGTGCGGGGAGGACTGGGCTGCGGCCGCGAGGCCGCGCGGTCGACCGGTTTGGTCCGGGTGGTGCGGGCGCGAGAGGATCGCAACCGTGAGCGAGCACGGGGAACGCGCCGGGCGGTTGCGGGTCGGCCTGTTCGGCGGGTTGCGGGTCGGCCGCGGGGACGACGACCTGGCGGTTCCCGGAGCGCGGCTGCGGGGCCTGCTCGTGCGGCTGGCGCTGGCCGCCGGTCGGCCGGTTGGCGCGGCCGTGCTGGTGGACTCGCTGTGGCCGCTGGACCGGCCCGCCGATCCGGCAAACGCTTTGCAGTCGCTGGTGTCGCGGCTGCGCCGGGTGCTCGGTGACGCGGACGCCGTCACCCAGGACGAGGGTGGGTACCGGCTGGCGGTGGCCGGCGACGACGTGGACGTGATCCGGTTCGAGCGGCTGGCCGCGGGCGGGCGGCGGAAGTTGCGGGCCGGGGCCGCGCGGGCGGCCGCGGAGCTGCTGGGGGAGGCCGCCGGGCTGGTGCGGGGGCCGGTCGCCGCCGAGGCCGGCGTGGTGGCCGGCGCGGTCGGGGCGCGGCTCGGGCGGGCGGTGGGCGCGGCGCTCGCCGACCTCGCCGAGGCGGATCTGCTGCTCGGGCGGTTCGACGCGGCGGAGGGGCGGCTCACCCGGCTGCTGGCGGAGCATCCGCTGGACGAGCGGGTCGCGGGGCTGCTGATGGACACCCTGGCCGCTCAGGGGCGGCAGGCGGACGCGCTCGCGCTGTACGAGCGGGTCCGGGCGGAGATCGCCGACCGGCTGGGCGCGGATCCCGGGGCGGCGCTGCGTGAGAAGCACCTGGCCCTGCTGCGTGGCGTGGAGCGGGACGGTCCGGCGCAGGGCCGCCCGGCAACGGGCGTACCGGCGCAGGGGTCGCCGGCGGCGAGCAACCTGCCGGAGCCGCTGACGAGTTTCATCGGCCGCGAGGCCGACCTGGCCCGGGTCGACGACCTGCTCGCCGGCGGGCGGTTGATCACCGTGCTGGGGCCCGGTGGCGCCGGGAAGACGCGGCTGGCCACGCAGGCGGCGCGGCGCCGGCGCGGGGACTTCCGCGACGGTGTCTGGCTGATCGATCTCGCGTCGGTGACCGCGCCGGCCGAGCTGCCGGCGGCGGTGCTGACCGCGACCGGGTTGCGCGCCGCGGCGATCTTCGAGGGTGGATCGGGGCTGCGGCCGGAGGGGCGCACCGAGGTCGACGTGCTGGTGGACCAGTTCGCGGCGCGTGAGTGCCTGTTCCTGGTGGACAACTGCGAGCACCTGATCGACGCCGTAGCCCATCTGGCGACGGCGCTGCTGGTGCGTTGCCCCGGCTTGCGGATTCTGGCGACCAGCCGGGAGCCGCTGGCGGTGGACGGTGAGGCGCTGGTGCCGCTGGGCCCGCTCGGCGTCCCGGAGCAGGCCGGGCTGGACGAGGCGCGGGAGTCGCCGGCGGTGCGGCTGTTCGCCGAGCGGGCCGCCGCCGTGCTGCCCGGGTTCACGGTGGACGAGTCGAGTGTGGCCGACGTGGTGCAGATCGTGCGCCGGCTGGACGGTCTGCCCCTGGCGCTGGAGCTGGCCGCGGCCCGGCTGCGCACGCTCGGGCTCAAGGAGCTGGCGGCTGGCCTGGACGACCGGTTCCGGCTGCTCACCACGGGCAGCCGGACGGCGTTGCCGCGGCACCGGACGCTGCGCGCGGTGATCGCCTGGAGCTGGGAGCTGCTGGCCTCCGACGAGCGGGTGGTGGCCGACCGGGTGTCGGTGTTGCCCGGCGGAGTGACCGTGGGGACGGCGACCGCGGTGTGCGCCGGCTCCGGGGTGCCGGCCGCGGCGATCCCGGAGCTGCTGGCCGCGCTGGTGGACAAGTCGCTGTTGCAGCGCGCGCCGGACGGCCGCTACCGGATGCTGGAGACCCTGCGGGAGTACGGCATCGACCAGCTCGCCGCGCAGCGGGCGCTCACCGCGACGCGGGGCCTGGCGGCCCGGTACCTGTCCGAGCTGGTCGCCGCGTACGATCCGCTGCTGCGGACCGCCGAGCAGTTGGACGCGCTGGTGGTGCTGCGGGCGGAGTACGACAACGCCCTGGCCGCCCTGCGTCACCTGTGCGACGAGGGTGACGCGGACGGCGCGACCCGGCTGGCGCTGCGCCTGGTCTGGTATTGGCAGATGTTCGGCCGGCACGCCGACGCCGCGTTCTGGATGGACGAGGCGCTGCGGCTGCCGGGGGAGCGGGACCCGCTGGTCGCGGACTGTGCCGAGGCGGTGCTGACGCTGAACCGGGTCAGCTCCGAGGTGCTGATGGCGGCGGAGAGCGTGCGGCAGCGCCAGGATCGGCTGCGTGCGCTGGCCGACCGGCTGATGGCGCATCCGAGGCTGCCCGGGCTGGCCGGCGCTCTCTCCGCGGTGGTGCTGTTCATGGCGGAGGAGCGGGAGGCCGCCCAGGCACGGATGGACGAGCTGGTGGCCGGCCCGGATCCGTGGGTGTCGGCGCTGGCGCAGTTGTTCCGCGCCCAGGTGGCGGAGAACAACGGGGACATCGCGCAGGTCCGGGTCGACGTTTCGGACGCGCTGGCCGGGTTCCGGGTGGCCGGCGACAGGTGGGGTCAGGCGACCGTGCTGCCGTTGCGGGCGCTGCTGCGGCAGTACGAGGGTGACCTGGACGGCGCGCTTGCCGATCTGCTGACGGCGAAGGCGCTGGCCGGCGAGTTCGGCTCGCTGGACCTGGGTGACGAGATCTTCATCGATCTGCGTCGGGCCGACCTGCACCTGCGGCGAGGTGAGCCGGAGGAGGCGCTGACCGCGCTCGCCGGTGCCCGGGCCCGGGCCGGGCGGGCCGCGTCGCCGGAGATGATGCTGCTCATCGACGGCCTGGAGGCCGGGATGCGGGTCACCTTGGGTGAGCTGGACCGGGCCGAGGAGCTGGTGTCGCAGGCCGAGGCGGGTCTGCGGCGCGAGGAGTTCGCGTTGCTGAACGGCCATCACGGGATCGCGATCGTCCAGGGGGTGCGGGCGTGGGTGGCGTTGCGCCGGGGGGATGCGGCCGGGGCGGAGCGGGCGCTGGTGCTGGCGTACGCGGCGGCGCTGGAGACCCGGGACATGCCGATCCTGTCGCTGGTGGCGGTGGGCGCGGCGGGGCTGGCGGAGCTGCTGGGCCGGCATCGGGAGGCGGCGCAGCTGCTGGGCGCGGCGGCCCGGTTGCGCGGGTCGCACGATCCGACCGATCTGCAGGTGGCCGAGCTGGGCCGGCGTGGCCGGGCAGCGCTGGGGGAGGACGGGTTCGCCGAGGCGTACGCGGCGGGCTGGAGCCTGGACCCGAACACGGCACTGGCCCGGGCGGACCCGGGCCAGTTGCGCGCGATCGAGAGCTGATCAGGTGCGCTTGTTGTAGGCGCGCAGGGCGAGCGGTACGAAGACCGCCAGCAGCCCGGCCATCCAGGCCAGGGTGATCCACAGGTGGTGGGCGACCGGCCCGCTGATCAGCAGGCCGCGTTCGGCGCCGACCAGGTGGGTGATCGGGTTGACGTGGACGAAGTCCTGCAGCCAGCCGGGCAGCGTGTCGGTCCCCACGAACACGTCGCTGCCGAACGAGAGCGGGAAGACCAGCAGGAACATCACGCCCTGCACCGCGCCCGAGGTGCGCACGAGCATGCCGACCCAGACCGAGATCCAGGCGAAGCACAGTCCGAAGCCGACGGCCAGGCCGATCGCGGCGAGTGTGGCGACCGTGCCGGTCTCGATCCGGAAGCCCATGACGGCGCCGAAGCCGAGCATCACCACGCACACCGTGAGGTAGCGGACGATGTCCGCGAGCACCGCGCCGACCAGGGGCGCCGCCCGGGACACCGGCAGGGACCGGAACCGGTCGAAGACGCCTTTCTCGATGTCGGCGTTGAGGTTCTGGCCGAGGGCGATGCTGCCCATCGCCAGTGACTGGCCCAGCATGCCGGGCAGCAGGAACTGCAGGTAGCCGTGCCGGTCGCCGTCGGCGATGGCGCCGCCGAACAGGTAGGTGAACATCATCAGGAAGATCACCGGCTGGATGGTCACGTCGATCAGGGCTTCGGGCGTGCGCACGGTCTTGATCAGGCTGCGCTTGGCGAGGGCGGCGCTGTGCCTGATCAGCGCGAGGAACGACCCGCCCCGCGGCGCGTCCAGGTGGGTGGGCGCGTCGAGCACCGCTGTCGTCATGCTGTTGCCTCCATGGGTCTGCCCTTCTGGCCCTTGCCTGCGGCGTCGTTGTCCGGTGCGGGTCGCGGCCGCTCGGTGCAGGCGGTCATACCAGGGCCTCCTTCTTGGTCTCTCCGCCGGTGAGCGTGTGGAACACCTCGTCCAGGCTGGGCAGGTGCAGGCCCAGCTCGTTGACCTCGATGCCGTCCCGGCGCAGCGCCGGGACGACGTCGTCGAGCGCGGTGTCGGCGGTGACCGGCACGGAGGCGGCGCCGGGCCGGGATCCGGCCGCGCCGTCCGGCGCGGCGCTGGTGCCGGGTGAGGCGACCGCGTCGAGCAGCCGCAGCACGTCGGGCAGCCGGGCCGGGTCGGCGGGCCGGATGCGCAGGGTCTGCCCGCCGACGCGCCGCTTGAGCCCGTCCGGGGTGTCCTGGGCGATGACCCGGCCGTGGTCCACCACGACGATCTCGTCGGCCAGCGCGTCGGCCTCCTCCAGGTACTGCGTGGTGAGCAGCACGCTGGAGCCCTGCGCCACCTGGGTGCGCACGACGCCCCACATGTCCTCGCGCTTGGCCGGGTCGAGGCCGGTGGTCGGCTCGTCCAGGAAGATCACCTCGGGGTGGCCGACCAGGCTGGCGGCCAGGTCGAGGCGGCGGCGCATGCCACCGGAGTAGGTCTTGGCCGGCCGTCCCGCCGCCTCGGTCAGGTCGAACCAGGCGAGCAGCTCGGCCGCCCGCTTCCTGGCGTCCCGGCTGCGCAGGTCGAGCAGCTGGCCGATCAGCACCAGGTTCTGGGTGCCGGTCAGGTCCTCGTCGACCGACGCGTACTGGCCGGTGAGGCCGATCCGGCGGCGCACCTTCTGCGGCTCGCGCAGCACGTCGACGCCGGCTACGTGAGCGGTGCCCGCGTCCGGGCGCAGCAGGGTCGCCAGCACCCGTACCGCTGTCGTCTTGCCGGCCCCGTTGGGTCCCAGCACGCCGAGCACCGTGCCCCGGCGCATGGCCAGGTCCACCCCGTCGAGCGCCTGGGTGGTGCCGAAGCGTTTGCGCAACCCCTCGGCGCGCACTACGAGATCGTCCACGATTCCCGCTCCCCCTCATTCGTCGTCAGGGGAAGACTGCGGGGCCGTGCTGGCATGATCCGCACATGGCGCTGGCACGGCTCCCCGGGGGCCGGGGGAGCCGTGCCAGCGCTCTGTCAGGAGGCGCCGGCGGTCGCCTCCTTCTCCTGGGCAGCGCTGGTCGCGTGGTCGTCGTCGAGCATGGTGGCCTCGTCGAACGGGTCGTGGCCGCTGAGCACCCGCTGCGCCCGGTCCCGGTCGAACTCCCTGGTCCAGGCGCCGATCAGCACGGTGGCCACGGCGTTGCCGGCGAAGTTGGTGAGCGCCCGCGCCTCGGACATGAACCGGTCGATGCCGACGATCAGGCCGACGCCGTCGACCAGTTCCGGCCGGTGCGTCTGCAGGCCGCCGGCGAGCGTGGCCAGGCCGGCGCCGGTGACTCCGGCGGCGCCCTTGGACGCGATGATCATGAACAGCAGCAGGGAGATCTGTTCGCCGATGGCGAGCGGCTGGTCCATCGCCTGGGCGATGAACAGCGACGCCATGGTCAGGTAGATCGCGGTGCCGTCGAGGTTGAACGAGTACCCGGTCGGCACCGCGATGCCGACGACCGGCTTGCTGACGCCGACGTGCTCCATCTTGGCGATCAGGCGGGGCAGCGCCGACTCGGACGAGGAGGTGGACAGGATCAGCAGGAACTCGCGGCCGAGGTAGCGGAAGAACCGCCAGAGGTTGACCCGGGCGACCAGCCAGAGCAACGGGCCGAGCACCGCGAACACGAAGATCACGCAGGTCAGGTAGAAGCCGAGCATGATCTGCCCGAGGCTGATCAGCGCGTCCACGCCGGCCGAGCCGACCACCGCGGCGATCGCGCCGAACGCGCCGATCGGGGCCAGCCACATCAGCATCGCCAGGACCCGGAAGACCAACCGCTGGAAGACGCCTATCGCGGTCAGCACCGGCTGCGCCCGCTCGCCCATCGACTGCAGCGCGAAGCCGATCAGCAGCGCGACCAGCAGGGTCTGCAGCACCTCGCTGCCGACCAGCGGGGAGATCAGCGTGGTCGGGATGATGCCGAGCAGGAAGTCGGCGGTGGTCTCGCCGGCGGTCTCGCCGACCTGTTTCTGCCCGGCCTCGGCGATCGAGGCGTCCAGGTGCAGCCCGGATCCCGGGTGGACGATGTTGCCGACGATCAGGCCGATCGCGAGGGCCACGGTGGACATGGTGAGGAAGTAGCCGAGGGTGAGACCGCCGACCTTGCCGACCTTGGCGGCCTGCCGGACCGAGCCGACGCCGAGCACGAGCGTGCAGAAGATGACCGGGCTGATCATCATCTTGATGAGGTTGACGAATCCGGTGCCGATCGGCTTCAGCTCCACCGCCGTCTCCGGCGCGAGCAGGCCGACGGCTATGCCGAGGAGCACGGCCACGATCACGGCGGGGTACAGATACCGGGTGCGATCCTTCATGGGCGTCGACTGTGGTCTAGGTCTCAGCGGGGATCACGATTACGGTCATTCTGTTCATCGCCCTTGATGTCCCGGATCGGCAGAACGGCCTGGCATGACCCGTCGTTGGAGTATCGCGCGGCAGTTGTTCGCGCTGCAGGTGCTGGTGGTGACCCTGCTGGTGGCGGTCTGCACCACCGGGGCGGTGCTGCTCGCCCGGCGGGATGCCCGCAACGCGGCGATCGGCGAGGTGACAGCGGTGGCCGAGACCATCGCGCACTCGCCGGAGGTGGTCGCCGCGTTGCGCTCGGCGGACCCGACGAGCGTCCTGCAGCCGTACGCCGAGACGACGCGCCTGGCCACCGGCACCGACTTCATCGTGGTGATGGCCCCGGACCGGACCCGGTACACGCACCCGAACACCAGGCTGATCGGCCAGCCGTTCGCCGGCACGGTGGCCGGCGCGCTGGCCGGCGGCGTGGTCGTGGAGGAGTACCGGGGCAGTCTCGGCGACTCGTGGCGCACGGTGGTGCCGATCCGTGCCAGGTCCGGCGCGATCGTGGGCCTGGTGTCGGTCGGCATCCGCAGCGCCACGATCAACCGCTCGCTGCAGGCCCAGGTGCCCGCGGTGGCGTCCGGCACCGCGGCGGCGCTGCTGCTGGCCGCCACCGGCGCCTGGGTGCTCAGCCGCCGCCTGCGCCGGCAGACCCACGGCCTGGGCCCGGCCGAGATGACCCGGATGTACGAGTACTACGACGCGGTCCTGCACTCGGTCCGCGAGGGTCTGGTGGTGGCCGGCCGGGACGGGACGATCGAGCTGATCAACGACGAGGCGCGGCGGCTGCTGGATCTGGACACCGACCCGCCGCGGCTGCCCGGCGAGGTGGCCGACCTGATAGCGGCGCGGCGCACCACTGTCGACGAGCCGATCGTGGCCGGCGACCGGATCCTGGTCGCCAGCCACCTGATGACCGCCGACTCGCAGGGCAGCGTGCTGACCCTGCGCGACCACACCGAGCTGCGGCAGCTCACCGGCGAGCTGGACTCGGTGCGCGGCCTGACCGAGGCGCTGCGGGCCCAGGCGCACGAGGCCGCGAACCGCCTGCACACCGTGCTGACCCTGGTCGAACTCGGACAGCCGGAGGAGGCGATCCGGCTCGGCACCGAGGAGCTCGCGCTGGCCCAGCAGCTGACCGACGAGGTGGTCGGCGCGGTCCGGGAACCGGCCCTGGCGGCGCTGCTGCTCGGCAAGTCGGCTCAGGCGGCCGAGCGCGGCGTCGAGCTGACCGTCGATCCCGCGTCGCAGGTGAACGGTTCGCCGCTGCCGGCGCGTGACCTGCTCACCGTCGTCGGCAATCTGGTCGACAACGCGCTGGAGGCGGTGGCCGGGGTGGAGCCCGGCGCGCCGCGCCGGGTGCGGGTGCTGGTCCGGCAGGAGGAGGGCACGGTGGTGGTCGAGGTCGGCGACACCGGGCCGGGCCTGACCCCGCAACAGGCCGACGCGGCCTTCCGCCGCGGCTGGTCGACCAAGCCGGGACCCGGCCGCGGCGTCGGGTTGTCCCTGGTCCGGCAGATCACGCAGAGGCACGGCGGTGGGTACGCCATCGACTCGGCGCCGGGCCACGGCGCGGTCCTGACGGTTCGAATCCCGGTGCCGTCGTGATCCGCGTGCTGGTGGTCGACGACGAGCCGCTGATCGCCCAGGCGCACCGCGTCTACACCGAGCGCGTCGACGGGTTCACTGTGGTCGGCGTCGCGCACACCGCACGGGAGGCGCTGGCGGTCCTGCGTACCCGGGAAGTCGATCTGATCCTGCTGGATCTCCGTCTCCCGGACCGTCCCGGCCTGGACCTGGCCCGCACCCTGCGGGCCGCCGGGAGCGGCGCGGACGTGCTCGCGGTGACCTCGAACCGCGACCTGGCGATGGTGCGCCAGGCGGTCGCCCTGGGCGTCACGCACTACCTGCTGAAGCCGTTCACGTTCGCGGCGTTCCGCGACAAGCTGGACCGCTACGCCCGCTACCGCGACCAGGTCCGCCAGGCCACCGAGGTGGCCGCCCAGCACGAGATCGACCGGGTCTTCGCCACCCTGCGTGGCAGTCCCCCGGACACGCTGCCGAAGGGCCTGGACGCGGCGACGTTCGATCTGGTCCTGACCGCGCTGCGGGCGGCGCCGGGCCTGTCCGCGGCCGAGGCGGCGGCCCGGACCGGCACGTCGCGGGTCACGGCCCGCCGCTACCTGGAGCACCTGACCGAGTCCGGCCGGGCGATCCGGACACCCCGGTACGGCGGCCCGGGCCGTCCCGAGGTCGAGTACCGCCCGTCCTGAGTCAGCCGGCCCCCGGGCGGTGACCGGCAGTTTCTTGGCGCGTACCTGGCCTGGACGCGGGACGCCCACTCGATGGCCGGAATCGGCATAGGTCCGACCTTCTTCGCGTGGCGCTCAACTTCACCGGTGACGTGCCGAACAGTCCGGATGTGACGGGTCTGCGGCATCCCCCGTGGTGGCTCGCCTGGCTGCTGGGTGGCACGGTCGCCGTGGCCGGGTGGTCGCTGCTGCCGTACGGCTGGATCGCGGTCCTCCTCTCCTTCCTGCTCTCCCTCGCGGTCTGCGCGATGATGGTCGCCGGCGCACGCCGCCGCGACCGGTCCGAGCAGCCGGGTTGGTGGGTGTTCGTGGCCGGCGTGGCCACCTGGGTGGCCGGGGACCTGGTCTACGCGACGCAGGGCGCAGGCAGCTATCCCTCCTGGGCGGACGCGTTCTACCTGGGCGCCTACCCGCTGCTGACGACAGCGCTGTTCCTGCTCACCCGGCGGCGCGGGTCGTTCTGGCCGGGCAACCTGATCGACTCGGCGATCGTGGCGATCAGCGTCGGGATCGCGTACTGGACGTTCGTGATCGAACCGATCGTGGCCGACGACACCATGCCGCTGCTGGCCCGCGCGGTCACCGCCGGCTACCCGACGATGGGTGTGCTGCTCTGCGCGCTGCTGGCGCCGATGCTGCTGCGCCGCGGCCCGCACAGTGCCGGGATGTGGCTGCTCACCCTGGGCGGTGTGGTCACCCTGGTCTGCAACGCGGTTTACACGCTGCTGCCGGCGGTGATGGAGACCGCCGGGTCGTACGTCTACTCGGGTTATCTGCTGGCCTACGTCTTCTGGGCGGCCGCGGCCGCCCACCCGGCTCCCACCGCCGGCCACGCCGAGGAGAGCGACAGCCTGGGCTGGAGCCGGCTGGTCGTGCTGACCGCCTCGATGCTGCTGGTCCCGGCGATCCTGCTGGTGCAGGGCGAGCACGGCGGCGGCCGGATGAGCTGGCTCGCCGTCGGTACCGGCTCGATGGCGCTGTTCGTGCTGGTCGTGACGCGGATGTCGGGGTACATCCGGCGCGCCCACAGCCAGGCCCGCAGGCTGCGCGACCTGGCGATGCGCGACGATCTGACCGGATTGCCGAACCGGCGCGCGTTCGAGGAGGACGCGGCCCGGGGCGTGGCGGCCGGCCCGTGCCGGCTCGTCATGATCGACCTGGCCGGTTTCAAGCACGTCAACGACCGGCTCGGCCGCGCCGCCGGCGACCAGGCGCTGGCCGCGGTGGCCGGGCGGCTGCGCGCCTCGCTGCGCGAGGGGGACACGGTGGCCCGGATGGGCGCCGACGAGTTCGCCGTCCTGGCGGTGGACACCCGCGACGGCGAGGGCGACGCGGTGGTCGGCCGGCTGGTCGACCTGCTGCGCCGGCCGGTCGTCTCGGGCGAGCACGAGCTGCTGCTCAACGCGCGCTTCGGGGTGGCCGACAGCGAGGAGGGCGACGCGGTGCCGGTGCCCGAGCTGGTGCGCCGGGCGGATACCGCCCGGTACGCCGCCAAGGCGGCCGGCAGCCAGCTCATGGTCTACCACGCCGACCTGGACGAGCGCGCTGACGAGACCGCCCGGCTCGGCGCCGACCTGCGGCACAGCCTGGACGACGGCGACTTCCACGTCGTCTACCAGCCGATCGTGGAACTGCGGACCGGGCGGGTCCGGGCGTGCGAGGCGCTGGTGCGCTGGCGGCATCCGGTCCGCGGGTTCGTCAGCCCGGCCGACTTCGTCCCGGTGGCCGAGGACAACGGCCTGATCGTCGAGCTCGGCGAGTTCGTCATGCGCACGTCCTGTCACCGGTTCGCCGCCTGGCGCCGGGAGCTGGGAGCTGACGCGCCCAGTTACATCAGCGTCAACGTCTCCGCCCGGCAGCTGAGCGAGCCGGGGTTCCCCACGGTGGTGGCCGGGATCATCGCGGAGGCCGGCATGGAACCGGCGCAACTGCTGGTCGAGGTGACCGAGACCGCGCTGTTCGGCGGCGGGACCGCGGTGCAGGCGGTGGAGACGCTGCACGGCGCCGGGGTGGGCATCGCGCTCGACGACTTCGGCACCGGCCACTCGTCGCTGGGCCTGCTGCGGACCGTCCCGGTCGACGTGCTCAAGGTCGACAAGTCGTTCGTCGACGAGATCATCGAGGGCGGTGGCCGGGCGGTGATCGTGGACGCGCTGATCCACGTCAGCAAGGGGCTCGGGCTGCGCGCGGTCGCGGAGGGCGTCGAGACCGCGGAGCAGGCGGCCTACCTGCGGGATCTCGGCTACGAGTTCGCGCAGGGCTACTTCTTCGGCAGACCCGTGCCGGATCCGGATTTCACCGGGAACGGCCAGGTCCTGGCCGCCGGGCAGGCCTGAGGTCGGCCGGGCGCCGGGCATGCCCGGCGCGAGTTCGACGGCGACGGGGGTACGGCCTGGGGCCCGGTCCGGCTCAGCGCTCGGCCGGGGTCTCGCACGCGCTGCCCTGCCGCGGGGCGGCGACGGTCACCGGTTGCGGATCCCGTCCAGCGCGAAACCGAGCACCCGGTCGCGCTGTTGCTCGTCGACGAAGGTGCCGGACACCAGGCCGGAGATCATCCGCAGCAGGTCGTCGAAGCTGGCGTCCGGGCGGACCTCGCCGGCTGCCCGGGCGCGCTCCAGCAGCGGCTCGCCGGCCGCGTACATGGCGGTGCGACAGGCCTTGAACAGCTCCGACTCCCGGTTCAGCGCGTCGATCACGGCGCGCTTGGTCACCACGTACCGCACGAAGCGGTCCAGCCAGGAGCGCAGCGCCTCCCACGGCGGCAGCGCGGCGACCGCCTCGGCGGCCGCGCCGAGCTGGTTGATCTCCTCGACGTAGACGGCCTCGAAGAGGTCGCGGCGGGTCGGGAAGTTGCGGTAGAGCGTGCCGATGCCCACGCCGGCGCGCCGGGCGATCTCCTCCAGCGAGGCGTCGGTGCTGCTCTCGGCGAAGGTGTCGCGGGCGGCGGCGAGCAGCGCGTCGTAGTTGCGGCGCGCGTCGGCGCGCTGCGGGCGGCGCACCGCGACCGGCACGTCAGGCATGGAGACCCTCCTCACATCACCTCCGGCGGGAACGGGTTGCAAACCGGAGGCCTCCCTCCACTAATCTGGAGGCATGCCTCGACTTTATCAGGCGACCCCGCGTGTCACCTTCACGGTGCTGGCGGCCGCCGCCGCCGCGTTCGCCCTCATGCAGTCCCTGGTCACCCCGGTGCTGCCGACCATCCGGCAGGACCTGTCCACCACCACCGGCACGGTCACCTGGGTGCTGACCGCCTGGCTGCTCGCCGCCTCGGTGGCCACCCCGCTGATGGGCCGGATCGCCGACCTGATCGGCAAGGACCGCACCCTGCTGGTCGCGCTCGGCGCCATCGCGCTGGGCTGCCTGCTCGCCGCGATCGCCCCGAACGTGACAGTGCTCATCGTCGCCCGCGTCGTGCAGGGCCTGGGCGCCGCCGTCTTCCCGGTCTCCTTCGGCATCATCCGGGACGTGTATCCGCCGGCCCGGGTCTCCTCCGCGATCGGCGTCCTGGCCGCGGTCATCGCCAGCGGCAGCGGCGTCGGCATCGTGCTGGCCGGCCCGATCGTCGGCTGGCTCGACTGGCGCTGGCTGTTCTGGATCCCGATGGTCGCCGTCACCCTGGTCACCGTCGTCGCCTGGCGGGTGATCCCGAAGTCGCCGGCCGGTGGCGGTGGCCGGATCAACTGGGTTTCCGCGGTGCTGCTGGCCGGCTGGCTGGTCGCTCTGCTGCTGCCGCTGAGCAAGGGCGCGAGCTGGGGCTGGGCCTCCGGCCGTACTCTCGGATCGTTCGCTCTCGCCCTGGTCTTCTTCGCCGCCTGGATGGTCAGCGAGCTGCGCTCCGCCGAGCCGCTGATCGACATGCGGATGATGCGCCTGCCCGCGGTCTGGACCACGAACCTGGTCGCGCTGCTCTTCGGCGCCGCGATGTTCGGCGTCTTCGCCTTCCTGCCGCAGCTCGTGCAGGTCCCGGCCAGCACGGGTTACGGCTTCGGCGCCACCGTCACCGGCGCCGGGCTGCTGATGCTGCCGATGATGGTGACCATGGCGGTGTCCGGCTCGGTCAGTGGGCCGCTCACCCGCTGGGTCGGCAACAAGGCGCAGCTGCTGATCGGCGCCGGGCTGGGCACGCTGTCCGCGCTGAGCCTCGCGCTGGCCCACGACAGCCGGGCGATGGTCGCGCTCACCGGCGCGGTCTTCGGGATCGGCCTCGGCCTGCTCTACTCGTCGATGGTCAACCTGATCGTGCAGAGCGTGCCGAGGAGCCAGACCGGCGTGGCGAGCGGGATGAACACCAACATCCGGACCATCGGCGCCTCGATCGGCACCGCGGTGGTCAGCTCCGTGGTCACCGGGCACGCCGGAGCCGGAGGACTGCCCGCCGAGTCCGGGTACACCGAGGCGTTCCTGCTGCTCGCCGGGGCCAGTGCGCTGGCTTTCCTGGTCGCGCTGCTGGTGCCGTCGGGCCGCAAGCCGGCCGTCACCCCGGCGCCGGTGGCGCTCCCCGAGCTCTCCCCGGTCGAGGTCTGAGACGACGGCGGCACGCCGGGCCCCGGCTGAGCGGGGCCCGGCGTCGCCCTATCGGTAGGTTTCCTCGTCCGGCTCCTCCGCGGAGCGCTGGATGAGATCGTTCACCGGCTCGGGCCGCCCACGCAGCTCGGGCTCGTCGGGTTCCGGCCGGCCGGCGTCGCCGGACCCCTGCTCGCCGGCGTCCGCCGACCCGGGTCCGTCGGTGGTCACGAACTCGGCGAAGCCCTCGGGTTCAAGATCGCTCATGCCCGGCCGTATACCCGAAGCCGTGTCGTAAATGCGTTGCCGCTCCCCGCAAAGGGGACCTAACGTGATCGGCACGAGCGAGCCGGGGCCCGGAAGGCCCCGATCACGAAGGAGAAGCGATCATGCGGTGGCAGGCCTCGACCGGGACGCGGCGGCTGATGCCGCGTGGCGAGGGGCCCCTGACGCGATCCGGTCTGACCCTTCCGGAGTCGCTGACGGCTTCGAGGCGGTGGCGAGGCTAGCAGTCCGGCTAGCGTCGATCAGCCGCCCTCCCGAGCCGGGACCGGGCGGTTCTTCTTTTCCCACGGGTGTAGCTCAACCGCAGAGCGGCAGCCTCCACATCTGTCAGGTGCGGGTTCGAATCCTGCCGCCCGTGCGTCTTTCGACAAATCCACAGTGGATGGCACCTTCGTGCCGGCCGCCGGCTCCCCGTCCCGCCGCGGGGACCACGCCCGGGTAGCCCAACAGGCAGGAGGCACACCGCTCAGAACGGTGGCAGTGCGCGTTCGAATCGCGCTCCGGGTACGCACGTCTCCAGGAGAACCGGCCGATGCCGTCCACCGTGGATCACCGCGGACGGGCCGGCTGCCCGGCCGCTCCTCATCAGGGTGGTCCGCCCGATCGACACCGGGGTCTGCGACCGGGCTCCCGGCCGTCCGGCGCCATCGACCACCGGCGCCGGAACGGCCGTGGACCGACGCGATCGGCGCCGGCGTGGCGCTGGGCGCGCTGCGGGCGCTCGGCGGCGGTCTGCTCACGCCGGCCGCCGGGCACGGGGCCGTCGACGGGCTCGGTGTGCTGTTCTCGTCCCGTGTGGCCGAAACGCCCGATCAGTGGGGAGGGACACAGTCGGGAGCCGGATAAATGGGCGGTGAGCACGGAGTACGCCCGCTAGGCTCCTGCGCGAGACACGGCGGGTCAGGGGGCTGCTCCCGCCGGATGAGTCCGGACGATCCGCCGCGTGCGCCCACGCGGCGTTTGGAGTTTCTTTTGACCAGTCAAGCAGAGGCTGCGCCGGCGAAGCTGGACGCCGCCGTTCTCAAGATCGCCGGCGTCGTGGTTCTCGGCGCGATCATGTCGATCCTCGACGTCACCGTGGTCAGCGTCGCGCTGCCCACCTTCCAGTCCGAGTTCGGCGCGACCTACGCGCAGGTCGCGTGGACCATGACCGGTTACACGCTGGCCCTGGCCACGGTCATCCCGATGACCGGCTGGGCGGCCGACCGGTTCGGCACCAAGCGGCTCTACATGACCGCGCTGCTGCTGTTCACCATCGGGTCGGTGCTCTGCTCCACCGCCGACAACGTCGGCCAGCTCGTCGGCTACCGGGTGCTGCAGGGCCTGGGCGGCGGCATGCTGATGCCGCTCGGCATGACGATCATGACGCGGGCGGCCGGTCCGGAGCGCATCGGCCGGCTGATGGCCGTGCTCGGCATCCCGATGCTGCTCGGCCCGATCGGCGGCCCCATCCTCGGCGGCTGGCTGATCGACGTGGCCAGCTGGCACTGGATCTTCCTGATCAACCTGCCGATCGGCGCGATCGCGCTGGTCTACGCGTGGTGGGCGCTGGAGAGGGACAACCCCGAGCCGTCCGAGTCGTTCGACTTCCTCGGCATGCTGATGCTCTCCCCGGGTCTCGCCGCCTTCCTGTACGGAGTGTCCTCCCTGCCCGAGGAGGGCCGGTTCGGCGCCACCAAGGTGTGGCTGCCGATGCTGCTCGGCGGACTGCTGGTGATCGGGTTCGTGTTCTACTCGTTCAAGCCCGCGCACCCGCTGCTCGACCTGCGGCTGCTGCGCAACCGCAACCTGACCGTCGCGACGATCACGCTGGCGGTCTTCACCGTCGCCTTCATGGGCGCCGGACTGCTCTTCCCGAGCTACTTCCTGCAGGTGCGCGGTGAGTCGACGCTCGACGCCGGGCTGCTGATGGCCCCGCAGGGCATCGGCGCCATGGTCACCATGCCGATCGCCGGCATGCTGGCCGACAAGGTGCCGGTGGGGCGCACGGTCCCGTTCGCGCTGCTCCTGATCGCGGCCGGGTTCTTCACGTTCACCCAGGTCGGGACGGACACGTCGTACGTGCTGCTGTGCGGTTCGCTGTTCGTGATGGGTCTGGGCATGGGCGGCACCATGATGCCGATCATGACCTCGGCGCTGAAGACGCTGACGAACCACGAGGTGGCGCGGGGCTCCACGCTGCTCAACATCCTGCAGCAGATCGCCGGCTCGGTCGGCACCGCGATGATGTCGGTGATCCTGACCAACCAGCTCAACGACTCCGCGGTCATCCCCGGCGCCAAGGCCCCGGACGGCAGCGCGGTCACCGAGGCGGGCGCGGCGATCGGCGCCCAGCAGAACCCGGCCCTCGCCCAGCAGATCCCGCCGGACCTGCTGCACCGCGGCCTGCAGTTCGTCGCCGACTCGTTCGCGACGACGTTCTGGGTCGGCTTCGTTCTCACGCTGATGACGCTGATCCCGGCCTTCTTCCTGCCGCGCCGGGCCCAGCGCTCCGCCACGTCGCAGGAGGGCGCCGCGCCGGCGCCGATCGTCATGCACTGAGGTTTTTCGGTTCGCTGCAGGCGCTCCCGGTTCTGCCGGGGGCGCCTGCGCCGTTTCCGCGCGCTCTGTCCATCAGTCCCCCCACCTCACCGTCCCGGTGGAACACCGTCCCCGTAGCGTCGTGTCCCCCCTCGCCGCCTCCGCGTGCCGCCCGCGTTCCCGTCATGTGGCCCGCGCCCGTCGCGGACCGTCCCGCCGCCTGCGCTCCCGTCACGCCGCCTGCGCTCCCGTCCCGCCGCCTGCGCTCCCGTCACGGGCGGCGCGCTGTCGGGCGCCCGGCGTGCGCTGCCAGGCGCCCGCGCCCGCTGTGTGCCGTGCTGTCGCGCCGCCCGCTGTGCACCGTGCCGCGCGGCCCGGCGACATTCGCTCCCGCCACGCCACGCGCCTTGGGCGCCGCGTGCGGCCGGGTGAGGCGGCCGGTGGCAATAGGTGTGATCTCGGGGGCCTCTGGATGCCAGCCGGACGCGGGTGGCCGGTGGTGAGGCATGGATGGGGTTGTTCCGGGTTCGGGGGATCAGGGAGGGCGATCCATTCGATATTCGGAAACGGTCTTGTGGTGATCGATTTCTGGCTGTCGAGCGGGCGTTGACGATGTCGGGCGTGATCGTGGGGGAGTGAAAATGAGGGGATGACTGTCCGGTATGGTGAGTTTGTGCGGTTTTGATGATGATTTCTGATGGGTGCCCACGGACTGCTGCGCACGTTCTGGGCTGGGGATTCGTTGATCTGGTGGACTTGACTCCGTCGAACGGCCGACAGAACGTGCACGCAGCGTTTCCGGCGGTTACTTTATGTGTGTGGCCGTGTCGGCGGTTGTGGCACGAAAATGTTTTGACCTGCGCCGGGCCGTACCGTTGGAGATCTTTATCGGATCGACTCGTGCAGCACTCGCAGAATGAACCGCGAGTCTCCGAGAATTAGTGCGTCGAGCGTTCCAGACGGGGTCTGGCGCGGGCCGCGGGCCTGCGCCCATCGACGAGGGTGGTGTTGATGATCCGGGTCGTGGTGGTGAGAGACGAGGGTTACTTCGGTGTCCCGGTGCGCACGTTCCTGGAGACGGAACCCGACATGCATTACGTCACCACCCTGCCCTTCAACGGTGAGCTGGCGCCCCGCGCGGCGCAGCTCTGGCCCGCGGTGATCGTGATCGACACGGAGTACATGGTGAGTCAGGTGCTGCCGGTCGCCGACGAGTTGCACACCGCGATCCCGTCCTGCGCGACGCTGCTGCTGTGCGACCCGTCGAAGCGGGGCATGCTGCCGCCCCGCCGGTGGAACGGGGGGATGAACTTCCTCCTCAAGAGCGCCGCGGCGTCGTCGCTGGCGGATTCGGTGCGGCGGCTGGCGGCGGGGGAGCGGGTGGTGTCGCCGATATTGCAGGCGGCGTCGCTGAACACCGATCGCGGGTTGAGTACCAGGGAGCTGGAAGTGCTGGGCCTGGCGGCGGAGGGCGAGTCGGTGAAGGAGATCGCCGGCCGCCTTTATCTCTCCGGCGGCACCGTGCGGAATTATCTATCCGCGGTGATCGCCAAGACCGGCGCCCGTAACCGCCTCGACGCCATCCGCATCGCCCGCAAAGAGGGTTGGCTCCGCTGAAGACCGCGGCTGACGCCCGGACGGCGTCGTTCCGAAGAGCCCGGGAGGCCATGACCGGGTCGCGTAGCGTGGGTTCCGATGCGCGTTGAACACTTCGTGGTGCCGGCCCTGCCGGTGCTGTTGCCCCTGGGCGGCATCCTCATGCTGCTGTCCTGGCTCTGGCTGCGGCGCCGCGGCGAGCTGACCGCCAGGCGGCTGCTCGCGGCCTGGGCCCTCTGCTGGTACGCGGTGGCGGTGCTCGGCGCGACGATGCTGCCCGCGCACCTGGCCTGGGGTCCCGACGCGGGGCCCGCCCAGACGTACCGCATCCTGCTGGTGCCGACGCTCAGCATGCGCCGCCGGGACTTCGTGCTCAACACCATGATGACGCTGCCGCTGGCCGCGCTGCTGCACCTGAACTTCGGGATCGACCAGCGGCTGCGGGTGGTCCGGATCGGTTTCCTGCTCAGCCTGACCATCGAGATCACCCAGCTGGTGATGATCGTGACCGTGCACGGCAACCGCTGGGCGGACGTCAACGATCTGCTGTCGAACACGATCGGCACGATCTTCGGCTACGTCGGGTGGCAGTGGCTCATGCGTTCCGCGCGCGTCCGCCGTGCGGTGTCGGGCAGCCCGGCCACGGTTCGGTCAGGCTGAGCCGCTCGTAGAGCCGGCTCACCGCGGCGGCCAGGTGGTCGGCGTCGTAGCGCAGCCCGGCCGTGCGGGCCGGCAACCGCGCGCCGTGCCGCTCCCGGAGGCAGAGCACCTCCGCGCGCAGCGCCCGCGGCAGCGACTCCGGGTCGTGCGGGGAGAGCCGGTGCGTGCCGCGGACCGGTGTCCGGGCGGCGGAGCGCTCCTCCAGCGGCGGGCACGTGGCGTAGACCGCGGGCAGCCCGGCGGCGATCGCCTCGAGCACCGCGAGCCCCCAGGTGTGCCGGTCGGATGAGGCGAAGACGTCCATCGCGCAGAGCATCTCGCGCGGGTGGCGGACCGTGCCGGCGAACAGCACCCGGCCGGCGACGCCCTCGATGATCGCCAGCTGTTCCAGGGCGGGCCGGGCCGGGCCGTCGCCGGCCAGCAGCAGGACCGCGCCCGGCACCTCGGCTACGGCGCGGATCAGCAGGTCGAAGCGTTTGGCCGGAGTGAGCCGCCCGATCGTCCCGATCACCGGCACGTCGTCGGCCACTCCGAGCCGGGCCCGGGCCGCCGCCCGCAGCGTGGGGTCGAAGCGGTACTCGGCCGGGTCGATGGCCCGTGGGATGGTGGCGATCCGCTCGGCCGGGACGCCCCGGGCGCGCAGCCGTTCGGCGATAGCCGCGGTGGCCGCTATCGTCATCTCCCCGAACCGTTCGCTGAGCAGGTAGAGCGGTCCGAGCCGGGTGGCGCCGGGCCGGCCCAGGTGGTGTTCGGTGGCGACCACGTGCGGGACGCCGGCCAGCCGCGCGGCGATCCGGCCCTGCACGCACGCGCGGTAGAGGTGGGTGTGCACCAGGTCGTACCGGCCGCGGCGGATCAGGCGGCGCAGCCGTACGATCGCCGCGAGGTCGGTGTCGCGGTCGCTGTTCAGCTCGTGCACCGGAATCCCGTCGGCCGCGATGGCCCGGGCCTCGGCGCCGGGCGGGGCGAGCGTGACCACCTCGCTGTCGTGCGGCAGCCGGTGCAGCAGCAGCCGGAGCTGGTGTTCGGCGCCGCCCTCCGCGGAAGTGCTGATCACGTGCAGCACCCTCATCGTCGATCCCCCAGTCGCATAGTCGACAGGACGCTTGCGACGGCTCAGCGAGAACGGTGCCGGAATGACGAGCGAAGCGTAAGTCGCAGATGTCATGCCTAAGATGATGATCCTTCATCATTGATGTGACACCTTCCACCAAATGTCCGCTGTCAATGTCCAGAATGCCGTTCCCAAAATGGCGGCGGAGGGAACACGAGAACTTCTCACGTAGCCTGTGACAATTGCTACTGTAATTGACTCCCCGGCTGCTGGAACGCTGAAGGTCGCGAATGGCTTGCAATTTCTCGGCAACTCGCCGAAAGCGATTCCGAGACCCAGATCTCTTACGCCGAGCGCAGGATCCGAGGCCGGTTGCCGCCGGCATCGCACGAGGGGGAATCCCATGCAGACACGGCGAGCCGCGGCCGGTCGGACGGCCGCGGACCCAGCTGTCGCCGAGTGGCCCGGCCCGGCGCCGTGGTTCCGCGCGGCCCTACCCGGCCGGGCGGCCCGCGCCGGCGCCGACGCCCTCGCCCTGACCACCGCCCTGCTGATCGCCACCCTGCTGCGCCACGACGGGCACCTGGAATACCTGAACGGCACCGGGCTGATGGAGCTGTCCCTGGTCGCCGTGCTGGTGCACACCGCCGCCGGCATCCAGTTCGGCCTCTACACCGGCCGCTGGTCGTACGGCTGCTTCGAGGAGATCCTGGCCCTGGCCAAGACCGCGGCGGTCACCACACCTGCGGTGTTCGTGCTGGACACGCTGCTCGGCCGGCTGGCGCCGCGCTCGGCGATCATCGCGGCCGGCCTGTTCGCGCTGGTGCTCGCGGCCGGCATCCGGTACGCCGCGCGCCTGCTGCAGGACCAGCGGCTGCGCCCGCGCCCCGAGCCCGGCACCCGGGTCGTGGTGATGGGCGCCGGCGAGGGCGCGACCCAGGTGATCCGGGCCATGCTGCGCAGCCCGTCCAGTCCGTACGTCCCGGTCGCCCTGCTCGACGACGACCCGACCAAGCGCGCCCTGCAGGTGATGGGCGTGCCGGTGGCCGGCAACCGGCACGCGATGGCCGAGGTGGTCCGGCGCTTCCACGCCGACGCCGTGGTGATCGCCATCCCGAGCGCCGGAGCCCCGCTGATCCGGTCGCTGACCGACCTGGCCGCGCCGCTCAACGTCGACGTCAAGGTCGTCCCGCCGGTGGTGGAGCTGTTCGGCCGGACCGTCTCGGTCGAGGACATCCGCCCGGTCAGCCACGCCGACCTGCTCGGCCGCCGGGAGATCACCATCGATCTGGCCGCGGTCGCCGGTTACCTGCAGGGGCGCCGGGTGCTGGTGACCGGGGCCGGCGGCTCGATCGGCTCCGAGCTGTGCCGGCAGGTCGCCCAGTTCGAGCCGGCCCGCCTGGTGATGCTCGACCGCGACGAGTCCGGCCTGCACGCGGTGCAGCTGTCCATCGACGGGCGGGGCATGCTGGACGACCGCAACCTGGTCGTCGCCGACATCCGCGACCAGCAGCGGCTGAACGAGGTGTTCGCCGAGCACCAGCCGCAGGTGGTGTTCCACGCCGCGGCGCTCAAGCACCTGCCGCTGCTGGAGATGCACCCCTCGGAAGCCCTCAAGACCAACATCCTGGGCACGTACCAGATCCTGCAGACCGCGATCCGGCACGGCGTCGACCGGCTGGTCAACATCTCCACCGACAAGGCCGCCGACCCGTGCAGCGTGCTGGGCTACTCCAAGCGGATCACCGAGCGGCTCACCGCGGCCGCCGACGCCGCCGCGCCCGGCACGTACACCAGCGTCCGCTTCGGCAACGTGCTCGGCAGCCGCGGCTCGGTGCTCACCGCGTTCGCCGCGCAGGTCGAGGCGGGCGGGCCGATCACTGTCACCGATCCGGACGTGACCCGGTACTTCATGACCGTGCAGGAGGCGTGTCGGCTGGTCATCCAGGCCGGCGCGGTGGACAGCCACGGCGAGGTGCTGGTGCTCGACATGGGTGAGCCGGTGCGGATCGCGGACGTGGCCAAGCGGATCGCGGAGAGCGCCGAGGGCCACGTCCAGATCGTCTACACCGGTCTGCGGCCCGGCGAGAAGCTGGCCGAGGTGCTGCTCGGGCCGGACGAGCCGGACCACCGGCCGAACCACCCGCTGATCTCGCAGGCGCCGGTGCCGCCGCTGGACGGCGCGGTGCTCTCGCTGCTCGACCCGGCGTCGCCGCGCGCCGATCTGATCGCGGTGCTGCGCTGGCTCGCGGAGAGCCCGGCGCTGCCGACCGGCGGTCACCCGGGCCGGCGCCAGGCGGAGTGCACCATGCGCCTCGGGCGGCACCCGTGACCGGGAACCCGCACCACCACGATCAAGACCTGCTTCCCGTACGACACCAGAACCGGACAGGAGCACTCCGATGCGGGTAGTCATCGCCGGTCAGGGCTACGTCGGGCTGCCGCTCGCGGTGCGCGCCGCCGAGGCCGGGCACACCGTCGTCGGCTTCGACGTCGACGAGGACCGGATCAAGCGCCTGGCCGCCGGCGAGTCCTACGTCGACGACATCACCTCCGAGCAGCTGCAGCGGGTCCTGGCCGGCGGCAACCTGATCCCGTCGGCCGACCCGCGGGCGTGCGCCGGCTTCGACGTCGCGGTGATCGCGGTGCCCACGCCGCTGCGCGACGGCACCCCGGACCTGCGCCACATCGAGGAGTCGGCCCGCACCCTGGCCCGCTACCTGCGCCCGGGCGCCACGGTCGCGCTGGAGTCGACCACCTATCCCGGCACCACCACCGAGCTGGTCGCCCCGATCCTGCAGGAGGGCTCGGGACTGGTCGCCGGCGAGGACTTCCACCTCGGCTACAGCCCGGAGCGCATCGACCCGGGCAACCGGCAGTGGCACCTGGCCACCACGCCCAAGGTGGTCTCCGGGATCAACCCGGCGTCGCTGGAGCGGGTGCGGGCGTTCTACGACTCGGTGGTCGAGACCACCGTGCCGGTCTCCGACCCCAAGGTGGCCGAGTTGGCCAAGCTGCTCGAGAACACCTTCCGGCACGTCAACATCGCGCTGGTCAACGAACTCGCGGTGTACGCGCACGACCTCGGCATCGACGTCTGGGAGGCGATCGACGCCGCGTCCTCCAAGCCGTTCGGCTACCTGCGCTTCGTGCCCGGACCCGGGGTGGGCGGACACTGCCTGCCGATCGACCCGTCGTATCTGTCCTGGCGGGTGCAGCGCACGCTCGGCCAGAGCTTCCGCTTCGTCGAACTGGCCAACGACATCAACAACCACATGCCCGACTACGTCGTACGAAGGCTGGTCGCCGCCCTGAACCGGCGCCGCAAGGCGGTGCACGGCTCGACCGTTCTGCTGCTCGGCCTGGCCTACAAGAGGAACAGCGGCGACGCGCGGGAGTCGCCCGCCCGCCGGGTGGCCGCGCTGCTGCTGGAGATGGGCGCCGAGGTGCGCGCCGCGGACCCCCACGTGGTCGAGGACGCGCACGTGGACCAGCGGGTCACCCGGGTGACGCTGACCGCCGGGCAGGTGGCCGCCGCGGACGCCGTGGTGCTGCTCGCCGACCACGACGCCTTCGACCTGGACCTGGTCGTCGAGCACGCCCGCTACGTGCTGGACACCCGGCACCGGCTGACCGGAAACACCGTCGAATCGATGTGAGCCTGGGGGAGTCGTGGACCTCGTACGCCCGATCTGGAACCTCGCCAATCAAATCGCCGCCGCCGGCGCGCTGATCCTGCTCTCCCCGGTGATCCTGGCGGTCGCGCTGTGGATCCGCGTCGCCGACGGCAGGGGCGTGCTCTTCGTCCAGGACCGAGCCGGCCGGGACGGCAAGCCGTTCCGGATGCTCAAGTTCCGCTCGATGGTGCACGACAGCGTCGCGATGAGCGCGAAGCTCGGCATGGCCGACCCGTTCGGCCTGCTGCACGACGATCCGCGGATCACCCGGTGCGGCCGGATCCTGCGCCGCACCAGCCTGGACGAGCTGCCCCAGCTGATCAACGTGGTGCGCGGGCAGATGAACCTGGTGGGCCCGCGCCCGGACGTGCTGCCGCAGGTGGCGAACTACTCGCCGGAAGACGCGCGGCGCCTCGAGGTGCGACCCGGGATCACCGGCTGGGCGCAGGTCAACGGCCGCGACGACATCGACTGGCCGGCGCGGTTCGTGCTGGACCGCTGGTACATCGACCACTGGTCGCCGCTGCTCGACCTGCGGATCATCGCGATGACGCTCACCGGGCTGAACCGCGGCGAGCCGCCGGTGCGCGTGGACACGCTGAACATCCGGCGGGCGGCCGGGGAGAACACCCAGGACCTCAGCCGTGCCGTCTGAGCCCGCGGAGATCGGGTCGGAGTTCCACTGGGACCCGGCCGCCCTGGTCGGCGACGACCGGGGCGGCCTGCCCGGCTGGGTGCCGCGGCGGCGGGAGCTGTTCGCGACCGGGTGCGGCGCGTTGGCCGCGGTGGTGCGGCGGCTCGCGCCGGACGGGCGGCTGCACGTGCCGTCGTACTTCTGCCTGGGGGTGGCCGAGGCGCTGGCCCGGATCGTCCCGATCGCGTTCTACCGGCAGCTGCCGGACGGGCGCGGGCCGCGGTGGGAGACGCTGCGCGCCCGGCGCGGGGACGTGGTGCTCGCGCAGAACCTGTTCGGGTGGGACGCGCCGGAACCTTGGCACGCCTGGATACGCGGGCACCCCGGGATCCCGGTGATCGAGGATCATTCGCACGACCCGTTCGGCCCCTGGGCGCGGAACAGCACCGCGGCGTACGTCGTGGCGTCGCTGCGCAAGACGTTGCCGGTGCCGGACGGCGGGTTGCTGTGGTCGCCGGTGGGCCGGGAGCTGCCGGCGCCGGACGGGGCGGAGAGCCCGGGCGCGGCGCGGAAGCTGGCGGCGATGCTGCTCAAGTCGGGATGGCTGGACGGCCGGCCGGTGCCCAAACAGAGTTTCCGCGCGCTGCAACGGGCCGGCGAACAGGAGCTGCTCGGCAGCACCGGGCCGGCCAGCACGTTCACCCGCGCCGTGCTCCCGATGCTGGACGTGCCCGGGGTCCGCGCGGCGAGCAGCCGGAACGCCCGCGCGCTGCGGAACGCGCTGGACGGCCGTACCGGCGAGGTGAAGGTCTTGTGGTTCTCCCGGGTCGCGGCGGACGCCGCGCCCTTCCGGCTGCAGCTCCTGGCGCCGTCCGAAACCGACCGCGACGCGCTGCTGGCACATCTGGCGCGTAACCGGATCTACGCCCCGGTGCACTGGCGGCAGGACCGGCGCGGGTGGTGGAGCGGCGACGCGGAGGCGGCCGCGCTGGCGGACCGCGCGCTCACCCTGCCAGTTGATCATCGGTGCAGCTCAGGCGATGTTTTCCGGATGGCCGAAGTGGTCACGTCGCAGACCTCGCGCGAATCGAGGAGCGGCCATATCATCAGGGCGTGAGAGCGGCCCGCACCCTCGGTGACGGCGGTCGATCGCGATGACCGGCGGCGGCTGGTTCGCGCTGGGCATCGCCATCTTCGGCTCGCTCTGCTACGCGGCCGGCTCGATTTTGCAGGCCGTCGGCGCCCGGCGCAGCACCAGCGCGGTCAAGACCCTGGGCCACCCGCTCTACCTGATCGGCATCGCGCTGGACATGATGGCCTGGCTCGGGTCGATGATCGCGCTGCGCGAACTGGCGGTCTACCTGGTCGAGTCGGTGCTGGCCGGCTCGCTGGCGGTCACGGCGTTCGCGGCGTGGGCGTTCCTCGGCTCCAAGCTGCGCCGGCGCGACGTCGCGGCGATCGTGGTGACCATCTGCGCGCTCGGCGGGCTGGCCCTGTCGGCAGGCCAGCAGCACGTGGTGGCCGCGTCGCTCGGGCTGCGGCTCGGGTTCGTGGTGGCCCTGGTCGTGGTGCTCGTGCTGGGCTGGGCCGCCACCAGGGTCGGGTCGCCGGGGCTGATCGCCTCGATCGGCGGGCTCTCGGTCGGCGCCGCGGCGCTCGGCGGTCGCGCGCTGCACCTGCCCGACGACGAGATGACCACCGTCGGCTCGGCCGCGATGGCGATCCTCAGCGAGCCCCTGACGTACGTGCTGCTGGTGTTCGCCGCCAACGGCATGGTGATGTACGCGAACGCGCTGCAGCACGGCGACGTCGGCCGGGTCACCGCGGTGCACTGGACCGGCGAGGTGATCGCGCCGTCGGTGATCGCGCTGACCCTGCTCGGCGACACCGTGCGGCCCGGCTGGGAACCGGTCGCCCTGGCGGCGGCGCTGGTCACCGTCACCTGCGCGATCGTGCTGGCCAGCGCCCCGGCGACCACCGCGACCGCGGCCGGCGGCGGCGAGCCGCAGATGCTGCCGGCCGGTCCGCAACCGCACGCCCTGCCGGCGCCGCCGCTGCCGATCCTGCCCGGTGCGGCCGGTCACCCGGTCGCCGCGCTGGTCCCGCTCGAGGCGTGGCGGCTGGCGATCCCGCTGGAGGCCCGCTGGCCGGCGTTGCAGCCGCCGCTGGTCCGCGGGTACGGGACGATCGTCTGGTGGGGGCCGCCCAGCGCGCCGTTGCCGATCTGGGTGCCGCCGGACCGTACGCTCGTGCCCCGCGACCGGCCCAAGCTCGCCGACCGGCCGCAGCGGATCTGGCCGGCCCGGGTCGGCCCCCAGTTGCCGGAGACGCGCCGCCCGGCCCGGCACCGTGACCTGATCATTCCCACCCGGCGCCGCCACGACGCCGCCTGATCCGCCCGGCCGGTCCTCGGGGGTGTCTCACGGCCCCCGGACACACCCCTGACTGCCAGCCGAGCGCCGGCCGTGCCGGGCGCCGGTGCGTGGTTCGGTTGCGGTCGGACGCCCGCCGGGGATTCATCGCTGCTGGCCACGGTCCGCTCGACGATCGCGCGGGCTGCGTGCTGCGGGCTGCGGGCGCTAGCATGGAGCACCTGCACGCTGGGGCGCGTGTCGAAGGGAGCACGCACGCCGGGGCGGGCCGGGAGCGGGCGGCACTGGGAACGCGGGCCGGGACGGCGCGCGGTGCGAGCGCGAGGCGGGGGCTGGGCGCGGACGGGGAAGTGGGCTCGCGTGGCAGTGTGGGACCGGGCTCCGGCGGCGCCGCCGAGGGACGGTCAGGGAGCCGGGACGTAGGTTCCGGTGACCCGGACCGTGGACCGGCCGGAGTTGCCCCGTACGCCCTTGAAGCTGCACGCGTGCGTGGTCACGGCGATCCGCATGACACGCCGCTCGTCCCGGACGCCGTCGGTGACCGCGACGTGGTCGTCGTAGGTGATGTGGTAGCCGTTGTCCGACCCGCGGGCGTTGAGCCACTCCACCTTCACCGTCTGCCTGTCGATGGCGAGGCCGTCGGGAGCCTGGGCGGTCGCCGGCTCCGGGGAGGTGCGGCAGTCCCGGACACCGTCCGCGCTGGACGGTCCGGTCGACACGGTGGCGACGATGTCGAAGCCGGTCTCCGGCGCCACGGTGACGCCTCCGGTGGGCGGCAGCACGCCTGCGGCCAGCGCCGTGGGGACCGCGAGGAGCGTGTTCAGAGTCCGGTCATTCATCGGATATATCTCCCAAATCCTGTCGAATATCCCGGACCACGCTAGCCGAGCCCAGGCCGGGCGGGGCCGCATTTGCGCAGGTCACCTCGGCCGTGTGTCGGAAAGGGATCTCGCCGTCGTGGATGGCCGACCGCCGTCGCGGCACCCCCGCCGATCAGCGCGGATCTACCCTGTCCGTATTCATTCGGTCATACCGCACGGAGCCCGATGTGAGCGCCGTTACCAATCGCGGGAAGGCGGAAGAATCCGGGGCCGGGCCGGCTTGTCGACGTCGTGGCTGAGACTGGAACCGTGACCCCACCCGACGACGACATCTCCCCCGGAGAGCTGCTCCCGCTCGGGCGCCGATTCGGGATCGTTCTCGTGCTCGGCTTTCTGACCGCGCTCGGCCCGCTGACCATCGACATGTACCTGCCGTCGCTGCCGACCATCACCACCGACCTGCACGCCGGCGCCGCGGCCGTCCAGCTCACCCTCACCGGCACGCTGGTCGGGCTGGCGTTCGGCCAGCTGCTGGTGGGGCCGCTGGCCGACGCGGTGGGCCGCCGGAGGCCGCTGCTCGGCGGCATCGCGGTGCACGTGCTCGCCTCGGTGCTCTGCGTCGTGGCGCCCAACCTGGCCGTGCTCGGCTCGCTGCGGGTGCTGCAGGGCCTGGGCGCCGCCGCCGCGACCGTCGTCGCGATGGCGATGGTGCGCGACCTGTTCGACGGGCTGGCCGCGGCCCGGCTGTTCTCCCGGCTCATGCTGGTCGTCGGGGTGGCCCCGATCCTGGCGCCGACCGTCGGCGGCCTGGTGCTGAACTGGACGTCGTGGCGCGGCGTGTTCGTGGTGCTCACCGCGGTCGGCGTGGCGATCATGGCGGCGTCCGCGCTGGTGCTGCCGGAGACGCTGCCGGTTGCCCACCGGCGCAACGGCGGGGTGCTGGGCACGGTCCGCGACTACGGCCGGCTGTTCACCGACCGGGTGTACGTGGGACTGATCCTGGTGGCGGGCCTGGCGATGGCGGCGCTGTTCGCGTACGTCAGTGGCGCCTCGTTCGTCTTCCAGGACTCCTTCGGCATGAGCGAGCAGCAGTTCGCGCTGATCTTCGCGGGCGGTGCTGTCGGCCTGATCGGGGCGACCCAGTTCAACGTGCGGCTGCTGCGCCGCTGGACGCCGCAGCAGATCATGGGCGGCGCGCTGCTGGCCGGCCTGGCGTCCGGCCTGGTGCTGCTGGTCCTGGCGGCCACCGGGACCGGTGGGCTGGTGGGCATCCTGATCCCGCTCTGGGTGGTGCTCACCATGGTCGGCCTGGCGATGCCGAACGCCCCGGCCCTGGCCCTCTCCCGGCACGGCGAGGCGGCCGGCACCGCGGCGGCCCTGCTCGGCGCCGTCCAGTTCGGAGTGGGCGCGCTGGCCGCGCCGCTGGTCGGGGTGCTCGGCGTCGGCGCGGTCGCGATGGCCGTCGTCGTCTTCGGCGGCATGCTGGCCGCGACGCTCGTGTGCTTCCTGGTGGTCCGTCCGCACCGCCTCCCGGTGGAGCGGCTGGAACCCGCCCTGGCCGTCGCGCACTGAGCCGGTGTGGCCGGCGACGGCGGGCCCCCGGGAAAGTGTCGTCCACGGCGCAGGGGCCGCGTCCCGGTTGGACGCGGCCCCTGTCGATCCCGGCTTACCTGCCTACTTGCAGGGGTAGTTCGACGTCGTGCAGGTCACCGCGTTGGTGTTGTCGTAGGCGTCGTTGAAGTGGTTGAAGTACGCGTTGTACAGCGGGTGGGTGGTGCCCGTCTCCGGCGCCATCTTCACGAAGATCTCGTCGTTGTCGGTCAACGCGTCCGCGCTCCAGTTCTGCGAACCGGTGTAGACCCGGTACGCGTACGACGTGCCGAACTTGGCGTACAGCGCGAAGAACTTGTCGTGCACCATGTCCATATGGCGGATCTTGACGCCGGCGGAGAGCAGGTCGTCGTACACGCTCTCGGTCACGTTGATGCCGCCGTCGCTGTCGCTGCCGACCACGACCCAGATCTGGCAGCCGGCCGCCTTGAACCGCTTGACCAGGCTGGTGAGACCGGGACGGCCGCCGGTGATGAACGCCATGCCGATGCGCAGCCGGCAGTTCGCGTCCGGGGTGGCGTCGTTGAGCCGGGTGACGATCGTGTCGGTCTGGCCCGAGCCCTCCGGGGAGGCGTACGCGTCCGCGGCGGTCGCCTGGTAGTACCCGCGGCCCGAGGCGGAGTCGTAGTAGTCGTTGCCGGAGTAGTGCTTCCGGTTCCACATGTCGTTGAAGTTGGCGTTCAGGCCGTTCATCAACGCGGTGTCGCCGTACACCGTGATGGTGTTGTTGAACGAGTTCGGGCCGGTCGTGTACGTCATGTTCGCCGAGCCGAACCAGGAGACGTTGGACCGCGCCGTGCCGTTCGGGTCCGTGGTGGACGTGAAGGTGAACATCTTGGTGTGCATGTCACCGTCGGCGCTGGTGCTGATGCAGGCGCGCCCGCCGCCGTAGGAGCAGAACTTGTGGTTGGTCAGCTGCTTGATCAGCCCGATGCCGGGGTCGGTGGACGCCTGGTTCTTGCCGTCCAGCACGACCATCACGGTGACGCCGCGGTTCTGTGCCTGCACCAGCGCGTTCGCCACCGAGTCGATGCTCAGCGAGTGGAGCGTGCCACGGATCGTCGACCCGGCCGGCGCGGCGTTGATCAGCCGCTGCAGCTCCAGGTGGATCGTGTTGTCGGCCTTGCTGTCGTACGCGGCCGGGTTGTTGAAGTGCGCCCAGACCGGGTAGCCCCCGATCGTCGCCTGCACCGTGTCATCCGGCGCGGCCTGTGCCGCCGTCGGCACACTGACCGTCAGGACGCCCAGGATCAGGGCCATTCCAGCGCGTAGCAGGTGGTGCCGTCGCAAAATGCCTCCCCGTGTCTTGATCATTTCGCACGGGGAGTATCGGGCATCAGTTTACATACGTCAATTGCACAGGTAACGGCCAGGTGACGCCGAACGGTACGGAACAAGGCGCGCGCACCCGCCCGCCGCCGAGACGCCCCTCACACCCGGACGCCCAGCTCAGCTGGCACCGGGAGGTCGCAGCGGGCCCGCGAGACGCCCCGCGCGCCGGCTGGCGGGCAGAGGTCTCTCCTGGCGGCGAGGGAGTGGCGGGGTCAGTGGGTCATGGCGAGGGCGAAAGCGTCGTCGCGGACGTCCGCGACGGACCTGGTGATCATTTGTGGTCATGCCACCCGGGCGGCCATCACCACTTTGTTGCGCCCGTCGCGTTTCGCCTCGTACATCGCCATGTCGGCGTCCCGGACCAACCGCCCGACGCGCTGCTTGCCGGGCTTTCCGAAAGCGATGCCCACGCTGGCGCCGATCCGCACCCCGGCGTCGAAGGCCTCGCCGAGCGCGGCGAGCACCCGGTCCGCCACCGGTGCCGGGTCTCCGGGGGTGAGCACCGCGAACTCGTCACCGCCGAGCCGGGCCACCAGGCCGTCCGCGCCGGCCGCGGCGCGCAGGCGCCGTCCCACCTCGACCAGCACCCGGTCCCCGGCGTCGTGCCCGTAGGTGTCGTTGACCGGTTTGAACCCGTCGAGGTCGATGAGCAGCAACGCCACCGGCCGGGCCCCGGCGAGGGCGCGTTCGGCGCCGGACTCGAAGCCGGCCCGGTTGGCCAGTCCGGTCAGCGCGTCGTGCTCGGCCCGGAACCGCAGGTCCTCGACGAGCGTGGAGAGCTGCCGGGTGAGGCGCCGGTTGTCGCCGAGGATGAGCATCTGCCGGGACACCACCAGCGCGGTGAGCGTCATGCTCAGCGCGGCCAGCATCCGGTCCATCCGGCCGCCGCCGATCAGGATCGACACCCCGGTGACGAAGGCCAGCAGGAACGGCACGTACGGCAGGTACGCCCGCGGCCGCCCGCCGTCGCTGAGCCGGGTCACGCCCCGCAACTCCGAGCGGTGCGGCGCGGCGACCGCGATGATCGTGAACGCCACCATCCAGAGCGCGTCGGGCAGCGCCCCGAACCGGTAGGTCCCGTCGATGGTCTGCGCCGCGTACGTGATGTCGGCCACGAACATCACCAGGATCCCGACCGCGGAGATCTCCAGCGGCGCGCGCAGCGCCGGACCGGCGTCGGCGAGCAGCAGGAGCAGCAGGCTGAGCACCACCACGTCGGTGAGCGCGTAGGCGACCGTGCCGATGTTCGGGTGGCCGGAACGCTGCAGCGGTCCCAGCAGCAGGGCCCAGAGCACGAAGAACAGCGACGTCCCGATCATCAGGGCGTCGAAGAGGGTGCGCAGGCTCGCTGACGGCGTGCCGACCAGCAGCACCGCGGCCAGCGGGGTGGCCACCATGGTGACCACGAAACAGGCGTTCGCGAGGGACGAGGCCGGCGCGAGGCCGGTGTCCCAGCCGTCCAGCACCCAGATGCCCTCACCGGTCGCCCAGCCCGCGGCGGCGAGGCTCCACAGCGCCAGGCCGGCCCGCATCCGGCCGCCGGCCCGCAGCGCCGCGCGGCCCCAGCGGAGCGCCGCGCACAGGCCCACGCCGGTCAGCGCGAGCTGGCTGATCCGGCCGGCCGCCGCCGGCGGCAGCGGCAGCACCACGACCAGCAGCAGGTACAGGGCGGCGAACGCCAGGGCGATCAAGCCCGCTGTCCGCCGCCTTCGCACCATGCCCGCAACCATCGGTCCGGGCCGCCGGGACCTGAGACCAATGCGGCGGTACGGCCGGAGCGGGCACCGTTGTCAGGGGACGGCGGCGCGCAGCCGGCGAGCGGGCCGCCGGCGCGCGCGGTTCCAGCGTCGCGCGCTCAGGGTCCAGCGCAACACGGTGCGCGGGACCGCGCCCTGGGTCGACATGTGCAGCAGGTAACGCCATGCCGGGTACTCGCCGCGGCGATTGGACAGGGCGTAGGAGAAGCGCTTGGCCGGCAGGTCAGCGTATTCCGGCATCCGCTCGAACCAGGCGCTGCTGGCGCGCGCCGCGCGTTGCAGCGGGGCGAGCGCCGCCTTGCGGCGGTGCTCGTACCGCTCCAGCGCGGCGGACAGCGTCTCGCCGCCCGAGGCGAAGGAGGCGACGGCGTCCGCCAGCGCCATCGCGTCCTGCATCGCCAGCTTGGTGCCGGAGCCGATGGCGAAGTGGGTGGTGTGGGCGGCGTCGCCGATCAGCACCACGTTGCCGTGGTCCCAGCGGCCGGCGGTGACCCGCCGGAAATTGAGCCAGCCCCGCCCGGCGTCGTCGAGCGGGTGGCCGTCCAGGTGCCGTTCGAAGATCTTCCCCAGCCGCGCGGCGCCGGCCGCCGGATCGAGCCGGTCCAGGCCCAGCCCGGTCCACGTCTCGGGCGTGCACTCGACGATGAACGTGCTGGCGCCGGCGGTGAACGGGTAGGCGTGGAACCAGATCCAGCCGGCCTCGGTCTCCTCGAATCCGAAGGTGAAAGTGCGGAACACGCGCGAGGTGCCGAGCCAGATGTACTTGTTGCGGCCGGTCTCCACCTCCGCGCCGAAATGCTCCGCGTCGTGGTCCCGGATCCGGCTGCCCGCGCCGTCGCACGCCACGATCAGGTCAGCGGCCGGCAACTGGGCCGGATCGGTCAGCTCCTGCTCGTAGCGGAGGTCCACGCCGAGCTCGCGGGCCCGCTTGCCGAGGATGTCCAGCAGCCGGTGCCGGCCCAGGCTGAAGCCGTAACCGCCGAGGTGGGTGACAGGTTTGCCGGCGGCGCGCACCTCGTACTCGTCCCACTTGTACGCCGCGTCCCAGATCCGGGCGGCGCTCACCGGGTCATATCGGAAGAGGTCGTCGAGCAGGTCGTCCCAGAAGACCACGCCCCAGCCGTAGGTGACGCCGGCCGGGTTGCGCTCCAGCACGGTTACCTCGTGGGCCGGGTCGGCCAGCTTCGCCAGCACCGCGAAGTACAGACCGGCGGGTCCGCCGCCGACGCAGGTGATCCGCATGGCGTGAGCTCCTCATCGGTAGGAGGGAAAGGTGCCGGTCAGGTCCGCGGGGTCGGCGCCGGGCCGCTTCCGTGCCACCAGCCGGCGGTACGCGTCCCGGTCCGTCACCACGCGCCAGGTGTGGAACGGATGGCGGCTGGGGGAGAACCCGGCCTTGTAGGCGAAGAGCGAGTCGTTGGCGCCACCCTTGCCGCCGCCCAGGTGGAACACGGACGCGCCGCGGTCCTTGCACCACCGCCGCACCGAGTCGTAGAGCAGCTCGTCGGCGTACCGGCCGCGGGCGCGGCGGGTGGACGAGACGTATCCGGTGGCGATCCCGTCGTACTCGAAGAACGTGTTGCCGCCCACCACCTCGCCGTCCTCCAGCGCGACGGCCAGGTGCATGTGGTCACCGACGGCGTCGTGCAGGGCGGCCAGGTGTTCGTACGTGAAGAAGTAGTAGTCGGCCGCGCCCACCCGCCGCATGTTGTCGTGGTAGACCTCGACCCACTCGGCGAGCCGGCCCCAGTCGTCGAAGACGACCCGGGTGCCGGCGCGTCGTGCCCGGTTGATGTGGTTGCGGTGGTCGCTGCGGGTCTGCCTCCACATCTCCTCGACGCCGACCGTCAGGTCCATCGACACCGTCTCGCCGTGCCGGACCAGCGCGCCGGCCTCGGCGAGCACCGGCGACGGCGGGTTCAGCAGCGGGTGCATGCGGACGAAGGCCGAGATCACGCCGGTCTGCCGCAGCGTCGTGGCGAGCGCCGCGCAGGCCGCCCGCCAGAAGCCGGTGTCGGTGGGCGCGGCATCGCTGACCGGGCCGGGATAGCCGTACGGCGACAGCGCGTCCCGCAGCTCCGAGCCCGGTATCTCGCGGACGATCAGCGGTATCAGCAGCCGCCGCCCGCCCCGCTCGAAGTGGAACGCGGCAGGCGTGCCGCCGTACAGCCGGGCGTCGAGGACGACGTAGTCGGGCACGTGGTACAGGTCGTGGCCGACCTGCGCCAGTGCCTCCTTCCACTCCCGGGCCGCCGGTTCCAGCAGCGATGCCGTCATAGATGTCTCCTCACGCGCGCAGGATCTTCGCATTGAGCGCCATGTTCGCGGCGAACTGGTCGTTGACCACCCCGTACGACTCGAGGCGGTGCTGGACGTTCGCGTCGTAGCGGCCGAGCTTGACGAAGCCGTCGGCGATCCAGCCGTTGTCCGCGCCGGTGCCGTCGACGAACGCGTGGTACGTGGCGTCGCCCGGCCAGATCACCTTGGTGAGCAGCGCGCCGAACGCGGTCATGTCCGCCGCGGTCCAGGTGGTGCCCTGGTCGCGGGCCTCCACCACGTACGCCATCACGCCGTTGCCGTGCCCCACGTCCTGCCCCGGCCGGCGGGTCGAGCCCCACACGTCGCTCCAGAAGTACGCGGTGGCCTCGACCGGGTTGCGGGTCATCTGGTTGTGGATCCGGGCGCCGATCGTGGCGAGCACCTTGCGGTACCTGTCCCGCCGGGTGGCGTCCGCGGTGAGCCGGCCCAGGTTCAGCGAGATCAGCGCCCAGTGCGCGGCCATGTGCGTGCGCTCGCGGTAGATGCTCTCCTGCGCGCCGCGGGCGTACCACTTCTCGAAGATCTCCACCTCGGCGAAAGCGAGCAGCTTGTCGAAGCGGGCGCGGTACGCCGGCGTGGCGTACGTCGTGGTGTTCTCCTTCAGGGCGACCAGCAGCTGGGTCGCGTACCGCCAGAAGTAGCTCTCGTAGAGCGGCACCTCGTCGCCGTGCTGCCCGGACTTGCTGGAGCCCCAGCCGCGGTACCTGTCGCGGAACGTGCTGCCCGGCAGCGATGTGGACGGCGCAGCCGCGGCCACCACGTTCTCCGTGTACGCCAGGGCCCGGTCCAGATAGCGCGCCGAGCCGGTGGCGCGGAACATCGCGATGTTGCCGTCCAACGTGTACGCCAGGTCGTAGTGGTCCTGGCTGTCCTTCGACCGGCTCATCGGCTCGGCGGTCCGGGACTGGAAGTCCCAGCTCTGCTCGAACACCTGGGTCCAGTGCCCGACCGGCTTGAGTTTGACCGGTGCCACCGTGCCGGGCCCCTGCTGCCGGGACGGCATCGGCACGGCGTTGCACCGCCGGGCGGCGCTTTCGGTCACCGTCGCGGCCACCACCGCGCCGGCGCCCAGCAGCAGAATCGATCGCCTGGGGAATTTCATGATCCAACGGCCTCTCGCTCGCGGGCGGGCCCGGCGACCGGTTCGGCGCGGACCCGCGCAACAGCGGCAGCGGCGGCCATGGCCGCGAAGATCCAGAAGAGCCGGGCGTCGTAGTAGTCCCCGGAGAAGAGGCTGCTCAGCGCCACGAGAACGGCGGCCGCCACGGCGAGCCCTGTCGACTGCGGGCGGTCGCCGCCACCGCGTACGGTCTTTGCCCACAGTATGACCGCGCCGGTGAGCAGCCCGAGGCCGATCAGTCCGCCTTCGGCGGCGACCGCCAGCACGTAGTTGTGCGGGTACTCGACCATCTGGTTCGCGCCGATCAGGCCGTAGAAGCCGTCCAGACCGGCGCCGGCGACCGGGTGCCCCACGGCCATCCGCAGGGCCGCCGCCCAGATGTCGGTGCGGTCGGAGAGGTACTGCTCGTGCACCGTCTGCTCGACGAACCGCTCCTGGAACAGGCTGGTGAAGGCGGGCGGCGCGGAGAACCAGACGACCAGCCCGGCGGCCAGCAGGAAGGCGCCGGCCGCGAGCACCGGGCCGGTCCGGAGCCGCCCGCGGATCCTCCAGAGCGCGGCGAGGCCCACCGCGCCGCCGGCCATCAGGCCGGCCCGGGACCCGGAGAGCACGGCCGCCAGCAGGAACAGCGGCGTGGCCAGCAGCGCGAACCATCGGCGGAGGGCTATCGCGCTGATCACGCCGAGCAGTTCGATGCGGACGAAGACGTTCGGGCCGCCGCCGAAGGCCGAGTACCTGCCCTGTTCGCCGGGGCCGTTGACGAAGATCGCGGCCAGGGCGAAGACCACAGCGGCGAGCCAGAACAGCTGGAACGCCCAGCGGATCGCGCGGTCCGGGTCGCCCCGGGTCCAGTGGTAGAAGGCCAGCGTGAGCACGCCCAGCAGGATCAGGTCGACGGTCTGCGGGCCGACCCGGGACGCCGGCGGCGCCCAGAGCGCCGAGGCGATCTGGAACAGGAAGAACAGCAGGGTCAGCACCAGCCAGCCTTCGTTCGCCCACGCCGGCGGCTTTCCCCGCCGGGCGAGATCGACGGCCAGCACGACCAGGGCCGCGGCCAGGCCCACCACCCGCAGGTCGACCCAGGCCAGATCCGGGAAGCCGGCCCGGTCCAGGGTGAACCGGCCGCCGATCGCGATCAGCACCAGCAGCAGCCCGGGGGTGAGGAAGATGCCCTTCATGCCCGCTCTTTCGCGACGAATGTGGTGAGCAGGGCGAAGACCAGGCAGACGCCATAGCCGGCGAGCGATCCGTACGCCGCCCCGAGGATCCCCAGGCGCGGGATGAGCAGCAGATACACCGCGAAACTCACGACGAACCCGGTGATCTCGGCGACCGACACCAGGCCACCCCGTCCCTTGGCGATCAGCACGCCGAGGGCGACCCGGGAGACCGCGTACAGCCCGGCCGCCACCACCAGCGGCAGCACCACCACCCTGGCCGCGGCGTACTGGTGGCCGAAGACCGGGACGATCAGCAGGTACAGGCCACCGGCCACCAGCGGCACCACCACCAGCGCATAGATCGCGGCGGCCAGCACGATCGGCCGGGCCCGCAGGCCGCCGTCGTTGTGCGAGGCCCGCCACCGACCCAGCCGCGAGTCGGCGTAGGCGCGGACCGGCCAGGCCAGCAGCTCGGTCATGGTCGCCACGCTGGTGTAGAGGCCGAGCGCCGCGGTGGACGCGAGCGCCGGGATGACCAGCCGGTCCACCCGCAGCATCGCCATGTTCGAGATCGCCGCCGGGAAGAGCGCCAGGCCCTCCCGGCGGACCTGCCGGTTCTGCCCGGGGCGGACCGCGGCGGCGTCCGGATCCACCGGCAGCCGCAACCAGACCAGCAGGTACGCGACCGTGGGCAGGGCGCCGGCGAACACGTACGCGAGGAACCAGGTCTCCGGGTGCGAGGTGTGTGTGACCCACAGACCGACCAGCAGTGCCAGCAGCAGCGCCGACTCCAGCACCCGGGCGACCATGAAGTCGCGGACCCGGCCGACCGCGATCGCCACCGAGCGGCTGGCCAGGGCCGACGCCTCGACCAGGGTGTAGACCGCCAGCAGCACCACGATCACGGCGCCCGGGTTGTGCACGGCCAGCGTGCAGACCGCGGCGCCGGTGAGGCCGGCGGTCGCCGGGATCAGCAGCAGCCGGCCGTACGCCCGGACGGCCGGCCCCGGCGCCACGTCGTGGTAGTTCGCCACGAAGCTGCGCTCGGTGCCCAGCAGCAGGAACTGGGTGGCCAGGTAGACCACCTGCAGCAGCAACGCCACCTCGCCGCGGTGGGTGGGCGTCATCGAGCGGACCATCAGGATGTTCGCCGCCAGCGCCACGCCCCCGGTGAGCACCTGGGAGGCCAGCAGCTGGACGTACGGTTCGCGGAGCTGCCCCCGGACGAACCCCGGCGGACGGGCCGCTACGAGCTCACTCACCGGCCTTCGATCCCTCTGGTCGCCGGTCCCCGGTCGCCTCCAGCACCGCCTTCACCACCCGGGCCCGGCCGCGGACCACCCCGTTCGGCGGGCGCGGCGCGGGCGGGGTGCTCACCGGATCCGGCTCGTCCGGCTCGTCCAGGGGGATCAGCAGTTCGGCGGGGGACACCTGGGCCGCGGCAGCCCACGCCTGGCCGGTCCGGAGTTTGCGCGGCAACGCGTTGAGGACCGCGCCGGCCACCTTGGCGCCGATCCTCTCCAGCAACTCCAGCGAACGCTCCACGTCCGCGGTCCGGGTCCGGTTCGCCCGGACCACCAGCAGTGCGCTGTCGGTGACCTGGCCGAGCACGGCGGCGTCGGCCGGTCCGTTCAGCGGCGGCGCGTCCAGCAGCACCACGTCGAAGCGCTCGGTCAGCGTGCGCACGGTGGCCGGCAGCCGCGGCGAGGCGAGCAGCCCGCCCGGGTCCGGCACGTGCTCGCCGGCCGGCAGCACGGTGAGCCGCCCGTTCAGCGACTCGCGCAGCACGTCCGGGACCCGCGCGGCGCCGGCGAGCACCTCGGCCAGCCCCGGCGCCGGGTCGAGGGAGAGATAGCGGCCCACCCCGGGGGTACGGAGGTTCGCGTCCACCAGCACCACCCGCGCCCCGGTCTCGGCCAGCGCGATCGCCAGCCCGCAGGAGACCGCCGTGGTGCCCTCCTTGCGCCCCGACCCGGCCAGCAGCAGCGACCGCCCGCGCGGGTTGCCCCGCCGCCCGTCGGTGATCCCCGGCAACAGGCTGCGCAGCCGCCGGAACGCCTCGGCCAGCGCCTGGTCGGGATGCTCGCCCCGGCCGTGGCGGCCGTCCAGCGAGATCACCCCGACCGTCCCCAGGCCGAGCCGGCGCAGATCCTCCTGCTCGGCCACGGTGCGGGCGGCCGCCTCCCGGACGGCCACCGCGATCGCGCCGATCAGCAGGCCCAGCACCGCCGCGAAACCGGTGTCGCGGACCAGGCCGTCCGGCTCCCGGGCGGTCTCCGCGTCCTGCAGGATCGAGACGGACGGGGCCGGCCCGCCGTCCTGGCTCGCCGGGGTGATCTGCTTGGCAAGCGTGACCAGCACCGACGCGGCGGTGGTGACGATCGCCCGGCTCCGCGCGGCGGACGGGTCGGTCGCCGAGATCTCCAGCAGGTCGGTGCCCTCGCTGACCCGAGCGGCCAGGCCGGCGCGCACCTGCTCGGCGGTGACCTGCCCGGGGCCCAGCCGGGTGACCACTCCCTGGGCCACCCGGGGGCCGGTGAGCAGGGCGATGTAGGAGTTGAGCCGGCGTGCCTCGGCGTCCGGGTCACCGGTGCCCGCCGAGACGAACAGGATCATCGTCGACCGGTAGGCCGGCTTCGCGCTCACCGCCAGGCCGCCGGCGACCGCGGCCGCCACCAGCACCGGGACGAGGAGCCAGAGCCATCGGCGGCGGCACGCCCGCACGTACGCACGCAGTTCCATGAGCCCCCCGTTCTCAGGCCGCGGACCTGGTCAGCACGGCCTCGAAGCGGTCGAAGAGCAGATCCCGGGAGAACTGCTCGACCGCCAGCCGGTGCGCCGCGGCGCGCGCCTTCGCCAGCCACTGTTCGTCCCGCAGGTGCGCCGCCAGGACCTCGCCCGCGGCGTACGGGTCGTGCGGGTCCAGAACCAGCCCGGCGCCGGATCCGGTGAGCAGGTCGGCCTGCCAACCGCCGTAGTTGATGGCGATCGGCCGGCCGGCCGCGAGCGCGTCGAAGAACTTGTTCGCCGAGTTGTCCCACAGTCCGCGGATCGGCCGGACCGTGCTGGTGGACATGGTCGCGGCGCCGAGGATCACCGGCAGTTCGGACTTCGGGACCTTCTCCCACATCCGTACGCTCACGTCCAGCAGCTCGAACGCGGCGGCGAGCCGCCCGGTGCTCTCCCACTCCCTGCCGTGCCCCACGATCAGCAGCTGGAGCTCCGGGTCGATCTCGTGCATCCGCCGTGCCGCGCGCACCAGGTACTCCACGCCGTTGACCGCGCCCAGCGCTCCGGTGTAGACGATCAGCGGCCGGTCGCCCAGCCAGCGGTGCTCCGCGCGGAACCGCCGCACCTGCGCCTCGTCCACCGCGAACAGGTCGAGGTCTGCGGCGTTCGGGACGACGGTGACCGGGGTGCCGGGCCGGCGCCGGCTCACCCCGGCGGCCATGCCGGGGGAGAGGGCGATCACCTCGGCCGCGTTGCGGTAGGCGAAGTTCGCCAGGCCGCCGGCCAGCCCGCGGGCGACCGGGTTGCGCAGCGCGCCCATCTCGATCGGCACCTCCGGCCAGAGGTCGCGGACCTCGAAGACGAACGGCACCCGGCGCAGCCGAGCGGCGAGTACACCGGGTACCGCGACGGTGAGCGGCGTGCTGGTGGCGAACACCAGGTCCGCGCTGAGCCGGGACGCCCGCGCGGTGGCGAGGACCATGAACTCGGCGAAGGCGCGCAGCCGCCGGGCGTACGACATGTGGTTGTGGTACGGGACGCGGAACCAGTGCACCGTCACCCCGTCGTCCTCGGTGACCTTCCAGCCCAGCCCACGTCCGCCGGGGGTGATGTCGGTGGTGATCACGTCGACCGTGTGCCCACGGGCCACCAGCCGCCTGGCCTGCTCGTAGGACCGGATGCCCCCGGCCATCCGGGGGTTGCAGTAGTACTGGTGGATGTAGACCACGCGCATCCGCCGTCACCCCCTCTTCCCGGTGGCGGCCCCGCGGACGGCGGCCACCACCCGATCCCGGTCGTGCGCGGTGAGGGCGGAGCCGCTGGGCAGGCACAGCCCGCGGTGGAACAGGCCGGCGGCGACCGGGCCGCCGCGCATCACGCAGTCCCGGAACGCCGGCTGCAGATGCATCGGCTTCCAGGTGGGCCGGCCCTCGATGTTCGCGTCCCGCAAGGCCCCGAGGACGTCGTCGCGGTCCACCCCGAAGTCGTCCTTCTCGATCAGGAGACAGGTCAACCACCAATTGGGTACGCCGTAGGCCGCCACCGGCAGGAAGCGGATCCCCGGCAGATCGCCGAGCGCGGCGCGGTAGTGCTCGAAGGTCGCCCGCCGCGCCTCGATCAGCCGCGGCAGCCGCTGCAACTGCCCCCGCCCCACGGCGGCGAGCAGGTTGCTGAGCCGGTAGTTGTAGCCGACCGTGCGGTGCTCGTAGTGCGGCACCGGCTCGCGGGCCTGGGTGGACAGGTACCGCACCTGCTCGGCGACCGAGCCGTCGTCGGTGACCAGCATCCCGCCGCCACCGGTCGTGACGATCTTGTTGCCGTTGAACGAGAGCACCCCGGCCAGCCCGAAGGATCCGGCCGGCCGCCCCCGGTAGGTCGCGCCGAGCGCCTCGGCGGCGTCCTCGACCAGCGGCACCCCGTAGCGGTCGCAGGCCTCCACGATCGGCTGGTAGTCGGCGCACTGGCCGTACATGTCCACGGCGACCACCGCGCGGGGCAGGTGCCCGCGGACCGCCCGGCCGCGCAGCTCGTCGGCGACGATCTGGGGGTCCACGTTCCAGCTGTCCGGCGTGCTGTCCAGGAAGACCGGGCGGGCGCCGAGATACATCACCGCGTTCGCGGTGGCGGCGAACGTGAACGACGGGACCAGCACGGTGTCGCCGCGCCGCACGCCGGCCGCGATCAGGGCCAGGTGCAGCGCCGCGGTGCCGCTGCTCAGCGCCACCGCGTGCCGCACGCCGACCAGCTCGGCGCACCTCGCCTCGAACGCGTCCAGGTCGGGACCGGCCGGCGCCACCCAGTTCGAGTCGAACGCCTCCAGCAGCAGTTTGCGCTCGACGTCCGTGACGTCCGGTGGGGACAGGTGGATCCGGGGTGGGGTCGTGGACGGCTCTGGCTCAGTCATGGACCCGGGTCCGTACTGCCATGATCGGCCAGGCCGGGTGCAGCCCCTGGCGACAGATCCACATCGGCGAGTCGCCGGCGTGCATGGCCGGGCGCAGGGTGGTGGCGAAACTGCGGTAGCCGGACTCCTTGGCCAGGCGTACGTCACGCTCGGTGAAATCGACACCGGGATAGCCGTACGGCGCGGCGAAGTCCCGTACCTCGGCGCCGAGCTCGTCCTCGATCTCGCGCTTCGAGCCGGCGATCTCGTGTCCCGCCTCGGCGTCGCTCCGGTCGGCGAGCCGCGTGTGGGTCACCGTGTGGGAGCCGAAGGCGAACCCGGCCTCGCGGATCTCCCGGCAGTCCGCCCAGGTGAGGTTGCCGGGCCGGCCGACCAGGCCGGTGGTCAGGAAGAAGGTGGCCGGCACGGCGAGCTCGCGCAGCACCGGCACCACCACGTCGCGCCAGCTCAGGTGGGCGTCGTCGAAGGACAGGCAGAACACCGGCCCGGTCAGCGGACGCGTGCCGGCCAGCAGCGTCAGCGCCTCGTCCCAGCCGATCATCGGACCGATCCGGCCCAGCGTTTCCAGGTGGTGACGCAGGTCGCCGGCGTACTCCGGCAGGACGTCGTGGTAGAAGGGGAAGTAGAGTCCGGGGGCGCTGGGCAGGCGGCGGAACAGTCCGGCCGGGGCCAGCACCCGGCCCTGTGCCCGCGGCCGGGCCCGGAGTCGGCTGCGCAGGCCCAGTTCGTTGAGACGTCGCTTGATCGCCGTCGGCGGCTCCATGTCATCACCTTCGCAAAACGATGGCGAGGCGCGGCAGTAGCAATTGTCACCCTGAACACGAGAACTATTCACGTCAATTCGCGAATGGCCCTACCGGGTCTTGCGGAATGGGTGGCCGGCGGGGCATCATCCGCCTTCGACGCCTAATTCGATCGGGGCGACCGGATGCTCGCACTGCACCGGGTGGAACCGGCTTCCGCCCTCCACGCCGACCGCGCCACCTACCAGGACCGCCTCATCTTCCACACTCCCGAGTGGCTCTCGTTCGTGGCCGAGTGCCAGCGGGCCGAGCCAGTGCTGGCCATCCTGCGTGATGACTACACCACAGTGGGTCACTTCACCGGGTTGCTCGCCCGGCGGTACGGCCTACGCATCCTGGGCAGCCCGATGGCCGGCTGGACCACCTCCTACCTGGGCTTCAACCTGCGCCCCGGGGTGAGCAGGCGGGCCGCGATGCAGGCGTTGACCCGGTTCGCCTTCGACGATCTCGGCTGCGCCCACCTCGAGGTGCGCGACCGCGGCGCGACCGAGGCCGACCTGGCCGGCCTGGGCCTGCGCTGGGACGCCGCGCCCACCGCGGTGATCGACCTGAGCCCCGGCGAGGACGCCCTGTTCGGCGCGATGACCGGCGCCTGCCGCCGTAATATCCGCAAAGCCGCCAAGTCCGGGGTGGTCGTCGAAGAGGCGGAACCCGGCCCGGCATTCGCCGACGAATTCTACGATCAATTACGCGACGTTTTCGCCAAACAGAATCTCGTGCCGACGTATTCCGTGGAACGGGTGCGGTCGTTGATCCGACATCTCGCTCCGGCGGGTCGGATCAGCCTGCTGCGGGCCCGCGACGGCGAGGGCCGGTGCATCGCCACCGCGGTGCTGCCCTGGTACCACCGGACGATGTACTTCTGGGGCGGCGCCAGTTACCGCGAGCATCAGCACCTGCGGCCCAACGAGGCGCTGATCTGGCACGCGCTGCGGTGGGCCAAGGCCCGCGGGGTGACCGAGTTCGACTTCGTGGGCGGGAACGCGTACAAGGCGAAGTACGGCACGACCGAGGTGGCCGTGCCGTGGGCTCGTCAGTCGCGGTCGCCGCTGGTGGCCAGGTTGCGGGACACGGCGAAGCAGGCGTACGCCTGGAAGCAGCGTACCGCCGCGTTGCTGACCCGGCCCTGACCTGCTGAGCGCCCTTACCCGCCCGGCCTGTCCCGATCGCCCGGTCGGTCTCTTCGGCCCGCTCGGCCCGCCTCCTCGTGTTGCTCGCGCTCAGCTCACCGTCAGGCTGGTGCGCGCCAGTTCGTACGCCGGAAGCATCTCTTTCTGCTCCTCGTTGTCCAGACCGTCCAGTGAGACGACGACCAGGCCCCGGCCGGTGTCCACGGCGAACGCCCGCTCCTGCTCCAGGGAGTCGTCCAGCTCGCTCTTCTGCTGGTACTCGACCTCCAGCGCGGGCTTGCCACCGACCTGCGTCTCGGTGAACTTCGCCTGCTGCGCGCCGGCGCCGGCGAAGCCGCTCAGGCCGGCCTCCAGGTCGGCGCCGGCGCCCGTCCAGACCCGGAGGAAGCCGATGTTCCCGGCCGGCTTGGCGTCGATCTCGCAGGCCATCGTGAACGGGCCCTTCTTGGCCAGCGCGGCCAGCGGGTCACCGTCCTCGACCGTGACCTGCTTGGGTTTCCAGCCGGCGGTGAGGCCGAACGTGACGGGCAGTTCGCAGCCGCTGCCGGCGGCGCCCACCCGGGGGCCGTCCGCCGCGGCCGGCGCCTGGGCCTCCGTCCTGGTCGTCTTGTCGTCGCCGTCGCTGTCGCAGCCGGTCAGGGCGAGCGCGGCGAGGGTGGCCAGGGTGGCGGTACGGCTTGCGGTGCGGCACAGGATGTTCACAGGACGGGGAGTATAGGCTGCGTGTCCAGCCGGTCGGCGATGTGGAGCCGGTGCGAGAGATCGCAGTTGATCTTGGTCATGGTGTCGATTACGGTTCGCGCCGTGATGCGAACCCGGATTACTTCAGCTGTCCTGTTCACCGCTGCTGTGCTCAGCCTCGGCGCCTGCTCCGACGACGACAAGACCGAGGCCGGCGCCTCCTCGGCGGGCACCTCGACCGCCACCTCCGCCGCGGCCGCCCCGCCCGTCGGCGCGACCAGCGCGGCGGCCGCGGGGGGCGCCTCGGACAAGGCCATCTGCGAGGAGACCAACAAGGCCGGCGAGGCCATGAAGGAAAGCCTGCTCGGCTCCATGAAGGACGGCGACTTCCAGCCGGCCGAGGCGAAGAAGATGCTGGAGGACTTCTCCACCGCGGTGACCGCCGCGGCCGGTTCCGGCACCAGCAAGATCGCGACCGGCGCGAAGAGCCTGGCCGACATCGCGACCAAGTCCGCCTCGGCCGCCGACCCGCTGACCGCGGTCGAGGACCCGGCCTTCGAGAAGGCCGGCACCGAGCTGGCCGCGGCCTGCCAGGCCGCTGGGGTCAAGGTCAACCTCTGAGGTACGGCCGGCAGGAGCCCGTGACCGGGCCACCGGTCACGGGCTCTCCCGATCAGCGCTTGGCTTCGGCGACCGCCTTGCGGACGACCTCCGCGCCCGCCGGCGTGCCGGCCTCGCCGAACTGGCCGTAGGGCGTCACGTAGACGGGGGTGTCCCGCTGGGTGCGCCAGTTCTCGGCGAGCGGGCCGGCGTCCACCACGTCGTACCCGATCTTGTCCAGGAACTCGGTCACCACCAGCTTGGCCGCCGAGTCGTCACCCGCGATCGGCAGCGCGGTCCGGTCCGCCGCCCCGGACGGCCGCCCGAGCTGGGCGAGGTGACCGAACCAGATGTTGTTGAAGCCCTTGACCACCTTGGCCCCGGCGAAGTGCTCCTGCACCAGCTCCCCGGTGGTGCTCGTGCCGTTCTCCAGGGCCTCGACGACCCCGTCCCGCTCCGGGTAGTAGTTGTTCGTGTCGATCAGCACCTTGCCGGCGAGCAGCTCGGCCGGGATCTCCCGGACCGCCTTCAGCGGCACGGTCACCACCACGATGTCCCCGGCCGCGGCCGCCTCGGCCGTGGTCGCCGCGCGCGCCTTCGGTCCCAGCTCGCCCACGAGTTCCTGGAGCGTCTCCGGTCCGCGGGAGTTGCTCAGCACCACGTCGTAGCCGGCGGCGACCGCCAGCCGCGCCACGGTGCCCCCGATGTTTCCACTGCCGATGAGTCCGATCGTCGTCATACCAGCGCGAACCCCGCCCGTTCCCGCTCGATTCCGTCCGGGACCGACTCGTGACCGTCGGCACAATCGCTTGCGTTCCCCGTCCGGCGCCGCCGGGTTCGCCCGACAGACCCCGCACGCCCAGCCCCCATGCTCGGCTGGGCCCCACCATCGTGACGGCCCAGCGACAACCACCATGAGCGCCGGCTCAGAAGGTCGCCGGCCAGCGGTCACCGGTGCGCGGAGCCGGCGCTCGGCTGTCACCCACGCCGTCCTGTCCGGAGGGCCGGCGGGTTGCTTCGGCAGTGGGCCGCTACTCGGCGGTGTGGGCGGACGGCGGTCGCCGCTGGGCGGAGCGCACTGTACGGCGGGCGTCGCGCCAGGCCAGCCAGGCGGTTCGGAGGCGGGGGGAGGTGGTGTGCCGGCCCTGGCGGCGGGCGCGCAGCTGACTGATCAGCCAGGGCGGGGCGGCGGCCGAGGAGACGGCCTCGGACTTGGTGAGCAGGGCGCCGTGGGTGAGGGCGTGTCGGCCCCGGGACATCGAGGTGAGCGCCAGGTCGGCGAGTGGGGGATCGAGGAAGAGCCACGGGCGGCGGGCGGCCCAGGCCCAGTAGCCGGTGAGTTCGGCGCGGGCCGCCGTGCGGATGTCGTCGCCGGTCATCGCGGGGAGGAGGTCGGTGGGCGGGCGGCCGAAGACCGGATAGCCGTGCCGGACCAGCTCGGCGCGGGTGATGCCGGAGAGGACGCGCTGGACCAGGAGGCCGTGGGTCCAGGTGGGATGCCTGGCGTCCAGGTCGGTGATCCGGTTGGCGGGGACGTAGACGCAGCCCAGGTTGAGGGCCGGGTCGATGCCGGTGTGCGCGGCGACGATCCGGGCCGGGTCCGGGGCGCTGGGGACGATCGCCACCAGGTCGAGGTCGCTGACGCCGGGGATGTGGTCGCCGGTGGCCAGGGAACCGGCTACCAGGAGGTCGGTCACCCAGCCGGACCTGGACAGCCTCGCCCCGAACTCCTCGACCGCCGCCGACCGCATCGTCATGCCGATCACGCTAGTGCGCGACGCGCCAGGAGCAAGGCCGGCTGAGGCGGTGGCGCGGTGCGGGTCTGCGCGCGGTGGCGGGTGCGGGCGCGCATGCGACGTGCCCGCGGTGGCGGCGGCGAGCCCCCTGCCGGTGCGGTGCGCGGGTGCGGTGCCGGCGTGCGTGTGGGGGGAGGGGTGCGGACGGGCGTACGAAGTGCGGAGCTGGCGGGCCGGTGTCACGCTTGGGGCATGTTCTTCCTGTTGTTCGGGCTCCGGACCCGCGACGAGATCGTCGATACCACGGTGGCTACCTGTGAGGTCTGCGGGTGGACCGCCCCGCAGCAGCGGCTGGCCCGGACCACCCGGTTCACGCTGTTCTTCGTCCCGCTCTTCCCGGTGCGGCCGAAGAGGCACCTGCTGCGGTGCGGCCACTGCATGGCGCTGCGCGCCGCTCACCCGCAGGCCGCGTACGCCTACTGAGCCGGCTGGATCCAGTCGAACGTGCGCTCGACGGCGCGCCGCCAGTTGGCGTACTCGCGGTCGCGCAGGCCCGGTTCCATCGAGGGCATCCACTGGCCGGCGATGTGCCAGTTGCGGCGCAGCCCGTCCAGGTCCGGCCAGTAGCCGACGGCGAGCCCGGCCGCGTACGCCGCGCCCAGGGACACCGTCTCGACGGCGAGGGGCCGGACCACAGGCACGTCCAGCACGTCGGCGATCATCTGCATGAGCAGGTTGTTCGCCGTCATCCCGCCGTCGACCTTGAGCGTCTTCAGCGCCAGCCCGGAGTTCGCGTTCATCGCGTCGACCACCTCCCGGGTCTGCCAGGCGGTCGCCTCCAGGACCGCCCGGGCCAGATGACCCTTGGTGATGTACGAGGTCAGGCCCACGATCACGCCGCGTGCCTCGGACCGCCAGTGCGGCGCGTAGAGGCCGGAGAAGGCCGGCACGATGTAGCACCCGCCGTTGTCCGCCACCGTACGCGCCAGGGTCTCGATCTCGGGCGCGCTGGAGATCAGTTCGAGCTGGTCGCGGAACCACTGGACCAGCGAGCCGGTGATCGCGATCGAGCCTTCCAGCGCGTAGCTCGCCGGCTCGCCGGCCACCTGGTAAGCCACCGTGCTGAGCAGGCCGTGCCCCGGCCGGATCAGTTCCGTGCCGGTGTTGAGCAGCAGGAAGCTGCCCGTCCCGTAGGTGCACTTGGCCTCGCCGGGGGTGAAGCAGGTCTGCCCGAACAGCGCCGCCTGCTGATCGCCGAGCGCGGCCCCGATCCGTACCCCGGGAAATGCCTGGCAGGCGGTGCCGAAGGCGCCGATCGAGGCGCGCACCTCCGGCAACATCGCGCGGGGTATCCCGAAGAAGTCGAGCGCCTCCGCCGACCAGTCCAGCTCGTGCACGTCGAGCAGCATCGTCCGGCTGGCGTTCGTCACGTCGGTGACGTGCGCGCCGCCGGTCAGGTTCCAGATCAGCCAGGTCTCCATGGTCCCGCAGAGCACCTCGCCGCGTTCGGCGCGCGCCCGCAGCCCTGGCGTGTGGTCCAGCATCCAGCGCAGCCGAGGGCCGGAGAAGTACGTCGCCAGCGGCAGGCCGGAGATCTCCGCGACGGCGGCGGCGCGCGGGTCCGAGGCCAGGGAGTTGACCAGGGCGTCGGTCCGGGTGTCCTGCCAGATGATCGCCCGTCGCACCGGCACACCGGTGCGACGGTCCCAGATCACCGTCGTCTCCCGCTGGTTGGCGATCCCCACCGCCGCCACCTGGTCGATGGTGATCCCGGCCCGCCGTAGCGCCCGGGGCGCCAGCCGCTCCACGTTGCGCCAGATCTCCATGGCGTCGTGCTCCACCCAGCCCGGCTTCGGGAAGTGCTGCTTGTGCTCCTGCTGGGCGAGGGAGACCAACTGCCCGCGCCGGTCGAACACGATGCATCGCGTCGAGGTGGTCCCCTGGTCGATCGCGACCACGTAGCGCTCGGTCATGATCCTCCCCCTTGCCGCCGGCCGTTCCCGGTCCGGCGCCGCCGTCATTGCCGGGCCGCTCCCATCTCCCGTGAGATGGCCCGGGCCGCGTCCCGCACGCTGGTGATCAGGTGCGGGTGTGGCCGGTAGTGGCTGTCGCAGATCCGCTCGACCGGTCCGGAGACGCCGATCGCGCCGATCACCAGCCCGCCGTAGCCGCGGATCGGCGCCGCGACCGCCGCCTGGCCGAGGGTGTGTTCCTCGATGTCGGCGGCCCAGCCGTGTTCCCGGATCCGGTCCAGCGCCGCCCCGATGTCGCGGGGCGTGACCAGGGTCTTCCGGGTGTACGCGGTCAGCTCGTCGCGCGGGCTCCCGGCGCGGTACGCCAGTAGCACCTTGCCCAGAGCTGTCGCGTGCAACGGCAGCAGCGTGCCCACGTCAAGCGTCTGGAACGTGTCGTCCGGCCGGAACACGTGGTGCACGACCAGCACCTGTCCTTGTAGGACCGTGCCGATCCGGACGGCCTCGCCGCTGCGCGCCGCCAGCGGATCCGCCCAGTTGATCGAGCGGGACCGCAGCTCGTTGATGTCCAGGTAGCTGGTTCCCAGGTGCAGCAGGGCCGCCCCGAGCTGGTACTGCCCGGACACCCGGTCCTGCTCGACGAAGCCGACGCCCTGCAGCGTGCGCAGGATGCCGTGGGTAGTGCCCTTGGCCAGGTCCAGCGCGCGGGCGATCTCGCTGAGCCCGAGCCGTCCCGGCCCGCCGGCGAGCATCCGCAGGATCGCGGCCGCGCGCTCGATGGACTGCACTGTTCCCGGCATGTTTCGCACTCTAGGCGTTCACGCCGGGGCCTGCCGTGATTGAGGTTCGACAATGCCGACCGCTGTTCGTTGCTCCCGGCCCGGCGGGCTTCATACCGTCCGGAGATCGGACGAAGGAGGGAGCATGACCGCTCGACTCAAAGTTCCTGGACTCGCCGGTGAGCTCGCGGCGGAGTTCGCCGGCACGCTCATCCTGATCCTGTTCGGCTGCGGGGTGGTGGCCCAGGTCGTCGCCGGCGGGATCGGGGATCACGACAGCATCGCCTGGGCCTGGGGCCTGGGCGTCACGCTCGGCGTGTACGTCGCGGCGCGGCTCAGCGGCGCCCATCTCAACCCGGCGGTGACCGTCGCGCTCGCCGTCTTCAAGGGCTTCTCCTGGCGGAAGGTGGCGCCGTACGCGCTGGCCCAGCTCCTCGGCGCGTTCGTCGCCGCGCTGCTGGTGCGCTGGAATTACACGGAGGTCCTGCACGCCGCGGACCCCGGGCTGACGATCAAGACACAGGGGGTCTTCTCCACGCTGCCGGGCAACGGCAGCCTGCCGGTCGGTGAGTGGGGCGCGTTCCGCGACCAGATCATCGGCACGGCGATCCTACTCTTCGTGATCCTGGCGCTGACCGACGTGGCCAACAACCCGCCGGCCGCCAACCTCGGCCCGTTCGTGGTCGGCCTGCTGGTGGTGGCCATCGGGATGGCCTGGGGCACCGACGCCGGCTACGCGATCAACCCGGCCCGTGACTTCGGGCCGCGCCTGGCCAGCTTCCTCACCGGGTACGAGGGAGCATTCCGAGATCAGACCGGCTATCTCTACTTCTGGATCCCGATCGTGGGACCGATCATCGGTGGTGTGGCCGGCGCCGGTCTGTACCAGTATCTGATCGGACGATTCCTGCCGTCGGCCGAGCCCCAGGACGTGGGCGAGGTGCCGGCGGCACGTGACAGTGTGGAGGCGAACCGTGGCTGACTTCGTCGGGGCCGTGGACCAGGGCACGACCAGCACCCGTTTCATGATCTTCGACCATGGCGGCAACGAGGTGGCCCGCCACCAGCTCGAACACGAGCAGATCCTGCCGCGGGCCGGCTGGGTCGAGCACAACCCGATCGAGATCTGGGAGCGTACGGTCGCGGTGGTGCGCACCGCGATGCAGAGGGCCGACCTGGGGGCGAGTGACCTGGCCGCGGTCGGCATCACCAACCAGCGCGAGACAGCGGTCGTCTGGGACCGGCGGACCGGCCGGCCCTACTACAACGCCATCGTCTGGCAGGACACCCGCACCGACCGGATCGCCTCGGCGCTCGACCGGGACGGCCGCGGCGACGTGATCCGGCGCAAGGCGGGACTGCCGCCGGCCACGTACTTCTCCGCCGGCAAGATCCAGTGGATCCTGGAGAACGTCGACGGGGTCCGGGAGGCGGCCGAGCGCGGCGACGCGCTGTTCGGCAACACCGACAGCTGGCTGCTCTGGAACATCACCGGCGGAGCGAGGGGCGGCAACCACGTCACCGACGTGACGAACGCCAGCCGCACGATGCTGATGGACCTGGAGACGCTGGACTGGGACGACGAGCTGCTGTCGTTCTTCGGCATCCCGCGGCGGATGCTCCCGGAGATCCGGCCGTCGTCCGACCCGGCCGGTTACGGCACGGCGCACGTGGACGGGCCGCTCGGCGGGGACGTGCCGCTCACCGGTGACCTCGGCGACCAGCAGGCGGCCACGGTCGGCCAGGTCTGCTTCTCGCCCGGGGAGGCCAAGAACACCTACGGCACCGGCAACTTCATGCTGCTCAACACCGGGAACAACCTGGTGCGCTCGGAGAACGGGCTGCTCACCACGGTCTGCTACAAGTTCGGCGACGCCGCGCCGGTGTACGCGCTGGAGGGCTCGATCGCGGTCACCGGCTCGGCCGTGCAGTGGCTGCGCGACCAGTTGCACATCATCAAGTCGGCGGACCAGAGCGAGGCGCTCGCGGCGCAGGTGCCGGACAACGGCGGGGTGTACTTCGTGCCGGCGTTCTCCGGGCTGTTCGCGCCGTACTGGCGGTCCGACGCGCGCGGCGCGATCGTCGGGCTGTCCCGGTTCAACACCGACGCGCACATCGCCCGGGCCACCCTGGAGTCGATCTGCTACCAGACCCGGGACGTGGTCGACGCGATGGCCCAGGACTCCGGCGTCACGCTGGACGTGCTCAAGGTGGACGGCGGGATCACCGTCAACAACCTCGCCATGCAGATCCAGGCGGACGTGCTGGGCGTGCCGGTGAGCCGGCCGGTGGTCGCGGAGACCACGGCGCTCGGCGCGGCGTACGCGGCCGGTCTCGCTGTCGGTTTCTGGAAGTCCACGGACGAGCTGCGCGAGAACTGGAACGAGTCGCAGCGATGGCAGCCGAACTGGTCGGCGGAGCAGCGGGAGCAGGGCTACGGCCGCTGGAAGAAGGCGGTGCAGCGGACCCTCGACTGGGTGGACGTGGACTGATGTCGGCCCGCTCACCGCGGACCCGGGACGCCGCCCCGGCGGGGCCGAGGCCGGCGTGCCGGTGATCGGTGGTGGGCGGCCCCGGACGTGGTCAGCGCCGCATCCCCCGTAGAACACCATCGCCGTGGTATGCCCGTGGCGGCCGCCGGCCCTCGGCTGGTTCTCATGGTTGTCCCGACGCCGTTGGGACAACCATGGCGACCAGCCGGAAAGCGGGACGCGCGCCGCGGCCGGGGGCCGTGGGCGTACCGGCTAGATCGGGGTTTTCATCAGGGCCCGCACCACGTCGCGCAGGGGGAGCGTGAGATCGTCGGCGGAGGCCGACGCCAGCGGCTCCAGGTTCGACGCGCGCAGCAGGGTCACGCCGATCGCCGTGGACAGCAGGATCTGCGCCCGCAGGATGTCCGGGTCCGCACCCTGCAGGGAGGCCGCCTTCGCGAGCTTCTCGGCGAACGCGTGCAGGAAGCGCAGGCGGATCCGGTCGGCGTGCTCGTCGCCGGAGGAACGCAGGATCAGCAACAGGCTGTGACTGGGCCCGCCGGCCGTGCTCTGGCCCACCGCCTGCCTGGCTATCGTCTCCGGTACCTCACCGGGCGTGACGTCCCCGGCGGCCGCCCGGAGTTCCGCGAAACTGGCGGCCAGAGCCGCTTCGAACAGTCCTTCCTTCGACTCGAAGTACCTGTTGATCAGGGCGACGTTGACCCCCGCGTCGTCGGCGATGTCACGCACGGTGGTCCCCGCGTACCCGGCGTTCGCGAACCGGCGCCGGGCCGCGTCGAGCAGCGCCTGCCGGGTGCGGGCCGCGTCCCGCCGCCGGGGCGGCGGGGTCGAGCTGGTCGTCACGCCCGCAAGTGTGACGCAGGCGCGCCCGGGGACATCGTGCGGGGCGGTTCCCGAAGTGACCGGAAAGGATCGCGCGAGGAAGTCGTCACGAACCGCCGGGGCGGGCCGCCCCGGCGGCGGAGGTCTACTTCCAGGTGTCGCTGACGGTGTACGAGGTGCCGGTCCCCGTCGTGTACGACCGGTTGCCCCCGGACTCCCAGGTGACGTTTCCGGAGGCGTCCTTCTTCAGGTACTTGTACTCGAAGGTGGTGCTCCGCGGCAGCACCACCGCCCGGCTCCAGGTCGTCGAGCCGGCCGCCGGGAGCGGGATCGCGTCCGCGACGTTCCAGCCGCCCAGCGCCGGGATCGAGCCCACCACGTACACCTTGGTCCCGGTCGTCGTGGCCGCCGTCTCGGTGAAGGTCACCGACGTGGCGCTCGCGTCCGCCAGGTTGAAGCTGTTGCTGAGGGTCACCGCCGAGGTGCCGGTGCTGACCGCCCGGTTCGCGTTGCTCTCCCAGGTGACGCTCCCGGAGGCGTCCTTCTTCAGGTACTTGTACTCGAAGCTGGAGTTCGACGGCACCGTCACCGCGGACGTCCAGTACGGGTAGCCGCTGGACGACAGGGCGACGGCCTTCGACGTGTCCCAGCCGCCGAGGGCGGCGTTGGACCCCACCACGTAGACGCTGGTCCCACTGGTGGTGGGGGCGTAGACGCCGAAGGTCGCCGCGACCGTGCCGGCCGGGGGCGGGGCGGGCGAGGACGAGGTGGGCGGCGTGCTGGTGGCCGACCTCGCGTTCACGTCGATCGCCACCGCGCCGTTCGCCGGGATGGTCACCGAGGCGCTGCCGCCGGACACCGTGATCGAGGTCCCCGCGCACCCGCCGCTGGCCGCCCCGCCGGTGATCCGGTCACAGTAGGTGCCGTTCGCGAGCCCGGTCCGGTAGGTGGCGGTGGACGCGCTGCCGGACCGGTTCACGCCGAACCACCCGAGCGACCCACGACTGAAACCGATCACGTTGCTGGCGGTGTTCGTCCAGTTCGACACGGTCTTCACCGACTGCGTGGTGTTGCGCCACGCCACCATGCCCTTGACCCCGGTGCTCTGCGTCAGGCACTGCCACGCGCCGTTCGAGCAGTTGGTGTCGCTGACGTACCCGCCGGAGCCGGCCGGCGGCGAGGCCCCGGTCGCCGAGGTGGAGAAGCTGAAGCCGTCGTAGAGGAACGGCTGCCCGTACGGGTACGCGAGCAGGAAGTAGTTCGCCAGGGTGTACGTGCTGCCATCCTGGTAACGCAGCGTGCTGCCGTTGCGCTCCAGGTCGTGGTTGGTGACCATGGCCGCGGTGAGATCGCTGGACGCGTCCAGGCTCCACGAGCCGATCCCGGAGAGGTTCGCCAGCGTCCCGTTGGCGAACTGCGTCTTCAGCCCGTAGGCGTAGGAGAAGCCGAGCACGTCGCCGATGCCGGTGTAGGCCGACGGCGCGATCGCGCCACTGCCACCCGGGATGACCTCCTGCGCGAAGTACGGCGCCCGGCCCTCCGCCGTGGTGTTGTGCAGCTGCGACTTGATCGCGGAAAGATCCGAGGCGGCCATGTGCTTCGCGGCGTCCACCCGGAAGCCGTCCACGCCCCAGTCGATCAGCTTGTTGAGGTAACCCGCGATCTTCATACGGACCGAGCCGTCCTGCGATTTCAGGTCGGAGAGCGCCACCAGCTCGCAGTTCTGCACCTCGGCGGCGTTGTTGTCGTCGTCGATCACGCCGTCCTCGTCGGCGCAGTACCCGTCGTTCGGGTGGTGGAAGTCGCCGTACGAGTAGGGCACCGCAGGGTACGAGTAGCCGCCCGGGTCGAATGTCGAGCCGCCGTACCCGGTGGTCACCGTGTTGTTCGTGCCGGCCATGTGGTTGATCACCGCGTCCACGTAGACCCGGACGCCGGCGTTGTGACAGGCGGTCACCATGCCGGTGAACTCGGCCTGCGTGCCGAGCCGGCCGGAGATGTTGTACGAGACCGGCTGGTACACCTCCCACCACGGGTGCGCGCCGTCGCCCGTGGACGCCAGGGTGACCGATTCCTGGGGTGGGGCGACCTGGACCGCGCCGTACCCGGCCGGGCCGAGCTGACTGGTGCAGGCGGCCGCGATGGAGCGGAAGTTCCACTCCCACAGGTTCGCGGTCACGTCACTGTTGTTGAGGGTCACGGCGGCGCCGGCCGTGCCGGCCAGACTGACCCCGACCAGGCCCGCGGCGGCCAGCGCGAGGCTGGTCACGGACCCGAGCAGCAGGGTGCGGGTGCTTCTCTTCATGGGGGATGCTCTTTCGCCGAGAAGTCGAGTGAGCTGGGGACGGGTGAAACTTCTTGCATGGGGTTGCAAGCCGTTGCAGTTGTTTCAGCAAGTTACCAAGCTGTGTCAGACTCGTAAAGACATCGAGCGCTGTCCGGGCAAAAAAGAAGGCGCCCCCGTCCGGGGGCGCCTGCGCGGTGTCGGAGCCGGGGACTACTCGGTGGCGTTGCGGCGCCGCACGAAGACGAAAACGGCGGCGCCGGCCAGGACCAGGATGCCGATCCCGGCGACCAGGCCCAGCCACGGCCCGCCGGAGGTCGTGCTCACCGTCTCGGCCCCGGCGACCGTCTGCGTGGCCACCGGCGCGGCGGCCGAACTGGGCGCCTCGGAGACAACCGGTGCCGCGGAGGGTGCGGCCACCGGGGCCGCGACCGTGAACGTGTAGGAGCTCTTCACCACGTCACCGTCGTCCGCGGTGAGCTGCCACGCGACCGTGTACTTCCCGTTCGCCAGCGGCTCGTCGAACGTCACCGAGACGGTCTTCCCGCTGACCTCCGGGGTCGCCCCGATCGCCCCGTCCGGTCCGGCCACGGTCAGCTTGGTGCTGCCCGCGTCCAGCTTCTCGAGGAAGGTCAGCCTCACCGCGGCGGGCGCCTTCCGCACCGTCGAGCTCTTCGCCGGCACCGCCTCGACCAGCGGGTTGTGCGCGGCGGCCGGGGCGGCCGGGATCAGCACCGCGAACATCGCGGCGAGGGCAGTCAGGAGGCGCTTGGTCATGTCGGCAGATCCTTCTCGTCAGGTTCCCGGTTGGTCGCCCCGCACCGGCGGTTGGTTCCCGCCGACCATCAAACCCGATCGGCGGTACGCCCCGAACCCCGCTCCCGGCTGGTCCTCGTGGTGGTCACTCCTGCCTCATCGCCACCATGAGGACCAGCCGCGAAACAGCGACCAGCCGCGAACAGCGACGAGCCGCCCGGCAATCGCCGGGCGGCTCGTCTCAGAAATCAGCGGACGGTCACGTTGAACAGCGGGTTCGCGGCCAGCTTGCGGAACGAGGCGAGCGACGCGGCCGAGCTGTCGATGCTGATGTCGCGGTCGCCGAACGCGTCCTTCTTCGTGTCGAAGTAGACGATCGCCTTGATCGCGGGACGCTTCGCCAGCTCCGGCAGGACGCTGTTGAACTGCGCGGACTTGTTCACGACCTTGCCGATACGGTGGTACGCGCCCCACTCGGCGATCATGATCGGCTTGCCCGGGTGGTTCTTGACGGCCCAGTCGTACCAGCCCTGCGAGCCGCCCTTGGCCTTACGGTCGAGCAGGTCCTTGAACACGCCGGCGTGGTAGTACTTCTTCTCCGCGCTGACGTACGAGTCCAGGCCGATCCAGTCGACGACGTCGTTGCCCGGGTAGAGGTCCTTCCACCAGGACTGCGCCATCCACTTCTCGTTGCCCATGTAGGCGACGACGCTCACCGCGTTGCTCACGCCCTTGCTCCGCAGGCGCTGGATCACGTGGCGGAACGACTTCGCGAAGTCCTTCGCGGTCATGCCCGACTTCGCGGCGGTGCGGACGTCGTCCTCCGGCTCGTGGTTGAGCACGAGGTAGAACTTCTCCGGGAACTTGGTCTTGAGGCGCGCGGCGAACGCGTCGATCCGCTTGTCGACCTTGCCCGCGGCGACGGCGGCCCAGGTGGTGCCGTACTCGACGCGCCAGTTCAGCAGCAGCACCCGCGGGTGCGCCTTGTCCCGGGCCATCGCGATCTCCGCGTCGGTGGGGAACTTCTCGTCACCCTTGTGGTAGGTGTGGAAGATCGTCGCGGTGCGGCCGCTCAGCTTCTCCCAGTTGCGGTGCTCGACGTCACGCGGCTTGCCGGTGAAGCCGCCGGCCGCGGTGCCCCACAGCACCCCGCAGCTCGGGACGAGCTTGGCGCCGGTCGTGCAGTTCTTCGAAGCGGTGGAAGCAACGGCGGGCGCGGCCTGGGCCGGCGTGGCCGTCATCGCGGTGCCGAGGCCGGCAACGAGAGCGGTCAGCGTCAGTACGGTCTTGCGCAGCGTCGAGCGCTTCACAGTCAATCTCCCCCGTGTTGTCCGGCGGTGTTGCCCGCCGGGCATGGGAAAGAGATTCCAGGGCGCGAGTTGTCACGACGGTTGCCGTCAAGGTGCGCGAAGGTTGCGGCGTTCCGCCGGCCGGGGGATCGGCTCGGGGTGACTTGTCGGCGGCGCGGAACCCGACATGAGAAAACCGGGATGTCCGTTTCGTGGGATAGGAAGTTTTCCGCGGATGGCTACCAGCGTGGTCATCGACTCCGGCGGTGGATCGATGCCATCGTGCGGGGCATGAGCATCAAGGACATCTTCCTGGCGGCGTTCGGCCGCTTCGCCGCCGGTGACGTCGAAGTGCTGAGAGAGGTCATCCGCGAGGACTTCGTCAACCACGACCCGGACAGCCCGCGCGAACGGGACGCCTGGATCGAGTACGTCGCCAACGGCCCGATCGCCACCTCGACCCTGGACCTCAAGCGGGTGATCGCCGACGACGAGTTCGTGGTGGCCCACTACGCGCTCGTCCCGCCGGAGGGCGGCTTCGGCGAGGCGGTCGCCGACATCTGGCGCTTCGACGGCGAGCTGATCGTGGAGCACTGGGCCGTGGCGCAGCCGGCCACCGCTCCCGGCCAGGTCTGAGCCGCGTGGCAGGTGTGAATCCGCCGGACGATTGCCGGAAGAATCCGGGCACTTTTACCTTCCCGGTATGAAAGCATACGTTTGTCTGGCGCTCACGGTGCTGGCCCCGGCCGGCCTGACGTCGCCCGCGGCGGGAGCCGGAGCCCGGCGGGGGGCGGCGTTCCGGCTGGGGCCCCGGGGTGTCTCACGGGTGTGAGGCACCCCTCCCGGCCAGCCGGCGAGCCGGCGGCGCGTGGCGGGGAGCTCGCGACGTACAAAAATTAAACGATTTGCATCGATTGTTGCGCGAATAGTGCACCTTGCCTATCGATCCGATAGGTTTACGCGCATGCGCAGACTGGTACCCGCTGTCCTTTCCGCAACCGTGCTGCTCGCCGGCTGCCAGGGCGGAGGCGGTGGCGACACCACCGGCTCGAATGCGGCCTTCGATCCCAAGACCTGCCAGGGTGGCACGCTCACCGTGCTGAACCAGGGCGGCATCACCCATCTCGACCCCGCGCGGCTCTACACCTCCGGCGGCGGCAACCTCCCGTCGCTGCTGTTCCGCACGCTGACCACGCGCAACCGGCAGCCGGGCGAGGCCGGCACCAAGCCGGCCCCGGACCTCGCGACCGACCTGGGCACCCCGTCCGACGGCGCGAAGACCTGGACCTACCACCTGCGCGACGGCATCTTCTTCGAGGACGGCACGCCGATCACCGCTGCCGACATCAAGTACGGCATCGAGCGCTCGTTCGCCCCCGAGCTGCCCGGCGGCGCGCCCTACTTCCGCGACTGGCTGGCCGGCGCGGCCGACTACCAGGGGCCGTACAAGCAGCCCGGCGGCATCAAGTCGATCGAGACACCGGACGACAAGACGATCATCTTCAAGCTGCGCAAGCCGGAGGGCGACTTCCCGTTCCTGGCCACCGCGACCCAGTTCGCGCCGGTGCCGAAGAGCAAGGACAAGGGCGCGGAGTACGAGGCCCACCCGATCTCCAGCGGCCCGTACCAGGTGGAGTCCTACGAGCCGAAGAAGTCCCTGGTCCTGGTCCGCAACAAGCACTGGTCCACGCAGGTCGACGAGCTGCGGTACGCGTGCCCGGACCGGATCGAGGTGACCGCCGGCCTGGACTCCGCGGTGATCAACCAGCGCCTGGTCACCGGCGCCGGCCAGGACGCCAACGCGGTCACCACCGACGCGGTCGTCGGCCCGGAGCAGCTCGCCCAGCTCGGCACCGGCTCGGCGCTGGACAAGCGGGTCACCCGCGGCGAGTTCCCGTCCACCACGTACCTCGCCTTCAACACCAAGAAGGCGCCGTTCGACAACCCCAAGGTGCGCGAGGCGCTGTCGTACGCGATCAATCGCACCTCGGTCGTCAACGCGCTCGGCGGTTCGGCGGTGGCCGGCCCGTCCACCACGTTCCTGCCCCCGCAGAAGGCCCTCGGCTACCAGCCGTACGACCACTTCCCGGCCGGCGACACCGGCAACCCGGACAAGGCCAAGCAGGTGCTCGCCGAGGCCGGGCTCAGCAATCCGACCATCGACCTGGCCTACCAGAACGACGACAGCGAGGGCATCGGGCCCAAGGTGGCCTCCGCCGTCCAGGAGGCGTTCAAGCAGGCCGGTGTCACGGTCGAGCTGAACGCCATCGACACCGCGACGTACCGCGACGTCACCGGCAAGCCGGCCACCCAGCCCGGCCTCGCGCTGGCCACCTGGGGCGCCGACTGGCCGTCCGGCGGGCCGTTCCTGATTCCGATCTTCGACGGCCGGCAGATCATCACCGCGGGCGGCAACTTCAACCTCGCGCAGTACAACGATCCCGAGGTGAACGCCGAGATCGACGCGATCAACGCGCTCACCGACCCGGCCGCGGCGGCCGCGCGCTGGGGCGCCCTGGACGCCAAGATCGGCAAGCTGGCCCTGGTCATCCCGCTGACCCACGAGAAGGACGTCTACCTGTACGGGAAGAACGTCAAGAACGCGTACGCGGACGGCTGGCGCGGGCAGCTCGACATCGCACGGATCTCGATCAAGTGATCCGTGTTCTGCGCAAGGACCGCGGCTTCGTCGCGGGGGCGGTGGTCGCCGGCCTGATGGTGCTGGTCGCGATCACCGCCCCGCTCCTCGCGGCGCTCGCCGGGCAGGACTACACGACGTACCACGACACGCTGCTCGACTCGGCCCGCGGCGGGGTGCCGAGCGGGCCGCTCGGCGGGATCAGCGGCGAGCACTGGCTCGGCGTCGAGCCGGGCACCGGCCGCGACCTGTTCGCCCGGCTGGTCTACGGCGCGCAGGTGTCGGTAGGCGTCGCGCTCGCCGCCACCGCCCTCGAGGTGCTGCTCGGCATCACGTTCGGGGTCGCCGCCGGACTCGGCGGCCGGTGGCTGGACGCCGGGCTGAGCCGGGTGATCGACCTGGTGCTGGCCGTCCCGATCCTGGTGCTGGCGGTCTCGCTGCTCGCGATCGTGCCGCAGGACTGGCCCCGGCCGCTGCTGCTGGCCACGGTCATCGCGCTGCTCGGCTGGGGCGGCACCGCGCGGATCAGCCGCGGCGAGACGCTCACCCTGCGGACCCGGGACTACGTGGCGGCCGCCCAGGTCTCCGGGGCGTCCTGGTGGCGGGTCGCGCGGCGGGAGATCCTGCCGGGCCTCACCGCGCCGATCCTGACGTACGCGGCCCTGCTGATCCCGTACAACATGATCGTCGAGGCCGGGCTGTCGTTCCTCGGCGTCGGGGTCCGCCCACCCACCCCGTCCTGGGGGCAGATGCTCTCCTCGGCCACCACCTGGTTCCGCGCCGACCCGCTCTACGTGTTCCTGCCGGGGGCGCTGCTGTTCCTCACTCTGCTCTCGTTCGTCCTGGTCGCCAACGGGCTGCGCCGCGCCCTCGACCCCCGCCAGACCGAGGTGCCCCGATGACCGGCTACCTGATCCGCCGGATCGGCGGCGCTCTGCTGGTGCTGTTCTTCCTGACCACGCTCGTCTACGGCCTGTTCTACCTGGCCCCCTCCGACCCGGCGATCCTGACCTGCGGCAAGGGCTGCACCCCGGAACGGCTCGCCGACGTGCGCGCCGCGATGGGCGTCGACGACCCGATCCCGGTGCAGTACTGGCACTTCCTGGAGGGCCTGGTCGCCGGCCGGGACTACCCGGCCGGCCCGGACGTCCGGCACTGCCCGGCGCCCTGCCTGGGCTACTCCTTCGAGACCGACCAGCCGGTCACCACCCTGCTGCTGGACCGCATCCCGGTCTCGTTCGCGCTGGCCCTCGGCGCCGAGGTGCTCTCCCTGGTGTTCGGGATCGGCGCCGGGATGCTGGCCGGGCTGCGCCGCTTCCGGATCCTGGACCGGGTGGTCAACGCCCTGATCCTGGCCGGTTACGCGGTTCCGGTCTTCCTGGTCGGCCTGCTGCTGCTCCTGCTGTTCTGCGTGCACCTGCAGTGGCTGCCGTTCCCCACCTACGTCCCGTTGACCACCGACCCGCTGCTCTGGGCGCAGAACCTGCTGCTGCCCTGGGTGTCCCTGGCGATCATCCAGGCCGCCGTGTACGCCCGGCTGACCCGGTCCGGGATCCAGGAGACCCTGGCCGAGGACCACATCCGGACAGCCCGGGCGTACGGGATCCCGGAACGCCGGATCCTCTGGCGCCGGGCCCTGCGCGGAGCGCTGCTGCCGCTGGTCACGCTCACCGCCATCGACATCGCCGGGATCATGACCGGCGCGGTGCTCACCGAGACCATGTTCGGCCTGCCCGGCGTGGGGCAGCTGCTGGTCGGCGCGGTACGCCAGATCGACCTGCCGGTGGTCGTCGGGGTGACCCTGCTCACCGGCCTGATCATCGTGGTCGCGAACGCGGCGGCCGACCTGCTCTATGCCGCCGTCGACCCCCGGGTGCAACTGCGATGACTCTTCTTCAGGTGACGGATCTGCGGATCTGTTTCGGTGACAAGCGCGCCGTGGACGGGCTGTCCTTCTCGCTCGAGGCCGGCGGGTCGCTCGGCATCGTGGGCGAGTCCGGCTCCGGCAAGAGCGCCACGGCGCTGGCGCTGCTCGGGCTGCACCAGTCGGCAGTCGTCACCGGGTCGATCGACTTCGACGGCACCGATCTGGTCACCGCCGACCCGCGGCCCTTCCGCGGCGCGCGGATCGCCATGGTGTTCCAGGAGCCGCTGACCGCGCTCAACCCGTTCCAGACCGTCGGCGACCAGATCGCCGAGGTGTACCGGCTGCACACCGGGGCGTCCCGGCGCGCGGCGCGGGCGCGGGCCGTCGAGGTGCTCGGGCAGGTGCACATCCCGGACCCGGCGCGGCGCGCGTCGGCGTACCCCCATCAGTTCTCCGGTGGGATGCGGCAACGCGCGCTGATCGCGATGGCGATCGCCTGCCGTCCGCGACTGATCGTCGCGGACGAGCCCACCACGGCGCTCGACGTGACAGTGCAGGCGCAGATCCTCGACCTGCTCGACGAGGTGCGCGCCCGGACCGGGGCGGCGCTGCTGCTGATCAGCCACGACCTGGGCGTGGTGGCCGGGTCGGCGGAGTCGGTGGTGGTGATGCGCGACGGGCGGGCGGTCGAGTCCGGCACCACCGAGCAGGTGCTGCTCGCCCCCCGGCACGAGTACACCAGGGCGCTGCTGGCGGCGGTCCCGAAGCCGGGCACGCGCTCCTTCGAGCCGGGGGAGCCACTGCTGCGGCTGCACGACGTACGCAAGCATTTTCCGCAGCCGCGACGTGGCTCGCTGCGCAAACCTCCGCCGATCCGGGCGGTCGACGGCGTCAGCCTCGACGTGTGCGCCGGTGAGACGCTCGGCATCGTCGGCGAGTCCGGCACCGGCAAGACCACCCTGGCCCGGATGATGGTCGGCCTGGTCCCGCCCACCTCTGGATCGATCACCTTCGACGGGGTCGACATCGCGCGGCGGCGCGGCCGGTCGGTGCAGATGGTCTTCCAGGATCCGCTGTCCTCGCTCAACCCGAGACGGTCGATCGGCGAGAGCATCGCCGATCCGCTGCGCCTGGCGGGGGTGCGCGACCCGCGCGCCCGGGTGGTTGCCCTGCTGGACCGGGTAGGGCTGGCGGCGTCCGAATACGATCGTTATCCGCATCAGCTCTCCGGCGGCATGCGGCAACGGGTCGGCATCGCCCGCGCCCTCGCCCCGGCCCCGCGCCTGATCGTCTGCGACGAGCCGGTGTCCTCGCTGGACGTCACCACCCAGGCGCAGGTCCTCGCCCTGATCGAGGAACTGCGGGAGGAGCTGGGGTTCGCCCTGGTCTTCGTCTCGCACGACCTGGCGGTGCTACGGCAGATCGCCGATCGGGTGGCCGTGCTCAAGGACGGCGCCGTCGTGGAGATCGGAAAGACGAGCGAGGTGTACGAGCAGCCGCGCCACGCGTACACGAAGGAACTGCTCGCCGCCGTTCCGGTGACCGATCCCGCGGAGGCCCGGCGGCTGCGCGCTCTCCGCTCCGCCACGAATTGACCCGCCCGCCGGACTCCGGCCACGAGGCGCCTCCGACCGCCGGCCGCACGCGCGCGGCCGGCGGTCGGAGGCGCCTGAGCCGTCGCGAGAGACCTCCGGGTGCCGGCCGCGAGATGGCGGCCGGCTGCCAGGGGCGCCTCGACCGCCGCGAGGCGCCGCCGGGTGCCGGCCGCGGGTCGGCGGCTGGTGGTCAGGGGTTCTGGCGCTGGGCTCGTTCCCGGCGCATCGCGCAGAACAGCGCGCCCTGCTCGATCGCGTCGTCGAGCGCGACGTGACTGTGCGGGAAGTCCCCGAACCACCGCTTCGGCATGGCCCGCTTCACGGTGGCCCGGAACTCCGTGCCGAGCAACGCCATCGCATACGACTTGAGGTCCAGCGCGGAGTGCGAGAACGGGCTCACCCCGGTGAAGCGGATCAAATACCAGTACACGAACGTGAAGTCGAACCCTGCCGGATATCCAACGAAAACCGGCCGTCCGGGCAGTGTCTCCAGCCATCCGCGATACCGCTCCAGCGCGACGGCCGGGTCCTCCGGGTCTTTCCGGCAGGCCGCCCACGCGGCCGGCTGGGTGGCCCACCACCTCATCGTCGCCGGGTGCCCGGTGGCGCCCGGGAGCGTCTCCAGATTGGCGCTGAAGGTGTCGACCAGGGTGCCGTCCCCGCAGTAGGCCGCCGAGCCGAAGCTCAGCATCGAGTGCGGTCCGGGGATCGGGCCGTCCGTTTCGACGTCCGTGCTGACGTACACCTCCGCGCGTGCCATGCCGGCACTTTAGGCTCCGCCGCGCCCCCGGGCCACCGCATTGCCGGGACGGTCTAGGGTGAGCGGCCGATGCCTAGGGACGGGGAGACACCACGATGAAGATGCAACGTCTGGCCGTCACGGGTCTGGCCCTGGTGGCGATCGCCGGGCTCAGCGCCTGCGAGGACAAGGAGACGCCGGCCGCGACCGGCGGCGCCGGCTCGTCCGCCGCCGCCGAGGCGGCTGCCACGACCGCCCCGGCGGCCGGTGACGCGTCGCGGGAACTGGCCGCCGCCGCGGCCAAGCTCACCAACTCGACCGGCAAGATCCACATGACGATGATCGGCGGGATGACCGGCGACGGCTCGTTCGACACCCCGAAGCGGGCGGTCGACATGACGATGACGATGGCCGGGCTCGGCGACGTCAGCGTGCGCCAGATCGGCACCGATCTGTACATGAAGTTCGGCGGCTCCGCGGCCAAGGCGTACGGCAACGGCAAGTGGATGCACGTCGACGCCAGCAAGATGCCGGCCACCAGCTCGCTGAGTCTGGAGAAGAACGACCCGCGCAACTCGGCGAAGATGCTGGCCGAGGCCACCGAGGTGAAGGAGACCAGCGCCGGCAGGTACGCCGGCACGATCGACATCTCGAAGTCGCCGACGGTCACCGCCGAGATGCTCAAGGCTCTGGCGGGCAAGAGCACCCAGGTGCCGTTCACCGCGGAGGTGAAGGACGGGTACCTGAGCAAGATGTCGCTGGACATGGACTCGGTCGTGAAGGGCGCGGGCTCGGTCGACGCGACGTACTCCGACTTCGGCGCCAAGGTGGAGGTCGCCAAGCCGGCCAGGAGCGAGACGGTCGAGATGCCGGAGTCGGCGCTGAAGTCCCTCGGCGGCTGAGACAGTCCGGCAGTTGTCGACATGGGCGCGGGTGGACTGCGCCCTGGGCGGGGCGGTGCACGCCGGGCCGGGCTTCGCGGTCCGTGAGGCGGCCGCGCGATGGCGGCCGGGACCGTGGTCGAGGTCGCGTCCACCGCCACGGTCAGGTCGCCGCGGACCAGCGTCAGGTCCGACGCCTCGATCGCCACGTCCGCGCCGGTGCCCATGGCCAGCCCCCAGGTCGGCCTGGGCCAGGGCGGCCGCGTCGTTCACCCCGTCGCCGGCCATCGCCACCACCTTGCCGGACCGCTGCAGATCCGCGATCACGGCCACCTTCTCGGCCGGCAACACCCCGGCGATCACCTCGTCGATGCACGGTCCAGCCGTGCTGCTCCAGCAGGGCGGCGCGACCGGCCAGGACGTCCTTGCCGGCGACCTCGCCGCGTACCCCCGTGCCGAGCGAGACCAACGTGTCCATGGTGGCCGCGCCGTGGCGCAGGTTGGTCCAGGTGGCGCGGTGGAACGGCCAGCCGCCGTAGACGACGACCGGGGCGGCCAGGGTCAGCGAGAGCCACTGCCAGTAGTCGAACTGCCAGGCCGGGACCATCGCCAGCACGATCACCGGGACGCTCAGCAGTCCGGAGATGATCAGCCGGTCGCGGAGCGGGTCGGACTTCTCCGTCTCCTCCGGCTCGGCCGCCGGCAGCGTCGCGGTGTAGCCGGTCTTGTGCACCGTGGCGATCAGGTCGGCAGCGGTCACCCCGTCCGCGACCGTGGCGGTCGCCTTCTCGGTGGCGTAGTTGACGGAGGCGGTCACCCCGTCCATCCGGTTCAGCTTTCTCTCGATCCGCGAGGCGCAGGAGGCGCAGGTCATGCCGCCGATCTCAAGCTCGACAATCATCGCGTCCGCCCTCAGTCGTGGGTGTGCCCGGTGCCGGTGGTGGCGGTGAACTCGGCCAGGTGCACCGTCCCGCCGTGCTTGAACTCCAGGAAGAGCCGGTACGCCCCGGTGGACGGGACCGCGGCGTCGACAGTGACGTCCGAGCCGGCGGTGGCGCCGTCCCGCGGGTGCAGGTGCCGGTAGGCGAGGTCGCCCGGCCGCAGCGCGACCAGGTGCGCGAAAGAGCCGAGATACGGTTCGAGCGTCACCGGCTGACCGTTCCTGCTCACTGAGATCGTCATCCAGGACGTGCCGCCGGCCCGTGGGTCCCCGGCCCGGGTCACGGTGTAGCCGTCGGGGGACGCCTCCCAGGCCGGTCCCGGCAGCCCGCGCGGGCGGTAGTCACCGGGTGCGGTGACGTCGGCGCCGAGCACCAGGCCCTGTGCGCGGGCCTGCGGCGTGAAGTCGGCGAACACCCGATACGGCCCCGGGTCCCGGACGGTGAGCGGCGCCGACCAGGTGCCGTCGGGGGCCAGGGCCGGGTGCAGATGCTGATATCCGGCCATGTCCCGGCGGACCACGATGAGGTGCAGCTCGCCGGTGAACCCGGTGACCGGCTCGGCGTCCGGCCCGATGATCCGGAACGCGAACGTCTCCCGTCTCCCGGCCGGAAGTTCCGTGGTCAGCGGGATCAGCGTGTATCCGTCCTGGGTCACCTGCAGGCCGCCCGGAAGCGCCTTGCTCGCATCGTGCCCGCCGTGCGCCCCGGTCCCGGGGTTCCCCGCCGTGCCCGCGGAGTTTTCCCGCGCGGTATCGGAGTGCGCCCGCTCGACTCCGGAATGCGTGGTCGCAGCTTCGGGGTGCGCCGGCGTGGGCGTCGCGGGGTCCGGCCCGAACAGCCGCCCGGCTCCGGCCGCACCCCCGAACACCACGATCAATCCGAGCGCGTACGCGGTGAGCCGCACCGAAGTCCTCATACCCCCCACCATACACATACCCCCAGGGGGTACCAAGTCGGCCGCGCGCCGAGCGGTGTCACCTCTTCGCCCGGTCGCCGACGCGGCACGGCTGGCGGCTGACCCTCAGGGGGTGTGTCGCGGGCGCCGGGAGGTCCTTCCCGGCCAGCCGGCTCGTGGCGGCCGGCGTCCGGGGACGGGAGCCTGGAAGGCGCGAGGGCCGGCGTCAGGCACGTTCTTCAAGTTATAACGCGATTTCCACTGGTAAATCAGGTTCAAAGGTCTATATCTTTCGTGCTCCCACCGGCGCATGCTTCATGTCAGAAAGCAAGTCGGGTGCAGGGAGGCGACATCATGTTGCTGCAGGAGAATCCTTCCGCTCAGAGCCACCGCCGGACCGGATCCGGCGCCGACGACCAGGCCATGACCACGTCCGGCCGGCTCCGGGGCACCCCGCCGCGGCCGACGGCCTTCGCGCCGGGCCGGGCCTACCCGCCGATCACCTGGACGTCGCCGAGCCTCGGGCGGTCTGTTGCCGACGGCCTCGGCGGGATCAGCAAGGCGATGGTGGCGGCGGTGCTGACCGTCGGAGCGCTGGTCGCGGCCGGGATCGTCGCCGCCCTGCTGATAACGACGGTCGTCCAGGCCTTCGGCATCGACCTGGCCTCCCGCTACTGAGACCCGGCGCGGCCGGTCGAAGCCGGCCGTCCCCGGCGGGATGGCCGGAAGCTCTTCCGGAACCCGGCGCACATGCTGGATGATCTCGGCATGGCGACATTCCGATCCGGCGATGGCGTGGAGATCTTCTACGAGCTGTGGGAGACCGCGTCCGCCAGGCCGCCGGTGCTGCTGCACCACGGCTTCATCGCGGACGGGCGGACCAACTGGGTGCTGCCGGGTGTGGTGGCGGCGCTGACCGCCGCCGGCCGCCGGGTGGTGGCGATCGACGCTCGCGGCCACGGGCGGTCCGGCAAGCCGCACGACCCGGCGCTGTACGGCGAGTCGCGGATGTCCGACGACGTGATCGCCCTGCTCGACCTGCTCGGGATCACCGAGGTCGATCTGGTGGGGTACTCCATGGGCGCGATCGTGGCGCTGCTGACCGCCACCCGGGACGCGCGGGTGCGCCGCCTGGTGGCCGGCGGGGTGGGCGCCGGCGTGGTCGAGGTCGGCGGTCTGGACACCCGGGTGATCGGCGGGGAGCGGCTGCTGCACGCGCTGCGCACCGACGATCCCGCCGCGATCGCCGACCCGGCGGCGGCCGGTTTCCGGGCGTTCGTGGAGGCGGTCGGCGGGGACCGGCTGGCGCTCGCCGCGCAGGCGGCCGCGGCGCACGCCGACCCGATCCCGCTGGAGCTGGTCAGGGCGCCGGCGCTGGTGCTGGCCGGCGCGCAGGATCCGCTGGCCACCCGGCCGGAGGTGCTGGCCGGGGCGATTCCGGACGCGGTGCTGCGGACCGTGCCCGGCGACCACACGTCGGCGCTGCGCGACCCGGGGTTCGTACCGGCGCTGCTCGATTTTCTCGACGCCTGAGCGGGCCGGCGGCTGCCGGGCGAGCTCCGTCGCGGTTCATGCCCACTCCGGCTCGGCGACCGGTGGCGTCCCGCGCGTGTGGAACATCCCGATGGTCTTGAGGCCACACGCCTGGCCCTTGGCGCGTTCCGCCCCGGTCCAGGTGATCACCTCGTGGTCGGGCGCCGGCAGCAGCCGCGCGCCGGCGTCCCAGAGCTGGATGCGGTTGCCGCCGGGCTCGTAGACGTAGAGGAAGAAGCGACGGGCAGACCGTCGAAGAGGTCGCGGACGCGATCCGGGCCTCGATGGACCGGTAGTCGTGGCGGCCCCGTCCGCGGTGGACAGCTCAGTCGGTGAGCTTGAGGTCGATGATGACGCCGTGGTCGGCGCAGGCCGACTGGAGGCCGCTGACGTGCTCGGTCAGGGGCCGCAGGTAGGTCAGCGCGGTCATCTCGTCGTCACTGCCCAACTGGGTCACCTGCCACAGGACGTCCATCAGCTTGGTGCCGTGCTCGCGCAGGTCGGCGTACCGGGACTCGGCGAAGACCCTCCGCATCGAGACGTACTCGTCGCGGGTCAGCGTGTCGTCGGCGCCGCCGTTCGCGCCGTTCCTCTCCTCGGCGGCCAGTGCCCTGCAGGCGGCCACCCCGGAGTCCTCGCGCAGCACCCGGTCGTACAGCACCCAGCCGGTCCCGGCGACCAGGAGCAGCGACAACGCCGCCACGGCGGCGATCCACGGCCAGAGCGGGCGGCGCGGCGGCGCGGGGAACGGCGCGGCGGCCTGGTGATCGGGGACCGGACCCGGTTGGCCGTACGGGTCGGTGCACGGCTGCGTCGGCGGACAACTGACGTACGGATCCTGCGGCGGCGGGAACGGGGACTGCTGTGGCGGGTACGTCACCTGTCCATCACAACCGACCCGCACGAAGCCCGCAGTGGGCCGAACGGTTGGTAGCGGCTTTGTCACCCGATCCGGTGCGTGCCGCGTGGACATCCGGCCCGCGACCGGGTGAGAGTCTGGAGCTACCGATCGGCCAGCGCCTCGGCGGCCAGCTCCAGCAGCCCGTCCACATCGTCGCCCGGCGGGATCGGCGTGGGGTCGGCACACCGGTCCAGCAGCAGCTCCACCAGCGCCGCCCGGTCCAGGATCGCGGCCGCGTCGATGGCCCCCGGCAGGATCCGGATCTCGACGGTGTCCCGGATCGGGGTGTCCGTGAGCAACTGGGTGAGGTTCACGTCGAAGTACTTCGTCAGCTTCCCCTTCTCGGCGGCCGCGCGCAGTTCGCCGGACGACGGAATGCCCCGCACCGCCTCGACCAGCGGGCCCGGCAGGGGAGCGAGCCGCCGGCACGCCGGGTTGGTCCGCAGCACCGCCCGCAACGGCTCACGCCAGTAGGCGAACAGCCGGACCAGATTGGCCAGCGCGCGCGGCGCGCGGAACGGCCCGCCGTCCACATGCAGATGGACGGCGGCCTCCCGCGGCACGGTGAACCCGAGCTCCCGGGCCGGCGCCAGCAACTCCTCCAGCGAGGACTCGAAATCCGAGGTGAGCGGGGGCGTGATGATCTCGCACGGCCGTTCCCGCTCCCCGCCGAGCGGCGCGGCCAGGGCGATCGTCACGTCTGCCGCGTCGTTCAGCCGGTACACGTCGCCGTGCCGCTGCACCTCGCTGCCCCACAGCGCGGCGGTCCCCAGCAGGACGGTGTCGATCGTCCCGCCCGGGTTGCCGTGCCGGGCGAGCAGCCGGAGCAGCCGCTGGTCGTCGGTGAGGACGCGGAACCATCCGGGCCGGGCGGGCGCCGCCGGGTCCAGGCCGGCCAGCAGGGTGATGTCGTCGGCGAGCGTGCACAGCAGGGCGCCGTCCGGGCGGCGTACCTCGAACGCCTGCGTCAGGTGCAGGAACCGCCCCAGCCCCGGGACCAGGGACGGTTCGCTGTCGTGATGCCAGACGGGCCGGACGCTGCCCCCACAGCGCCCGGCCAGTTCCCTGGCGAGGGTGCGCCGGCTGACCCCCGCAGGGGCCATCAGCTCGATCTCGAAGCCGGTCCGCCGGCGCAACCCCGGTGTCACGGCTTGATCGGCAGCGTCTCGCCGGCGAGCAGTCGCTTCCCGGCCGCGACCTTGGCGTCGTACGGCGTCTTCAGCTTCCACAGCTTGGCCAGCTTGACCGCGTCGTCGTAGTCGTAGCCGGCGTTGAAGAAGGCATCCACCCGGACGCTCTCCTGGTTCTCCTCGGCCGTCGCCGGGTTGGGCTTGAACGGCAGCTTCTTGCCGGCGAGCAACTTCTCGCCGCCGGCGACCTTGGCGTCGTACGGCGTCTTCAGCTTCCACAGCTTGGCCAGCTTGACCGCGTCGTCGTAGCCGTACCCGGCGCTGAAGAACTCGGTCACCGCGTCCGGGATCTCGTCGGTCCGGGTCGGCCGGACCGGCAGCGTCTGCCCGGCCAGCAGCCGGCGCCCGGCCTCGGCCTTGACCGCGCCGATGTCGGCGGTCGGCAGGTTCCACAGCTTGGCCAGCTCGACGGCCTCCTCGTAGCCGTAGCCGGCGCCCCAGTAGGCGTCCCACTCGCGGGTCGGCTCGGGGCTCGCGCTCGGCGAGGCGGGGGCCGCGGCCACGATCGGCGCCGTGGCCGCGGTCCCGTCCTGCTGGCCACCGGGGAGGACGGCCGGCAGGTTGACCACCGCGGCGATCAGGCCGGCGCCGAGCGCCGTGCCCCCGGCCACGGTCGCGCCACGACGGCGCCACTTGTGCTTGCGGGACAGTTCGACGACCCGGGCGTACACCTCGCCCGGGTCAGGGGTGTGTGACTCGCGGCTCTCGAAGGCCGCGCGGAGCCGGTCACCGTGATCGGTCACGACTTCTCCTCGGCAAATTGAATCTGTCGCTCCGACTCCAGCCGGAGCGTTCGAAGTGCCTTCGATGCTTGGCTGCGTACCGTGGCCGGGGAGCAGTTGAGCAGGTCCGCGATGGTCTCATCGTCCAGTTGCTCGTAGTAGCGGAGTACGAGCACGGCACGTTGTTTCCGTCCCAGCGCGGACAGCCGGTTCCACAGCGCGTCGGATTCGGCGATCCGGTCGGCGTGGTCGTGCACCCCGCCGCGGGCGTCGTCGATCTCGACCAGCCGTTCACCGGCCAGGTGCAGGTTGCGGACCGCCCAGGAACGCCGCCAGGACAGGTACTCGTTGAGCACCATGCGCCGCACGTACGCCTCGGGGGAGTCCGCGTCGCTGATCCGCTTCCACCGGACGTGGGCGCGGGCCAGCACCTCCTGCACCACGTCCTGAGCGAGATGCCGGTCGCCGGTGAGGACGACCGCGTAGCGCAGCAGGCTGGGCAGGCGGGCCATCGCGAATTGCTCGAAGGTCACACCCACATCGACGCCTCCCACCTCGTCCCTGTGCACCGCTTCGCCCGACTTTTTTCCCGACCCCACTAGGTAGGAAGGCTGGTTAGCAGATAGCCTGACTACATGATGCCCAAGCCGTGGCTGCACGGCTTCCTCGACCTGTGCCTGCTGGCCATGCTCCGGGAGCAGCCCGACTACGGTTACGGCCTGGCCCAGCGGCTGGCCGCCGCCGGAGTCGCCGACGTCCCCGGCGGCACTCTCTATCCTGCGCTGCTCCGCCTCGAGGAGCAGGGTCTCGCGGTGCCGACCTGGGCGCCGTCCGAGTCCGGGCCCCGCCGGAAGTACTACGCGATCACCCCGGCCGGTCTCGACGTCCTGGCCGTCCAGGCCGACCAGTGGGCGCGCTTCCGCGCCGGCGTCGACATGCTGCTGCGGCCGGTGCCGGGTCCGCTGTCCGCTTCCGGTCCGCTCTCGGCCACGGGAGACGACTGATGGGTACGTACGATAGCTGGCCCGCCCGGTTCCAGGCGGAGCTGGAACGGCTCGGCGTGCCGGGGCCCCGCGCCCGCCGGCTCACCGGGGACACCACCGCGCAGGCCGCCGAGCACGCCGCCGACCCGTCCGGCCTCTTCGGCCCGGCCCACCTCTATGCCCGCCACCTGGTCGCCGAGCTCTCCGCCCCGGTCGGCGCCGAGCCGCCCCGGTACACGGCCGGCCCGGTCCTGCTGAGCCTGTCCGGCGTCGGGAAACGCTACCGGCGCCGGGCCGTCCTCCAGGACGTCGATCTGGTGGTACGGGGTGGCGAGGTCGCCGCGATCGTCGGCGCGAACGGCTGTGGCAAGTCCACGCTGCTGCGCATCTGCGCGGGGCTGACCCGCCCGGACAGCGGGACGGTGCGGCGCACCCGCCGGGTCGGCTACGTCCCGCAGGACGGCGGCACCGCCGGCTGGCTCACCGCCGAGGAACACTTCACCCTGTTCGGGGCCGCGGCCCGCGTGACCCCCGGCCGGGCCCGCTCCACCGGCACGCACCTGGCCGCCAAGCTGGCCTGGCGCCCCGACCGGCCCAGCACGTCCAGCAGCTCTCCGGCGGCACCCGGCAGAAGCTCAACCTGGTCCTCGGCCAGCTGCACGCGCCCGACCTGCTGCTGCTCGACGAGCCGTACCAGGGCTTCGACCAGGGGACGTACCTGGACTTCTGGCGCCAGGTCCACGCCTGGCGCGACGCCGGCCGCGCCGTGGTCGTGGTCACCCACCTGCTCCACGACCTCACCAACGTCGACCACGTCCTGGATCTGGGGGAGCGATGACCGCGCTCGTGGTGGCCGGGCTCTCCGCCCGGGAAGTCAGCCCGCGCCGGACCGCGGTGCTGTTGGTGATCGCCCTGCCGCTCTGGTTCTACCTGGTCCGGCGGGACCAGACCGGCCAGTCGATCCGGATGCTGGCGCTCGGCATCGGCTGGGCGATCTCCACGCTGACGCTCTTCGTGGTGAACGCCTCCCGCGGCGTCGACCCTCGCCTGCGGCTCTCCGGCGCCTCGGTGCCCGGCCTGGTCGGCGGCCGGCTGCTGGCGATGAGCGGCACCGGCGTGCTGCTGGCCCTGGGCTACTGGGCGCTGGTGGTCGCCGACCAGAGGGTCGCGCACCCGTTCGCCACCGGCCTGGTGATGGTGCTTGCGGCTCTGGTGGCCGCCCCGTTCGGCAGTCTCGTGGGCGCCCTGCTGCCCCGCGAGCTGGAGGGGGCGCTCGCGCTGCTGAGCGTGTGCGCGGTGCAGATGCTCGCCGACCCGGCCGGCCTCGCCGCCAAGCTGATGCCGTTCTGGTCGGTGCGGCAGGTCGGCACCTATGCGGTCGACGACACCGGCACCGGTTATCTGTGGGACGGCCTGGCGCACTTCGCGGTGGTCTGGCTGCTCTGCGCCGCCGGCACCCTGGCCGTCTTCGCCTACCGCCTGCGCCTCGCGAGATACCCCGAACCCTGACCACCCCACCCGGCGGTCCCGACCCGCCGAGGCCCTCCCCGGCGTCCAGCCAGGCGTCCCCGGCTGGACGCCAGAGGTGCCTGCCGCCCGCCGAGGCGCGTCCGGTGTCCGGCCGGGTGCTTGCGGCTGGCGCTCGGGGTGTCTCGCCGCCGGGGAGGGACTGCTGGCGGCGGCTGTCAGCGGCGGCGCAGCACCGAGCGGGCCACCAGGAGAGCGACGATCGCCACCGCCTGGCCGCCCAGGATGACCTTGTTGACGTCGATCGCCGGCTTCCAGGTGACGTCGCCGTTCTTGAGCATGAAGACGCCGGCCGGGGCGGCGCTCAAGCCGTACCCCACGCCTGAGCCCTCGCCCTGCGGCGCGTCGCCGCCCTCGGCGGGCTGGGCGTGGCCGCTCCCGCCGCCACCGCCGCCGCCCGCGCTGACCTTGGCGACCGGCAGCAGGACCACCCCGTCCCGCTCCACCGGCTCGCCGAACACCCGGGACACCACTGCGTTGTCGGTAGCCGCCTTGGCCCTGTCCAGCAGTGTGGCCATGTCCATCGGTCTTCCCCTCTCGGTCGCTGCGCTACGGACAGCCTCACAAACCCGGGGCCGGCACGGGGTCGGTCAGCCGACACTCCGGTACCCGGTGGTGCTGCCCCGCACCACCAGGTGCGTCGGGACCAGGTCGGTGCCGGGGGCGGCCGGGCCCGCGCCGATCTGCGCCAGCAGCGCCTGTACGCAGCGGCGCCCCACCTCGGCGAAGTCCTGGTGCACGGTGGTCAGCGGCGGCAGGAACGAGGACGCCTCGGCGATGTCGTCGAAACCGACCACGCTGACGTCCGCCGGCACCCGCCGCCCGCGCTCGTGCAGGGCCCGCAGCACCCCCAGGGCCATCTGGTCGTTGGCCACGAAGACCGCGCTGCACTCGTCCGGCAGGGCCAGTCCGGCACGGTATCCGCTCTCCGCGGACCAGTCGCCCCGGCCGATCGCCGGCACCGGCCGGCCGGCCTCCTCCAGGACCGTGCGCCAGGCCTGGGCGCGGCGCTCCGCGGAGAACGACTCGGCCGGCCCGGCGATGTGCCACACCGTGGGGTGGCCGAGCCCGAGCAGGTGCCGGACGGCCTGCCGGGCGCCGTCGGCCTGGTCGGTGTCGACCACCGGATAGCGGTCGCCGGCGTCCGAGTCGACCACCACCACGTGCACCCCGGGCGGCAGCGCCACGGTGGCCGCGTCCAGCAGGTGCACCTCGATGATCACGATGACGCCGTCGACCGCCAGCTCGCCCATCCGGGTGAACGCGCCCAGCACGTTGTCCTGGGTGGGCACGCCGACCGGAATCAGCGTGATCGCATATCCCTCGGCGGCCGCCTGGGTGGCGATGGCCTCGACGGTACGGCTGTTGCCTGTCGTTGACAGTCCGAACAGGATCACGCCGAGCGTGTTGAAGCGCCCGTACCGCAGGGACCGGGCCGCGCTGTTCGGCCGGTAGCCCAGTTCCCGCATGGCGGCGAGCACCAGCTCGCGGGTGGACTCGACGACGCCGCTCTGGCCGTTGGCCACCCGGGACACGGTCTGCGACGAGACACCGGCCAGCTTGGCCACATCGGCCATCGACACCCGTTGTTTGCGGCGCCCGCCGGGCACGTCCGATCCACCGCGAAGACGCTGCTTTTCGATGGTGTTACTCCTTGACCGCCCTGGTGACCCGGGCCACTATACGCCCACATGTTTGCGTAAACATTTCCCATCGTCACCGAACATGCGCCTCGCCGCCCGACCCGCTCCCCTCGGCCCGGACGGCGTCCTGGAACCGCGCGGTGCGCTGATTCAGCGCGACTGACCAGGGGAAACAAGCGCTGGGTGCTGCTCCGGGGGCCTTGGAGCAGCACCCAGCGCGGTCCGGTCAGCCCACCGTGCGCGGCACGAGCGCGAGCGCGTCGTCCGCGGCCGACTCCCGCAGCCGCAACCGGCTGTTCGATTCGGTTACGAACCGTGCCGGATAATTGGTGGAACGCAACACCAGCGCGGCGCCCGAGCGAATCGCCACCGGACAAAAAGTGGCGTCCTGGTCGTAGAGACCCGAGCCGTCCCGCCGGTGCAGTTTCAATGCGAAGTTCTGGTGCCGCAAGAAATAGCCCGGGTAGTTTACAGATTCCAGGGAAACGCATCCGGAATTGTGCAGACCGGTACGCACGGTGAAGCTCGAGTCGGCCCGGTCGAGCGCGCCGCCGTGCGCCGGGATCGCATCCACCCGAGCGATGAAGTAGCGGTGCCGGATCCGGAGCCCGGGACGGTCGGCCAAGGTCAGCGCGACCGTCTCACCGACACGCAGCGTGACGCCGACCGGCGTGGTGACCGGTGTCATCGGGATGATCCGGCGGGCCGGAGGATTCGACGTTCGCCGATGTGTGGCGACGGGCTCGGTGGGAGCGCTCCCAAAGAGCGGCGGCTCTGAACTGGGGATCGGCGCGATCGCCACCGTCCGGGCCGGCGGAGGTGCGGGCGGGACCTCGCCGGCGACGAAAGCCGGGCTGCCCGTCTCCTGGTTGCCACCGAGGGCCGAGGCGGTCACGGCGGCCACGCCCAGCGTGGCGGCCGCGACGGCGGCCAGGGCAGCCCGCCGGCGCAGCGGCGTGGACCGGCGGCTCCAGCCCGGGAAACCGGGTACCGGCGCCGGTGGGAAGGAGGCGGGCGGGACGGGCCGGATCGGCGGCTTGCTGGACCGCGCCTCGGGCGAATAGGGCGGGATCCAGCCACCGACCCGCAGCCCCGGGCGGGGGTCGTCTTCCGGCATGCGATTTCGCTTCCTGGCAGAACTGGAGCAAAGCAGAACTGATGCGGGGGAGAACCGGCGCGGGGGGAACCGGCGTAAACCAACTTAATGAAGCGATAAGGATCTTTGTCGTCCGGCTGCCGGATATCAAGGGTTTCACTTGATCCGCGTACAAATCTTTTCCCCCGGGCCGCCGAACCGAACCGGAAGGCGATGCGTATACCTCTGTGGACCACCGGCGGGACATGGGGTTGCCGGCTGGCCGCATCGAGGAGACGTGCGTGGACAGTGGAGTTGCGAAGACCGGTGAGCCGCCGAGACCGCCCCGGGGCTGGCCCCGGATCTCCGACTACTGGCCGGACGCGCCGCACCGGCTCGGGCCGCCCGCCGACCACTACGAGCTGCCCGGAGTCGACGCCACGCGGACCGGCCCGGCGCTGCACACCCGGCCGGCGCCGCCCGGCGGCCCGGCGGCCACCTGGATCGGCGAGCCGCCCGGCCGGGCCGGAAAGGATCTGAAGCCGCTGCTCCTGCTGGTCGCCACCGCGGTGCTGGCCGGCGGCGCGGTCTTCGCCGCGGTCTCCTACGCGCGCGACCGGGGCGGGGACGGCGGTGGCGTGGCGAGCCTGCCGGCGCCGCCGTTGCCGGCCATCAGCGCGGGGACGCCGCCCGCCACCCCGCCGGTGTCGATCGGCACCTCGCCGCCGCCCAGCCCGCCGGCCACGCCGGCCACGCCTTCCGCGCCTTCCACTCCGGCCACCCGGCCCACCGAGGAGGCCGCGCCCGGCGGCGCCGGGAAGCCGATGATCCCGGACGCCGCCACCTTCGAGCTCGCCACCGGCGTGACCCAGTTGCGGGTGGTCACCGGGGACGTGCGCAACGGCTTCTTCAGGATCTCGGTCGGCGACGACAGCAGGATCACCGCGAAAGCCGTGGTGGACGACGACACGGTCCGGGTCACTGTCACCCCGAACGGCCGGACCAAGGGCTCGGCCCGGCTGGAGGTGCTGCTCGACGACGACGTGCGGTGGTCGCTGCGGATGCGCGGCGGGGTGAACGAGGCGGGCATCGACCTGTCCGGCGGCCGGGTCGGCGGCATCGACCTGGTCGGTGGCGCGGCCACCGTGGACCTGGTCGTCCCGGATCAGCGCGACGCCATCCCGATCGTGCAGCGCGACGGCATCGGCACGTGGCGCATCGTCACCGGCGGCAAAGTTCCGGTGCGCGCGTTCTTCCGCGAGGGCGCGGGCTCGGTCACGCTCTACGGCGACACCGAGGACGGCGTGGGGAAGGGCACGACGCTGCGTGACGGCCGGGGCGATGACGGGATCCGTGTCGACTCCGCGGGCGGGGTGGGCGCCCTGACCGTTCAGGGGCGGTGAGCGCAGGGCAGAATCGCGGCGTGACACGTACCCCGGGTGACGCCGCGCCGCCGGAGCAGTCCTTCTCCCTCGACCACTTCATCGGGCTGTACGAGGCCAAGGACGACCCCTGGGACAACGCCACCAAGTGGTCCGACCAGCGCAAATACTCAGTGGCCATGGCCAGCCTGCCGCGCGAGCGCTACCGCCGCTGCTACGAGCCGGGCTGCGCGGTGGGCCGGCTCAGCGTGCTGCTCGCCGGGCGGTGCGACGAGGTGCTGGCGGCCGACTGCGTGGACGAGGCGGTGGCCCAGGCGCGCGCGACGACCGCCGCACTGCCGAACGTCCAGGTGGAACGGGCACTGCTCCCGGCCGAACTGCCGGACGGCGCCTTCGACCTGATCGTCATCGGTGACCTGCTCTACTACCTGTCCGCGGACGACCTCCGGGTGATGCTCGACGGCACGGTGGCCCGGCTGGAGGACGGCGGCGACCTGCTCGTGGTGCACTTCCGGGACCGGGAGAACCCGGGCAACTACGACGGCTTCAACGTGCACGCGGTGATCGCCGCCCGTCCGGGCCTGGACCGGGTCATCCACCACGAGGACGAGTGGTTCGTCCTCGACGTCTTCCGCAAGAACAGCATCACCGGTCACTGCGGTTGACGATTCTCACCGTTGCGCAGGAGATCGACGAAGGCCCGGCCGTGGCCCCCTAACCTGGGCATATGTCTTACGTATCCACCCGCGACGGCCGCCGGAATCGCCGCGCCGTCCGCCGGGCCCCAGCCGTCCCCGCCCGGATCGACGACCTGCACGGAAACAGTCTCGGCGTGCTCGAGGTGCCGCATCACATGGCCTGCGGGCACGCCAGCCGCCGTCGGTACCAGCTGGAGGATCCCGCCCAACTGCGGCAGGCCTACGAGCAGGTGCTGTGCGAGGCGGCCGGCTGCGGTGAGGTGGAGGACCTGATCAACCCGGCCACGCTGCGCCGGGTCTGGCGTGACCTGCACCTGCCGTCCCGGGTCCGGGAGGCGTGGGAGACCCGGCATCCGAGCCTGACCGCGCCCGCTCCCACCGCCCGGCGCCGGATCGTCCGGGTGACCGCCTGACGGGGTCGACGCCGCTGACGGTCGGGCGTCCTGGACGGCCGGTTCGCCCGACCGGGTGCTTCTCGCCGAATCCGGCGAAACGGCGCGCCGCGTGTGCTCGGTGTCGTCCATCGGGGCGGTACGGTGCGTTTCGACCAGTTCGACGGGACGCTGAAGCCGGCGTCCCGGAAGACCGCACCGTACGCCCGTCACCCACCTGCTGGAGGGACCGCCGACACTCCCGGAGGCGCTCGCCGTGGCCCGCTCGGTGCGCTGAGACGCTGAAGGGAATATGAGAGTTCGTTCCGCGGTCCTGGCCGTGGTCGCCTGCACGAGCCTCACGGCCTGCTCCGGCGACCCCGAGCCCCGGCCCACCACACCGGCGCCCGCACCGAGCGTCGAACAGTTCTTCGTGGAACCGGACGGCCCGGCCGCCGAACAGGTGGCGGCGTGGGACGCGGAGGGCCGGACGGCTGATGCCGCGGCGATCCGGCGGATCGCCGACGCGCCCACCGCGGTGTGGTTCGCCGACGCCGAGCCCGGATTCGCCGACAAGGCCAGGGACCTGGTGACCGCGGCCGCGGCGGCCGGGCGGACACCGGTGCTGGTCGCCTACTACGTGCCGCAACGGGACTGCGGCGGGCACTCCGGGGGCGGGGCGCCGGACGCCGCGGCCTACCGGGACTGGGTCAGGCAGCTGGCCGAGGCCGTCGACGGATCGCCGGCGCTTGTCGTGCTGGAGCCCGACGCGGTCACCCATGTGCTGCAGAACTGCCTGTCCGGGGCGGCCGCCGAGGAGCGCTACCAGCTGCTCGGCGAGGCGATCCGGACGTTCCGGGCGGACCCCGGGGTACGGGTCTACCTGGACGGCGGCAATCCGGGATGGGTCAAGGACGTGGACCGGGTGGTCGGCGCGCTGCGCCTGGCCGGGGTGGCCGACGCCGACGGGTTCAGCCTGAACGTGGCGAACTTCGAGACCACCGACGCGAACATCGGCTACGGGACGGCGATCTCCGACAAGCTCGGCGGCAAGCACTTCGTGATCGATACCAGCCGCAACGGGAACGGGCCGGCCGGGAACACCGGCTCCGGGGACGGGCACTGGTGCAACCCGCCCGGCCGGGCGCTCGGCCCGGCGCCGACGGCCTGGACCGGGCACGACCGGGTGGACGCGTACCTCTGGGTGAAACGGCCGGGCGAGTCGGACGGCGCCTGCGGCGGCGGCGCCCCGGAGGCCGGCCGCTGGTGGCCGGAGTACGCCCTGGCCCTGGCCACCAACTAGCTGACGTGCACCCAGGTGGCGGTGGACGGGACATCGCCGGTGTCGGTCACGAAGAGCATGTACCAGCCGGGCGGGAGCACCCCGCGGTCCTCCGGGACCCGCAGCACGATGCCGCCCGGCGCCCGGCGGACACCCAGCGCGACCGACCGCTGGTCCACATCCGTGGCGTGGGTGACCGCGGCCGGCCGGATCAGCCGGGCCGAGCGGATCCGGCCGGCGTCCCCGGTGCCGAACGAGACGGACGTGCCCCGGGTCACCTCCCGCGGGCCGCCGGTGATCGCGGGACGGGGGCCGCGGAACAGGTACGGCGGACTGTAGATTTCGATGCGCTGCTCGAACACGCCGGGGTTGCGGCCGCTGGGGTCGTAGATCGGGTCGCTGCCCATGGTCACCACCCGCCCGTCCGGCAGCAGCAGCGCCTCCGAGTGGTAGTCGCGGCCCACGGCCGGCGCGGCGGCGGCCCGGAAAACGTTGCTCCCCGGGTCGTATATCTGCGCGGCGAGCAGGTCGCTGCGGGGCTTCCCGCGGTACGGGCCGCCGCGGTAGCCGGACGAGCCTCCGCTGGTGAACACCGTGTCGTCGGGCAGCACCACGGTGTTCAGGTACCGCGTCGGGGCCGGCAGGTCCGGCCCGGGCCGGTAGACCGGGTGCTTCGCGGACAGGTCGGCGATCGCGGTGCGAGCCGTGGAGACCGGCGAGTCGCCGACCGCGCCGCCACCCAGGATCATCACGCGCTGCCGCTGGGCCGGCGGGAGCAGCACGGACGCGCTGGTCTCGGTCATCGTGGCGTCGCGCAGTCCGGGCACCGGTTGGAACTCGTTGTTGCGCAGGTCCCACAGGCCCGGGGTGCGGCCTTCGGTGGCCGACCCGTAACCGGCGTTCGAGCCGGAGAAGAAGAGCCGCTCGTCCCTGGTGACGAACAGCGCCGGGTAGGTGGGGAACGTGCGGGTCAGCCTCGGCGCGGCGGCCCAGCGGCGGTCGCGGGCGTAGTAGATCTCGTTGCGGCCGGGCAGCATCCGCCCGAACTGGTCCAGCCCGGACACGGCCAGCACGTTGCCGCCGGGGAGCGGGGCCAGCGTGGGGTACCAGCGGTGGTCGGTGAGATCACCGGTGCGCACGTAACGTTCGGTGCGGGGGTCGAACTCGTAGGAGGTGTCGTCCCCGCCGTACTCCTGCTTCTCTCTGGTGATCTTGTCAGCGACGCCGTAGACGTTCCGCGCGTCCGGGCCGGTCAGTCCCGCGATCCGGTACTGCGCCGGCTCCTTGATCACCTGCGCGTCGCCGGCGGTCACCGCGTCCACCCAGACCTCGGCCTCGCCGGCGTGCACCATGGTCCGCCCGCCGTGTGTCATCTTCATCGCCGCCGGGACCGTCACGTCCGTGCGGGTCGCGTACTGCCGCCCGTCCCGCGCGATCAGGCGGGTGCCCTTGGCGAAGATCCGCGGCCCGCCGTCCGGGGACTCGTTCTTGATCTTCATGACGCCGGCCGCGTACCTGATGTCCTCCGGCAGCACCTCGTAGGACCGGGTGCCGCCGGCGACGAGCAACGTGCCGTCGGGGAGGAAGGTGTGCCCGGCGCAGAACATGTCTGTCGGCGTGTCCACCAGCGAGAACCGGTCCGTGGCCGGGTCCCAGAGGATCGTCTTGAAGGTGCCGGCCTCGAAGTTCTGCCGGTTGTTGCCGGACCCCGCGATGATCAGGACCTTGCCGGTGCGCAGCAGTGCGGCGTGGATGGCGTTGACGGCGAAATCGTCCGGGACCGGCAGCGTCGACCAGTGGCCGTACGCCTGCTTGTAGCCGGGCCGGTTGATGTGGAACTCGTGGTACTGCTCGGCCGCGAAGACCACCACCGGGCGGTTCGCGAGCAGGACCGCGGCGAGGGCGGGGACGACGGCCAGGCCGCGGAGCAGGCGGCGGGTCAGCGTGGGCTGGGGTCGGCGGATCATGCGTACGTCCTAACCGGCTCTTCGGTTCGCTGGGCAGGGATCGGCGCCACCTGCCGGACCGGTCTCGCGGCCGACGCCCAGAGCGCCGGCGGGGCCAGGCAGAGGGCCAGGTTCAGCGCCGGCCAGAGCCACATCAATCCGTGGGTACGGCCGGTCAGCACCGCCGTCACCAGCAGCGCCGCGAAGAACGCCGCCCAGCTCAGGTGGGTGCGAAAGGTGGCGAGCCGGTCCGGGCTGGCCGAGTCGCCCTTCGGGGTGACCACGAAGCCGGCCCGCCTGCGCAGCAGTGTCTGCCGGAACGAGGCGACGTAGACCGGCGCGCACAGCGTGGAGAGCAGCATCCCGGTCAGCCCGGACGATCCGGCCTCCTCGTGCGGGCTCACGTTGTGCCGCCGGTTCCACAGGTAGAGCCCGACCTGGAAGAGCGCCGCGTCCACGTAGAGCATCGACCACACCTGCTGCGGCACCTGCACGCCGCGGACGCCGAGCACGATGTGCGCGACGGCGGTCGCGGTGCCGAGCAGCCACGCCACCGCGGTCATCGGGTAGTACGCCATCAGCAGCGCGTAGTGCAACGCCCGCCGCGGCCCGAGCCGGGCGATACGGGGCGCGAAGCCGGCCAGGCACACCTCGTCGGTGCCGCGCGACCAGCGGTGCTGCTGGCTGAAGTAGTCGGTCCAGGAGGACGGGCCCTCACCGACCGCGAGCACGTCCGGCGTGTAGACCGAGCGCCACCGCCGGCCGGTCGCCGGGTTCCGCGCCGCGTGGATCGCCAGGCTGGTCGCCATGTCCTCGGTGATCGAGTCCTGTAGGCCACCGACACACCGCAAGGCCTCGATGCGTACGGCGTTGTTCGTCCCCACCAGCATCGGCACCCCGAGCCGATTGCCGGCGCGCTGCAGCAGCGAGTGGAACAGGTACTGCTGCGACTCCGCCCAGCGGGTCACCAGGTTGTCGTAGTTGCCGTAGATCTGCGGCCCCACCACGAACGCCACGTCCGGGTCCCGGAAGTAGCCGAGCAGGCGCTCGCCGAACGAGGGCAGGGGCACGTGGTCCGGGTCCACCGAGACGAACACGTCGTAGTCGTCGCCGTGCGCGTCCACCCAGGCGTTGTAGTTGCCGTGCTTGGTCCGCGCCTTGAACGCGCCCCGCCCGGTGTTCCAGCGGGCCACCCCCCGGCGGCTGAAGTGCCGGGCGCCGACCCGCGCGCACATCGCCCTGACCTGGTCGTCGTCGCCCTCGTCGAGCAGCCACACGTGCGGCGCGCCGTGGATCCGGGACGCCGCGCGCAGGGTGCCCTCGACCATCTCGATCGGCTCCTTGCCGGGCACGATCGTGGTGAGGAAGGCGACCCGCAGGCGGTCGTCCGCGACGACCGGCACCGGGTCCCGGACCCGCAGCGTGGCCAGGCACAGCGTCACGACGTTGACCAGGCGGAACAGCTCGATCAGGGCGGTCGCGCCGACCAGGACGGCGGTGGCCGTGCCGGCGCCGCCGGACTCGGTGATCATCCAGCCGAAGAAGGTGGCCTCGCTGGTGAACGTGGCGGCCACGATGAGCAGGCTGCGCACCGGGCGGTGGCGGGTCAGCCGCTGCAGCCGGACCCGGTAGTCGCCGGGCGGTGGCGGGTCGGGTGGGCCGGCCAGCCGGCTGAAGCTGTCGTAGTCGTAGGGCATGCTGCTCCCTGAACAATGTGGACTAACGGCCCGGTCCGCGCACAACAGCCATTGCTTGCTTAAGTGGTGAACCGGATTTATCCGGGCACATCTGGACACTAGTCAGAGATCACTGGGGCTGGCATCCCTCGACAGGGGAGTTGCCGGCATGCGGTCGTGACCATGTGAGGCGCCCGGATCCGCACCGGCTGAGAGATGTGCGGAAACCGTCGAACCGATACGCCCTGTGATCCGTTTGCTTTGTCGAGGCGGGCGCGCAAGGCCCGCTCGGATTCGACAAGGCGGTGGCGATGCTAGTTCTGTTCCTGCTCATCCTGGTCCTGGCCGCCGCCTGCGTGCTCGCGGTGCGCGGAGTCCGTGCCGAGGCGCGAAAGGCGGAAGAACCGCTGGTCGTCCCGGAGTCCTTCCTCGCGCCGCGGAGCCTGGAAGGCGTGCTGTGCGGCCAGCTGATGGACGGCGACATCACGCGCCGCCAGTACACGCGCTCGATGGAGGGCATCGCCGCGCGTGACGAGGCGCGCCACCCGCTTGTCGTTCCGTGGCACCTGGGCGCCGGCGAGGAGTGACACAGCGCGACGAGACGACGCGGGCCCCGGCGGAGATCACCGCCGAGGTCCGCGTCATCTCATGACTTTCCGGCGTTCTGGACGGGTCCGGCGGCCGCTCGGCGTCGCGCGCGTGATTAGCTTCTCGTCATGATCGGCGACTCCATCGACGCTGCCCACCTCCGGGATGTCCTGGACGGGCGGTGGGCACACGTCCGGCAGGCGGTGCGCGACGAGCTCGGCAAAGCGGGCTTCGCCGCGGTGCACGGCGAGACCGGCGAGCAGGCCCGGGAGCGGGTCTCCGCACTGATCCGGCAGATCCCCACCGACGTCGGCGTGGCGTCGGCGTTCCCGGCCGCCTACGGCGGCTTGGGCGACCCGGGCGGGTCGGTGGTGGCGGCCGAGATGCTGGCGTACGCGGACCTGTCGCTGATGGTGAAGGCCGGCGTGCAGTGGGGGCTGTTCGGCGGCGCGGTGGTGGCGCTCGGCACCGAGCGGCACCACGAGGCGTACCTGCGCGGCATCATCTCCACCGAGATCATGGGCTGCTTCGCGATGACCGAGACCGGTCACGGCTCCGACGTCCAGAAGCTGCGCACCGTCTGCGTGTACGACCCGGAGACCCAGACGTTCGACCTGCACACCCCGCACGAGGCGGCCCGCAAGGACTACATCGGCAACGCGGCCCGGGACGGCCGGATGGCGGTGGTCTTCGCCCAGCTCATCACCCAGGGCCGGAACCACGGCGTGCACGCCTGGCTGGTGCCGATCCGGGACGCCGACGGCAACCCGATGCCCGGCGTCACGCTCGGCGACGCCGGCCACAAGGCGGGCCTGCTCGGCGTCGACAACGGCCGGATCGGCTTCGAGCACGTGACAGTGCCGCGGGACATGCTCCTCGACCGGTACGGCCAGGTCGCGCCGGACGGCGCCTACTCCAGCCCGATCGAGAACGACACCCGCCGCTTCTTCACCATGCTGGGCACGCTGGTCCGCGGCCGGGTCACGGTGGGCGGCGCGGCCTCCGCCGCGACCCGCGCGGCGTTGACCATCGCGATCCGGTACGGGGACACCCGCCGCCAGTTCGGCGTCCCCGGCGCGGACCGTGAGGTGGTCCTCAACGACTACCTCGCCCACCAGCGCAAACTCATCCCGGCGCTGGCCACGACGTATGCGTACGCGTTCGCCCAGGAGGAACTGGTCGGCACGCTCGCCGACGTGCAGTCCGGCCCCGGCCCGGCCGACGAGCACCGCCAGCGCGAGCTGGAGTCGCGGGCGGCCGGGCTGAAGGCCGCGCAGACCTGGCACGCCACCCGGACGATCCAGATGTGCCGCGAGGCCTGCGGCGGCGCCGGCTACCTGTCGGAGAACCGGCTGCCCGCGCTGAAGGCCGACACCGACGTGTTCACCACGTTCGAGGGCGACAACACGGTGCTCCTCCAGTTGGTCGCGAAGGGCCTGCTCACCGGCTACCGGGACGCCTTCGGCTCGCTCGACGGCTGGGGCCGCGCCACGTTCGTCGCCGAGCAGGTCCGCGAGATGGTGCTGGAGCGCACCGCCGCCCGCGGCCTGATCCAGCGCCTGGTGGCCGCGGTCCCCGGCCGTGGCGAGGAGGTCGCCGTCACCGATCGGGGCTGGCACCTGACGATGTTCGAGGACCGCGAGAAGCACGTGCTGGAGGGCGCCATCCGCCGGCTCCGCAGCGGCGCCGCGGCCAAGAAGGACCGGCCGTTCGACATCTTCAACGACGTCCAGGACCACGTGCTGAAGACCGCGACCGCGCACATCGACCGGATCACCCTGGAGGCGTTCGTCGCCGGCATCGAGCGGGCCACCGACCCGGCGGTGAAAGCACTGCTCGACCGGGTCTGCGACCTGTACGCGCTGACCACGATCGAAGCCGACCGGGGCTGGTTCCTGGAGCACGGGCGGCTGACCCCGAACCGGTCCAAAGCGGTCACGGCGGTGATCAACGACCTGTTGAGGGAGCTGCGGCCGCATCTGGGGACGCTGGTGGAGGCGTTCGCGATCCCGGACGAGTGGTTGAACGCGGCGATCCTGCGCGAGGAGCCGGGCCGCCAGGAGGCGATGGCCGAGGAGGACGCGCGCGTCGCGGCGGAGTGAGGGGTACGTCCGCCGGGCGCCGCGCCGGCCCGGTGGGCCGCGGTCACGCACGGCGCCGGGCGGCCGCCGCCTCGCGCGCTCAGTCGAACAGCGAACCCGTGCGCGGGCCGTCCGGGTCGACGGCGATGCACACCACACCGCGGTCGACGGACCAGCTCGTGGCCGACCGCGGATACAGCGCCCGGACGTCCAGGTCCGCGTCCGCGCCGGTGCGGTAGCGCTCGGCGTCCCGGTCGCAGCCATCCAGGGCCGTCCCGCGCACCGTGGACTGGCCCGGCCAGGCGCCGCCGGGCAGGGTGAACACCGAGTACACCTCGGCCTCGTGCGGGCTGGAGCAGGGCACGGTGGTGAGGTCGCCGGCCGTGGTGCCGCGCATCCGGTCGATGCACACGCCCGGGTACAGACCGGCCTGCGCCCGCCGGTCGCCGAGCGGGTCGTCGTGCCGGTCCACGGCCTGGTCGATGCCCTGGAAGACGGCGGTGAACGAAATGATCACGTAGATCACGTAGATCCAGAGACCGGCCGCGATGATGCCGCCGACGGCCAGGCCGCGGCCGGGCTCGCGGGTGCGGTTGATCTGCCGGATCGCCAGGATGCCGAAGATGACGCCGAGCGGGACCAGGCCGACCAGGCCGGTGATCAGCGCGGTGATCGCGAAGCGGTTGGTCGGCTGGGCGGGCGGCGGGACGGGCGGACCCCAGCCGGGGTGCGGGTAGCCGGCCGGAAGCGGCGCACCCGGGTACCCGGCGAAGGGATAGGTGGCCGGAAGCGGCGCACCCGGGTACCCGGCCGGCGGGTGGCCGGGCGCGGGGTGTCCCGGGTAGGGCGGGGCCGGCGCGGCATGTGCGGCGGGCGGGAAGGCCTGAGCCGGGTAGGGCGCCGTCGGATCGGGCTGCGGGTAGTGGAAGGTCGGATCCGTGGCCGGATACGCGGCCGTCGCGGGTTCGCCGGGCAGGGCGGTCGTCTCCGGCTCCTGGGTGGCCGGGACGGCGCCGGCCGCTTCCGCCGACGGCGCCGGGTCGGGCGAGTGGGGTGGCTGAGCCGGGCTCGGCGGGGGTGGCAGCTGATCGCTCACGCAGGGACGCTAACAACCATCATGATCAACAGTAGCCCCGCCCCCCGGTGCGACCTGATGTCCGCGGCCCAGCGGGAGGCGGCCGGTGCGGTGCGTCCTCAGGTCTGCAGACCCTCGGGGACGTGAGCGGCGTCCGGGCCGTGGGCCTCGGCCGGGTCGGCCAGGGTGGTGAACGCCGCCCACGGCAACCGGTCCACCCGGTCGGCGGTTCCGGTCTCGGCGAGGGCACGATAGGTGAGCGACGCCGCCCGCATCGCGGCCAGCAGGGCGGCGACCGGGTGCAGCACCAGGCGCACGCCGGCCGCGGCGAGTTCCGCGTCGGTCCAGGTGGTCCGGTGACCGGCGGCTTCGCTGCGTTCCACGACCAGGGGTACGCCCGGAAGCGCCCGGCCGACCGCGGCCAGCTCCTCGATCCCGGGTACGCCGTCGTCCGCGGACCACGGCCGGCCCGCCGTCGGCAGGAACACCGCGTCGGCGCCCGCCTCCGCGTACGCGGCACAGCGCTCGATCGTCCCGGCGAGCCCGCTCACCGCGTACACCTCGATCTTGGCAACGACCGCGAGCTCCGGCACCTGGTCGGCCAGAGCCCGGATCCGGAGGACGGCCGGGTGGTCCGGACTCCGGTCGCCGAGAACCAGGCCGGAGACGCCCGCCCGGGCGTACGCGAGCCCGGTCCACACCGCGTCCGGCGGGCTGTCGTAGCCGGTGCCCGCGTCGGCCAGCAACGGGACCCCGCGCAGGGCCGGCGCCAGCGTGGCCGCCCGGTCGGCGATCTGCGTGGCGTGCACGAAGTCGAGGTCGGACCGGCCCAGCATGGTCGCCGAGACGGCGGCGCTGGACAGGTGGACGGCCTGGTGCCCGGCGGCGACCGCGAGCGCGGCGGTGAGCGGATCGTGGACGCCGGGCACGTGGGTGACCCGGCCGGAGGTGAGGAGAGCGCGGAGCGCGGAAGCGGCCATGAGGGATTGTGCACCGTGCGCCAGCGGCCGGGACAACGAGGCCGGATGCCGCGGCGGCGAGGACTTGCCACCGGGATCGGTGGGGGTAGGCTCACGCGATGTTCGACGAGGCGGTTGTGGTCGCGGTCACGGCGTTCTGCGAGAGCGCGGAACCGGTGCCCGGGGACGCGGTCAAGAACAAGCTGCTCAGCGGTGGGCTGGAGCCGTGGCTGGCGGACCGGCTGACATACTTCCTGCCGCTCGCGTTCGGCCGCCGGATCCTGGACGGCGTCGAGCTCGACGACCGGTTCCTGGACGGGGACACCGAGCGGCGCCTCGCTGACGATCCGGTCTTCCAGGCGGCGGCGCGGCGCGCGACGGTCGCCGACGACAGCGAGATCGCGCGGATCGCCGGGTACAGCAGCGAGGTGGCCGCGGTCGGCCAGGCGCTGCGGGACGGCGCCCAGCTGGAGCATGTGACGCTCGGGATGGTGGCGCTGGCCGAGCCGCTGCCGCCGATCGGGAACGGCAGCGGCGGCGTGCCGTCGCCGGCCTCGGTGTTCGCGCACTGGATGGCGGCGTACGGGGTCGCTCTCGGCAGCGACCTCACGCTGGGCGAGACCGAGTTCCGGGCCACCCTGGCGGCGCATCCGCGGCCGGCGCCCGAGCTGGTGGTGGCGCAGGTGAACTTCGCGGTGAACCATCCGGCGCTGGCCCGGCCGTGGATGGTGGAGAGCTGCGTGGGGGTGGCGCCGACCTGGAAGGACGCCATCTTCCAGACGCTGGCGATGTTCGAGCGTGCCGTGGCGTACCCGATGATCGCCGCCCTGCTCGATCGGCGGGTCGCCGCCGAGCACGTGCACATCGAGCGCTACGAGCATCCGGCCGGCGCGTTCGACCTGCTGCTGGGCGCGCAGGTGGATCTGTTCGCGACCGAGCCGGTGCCGTCCGCGGAGCCGCTGCTCGACCAGCTGCTGGCCGCGCTGCGGGAGGTTCCGCTGAGCCGGGCGGTGCACGCGCTGCGGTTCTTCATGGCGTACCAGGACGGGCAGATGCTGACGAACGAGGTCTTCCTGGACGGCGAGCCGTGGGAGGTCGGCATGAAGGTGTCCGCGTCGGCTCCGGCGCCGCTGCCCGGCGGCCCGGTCGGCGTGCGGGTCTTCGCCTTCCTGGTTCCGGTGCGCTGATCCCCTCCCGCGCCACGCGCCGTCCGGGGCTGCCGGAACGACCCGGTGCCGGCCCAGGCCGGCACCGGGGCGTGTGTCCGCGCCCGCGAGACACCCCGCGGCCTCCACCCGCAGTTCCGAACGCAGGTCCAGGCTGGACGTCGCCTCGTCGAGCACGACCACGCGGGGCGCCGCCACGAAGACGCGGGCCAGGGCGATCAGCTGGCGTTAGCTGACTATCTGGGCGGGAAGAACCCCGGCGCCGGTGCGCTGGGCCCACTCGACCAGGTGCGGCGCCGTGTTCCACGCGAGCGCGGCCCTGGCACGCATCTCGGCCCTGGTGTTTCCCGCGAGCGCGGCTCCGGTCGGCCGGTCGTGGCTGGTGCTCCGCACCGGTGGGGCCTCCGGTCGTACCCCGACATCGCGTCCCGGATCTGGAGGATCGCAACCGGGGCGCATCGGTCGGGAACTCGGACCGCAACCGGGCCCTGCCGATCTTGCGGGCATGCTCCGCCGCCTCGCGACCCTTGCCGCCTCCGCCGCTCTGCTGGTGTCCGGATTCTCCGCACCGGCGCAGGCCGCCACCGTCGCCTGCCGGCCCGGCGCCGGGAGCCCGCGATGCGTTGTCTGGACCGGCACGGTGGCGTGGGTGCCGGACGGTGACACGCTGCTGGTCAGCGTGGCCGGCAAGCGGGCCCGGTCGATTCGCGTGATCGGCGTGCAGGCGATGGAGCAGTACGCCTACTCGCCCAGGCCGGCCAGGCGCCGTGGCGAGTGCCACGCGCTGGAGGCCACCGCCCGGGTGGAGCAGCTGGTCAAGGCCGGCAAGGGGGTGGTGCGGCTGACCGCGCAGCACGCGAGCAGCAGCAGCCGCGGCCGGCCGCTGCGGTCCGTGGCCGTGAAGATCAAGGGCCGGTGGCTGGACATCGGGCAGGACCTGGTGCGGTCCGGGTTCGTGCTGGGGTTGTCGTTCCCCGGCGAGACCGCCTGGGATTCGGTGTACGCGGTGGCGTCCGCCGACGCGGCGCTCGCTCACCGGCGGATCTGGGACGACGACTACTGCGGGGCCGGGCCGGCGCGGGGCGCCCGGCTGACCGTCTCGGCCAACAGCGACCCGGACGGGACGGACACGCTCGACCTGAACGGGGAGTGGATCCGGATCGGCAACCCGGGCTCCCGGACGGTGGACGTGAGCGGCTGGTGGGTGCGCGATTCGGGGCTGCGGCGGTACACGTTCAAGCGCGGGACGGTGGTGCCGGCCGGTGGGCGGATCTACGTGCACGTGGGTAAGGGACGGGACACGGCCACCGACAAGTACTGGGGGCTGACCGCGCCGATCCTGACGAACGTCGATCCGGTGCGGCCGGGGGCCGGGGACGGGGCGTACCTCTTCGACCCGCAAGGGGATCTGCGGCAGGCGTTCGTCTACCCGTGCCGGGTGCGCTGTGGCAGCCCGCTGACCGGGAAGATCGACCTCCAGGTGGCGCACGACGGGGCCGGGAGGGTCTCGGTGGTCAACGTGAGTCGGCGGGCCGTGGACCTGCAGGGGCATGTGGTGATCGGTGGGCGGTATCAGTACCGGTTCCGGGAACGTACGGTCCTGCCGCCCGGGGGATCGATGGACGTGCCGCTGGGGAACGGTGGTGCGGTCGTGAAGAAGGCCGGGGGTGAGGTGCGGTTGCAGACCGCTGACATGTGGACCGTGGTGTGCCGGGCCTGGGGGTCGGGGAAGTGTTAGCCCCTGTCCCGTGGATCACGCGGAGCTCCGGCGTGGTTCACGCGGCGCCTGACAGCGCTGCGTCCCGCGGAATTGCCGGATTCATGAGTTCATGCCGGGCCGGGCTCGCCGTTGCGCCAGTGACGGCGGCAGAGCACGCGGTAGGAGACCGCTGACGTCTCCGTGGTGTCGCCGACCGCCACCTGCTCGCCGGCCCGAGCCACCTGGCCGTCGACGATGCGCGCGTTCTGCCGGCCCGGGCGCCCGCACCAGCAGGTCACCTCCACCTGCAGCGGGACGATCACGTCGGCCAGCTCGACCAGCCGCTGCGCGCCGGGAAACAGGCGGGACAGGAAATCGGTCGTGATGGCGTAGCAGTCGATGTCGACACCGAGCTCGTCGGCGGCCCAGGCCAACTGCTCCACCTGGGCCGGGGTGAGGAACTGCGCCTCGTCGGCGATCACGAAACCCCCGGCGGGAACACGCTCCGTGACCAAAGCCACCAGGTCCATCTCCGGACCCACCTCGACGGCGTCCGCGGTGACCCCGAGCCGGGACGACATGATCCCCTCGCCGGCCCGGTCCTGGCTGGTCAACAGCACTCCGGGGCGGCCGGCCTGGCGGCGGTTGAACGCGTTCTGCAGGGCGAGGGTGCTCTTGCCGGAGCCCATCCGGCCGGTGAACAGGGTGAGAGTCCCGAAGACCGGGGCCAGCGCCGGCTGCCGAGAAGCGAGAACGGTCGCGGCGGTGACCGGCATCAATCGGGGCCTCTTTCTCTTCCGGGCGGGGCCGGTACACGCTACCTGGTCGACGAACGCCAGGTTACCGCCGGTCGGCGGTGAGGTTCGAGACACCCGACGTGAGATCGACGTCGTAACGGCCGGTCGCCGTGCGCCGGCCGGACGGCGTGCGGTCCGTGCCGGCCGCGGCCCCGGACCCGCGTACGCCGTCGATGATCACCGCGGCGGAGCCGCACCCATGCGCACGGGAACGGGCGCACCCTCACCTCACTGGCGCCGCCACTCAGCGTAATCGGGATGGCGCCTCGTGCCGCCGGTCCGAGCGGAGATCATGGTCGGCGCATGTGGTGGTGTCCGCCCGGATGGGCGCTCTCCCATGCGCCGACCTCGGCCGTGGCGGACGCTCTAGTG
>NZ_BOMW01000036.1 GCF_016862395.1 Actinoplanes siamensis | reverse complement strand
CTGTCGGGGCTTCACTTAACGGCTCCGCCGTCCGTGAAGACGGGATCTCAGTGGTCTCGTCGGCCCGACCCGGACGGAGCGGCCGCTCTCGGTTCCACCGCGGACTCCGGTCTGGCCACGGCGTTCGGGTCCGGGTCCGGGTCGACGGTGGCTGGACGCAACCGCAGCGCGCCGAGCCCGTCCGTCCGGAACAACAGCAGAGCGGCGATCGCGCCCACCGAAGCGATGCCGACGGCGCAGGCCAGCAGGGTTCCCCGGGCACCGAACACGCCGATCAGCGGGCCGGAGAGCAGCGTGCCCAGCGGCATCGCCACCACGGTCACGGCGCCGTTGGCCGCCAACACCTGCGGCAGACGATCCGCTTGCATGGTGTTCTGGAACACCGACATGGACAACGCGGTGTACGGTGCCCAGATGAAGCCGGTGACCCCGAACGAGATCATGGCGACCACGACCGGCACGCCGAGGCCCATCGGGATCATCACGAGACCCAGGAGCAGCACGACTCCGACAATGGCGGTCCAGGGTGGCAGGCGCCGCAGGTAGCCGGCGCCGAACCCGCCGATCACCGAGCCGAGGCCGAACACGGTGAAGTAGGCCGACAGGACGGCAGCGGACGCATGCAGGTCCTCGGAGACATGGACCGGCAGCGCGACATAGACCGGCCCGAACATGAAGAACAAGCAGAAGGACAGAGCGACCAGGCTGTACAGCCGCGCCTCGGTGCGAATGATCCGGAGGCCGGCCGACCGGGACGCCTTCTCCTTCGTCTTCGGCAGTCCGGGCACCGCCCGGCGTACGAAGACATATGTGACCGCCAGGATCAAGAACGTCGCGGCGTCGATACCGAACACCAGCGGCGCGCCGCTGGTGGCGATCAGCACGCCGCCCAGCGACGTACCCAGGATGTTCATCAGGTTCGTCAAGGTGCTCAGCACGGCGTTACCGGCGAGCCGGTCCTTCTCGGGGAGCACCTCGGCGATCAGCGTGAAGCGGCCGGCCGAGCCCCACGAATGCAGGAGCGAGGAAATACCGAGCAACAGGATGTAAACCTTGATGTCGAGCACGCCCAGGGCCCAGCACAACGGGATCGCCGCCAGCGCAGCACCCCGCAGGGTGGCATCCCAGCCGGCGAGCTGAGCACCGGTACGGCCGCGCATCAAGCGACCGAGGACGAACGTTCCCACGGTGGCAGGCAGCGTGTAGGCGCCGACCGCGACGGCCACCCAGGTGTCCCGATGATCGGCGGGAGCCAGCTGCAGAGCGAACCAGCTCACCGCGAGCACAGCCATGCCGTCACCCAGGGTGGACAGACTGAGGCTGGGCAGCAGACGCGCCAGCACGGGATGTCGCAGCACCGGCAGATACGGTGACCGTCTTAGAGAGAGGCTCTTCATCTACGCGGGTTCCCCCTCTGTCATCACGAATGGAAGCGACGTCCCGCGCTCACCACTTGGGACGTGCCGCGGCACGGCCGAATCCTACGGGGCTATTGCCCGATACATTCACCTGTCGAGTCCTCGTCTGAGCCGGTTGCGCACGATTTACGCAGGCAGCGAGCACCTCGAGTCGTCTCGCCGGCGGGACTGCCTCCGGCCCGGATCACATCAGGAAGGTCGGATCCCGATGATAATCTTGCCGACACTCTTGTCCTGCTCTATGTTCAACCAGTCTTATCCCCGGCTGAATGACCGCAGACCTCTATCGGGCTTCAGACGCGGCGTAATTTTCCGTGGTGCCGCATGCCGCCAGTGCCTCGTCATGCCACCTTGAACGGGTAATCCGGTTGCCGGATCTTGAACTTGGACATGCATCCCGTTTTCGGGCGAGCGCGCCGGTTGTGCCAGCGGATGTAGTCACCGATCGCCGTGTCTTGCTCGGCGTGGATGCGGTGAGGACTCACGATGCCGCGACCGGATCCTTACTACGGCCATCGCGACGGCCAAGATCGCGAACATCGCGACCCGTATCGGGCCCTTGGTGATGATCGCAACGACAGCGGTCATGGCGGCCAGGACCCCGGTCAGCACTGTCCGGCATTCGAAGCGTCGGGCCGCGGCCTCGTCGCGGGCACCCTGAACGCTGCCGATGATCCACACGCTGGCGAGAAACCGAACGTGACGAACGCCAGCAGCAATCCCACGACGTCGAGCGCATGAAGCTGGGGCACGCCGCGAGTATGGCAGCATCCCGCGAGCCAACCTCGCTGCTCCGGTCGAGGAACGTCTCCGCTCGCCAGCGCCGGCGAGCGCCGGAGAGATCGCAAGCTGATTGGCCGCCTGGCTCGTCACCCGCCGGAGCACTACACAGGGTAGCCATGACCCAAACCCGCCAGCCACGCAATCTGTGACGGGCAGCTCGGAACGAATCACCGCAGCCACCGAGTGGTGCGATCACCGTCGATTGAGGACTAAATTGATCGTTATCCTTGAATATATCTATGAGCTTGGCCAGGATTTGGCCAGGATGACAACCGAAAACAACCGCGAACGACCGAAAGTAACACGCAATGCGATCGGGCGGGTACAGAAAGTGGCCGGGCGTTCATGCCCCGGCCACAACACCTCTGAGCTGCGGAAACAGCCTCTTTTAGTCCTTCAAAAGCTGCCGCGCCATCACAATCCGCTGAACCTGATTCGTGCCTTCGTAGATCTGGGTGATCTTGGCGTCGCGCATCATGCGCTCGACCGGGTAGTCGCGCGTGTACCCGTACCCGCCCAGAATCTGCACCGCGTCCGTGGTGATCTCCATGGCCACGTCGGAGGCGAAGCACTTCGCCGCCGCGCCGAAGTACGTCAGGTCGGCGTCCCCCCGCTCGCTCTTGCCGGCCGCGGCGTAGGTCAGCTGCCGGGCCGCCTCCAGCTTCATCCCCATGTCCGCGAGCATGAACTGCAGCCCCTGGAACTCCGAGATGGACTTCCCGAACTGCTTGCGCTCCTTGGCGTAGCCGAGCGCGAAGTCCAGCGCGCCCTGGGCGATGCCGATGGCCTGGGCGGCGATGGTGACCCGGGTGTGGTCGAGGGTCTTCATCGCGGTCGCGAAACCGGTGCCCTCCGCGCCGATCATCCGGTCGGCCGGGATCCGCACGTTGTCGAAGTAGACCTCGCGGGTCGGCGATCCCTTGATGCCCAGCTTCTTCTCCGGCGCCCCGAAGCTGACCCCGGGGTCGGACTTCTCCACCACGAACGCGGAGATGCCGCGGGAGCGGGCGGCCGGGTCGGTGACCGCGAAGACCGTGTAGTACTCCGACACGCCGGCGTTGGTGATCCACCGCTTGACGCCGTTGAGCACCCAGGAGTCGCCGTCCCGGACGGCGCGGGTGGTCATCGAGGCGGCGTCGGAGCCGGCCTCCGGCTCGGACAGGCAGTAGGAGAACATGCCCTCGCCCGCCGCGACCTTGCTCAGGTACTTGCGCTTGAGGTCCTCCGAGGCGGACAGGATCAGCGGCAGCGAGCCGAGCTTGTTGACCGCCGGGATCAGCGAGGACGCGGCGCAGGCGCGCGCCACCTCCTCGATCACGATGGCGGTGGCGAGGGCGTCGGCGCCGGCGCCGCCGTACTCCACCGGGATGTGCGGGGCGTGGAAGTCGGAGGACCGCAGAGCGTCGTACGACGCCTTCGGGAACTCCCCGGTCTCGTCGGCCTCGGCGGCGTGGGGCGCCACCCGGGCGTCACAGACCTCGCGCACGGCGGCGCGGATGGTCTCGTGGTCCTCCGGCAGCCGGTAGGCGTCGAAATCAGACATGCTCGCTTGCCCTTCCCTCTTCAACTGTCCCGCGCGCAATGTTACTGGCGCGTAGCGTACGCCGGGCAATGGAACCTGACTGTGCCGAATATCGCCGCCGCCCGCGGGCAAGCGAGGTCAGTGCCGGGTTCGGGTCCGTTTCAACAGATCTCCACCCGGTTGAGACTGTTCTAATGAGGTGGCATACCGGCATGCTCTAACTACTGAGCGGCACGCTGGCTAGGAGGTCCGGTGGCGAAGGCTGAGGAGCCTGACTACGGCGAGCAACTGTCTCGCATCGACGCCTCGATAGCGGCGCTCAAGCAGCAGGACATGGAGGCTGCCTCCACCCGCACCAAGATCGCCAGCAAGATCCAGGCGGCCCAGTTCCAGCGCGACATCCTGGCGCACGCGCAGAAGAAGAGGACGGGCAAGTCCAAGCGCGCCTCCTCGGCCACGCGGCACCCGGCCGAGGACTTCCCACCCCCGCCGCCGCCCGGCGCCCGGGTGGCCGGCCCGGACGAGGAGCCACCACCACAGCCGGCCAGCAGCGCCCGCCGCCGGCCCACCGCGGATGGCCCGGAGGGCCCCGCGCGGCGCCCGGCCCGGCAGCCGGCGGGCCCGGTGGAGCACGCGCCGGAGGCGTCCACCCAGTCGGTGCAGAACATCCTGCTCGGCCTGGGCGCGCTGCTGATCGGCGTGGCCGCGGTGGTCTTCGCCGGGGTGGCGTTCTCCAACCCGGTGGCCCGGGCGGTGATCCTGGCGCTGTTCACCGCGATCGCGCTGAGCGTGGCGCCGGGCGTGGCCCGCCGCACGCTGACCTCGACCGCCGAGACGATCGCCGCGGTCGGCCTGATCCTGCTGCCGATGACGCTGTACGCGCTGCACGGCAGCCCGCTGGGCGGCGGATCGGACGTCGCGACCCCGCTCTACCTGGGCCTCACGTTCGCCGTCACCGCGGTGGGCAGCTTCCTCTACGCCGGGGCCACCAAGCTGGCCATCCCGCGGTACGCCACGGTGATCGCCACCCAGCCGGTGGCGCCGCTGCTGGTGTACCCGTGGATCCAGAGCCCGGCGGGCTGGGGGCTGGCGCTGACCGCGGTGGCCGTCCTCGACCTGCTGCTGCTCACCCGGGTGATCAAGCGAGGGCGGCTGGTGCCGCGCTGGCCGCTGGGCCGGCCCACCTTCGCGGACCGGGCGAACGCGGCGGAGCTGGAGACCGGAGCCGAGCCGGAGCCCCGGCCGGAGTCGCAGCCGGAAGAGCCGGATCTGATCATCTCCGGCCTCAAGCCGAGGCGCCGCCGCTGGATCCCGACCCGGATCTTCCCCGGTCCGCGTCCGGAGGGCGCCCCGCCGGCCGGGTCCGTCCCGCTCACCGCGCCGGCCGAGCCGCCCTCCGCGGAGTGGCTGCGCGAGCTGACCTTCGCCCTGCTCTGCTTCGCGTGCGCGGGCGCCCTGCTCTACTCCTCGGTGGCCCTGCTGCAGGCGCAGACGGTGCCGGACGCGCTGCGCTCCGGCCTGATCCTGGTCGCCGCGGCGCTCACCGGGGTGGCCGCGGCCCAGTTGCTGGACCAGCCGCTGGCCCGGCACATCGCCGGCGGCGTGCTCACGCTCACCGTGATCGGCGCCGCGGCGCGGGTGGCCGACGTGGCCGACCCGCGCTGGACGCTGGTGATCGCGGCCGCCGCGGTGGCGATCACCGGCGCGGTGGTCGGCCGGCTGCCGGAGACGGTCCGCACCGGCCCGCAGTACGCGTCGGCCGGCGCGCTGGCCCTGATCGGCCTGCTGGTGGCGATCGACGCGATCCGCGCCGCGATCGCCCCGGTGGCCGCGGCCCGCCCGATCTGGCACGCCGACACCGCCGACTACTCCCGGGTGCTGACCGAGGCGGTCGGCCCGTCAGGCTGGCTGCTGGTGTTCAGCGCGCTGCTGGTGACGATCGCCGCGGCGCTCGCCCTGCCGGCCGGGATCCGGCACGAGGGCGCGGTCATCGGCGTCGCCATGACCGCCCTGGCCCTGCCCGCCTCGCTCGGGCTGAACTGGTCCGAGGCGCCCTGGCCGCTGGTGCTGGCCTCGATCGCTCTGGGCGCCGGCGGCCTCTGGTCGACCACCCGGCGGATCGCGATCACCCACGTGGCCGCGGCCGGCGTGGTGGGCCTGTTCGGGGCCGGCGCCGCGCTCTCCGCGACCTGGCTGACCGCCGCGGTGCTGACCGCGCTGGCCGGCGCCGGCGTGATGGTGACCATCGCGGCCCGGCAGATCCCGTTCAAGATCTTCGCCTGGGTGATCGGCGACTGGGCGTCCGGCGCTGCCGCGCTGGCCGTCCCGGGCGCCGCGGTCACCGCCGCGCTGGCCATCTCGGACACCGGTCAGGGCCCGCCGCCGACCGCCGCGGCGACCGTCCCGGCGCTGGCCGCCGGCTTCCTCGCGGTGGCCGGCACGCTCAGCTACGCCGCTGTCTACCAGGTGGCCCGCCGCGAGATCAGCTTCCCGCTGACCGCCGGCACCGGCCTGGGCGCGCTGACGCTGGCCGCGGCCGCGCTGTTCGCGCCCGGCCGGGCGCCGGCCGACGTCGCGGTCGGGGCGCTGCTGCTGGCCGCGGGGCTGTTGCTGTTCTTCGCCAAGACCATCGACAACCGCGGTCGTACGGACACGATGATGGACGGTCCGGACTGGGCCGCCGCGGCCGCCACCGTGGCGATCTGCGGCGCCCTGGCCCGGGTCGCGGCGCTGGCCTTCCCGACCGCCCCGCTGGCCGTGGCCGGCGTGGTGATCCTGCTGGTCGGCATGGGTGTGACGGTGCTGCAGGAGGACTGGAAGCGCGGGCCCTCCCGAGGGCTCGGCATCGCCGCGCTGGTGGTCGCCGCGCTCGCCGGCTACCAGGCGGTCGGCGGCAGCCTGAGGATCCTCTCCGCGCCCGGCCCGATCTGGGCCGCCGACGTCGAGCACTTCGCCGCCACCCCGCCGCCGGGCGCCTGGCAGGCGCCGTTCGCCCTGGTGCTGATCGCCATCACGGCGGCCATCGCGCTGCCGAGGCCGTGGTCGCACTACGCCTCCGGGGTGTGCGCCGCGCTGGCCGTGATGGGCGCTCCGTGGGCGCTCGGGCTGCCCTGGTGGTCGCCGTTGCTGATCGGCGCCGCGGCGGCCACCGCGTACGCCCTGGCCGCGCTGGCCACCAACGACCCGCAGGGCGCCCGGGCCCGGGCCGCGGTCGCCGCCATGGTGCTGCTGCACGCGGCCGCGGTGGGCCTGGCCCGTCCCTGGTCGACCGGGATGGCGCTGCTCACCGTCGTGCTGCTGGGCACGTTGATCGCGGTCGCGGCCCGCGGCCGGGCCGATCCGCTGCCCGACCATCGCGCGCAGGTCGGCGGCGCCGCCACCGGCGCGGTGCTGCTCGCCCTGCCCGGCACGTTCGCGGCGTTCTCCGCCGAGCAGGGCGACAGCGCCCAGGTGGTGCTGACCGCCGCGCTGGCCGGTTCCAGCCTCGGCCTGGCGCTGCTGGCCATGCTGGGCCGGCACGTCCCGCAGTACCTGCCGTGGGCCACCATCGGGCTGGTGCTCGGCGCGACAGTGACCGCGCTGGTGTCGGTCCCCACGTCGTACCCCACGGCGCTTTACGCCGCGGCCGCCGCCCTGCTCGGCGTGCTCGCCGAGATGCTGCGCGGGGCGGTCCCGGCGCCGCTGCGGCCGTCGGTGGTCGAGGAGTTCCCGGCCGGCGACATCCGCTACCAGCGGGCCCGGCGGCTGCGCGGCGGCGGCCTGGTCCAGCGCTGGCGGAGCGATCCGGCGACCGGCGCGGTGATGCTCGCCCTGCTGCCCACGGTCTTGGCGTTGTTCTCGCTGGCCCCGGCCCTGCGGGCGGCTCTGTTCGACCCGCTGCGGCAGCTCGGGTCGGTCTGGGACGGCCCGGTCCCGGCCCTGCTCGCACCGGACGCCGGGAATGTCGACGCGACCAGTGCGCTGGCCGCGGTGCTGCTCACCGGCGCGGCAGCGCTGGCCGCGCTGGGCTTCGGCGGGCGGCCCGCCGAGACCGTCCCGGTGATCCTGCCGGGGGTGGCGCTCACGTTGCTGATCACGCCGATCGCCCTGCACGCCGGGTTCCCGGCGGCCACCGGCGCGGCGCTTGCCGTCTTCACCATCTCGATGCTGGGGCTGGCGCTCACCCTGCCGCCGGTGGCGAGCCGGTCGCCGCTGCTGCGCGGCACCCGCACCGTCGTGTTCGTGATCGGCCTGCTGGCCGGCGGCGCCGGGCTGTTCGGCAGCCTGGCCCGCGCCGACCTGACGCTGTTCACGCTGGGCGCCGCGGTCGGCGTCGGGCTGGTCGCCGCGATCGCCGGGCGCACCTCGACCGCCCGCCTGCTGGGCTGGCTGTTCGCCGCGCTGATGGGCCAGATGTTCGTGCTGGCCGGGGCGATCGCGCTGGGGCTGGACCGGCATTGGGCGGCGTTCGGGGTGCTCGCCGTGGGCGCCGGGCTGCTCGCCCTGGAGTCGCTGCTGCCCCGGCTCGGCCTGGCCCAGTTCCGGGCCGAGGCGGTCACCGTGGAGTGGAGCGGGTACGCCTCGGCGGCCATCGCCGGCGCGCTGGCCTTCGACTCGCCGGCCCACCTGGCCGCGCTGCTGGCCGCCTGGGGCGCGGTGCTCGGCCTGACCGCGTCCCGCCCGGACCGGACACCGAGCCAGCGCCGGACGCTGTTCTGGGTGGCCGTGGGCTTCGAGATCGTCGGCTGGTGGCTGTTCATCGCGCTGGCCGAGGTGGCGCTGCCGGAGGCGTACACGTTGCCGTTCGCGGCGCTGGCGCTGGCCGTCGGCATCGTCGAGGCGCATCACCGCCCGGAGCTGAGCAGTTGGGCGGCGTACGGCCCGGCGCTGCTCGCGGCGTTCGTCCCGACCATCGCGCTGGGCCTGACCGGAGGCAGCCACCAGGACATCCGCGAGGTGCTGCTGCTGCTCGGCGGCGTGGTCACGCTGATCATCGGCTCGCGCACCCAGCAGCAGGCCCCGGTGGTGATCGGCACGATCGCCACGGTGATCGCCGCGCTCACGTTCGTGTTCAGCCTGGCCGGTCCGTGGGTGATGCTGGTCCCGGTCGGCGTGGTGCTGATCTTCCTGGGTGCCACCAGCGAGAGCCGCAGGCGCACCCAGGAGCTCAGAGCGCGCGTGTCTCAGATGCGATAAAAGACGATTCGGAGGTACGGCGTGAGTCCGCGTCCCCGGCCGGCGGGCCGGGGCGCGGGCTCACGCCGTACGCCGGAATCGCGTTTCTGATCCTCAGCCCAGCAGCTTGTCCCGCAGGGCGGCGTCCTTCTCCGCGACCAGCTTCTCCAGCCCCGCCTGGAAGTCCGACATCCGCTGCCGCAGCCCCGCGTCGGACGCGCCGAGGATCCGCACCGCGAGCAGCCCCGCGTTGCGCGCCCCGCCGATCGACACGGTGGCCACCGGCACGCCGGCCGGCATCTGCACGATGGAGAGCAGCGAGTCCATCCCGTCCAGGTGCTTGAGCGGCACCGGGACCCCGATCACCGGCAGCGGGGTGAGCGCGGCGACCATGCCGGGCAGGTGCGCGGCGCCGCCGGCCCCCGCGATGATCGCCTTGATGCCCCGACCGGCCGCCGACTCGGCGTAGTCCACCATCTTGCGGACGGTGCGGTGCGCGGAGACCACGCCGACCTCGAACGGCACCTTGAACTCGGCGAGCGCCTCGGCGGCCGCCTCCATGGTCGGCCAGTCCGAGTCGCTGCCCATGATGATGCCGACGACGGGTGCCATCACTTGCCTTCCTGAAGCCACTGGGCGGCGCGCACGGCCCGCGCGCGCACCTCGTCGAGGGAGTCGCCGAGCACCGTCACGTGCCCGATCTTGCGGCCTGGACGGACCTGCTTGCCGTAGAGGTGCACCCGCGCGTCCGGGATCTCGGCGAACAGGTGGTGCAGCCGCTCGTCGAGGGGGATCCCGCCGGGCTCGCCACCCAGCACGTTCGCCATCACGACGACCGGCGCGGCCAGCGCGGTGGAGCCCATCGGATAGTCCAGCACGGCCCGTAGGTGCTGCTCGAACTGCGAGGTCCGGGCGCCCTCGATGGTCCAGTGCCCGGAGTTGTGCGGGCGCATCGCCAGCTCGTTCACCACGATGCCGGCCTCGGTCTCGAACAGCTCCACCGCCAGCAGGCCGACCACGCCCAGCTCGGTGGCCAGGTCGATGGCGAGCTGCTGGGCGGCGATCGCGCGCTCCTCGCCGAGCCCCGGCGCCGGCGCGATCACCTCGACGCAGATCCCGTCCCGCTGCACGGTCTCCACCACCGGGTACGCCGCGACCTGCCCGAACGGGGACCGGGCGACGAGCGCCGCGAGCTCGCGCCGCAGCGGCACCTTCTCCTCGACGATCAGCTGGACGCCTGTCGACAGCAGGTCCTCGGCCGCCTCGCGGGAACCGACCATCCACACGCCGCGACCGTCGTACCCCCCGCGGGTCGCCTTGGCCACGACCGGCCAGGACCCGCCGGCGAACGTCTCGATCTCGTCGGCCGTGCTGACCCGCGCCCAGCGCGGGACCGGCGCCCCGAGCGCCGCCAGGCGCTCCCGCATCAGCCCCTTGTCCTGCGCGAAGACCAGCGCCTTCGAGCCAGGGAAGATCTTCACACCTTCGGCCTCGAGCGCCTCGATGTGCCCGGTGGGCACATGCTCGTGGTCGAAGGTGATCGCGTCGCACTCCTTCGCGAACTCCCGCAGTGCGGAGAGATCGGTGTGCGACCCGATCGGCACGTCCGCCGCGACGAGCGCGGCGCTGTCATCAGGCTTCTCACTGAGCACACGCAGTGACTGGCCGAGGGAGATCGCGGCCTGGTGGGTCATCCGGGCCAGCTGGCCTCCGCCCACCATGCCGACTACGGGCAGACCGGTTCGGGTATCCATCGCCCGCCCAGCCTAGCGACGCGTTTTCCGCTCCGGGAAATCAGCCCGGCGCCGATAGCATGGCCCCATGAGCGCAGAGGTGATCGGCAGGTTCGGGCCTGAGATCATCACGCTCGACGACCTGGCCGCCATGATCGAGGCCGACGAACACGGCCACCGACACGAGACAAGCACGGGGGAACGCTCTCCGCGGTTCCGTTGCGCCGGCTCCTGGACGCCGAACCCTCCCGGTGGAGGACTGATCAGCGGGTGAGGCGGGCGATCAGGTCCTGCGCGGTGGTGACCGGGCGGTCGCAGACGAAACCGCGGCAGACGTACGCCGTCGGCCTGCCGTCGATCATCGGCCGGCCGGCCAGCAGCGGGACACCGGGCAGGTCCGGAGCGCCGGCGACGATCACCGTGCCGCCCGGCGCCTCGCGGTAGGCCTCGGTCACCAGCGGATCGGACAGGTCGTTCGTGGCGACGGCGATCTCGTAGGGGCCGCTCAGCGCCGCCTCCGCGACCGTCGCCGAATAACCGGCGAAGCGCGGATGCCCGCCGATCAGCGGGCCCACCGTGGCCAGGGCCGCGTCCGCCGCCTCGCGGTACGCCGTCGCACCGGTCAGCGCCGCGTACGACACCAGCGCCGCGCAGATCGCCGCCAGCCCGGACGGCGTGGCGTTGTCGGTCGGGTCGGCCGGTCGGGTGAGCAGCTTCTCGGCGTCGTCCGCGGTGTCGTAGAAGCCGCCCGACCCGGTGCCGAAACGGGCCAGCGCGACATCCAGCAACTCCCCCGCCAGCCGCGACCACCGCGGATCCGCGGTGATCTGGTGCACGGCGAGGAACGCCTCGGCGACGCAGCCGTAGTCCTCCAGCACCCCGGCCGGCTCGCCGGCCCGGCCGTCCCGGGAGACGCGCCGCAGCCGCCCGTCCACCAGATGTCTGTCGGCCAGCACGCCGGCCAGCTCGGCAGCGGCGGCACGAGAGGCATCAGAACCGGTCAGTACGCCGTGCTCGGCCAGCGCCGTGACGGCCAGCCCGTTCCACGACGCGACCACCTTGTCGTCGCGGGCCGGCTGCGGGCGTGCCGAGCGTGCGGCCAGCAGTCGGGCGCGGACGTCCTGCCAGCGGGCCACCAGCTCGGGGTCCGCGGCGTCGATGTCGCGGCCCAGCACCAGCACGCTGGTGCCGTGCTCGAACGTGCCCCGCGGCGTGACCCGGAACAGGTCGGCGGCCCACCGCCCGTCCTCGGCGCCCAGCACCTCGGTGAGCTGGTCCGGGGTCCACGCGTAGGTCAGTCCCTCGACGCCGTCGGTGTCCGCGTCCAGCGCCGACGCCAGCCCACCGGCCGGCGTGGCCAGGTCGCGCAGCAGGAACGCGGCGGTCTCGTCGGCGATCCGGCGGGCCAGCACGTCCCCGGTGAGCCGCCAGAGCTGGGTGTAGACCCGCAGCAGCAGCGCGTTGTCGTAGAGCATCTTCTCGAAGTGCGGCACGGTCCAGTGGGCGTCCACCGAGTACCGCGCGAAGCCGCCGGCCAGCTGGTCGTAGATGCCGCCGCGGGCCATCTGCTCGCCGGTGTGCCGGACCAGCTCCAGGGCCTCCGCGGAACCGGTGCGCTCGTGGTGCCGGAGCAGGAACAGCAGGTCCATGTGCGGCGGGAACTTCGGGGCGCCGCCGAAACCGCCGTACGTGTGGTCGTGCTCCTTGGCCAGACCCCGCGCCGCGGCAGTCAGCGTCTCCGCGGACACCTCCGCGGCCGGCCCACCGACCATCTGGGCGCCGCCGACCGCCTCCACCACCGCCTGGCCCTGCTTGACCACCGCGTCCCGCTGGTCGCGCCACGCCGTGGTGACCGAGCTGAGCAGCCGGGTGAAGCTCTGCCGGGGAAAGTACGTCCCGCAGAAGAACGGATCGCCGTCCGGGGTGGCGAAAACGGTCATCGGCCAGCCGCCCTGCCCGGTCATCGCCTGCGTGGCGGTCATGTAGACGGCGTCCACGTCGGGCCGCTCCTCGCGGTCCACCTTGATCGCCACGAAGCCCTCGTTGAGCTGCCGGGCGACGTCCTCGTCCTCGAACGACTCGTGCGCCATCACGTGACACCAGTGGCAGGCCGCGTAACCGACCGAGATCAGCACCGGCACGTCGCGCCGGCGCGCCTCCTCGAACGCCTCGGCCGACCACTCCCACCAGTCGACCGGGTTGTCCCGGTGCTGCTGCAGGTAGGGCGACGTCGCACCCGCGAGGCGGTTGGCCATCCTGGCACTCCTGACCTGGCACTCGTGTGTCCCGGATCGTCCCGTGACACACGAGTCTGACACACGAGATCGTATGGGACCGGCTTCTGCATCCCCAGCTTGCCGGCGTTCATTCACCCGCCGAGGTCCGCCCGCGGGTGGACGTCATGCGCGGGTTCCCGGCCGCCGGCACGCCGTGGTCCCGCGAGACGACCGGCGCCGATGGGTCGGGTCCGTTCCGCCGCGGGGCCGGGCGGGGCTCAGGAGGCGCCGTCGGCGCGCAGCTGGGTGATCGGGGCGGACGAGGAGCTGCTCCGCAGCTGGGAGAGGGCCTGCACGATCTTGTCGGCGGGCATCGGCTTGCAGAAGTGGTAGCCCTGGGCGGACGGGCAGCCGAGCGCGATCAGCGCCGCCCGCTGCTCGATCGTCTCGATGCCCTCGGCGACCACCCGGACGCCCAGGCGGGCGCCCAGCTCGACGGCGCCGCGGACCACCGCGCCGGCGGCCGGCTTGTCGATCATCTCGTCGACGAACGAGCGGTCGATCTTGATCTCGTCGACCGGGATGCGGGTGACCGAGGAGAGCGAGGAGAAACCGGTGCCGAAGTCGTCCAGCGACATCTGCACGCCGGTGGCCCGCAGCCGGGCCAGCACCTCGTCGACGATGTCCTGCTCGCTGACCGCGACCGACTCGGTGATCTCCAGGACCAGGCGGGAGGCCGGCGTGCGGTGCCGGCGGAGAGCCTCGGTGACCTGGGCCGGGAAGGTGGGATCGGTCAGGCTGCGGGCCGAGACGTTCACCGAGACCGGTACGTCGATCCCGTGCGCCGTCCAGTCCGCGGCGGCCGCCAGCGCCAGGTCGAGCACCCGGCGGGTGAACGGGATGAGCAGCTCGCTGCCCTCCACCGTGGGCAGGAACTCGGCGGGCGACAGCTGCCCGCGCCGCGGGTGCCGCCAGCGGACCAGCGCCTCGCAGCCGGTCGGCTCGGCGGTCACCAGGTCGACGGCGGGCTGCAGGTGCAGCACGATCTGGTCGTCGGCGGCGAACGCGTCCTGCAGCTCGGCGAGCAGGGCCAACTGGTCGGTGCTGCTGGCGTCCTGGCCGCTGTCGTACGTCCCGACGGTCAGCCCCTGCTCCTTGGCCCGCCCGGTGGCCAGGGCGGCTCGCCGCAGCAACTCGTTCACCTCGACGTGCCCGGCCGGGGCGACCACCGCGCCGACGGTCACCTCGACGGCCAGCCGCACGCCGGCCACCTGCATCGGCAGCCGCAACTGCTCGACCAGCTCGCGGGCCCGGCGCAGCGCCTGGGACAGGTTGTGCGGCGCGCCGTGCGCCCAGCCCGCCGGGTCGGCGAGCGCGGTCAGGGCGGGCAGCAGCAGCGCGAACTCGTCGTCGCCGGTACGGGCGACCAGCTCGCCGGGGCGGGCCTGGCCGGTGAGCCGCTCGGCGATCACCCGCAGCACCTCGTCGCCGCCGCCGTGCCCGAGCGTGCTGTTCACGTCCCGGAAGCGGACGACGTCGAGCAGCAGCAGGGCGGCCGGGCGGCCGCGCTCCCCGGCGCGCAGCACCACGTCGCCGTCGGTCACCAGCGCGGACCGGTTGATCAGCCCGGTCAGCGGGTCGTGCACCCGGTCGTGGGCGACCCGGGCATCCAGCTCGGCGATCCGCTGGTGGGCGGCCGCGTCGTGCAGGGCCCCGGCCAGCGCGTCACCGTACGCCGTGATCGCCGCCTCGTCGTGCGGCACCGGCGGCGCCGGCTCGCCCAGCCACACGGTCAGCTCGCCGACCGGCCGGCCGGCCACCGCCATGCTGTGGGTGACCGCCGGGCCGGAGCGGCCCACGTCCGGGTGCCGCCCCGGCCCCTCCTGGCTGTAGCGGCGGCTGCCCCGCTCGGAGCGCAGCTCCAGCTCGGCCCGGCGGGCGCCGAAGACGTCCAGGGCCCCGCGCAGCCCGGCGCGGGCCACCTCGGCCTCGGTGGTGCCGGGCAGCCGCGCGGTGGCGGTGGCGAACGCCTCCCACATCCGGCGCTGCTCGGCGGCGCGCAGGTGGAAACGGTAGGTCCGGTGCAGCAGCCAGAGCACCGGGCCGAAGGCGATCAGCCAGAGCGGCTCGCGGACCAGCGCGAACACCGCGCAGAGGCCGACGATCACGTTGCCGGCCGACATCGGCACCTTGGCGTAGAGCACCTTGGCGGCGATCTGGCCGGGCGAGGCGTCGCGCTGCAGGGTCAGGGTGAGGACCACCAGCGCCAGCGTGATCAGCAGGTACGTCGCGGCGCCGGCGGCCAGGGCCAGCGCCAGCCGCCCGCTGCGCACCCCGGCGTCCCCGGCCAGCACCGAGGTGACCAGGGCGGCCGCGGACACGCCCAGGGTCATCGAGGCGACCAGGTGGACGATCTCGGCGATGTCGCGCAGCCCGGTGAGCCAGGCCAGCAGCAGCCAGGCGGCGCCGATGCCGGCCAGGGTGGCGGCCGGCAACCAGCCGGCCGGGCAGACCACCAGGCCGACCACCACTGCCGCTTCGGCCCAGCTCACCGACACCGCTTCCGGGCCGAGCCGGAAGCGCAGGCCGGCCAGTTGCGCGATGGCGGCCAGCACGGCCGCCACGAGACCGCCGTCGACAGCCGAGAGCGGGCTGCCGGGCGTCAGGCGGGCCGGCTGCAGGGCGCCGAGCAGGACGGCGGCCAGCGCGGCGACGACCACGGCGACGGTGAGCACGCGTGCCGGCCGGTGGGCCCACTGGGGAGCGCTCATCGTCGCGTCCCCGCGAAGAGGGGCACGGGACGATGCACGTGCAGATGCGGGATCGAGAGTCGGCGCCGGACAGTCTGCATCTCGGCGCCCCCTTCCGCGCAGGGTCCAGGAACCGTGTGGCCCCCGGCGGAAGGCTAAATCAATCCCGATGAACGCAACAGGGCTTGACGGTGGGCGAGTGACCACACTCGCCACCCGCCGCGGGCCGGAAGACGGACGCGGCGGGCCACCGGATGATCACGGTGTGGCGCGACGGGAGTCCGATGCGGACTCGTGTTTCTCCTCGGGAACCGCCGCCACCTCGTCTTCCGCGGCGCCGGCGGTCTTGGCCGATCGATCCGCTTCGACACCCTCGGCGACATCGCCGCCGGAGCGCTCAAGGTCCGCATTGAGACGCGCGATTTCCGCCACACGTTCGCGCTCGGCCTCGTCGTCGAAACTGTCGGGAAGCCGACGAATGCGCTTGTTCATGTTGCGGATCAGCAGCACGGTCGCAATGCACATCAGCACGACCAGGAACAGCCCCATGGGGCCGGCCAAGCCGCCGTCACGGGTGTCCCCGAAGTTGTTGACCGCGATAATGTCCACGCCTTCCAGAATACTGCTCAGGCGGCTTCGACCTTCTCCCGGATGCCCGCGAACAGGTCGGACTCCGGCACCGGGCTGTCCACCACCGAGCGCGCCAACTCGAAGTCCTCGGTCGGCCACACCTTCTGCTGCATGTCCAGCGGGATGTGGAACCAGAACCCGTCCGGGTCGACCTGGGTGGCGTGCGCGCGCAGGGCGTCGTCGCGCACCTCGAAGTACTCCCCGCACTCGACCCGGGTGGTGATCTTGTCACCGCGGTCCTGCCGGTCCGACCATTTCTCCAGCCACTCCGTGTACGGCGACTCGAGGCCCGCCGCCAGCATCCCCTCGTGCAGCGCGAGCATCCGGGCGCGGGTCCAGCCGGAGTTGTAGTACAGCTTCAGGGGCTGCCACGGCTCGCCCAGCTCCGGGTAGAGCTCCGGGTCCCCGGCCTGGTCGAAGGCGACCACCGAGATCTTGTGGCACATGATGTGGTCGGGGTGCGGGTAGCCGCCGTTCTCGTCGTACGTCGTCATGACGTGCGGCCGGAACTCGCGGATCAGCTTGATCAGCGGCTTGGCCGCCTCCTTCGGGTCCTGCAGGCCGAAGCAGCCCTCCGGCAGCGGGGGCAGCGGATCGCCCTCGGGCAGCCCGGAGTCGACGAAGCCGAGCCAGGCCTGCTCCACGCCGAGGATCTCGCGGGCCCGGTCCATCTCCTTGCGGCGGATGTTGGTGATGTCGGCCAGCACCTCGGGCCGGTCCATCTTCGGGTTGAGCACGCTGCCGCGCTCCCCGCCGGTACACGTGGCGACGAGCACCCTGGCGCCCTCGGCGACGTATTTCGCCATCGTGGCGGCACCCTTGCTGGACTCGTCGTCCGGGTGCGCGTGCACTGTCATGAGACGCAGTTGCTCTGCCACGTTGATTACCCTCTCGACCAGGCCTGCCGTCGGCGGGCCGGGACCAGCTGCGAAGATGGACTCTGCCATTCTGGCCGATCCCACCGTCAACGAACGCACGAGAGGCCCTCAGGTGAGCGAGACGCGCGCCACAGCCCCGGTCTTCCCGCCCGGCCGGTACGGGCGGCGCCGGGAGGGCGGTCGGCGCAGGACGCTGCCGATCATCGTGGCCGCCGTCGTGTTCGGGATCGCCGCCCTCGGCGTGGCCTGGGCCTATTACCAGAAATTCGGGCAAACGGATTACCACCCGGAGATCATCGGCTGGAACGAGCCCACCGACGCCGAGATGGTGATCAAATTCAGTGTCCGGGTTCCGGCCGGCGAGACCGCCTCGTGCGTGCTGCGGGCCCGCGACTATCAGGGCTACGAGCTGGGCACTCGCACCGTCACCGTGCCGGCGCGAGCGGGTGGCGGCGAGGTCGTGGTCAGCGAGACGGTGCCGACCACCGCCCGTGGCTCGGTGGGTGACGTGATGAGCTGCCGCCCGGTCGGCTGACCCCGTCGGGAGATCGACCGATCCGGCGGAATGCGTACCGCTGGTAAGGTTGGTGATTCGCTGCGTTCATGACGCACTCAAAATCGTGAACTGCCCGTTCCCGCTTTGGCACTTCCCGTTCCAGCAAGGAGATCGACCGTGTCCAGTTCCGAGGCGCCGAAGACCTGGCTCTCCCAGGACGCTTACGACCGGCTGCAGGCCGAGCTCGACGAGTTGATCGCAGCCCGCCCGGCGATAGCCGCCGAGATCAACGCGCGGCGCGAGGAGGGTGACCTCCGGGAGAACGGCGGCTACCACGCGGCTCGTGAAGAGCAGAGCCGCCAGGAGGGCCGCATCCTGTACTTGAAGGAGTTCCTGCGCAACGCCGAGGTCGGCGAGGTCAAGGCCGCCGACACGGTGGTGCCCGGCTCGGTCGTGACTATCTACTTCGACGACGACCAGGACGACACCGAGACCTTCCTGCTCGGCTCGCGCGAGATCTCCTCGACCACCGACCTCACGGTGTACTCGCCGGAGTCGGCGCTCGGCACGGCGATCCTCGGCGCGCGTCCCGGCCAGACCGTGACCTACACGGCGCCCAGCGGCGCCGACATCAAGGTCACGGTGGTCAAGTTCGGCGCCTTCGAGGGCTGACCCTCTCAGGCCGCGGCGAGCTCGCGGCGCACTCGCTCGTAGTGCGCCGTGAGCTCCTCGTCCATCCGGTCCAAATCGGCGCCGGTCACCTGGACCGCCGCCGGCCGCCCCGCTCGCGCGGCGATCAGCCCGGCCCGCGACCCGCACGGCGGGTGAGAAGCGAAAAGCGACACTTCGGTACGACGGCTGAGCTGCCGGTATGCCACGACGTCCACGGACAGCTGGTTCCGTGCCTGATCCGCCGCCGCCCGCCAGGCCGCCGCGCTGTGGCCGGCCCGCGCCTCCCGCCGCACCACGGTGTCGATCGCGTCGCCGAACAGCAACTGGTCCAGCAGCCGGATCGCCGCATCGCTGCCACCGGCGCGCGCCGCCATCTCGTCCGCCAGGTACTCGGCCCGCTGCGAGTCCCGCATGCTGATCCACACCAGCACCAGGTGCAGCAGCAGGAAGAACCGGGCCGCGGCCCGAGCCAGGAGCTCCACCGCCGTCTCCACCACGCCGCTCCCCCGCTTCGCCGGCCGCAACAGGTGCGCCACCTGTCCCAGCGTGGTCTCCGCCGCCTGGGTGACCAGTCCCCGCCGGACGTCGCCGTTCACGAAGTGACCCAGCTCGTGTCCGAGCAACGCGACCCGCTCCTGCGGGTCCAGCACGCTCCACAGCGGGGCGCCGAGCGCGAGCACCCGCCGACGGCGCAGCCCGATCGTGATGGTGAAGGCGTTGCGGTCGGCGATCAGCAGCACCACGTCCGGCATCGGCGCGCCGACCGTCCCGGCGACCCGCTCGATCAGCGCGAACAGTGTCGGCGCGGTGGCCCGGTCCAGTTCGTGGGCGTCCTCGGGGAGCCGGCCCAGCCGGGGCCGCAGCGCCACCGCGATCAGCACCAGCAGCGCTCCGAGCAGGTTGACGGGGCTGAAGAAGTCGTAGGTGAGCAGCCAGATCCCGGTCGCCAGCAGCGCGGCCACAGCGGCCAGCAGCAGCACCGACACGGCCACCGTGACGATCCGGGCCGCCGACGTCCCGCGGCCGATCTCCGGCGCGCCCTTCAGCTCGGCGAACTGCCGCTCGGTCAGCCAGAATGCGGTCCGGAACAGTCGCCGGTCCACCCAGCGCCAGCCCAGCTCAGGGCTTCGCTGCTCCGGATCGAAGCGGTCCAGGCTCCACTCGCAGGCCGGGCACCACGGCTCGGCCGAACGCTTGCTGATCGTCTCCGCCGCACACCTCGGGCAGCTGTCCCCCGCCGACACGGGTCATGATCATGCCGGACGGCGCCGGCCCCGGCAAGGAAGAAACCGGCGGCGGCCGGCGGGGTCAGACGCCGGTCAGCAGGGACACCCGGTAACCGGCCTCGCGCAGGGCGCCGATCAGCGCCGACGAGTGGGCCGGGCCGCGCGTCTCCACCGACAGCGCCACTTCCGCCTCGCCGAAACTCAGCCGCGGGCTCTGCCGGCTGTGCTCCACGTCCACCACGTTGGCCCGCTGCTCGGCGATCTGGCCCAGCAGCCGGGCGAGCTCGCCCGGCCGGTCCGGGCAGCGCACCGCCAGGCGCAGGAAGCGGCCGGCCGAGGCGAGACCGTGCTCGATCACCCGGAGCAGCAGCATCGGGTCGATGTTGCCGCCGGACAGGACCGCCACCACCGGGCGGCCGTCGCGCGGCGGCTGGTACGCGCCGGTGAGCAGGGCGGCCACCCCGGCGGCGCCGGCCGGCTCGACCACCATCTTGTGCCGCTCCAGCAGCACCAGCAGCGCCGCCGACAGGTCCTCGTCGGTGACCGTGACGACGTCGTCGACCAGCTTGGCGACGTGCGCGAAGGTCAGGTCGCCGGGCCGCAGCACGGCGATGCCGTCGGCGATCGTGACGCACGTGTCGAGCTTCTGCGGGGAGCCGGCGGCCAGTGAGGGTGGGAACGCGGCCGCGCCGCTCGCCTGCACCCCGATCACGCGCAGATCGGGCCGCAGCGCCTTGGCCGCGACCGCCAGGCCGGAGACCAGCCCGCCCCCGCCGACCGCGGTGATGATCGTGCCGGCTTCCGGGCACTGCTCCAGGATCTCCAGCGCGAGCGTGCCCTGCCCGGCGATCACGTCCGGGTGGTCGAACGGGTGGATCAGCACCGCGCCGGTCCGGCGGGCGAACTCGTGCGCCGCGACGAGCGCGTCGTCGACGCTGGCGCCGGCGTACTCGACGACGGCGCCGTACCCCTTGGTCGCGGTGACCTTGGGCAGCGGCGCGCCCTCCGGCATGAAGACGGTGGCGTGGATGCCCAGCAGCCCGGCGGCGAGCGCGACGCCCTGGGCGTGGTTGCCGGCGCTGGCCGCGACCACGCCGCGGGCGCGGTCCGCCGCGGAGAGGCGGGCGATCCGGGTGTACGCCCCGCGCACCTTGTACGACCCGGCCCGCTGCTGGTTCTCGCACTTGAGCCAGACCGGCACACCGGTGATCTCGGTGAGCGGCCGGGAGATCACCAGCGGCGTGGTCTTCACGACCCCGCCGAGCAGGTCCCGGGCCGCTTCGATGTCGGCCAGGGAGAGCAGGTCGGTCATGGTCACCTATCGTGCCACCCGCCCGGCGGCGGGTCGCCGGGCGGCTCTCCGGGGGTGTCGCGCGCCTCGCTCGACACGCCCGGGAACGCCGGCCAGGTAGCCGCCGCCGGACATCAGCAGCGCCTCACCCCTCCCGGACACGCCGCAGCGACCAGCCGGGTGGGCGCGGTCGGCCCCCAGGGCCGCCTCACCGCTCTTGGGACACCCCTGGGACCAGCCGGGAGCGCGCCGCGGGGTCAGACGAGGGCGTGACGCTGCCAGGGGTTCCGCATCTCGAACTGCCCGGCCAGGGAGAGCAGCAACAGCTCCGAGTCGGGCGGCCCGACCAGCTGCACCGCCAGCGGCAACCCGTCCGGACGGAAGCCCACCGGCACCACGATGGCCGGCAGCCCGGCGAAGTTCCACGGCGCCTGATACGGCGCGTACCTCGTGTTGGCATGCATGTTCCGCACCCAGGACAGCGACGAGAAGGAGAGCGCCGACGGCGGCGCGGTGGCCAGCGCCGGGGTGAGCAGCACGTCCACCCCGCGGTCGGCGAAGAACCGGATGGACCGCTCCCGCCAGGCCGCCCGCTGCGACTCCCGGACCAGCCCGGCCCGCGTCGCCGCCCGGCCGAGCTTGATGTGCCGCCGGGTGCGCGGCTGCAGAGCACGAAGATCAAGACCCGCCGAGTTCCGGTACGCCCCGGCGAACCAGGTGGCCAGCACCCCGAGCGCGACGGCGCTCGGATAGGTGGGATCCGCGCCCACGGTGTCGTGCCCGGCGTCGACCAGCAGCTTCGACGCTCTGGTGACCGCCGAGACGTTCGCCTCGTCCGGCTTGACCCCGGCCACCGGCGAGCGCAGCGACACCCCGACCCGCAGCTTCGACGGCTCCACCAGCTTCACCGACGCCTGCCCGGACAGCACGCTGAAGCCCAGCGCAGCGTCCGCCACCGTGGTGGTCAGCACCCCGTTCTCCACCAGGCCGAACCAGTCCTTGTCGCCGAAGTCGACAGGCACCACGCCGCGGCCCGGCTTGAGCCCGACCAGCCCGCAGCAGGCCGCCGGGATCCGGATCGAGCCGAGACCGTCGTTGCCCTGCGCGATCGGGACCAGCCCGGCCGCCACCGCGGCGGCCGAGCCACCGGAGGAGCCGCCGGGCGTACGGTCGAGGTCCCACGGGTTGCGAGCCGGCCCGTCCTCGTCGTCGGTGGTCGCCCAGAGGCCCATCTCGGGCATCTTGGTGACGCCGACGACCACCGCGCCCGCCCCGCGCAGCCGCCGGACCACCTCGTGGTCCTCCTCGGCCACCTCGCGGGTGCGGGCCGCCGCCGAGCCGTGCCAGGTGGGCAGGCCGGCGACAGCGGTGTTCTCCTTGACCGCCACCGGCACCCCGGCGAGCGGGAGATTGGCGAGATCCTCCTGGTCGTCGACCTTCTCCGCCTCGGTGATCGCCTCACCGCCGCGGACCACCCGGAACGCGCCGAGCGCCGGGTCGGAGATGGCGATCTGTTCCAGGTGGTCGGCCACGACCTGGGTGGCGTTGGTGTCCCCGCGCCGCACCGCCCGGGCGATCTGCTTCGCGGTGGCGCCCACCCAGGTCGTCGTGTCCATGCGCAGAGTCTCCCGCTTTGAATGCGTTAGCCGAGCGCCTGCTCGAGGTCGGCGAGCAGATCGTCAACGGTTTCGATGCCGACAGACAGTCGCACGAGATCGGCGGGAACTTCAAGCGCTGAGCCCGCAGCCGACAGATGTGTCATCTGGCCCGGGTGCTCGATCAGCGACTCCACTCCACCCAGCGACTCGGCCAGCACGAAGAGCTTCGCCCGGTTGCAGATCTCGACCGCCTGCTCCGGCCCGCCGGCCGCGCGGAACGAGACCATCCCGCCGAAGCGGCGCATCTGCTTGGCCGCCGTCTCGTGGCCGGGGTGGGTGTCCAGCCCCGGGTAGAGCACCTGGGCCACCATCTCGTGCTCGCTCAGGTAGCCGACGATCCGCTCCGCGTTGTCGCAGTGCCGGTCCATCCGTACCCCCAGGGTCTTGATCCCCCGCAGGGTCAGCCACGCGTCGAAGGGACCGTTGACCGCGCCCATCGCGTTCTGGTGGAACGCCAGCTCGTCACCGAGCCCGGCGTCCGAGACCACCAGGCCGCCGCCGACCACGTCGGAGTGCCCGCCCAGGTACTTGGTGGTGGAGTGGATCACCACGTCGGCGCCGAGGGCGAGCGGCTGCTGCAGGTACGGCGAGGCGAACGTGTTGTCCACGGCGAGCAGCGCGTCGTATTCGTGGGCGAGCCCGGCCAGCGCGCTCACGTCGGCGATGTTGAGCACCGGGTTGGTGGGCGTCTCGGCCCAGATCAGCCGGGTGTGGCCCGGGCGGAACGCGGCGCGCACCGCGTCCAGGTCGTCGAGCGGGGCGGCGGTCCAGTCCAGACCCCAGCGCTCGGCGACCTTGGCGAAGAGCCGGTAGGTGCCGCCGTACGCGTCGTTCGGGATGACCACGTGGTCGCCGGGCCGGCAGACCGTACGCAGAAGCGTGTCCTCGGCCGCGAGGCCGCTGGCGAAGGCCAGCCCGCGCCGGCCGCCCTCGATCGCGGCGAGGCACTCCTGCAGCGCGTCCCGGGTCGGGTTGCCGGACCGGCTGTACTCGTAGCCGAGCCGCGGGGCGCCGACCGCGTCCTGCGCGTAGGTACTGGTCTGATAGATGGGTGGAACCACCGCGCCGGTGCGGGGGTCGGGATCTTGACCCGCGTGGATGGCGAGAGTGTCGAACCCGTAATCGTCGGTCGTCATGTAGCGCAACGCTAGTCTCACCTTGTGGCCGACTGCGTGTTCTGCGGGATCGTGGCGGGAACCATCCCCGCATTCAAGATCACCGACGAGGACGAGGGTGTGGCGTTCCTTGATAGCAGGCCGGTCTTCAAGGGGCACGTTCTGGTCGTTCCGCGCCCGCACGTCGTCCAGCTGATCGACCTGCCCCCGGCCGACATGCCCGGGTATTTCGGACTCGTTCAGCGGATCGCCCGGGCCGTGCCCACCGCGCTCGGCTCCACCGGCACCTTCGTGGCGGTGAACAACCTCGTCTCCCAGTCCGTCCCGCACCTGCACACCCACGTCGTCCCCCGGACCAAGGGCGACGGCCTGCGCGGATTCTTCTGGCCCCGGCACAAGTACGCCGGCGACGACGAGGCCACCGAATTCGCCGAGCGCATCGGTAAGGAATACCGCCGCGTCGGCGTTACAGAGAGCGGACGAAGGGAGTGACCGTGTTCCTGCGGCACAAGAAGCTTGACCTGCCCACCGCCGACACCGCCCTGCCGGGCCGGCTGATCTCGATGCCGGTCGCCGACAAGCACGAGGTCCTCGGCACTCCGCTGGAGGGCCCGTGGCCGACCGGCCTCGAGGTCGCCGTCTTCGGAATGGGCTGTTTCTGGGGCGTCGAGCGGATCTTCTGGCAGCTGCCGGGCGTCTGGTCCACCTCTGCCGGGTACGCCGGCGGGTTCACCGCCAACCCGACCTACGAGGAGGTCTGCTCCGGCACGACCGGCCACAGCGAGGTGGTCCAGGTGGTCTACGACCCCGGCAAGATCGGCTACGAGCAGCTGCTGAAGACGTTCTGGGAGAACCACGACCCGACCCAGGGCATGCGCCAGGGCAACGACGTCGGCACCCAGTACCGGTCGGTGATCTACACCACCACCGAGGCGCAGGCCGAGGCCGCGCGGGCGTCGCTGGAGGCGTTCCAGCCGGTGGTTACCAGGGCCGGGCTCGGCCAGATCACCACCGAGATCAAGCCGCTCGGCGAGTACTACTACGCCGAGGACTACCACCAGCAGTACCTGGCCCCGACCAAGAACCCCAACGGGTATTGCAACCACGGCCCTAATGGCCTGACTTGTCCCACTGGGGTCGCGAAGACTGCCTGATCCTTTCAACGAGCGGCCATCGCCACCTGGACGGTGGCCGCTCCTGCGTATTACAGTTTGTCTTATGTCCACGATTACATTCCGCGCAGACGACGACGTTGATCAGGCGCTGGCCGAACTGGTGTCCGGCGACCGCGACCGCTCACAGGTCATCCGGGATGCGATCCTTGCCGCCTGGCGCGCCCGCCGTGAGGAACAGATCCGTGCCGAGGCGGAGGCCGTCGCTGCCGATGCCGATGATGTCGCCGAGGCGCGCGCGGTTTTGGCGGACATGGAGACGCTTCGTGCGTGGTGACGTCTACGAACTCAAGGCACCCCGGGACGCGCGCGGCCACGAACAGCGCGGCAATCGATACGCCGTCGTAGTCCAGTCCGATCTGCTACCGCTGTCAACGTGGCTCGTCGCGCCGACCTCCACCAGCGCACGGCCGACCAGCTTCCGGCCGGAGATCGAGATTCAAGGCAAGAACACGTATGTGCTCGCCGAACAGACAGCGGCCATTCAGCCCGAACGACTCGGCCGACTCGTCGGTCACCTTTCACACCAGGAGATGTCGGCACTCGAAGACGCGCTGCGCCTCGTCCTTCATCTCTAACACCGCGCGCCGGGCCGCCATCCGTAGCACCACACCGTTCGCCAGAGTCCAAGAACCCGAACGGGTATTGCAACCACGGCCCCAACGGCCTGAGTTGTCCCATTGGCGTGGCCAAGACGGACTAGAACCACAGGTCACCGGGCTTACGGCCCGGTGGCCCGTGGCGCCGAGCCCTTCAAATTTTGTACAGACTTCGCGCCAGTTAGTGCCTATACTTCGAGCATGACTGCCGTGCCGTTCACCGACGCTCGCAACCGTCTCTCGGAACTCATCGACGAGGTGACCTCGACCCACGAGCGGATAGAGATCACCAAGCACGGCCACGCCGCCGCGGTGCTCATCTCCGCCGACGATCTCGCGGCGCTGGAAGAGACTCTGGAAGTCCTGTCCAGCGCCGAGGCCATGCGGCAACTTGCCGAATCCAAGGCGGCGGTCGAGGCCGGTGACGTCCTCGACGCCGATGAACTCGCGGCGTTGATGGCAAAGCGGTCGAAGCGGGCACGATGACTGGCGCTGCCCCCGACCGCTACCGACTTCAGGTCGCCGGCCCGGCCGCACGCGCCTTGGCCGGACGGCTGCCACAAAAAATCGCCGCAGCGGTCTACGAGTTCATCACCACCTACCTCCTCGACAACCCGCATCGCGTCGGCAGACGACTGCTTCTACCGCCGTTCGAGGGGACTTGGTCGGCCAGACGGGGCACGTATCGCGTCCTCTACGAAATCAATGAAGACGACCGCGTCGTGACCGTAACGGCAATCGAGCACCGCGCCGACGCCTACCGGTCGCGTTGACTCAAAGGCGCGAATCAGTACATCCCTGTTCGCGAGGGTCCAAGAACCCGAACGGCTACTGCAACCACGGCTTGAACGGCCGGTCCTGCCCGATCGGCGTGGCCAAGGCCGACGGCTGATCACTCGGTCAGCTTCGGGTGTGACGGACCAACTGAGACGATCCGGCGGTCCGCGTCCGGGCAGTGCCAGATTCGGCCGCCGGCCGTCACCTCGTATTGCCATTGGTCGAGGCGTTTGCCACCGATCCCGCGATGCGCCAAGGGACCGTGGAGTCGATGCTGCCGCGCCGGATTTGTCGGCGCGGTAGGTCGTCCGGCGAGAACGATCCACGCCTCCCAGGTGTTCGACCGGGCCGTCTGGCACAGATGCTCCCACCCCTTGGCGGCCTCGGACGTGGCGAACCGCGCCTCCCACCCGCCCGGTTTCCCCGGCGGTGCGACCCGATCGCCTCGCTTAGCAGGCATCAGCGTCACCATCCACGGGAGCGGGCACCGGTCCCAGGTTCTCGTTCAACGGGCCGCTCAGCTGGCGTAGAAGATCCGGATCGGCATAGACCATTGCCGTCGACTTCCACCCACGCAGCATCTCGGCCAGCACCGACCATTGCCCCAATTCAGCCGATATCCTGGCCGCCTTGATGAATTCGGCGACGAACTGGGCGACCGCGTCGGACGGCAGTAGCCCGAGCCAGGGAAACTCTTCGCTCAGCGCTGCCGCGGCCGTCTCGACAGGAACGTGCGCCAGAAGGTTGCGAAGCGCCCGCACGGTGGCGATGGCTCCTTCGCCGGATGTTGCTATCCGATCTTCCCGGGTCAACAGCAGGTCGGCGCCATCCCTGCGGCGCACACGCACGTCACCGGCATCGGCCAGCGCTGCGACGCTCTTCGGGTCACGCTGCAACTCGCTCCACTGCACTTCCTTGACATCCACAACGCCAATTCTGAACTTTTTCAGAACTCCTGGCAAGGCGGGTAGCCAGGGGCTCGGACCGATCGGCGCCCAGCACAGCAGCACCTTGGCGGCCTCGGACGTGGCGAACCGCGCTTTCCACCCGCCCGGTTTCCCCGCACGGATCCCCGCACGAGGGCCGGCGGGCCGCCGTGGTCGCGGCGGAGGCGATCGAATGTCTCGGACGCCCGCGCCCGCTTGCCGCCGGATGTTCCCGTCCGTTAGCGGGACGGGCAAGCGGGTATGCCGTGAACCGCTGAAAAAGGGGGAGACACCGAGAGAGGACGTGAACCGATGGTGGCCGACGGGCCGAAGACGCCTGCTGCGGAGCTGGACCTCCTGGAGGAGGAGATCGCCGAGCTGGAACGGGGCACCACGGAGCTGCGCCGCCGGATCGGCGAACGGACGGAATACCCGACCGACCCGGCCGAGGTGTCGCTGCTCCTGACCGAGGCGGAGGAGCAGGAGGCGATCCTCGCCAGCCTGAAGGAGCGGCGTGACGCGCTGAAGGATCGCCTCGGCCAGCCGTAGAGCGCCTTCGGGTCCTCCTTGGGTGGACGGTCTGACCTTGCCGAGACCGTCAGTGAGCTTCCGAGCCTCTTCCTTACCTTGGCCATGACCATGTTCCGTTCCTGCTCAGGGGCTACGGAAGTCTCGACATGCGGCCGTACCCGACGCGACCGGCCACACCCGGGCGCGTCGGATTTGCATATGGCATGGCCGGCTCGTTAGAGCGCCCATTCCGCGGGTAGCCCGCGAATTCTGTATCGGAAGCTCTCGCGTAAGGGGCGATCACCATGAAGTTTCCGGAGTTCATCTCGAAGGTGGCCGAACGCGCCTCGTTGCCCCGGGAGGAGGCCGACGCCATCACCCGGGCGACGCTGCGGACCCTCGGCGAGCGGATCACCGGCGGCGAGGCGCGTGACCTCGCCGCGCAGCTGCCCCGCGAGCTGCAGGACAGCCTGACGTCGGCACCGGAGAAAGCCGAACAGTTCGACCTCGACGAGTTCGTTCGCCGGGTCGCCGAGCGGGCCCAGGTTGCACCGGACGACGCCCGCCACGGTGTGAGCGCGGTGTTCCAGACGGTGGAGGAGGCCGTCAGCTTCGGCGAGTTCGACGACGTGATGGCCCAATTGCCGGACGAGTTCGGAGCCCTCGCCAAGCCGATCATCCTGCCCTGATTCCCTGTGGGGGATCGGTTATCGAGGGTGTGGTTGCCTGACGGTCCGTGATGGTGTCGCGGAGGACCGGGGTTGGGGAAGGTCGCCTCGTTAGCGCTTCGAGCGCCGATTTGGTCATGTCCCGTGAGGGCATGGTGAGGGCCTTCCCCAGCCGGCCCGGACCGGCCGGTGATCCGCAAGACAGGTCCGGACACCACGCCGGGATTCACCCCGGGAGTAGCGGTGTTTCACGCGATAGGGGGAAACGATCGACATGTCCCGAATTCCCGCCCACACTCGAAAGTGAGACACGCGGGAGGTGGATCATGTCACCGAGTTCGACGGACGAGGCACCCCATTCCGGTTATCGCGAGACCCACCGTGAGCGCTACCGGAACGCCGCCGAGCACGACGCCTGGGCGCAGGCCGAAGCGATGATGGAACAGGCCCGGGCCATGCTGGTCGAGGCCGAGAACGCGCTGGAGACCTGGAAGACCGGCAAGGAGCTGAACAGGCTACGGTGCGAGCGCCGCGGCATCGAGCCGACCGACGCGGAGATCCGGTGGTCGGCGACGACCACCGCGAAGAACGCGATCACCAACAACAACTTCTACGTCTCGCTGGCGACCATGTACTACGGCGCGGCGTCCGCGAACTATTCGCGCGCGCTCTACCTGAGCAACCGCGGAACGGCGCGGGTCTGACCGGTGCGGCGGCTGTCCGGCCCGCGCCGGACCGGCGAGGCGGTGAGCCCGGTGCTCGGCGCCGACCCGGCCGGCGCCCGTGGTCACCGCGCTACAGGTCCGTCGGCAGGTCGTGCTCGGCCACCGGGGTGGCGTCCGGTCGCGGCGGCGCGGCCTGCGCCTGACTCGCCGGCGCGACGAGCGCCAGCCCGAGGACCGCGCCGGCCCCGATGAGCTTGAGGCCGGCCAGGGAGACCTGGCGGGGATCCGGCTTCTCCATGCACTACTCCTCAACTGCGGCGAATCCCCACGATGCCAGGGCAAGCTGTGGGATCGCTGTGTCAAAGCCGCGCGTGCGGGCACCATTGATCGGGTGGAGACCGCGACCGAGACCGAACGCAAGTACGACGTACCCGAGACCTTCGAGCTTCCGGACCTGGCCGGTGCGGCGGGCATCACACAGGTCGCCGGCGCCGAGATCCACGACCTCGACGCCACCTACTTCGACACCGAGGACCTCCGGTTGATGAGAAGCCGCCGGACTCTTCGGCGGCGATCCGGCGGGCACGACGCCGGCTGGCACCTGAAGACCCCGGCGGACGGGAACGGCCGCAGGGAGCACCGGATGTCCGGCGCCGGCGACGAGGTGCCCGACGAGCTGCGCGCCCTGGTCCGGAGCATCGTGCGGCGTCACCCACTGGCGCCGGTGGCACGGTTGCGGACCCACCGGGTGGAGACCCCGCTGCGCGACGAGTCGGGCCGCACGCTGGCGCTGATCGCCCAGGATCAGGTCCGCGCCGAGTCCGGCACGAAGCATCTCGCCTGGCAGGAGGTCGAGGTCGAGCTCGTCGACGGTGACGAGAGCGTCCTGGACGCGGTCGAGCGGGCCCTGCTGGAGGCCGGCGCACAGCCGGCCGCGGGCCCGTCGAAGGTCGCCCGCGCGCTCGCCGGCCGGCTGCGGAAGGCCACCGGCGAGATCAACAACAAGATCAACCCCGTTTCCCGGTACGCCCGTGAGCAGCGCGACGCGATCCTGGAGCACGACCCCGCCGCCCGCCGTGGCGAGGAGGACGCCGTGCACAAGATGCGCGTCGCGACCCGGCGACTGCGCAGCACCCTGAAGACCTTCCGCCGCTGGTTCCCCGCGGAGGGGACCGCCGATCTCGGCGGCGAGCTGCGCTGGCTCGCCGGGGTGCTGGGCGCGGTCCGTGACCCGCAGGTGCTGGAGGGCAAGCTGCTGTCCGGCCTGCGGGACGCCGGCCCCGACTTCGCGCCCACCGCCCAGCGGATCCGGGCCGCCCTGGAGCAGCGGGTGACGAAGGGCCGCGAGGACCTGGCCGAAGCCCTGGACTCGGACCGCTACCTGGACCTGCTGGACCGGATCGACGCGCTGGTCGACCGCCCCGTGCCGGGCGCCGGGAACCCGGCGAAACGCGTCCGCAAGATACTCGCCAAGGCGGACGGCCGGCTGGACACCGCGCTGGCCGACGGCGTCGACGAGGAGCTGCACGACGCCCGTAAACGGTACAAGCAGGCACGGTACGCGGTGGAGGTGCTCGCCCCGTACTCCGGCAAGTCCGCGAAGCGGCTCGTCAAAGCGCTCACCGATCTGCAGGACGGCCTCGGCGCGCACCAGGACTCCAGGGTCGCGAGGGAAACGCTGCGGGAAATCGGGCCGGACAATTTCCACTTCGGCGTTCTCTACGGTCGGCAGGAGGCAGTGGGTAAGGAGACGCTCATCGCCGTCCCCGCACTGGTGCGGGCGTCACGGCGCAAGAAGGTCCGTCGCTGGCTGGTGAAGGCGTGAAAGATGAGCACTGAGGTGGAGTCGCAGCAATTCGAGGAGGCGATCACGCACCCCTACGAGGGGCCGATCGCCGAGCTGACCGGTTACCGGGTGGTCGACGACGAGGACGACGACCCCCGGCTGCTGAAGGCCGACGGCACCCCTGTCGACACCTGGCGGGAGGACTACCCGTACGACGAGCGGCTGGCCCGCGCCCAGTACGACCACGACAAGCGGCTGCTCCAGATCGAGCTGCTGAAGCTGCAGAACTGGTGCAAGGACACCGGCGAGCGGATGGTGATCCTCTTCGAGGGCCGGGACGCGGCCGGCAAGGGCGGCACCATCAAGCGCTTCATGGAGCACCTCAATCCGCGGGGCGCGTCAGTGGTGGCGCTGGAGAAGCCGAACCAGCGGGAGAGCACCCAGTGGTACTACCAGCGCTACATCAAGCACCTGCCGTCCGCCGGTGAGATCGTGCTCTTCGACCGTTCCTGGTACAACCGGGCCGGCGTCGAGCGGGTGATGGGCTTCTGCAGCCGCCAGGAGTACCTGGAGTTCCTCCGGCAGACCCCGGAGCTGGAGCGGATGCTGGTCAACTCGGGCATCAACCTGATCAAGTTCTGGTTCTCGGTGACCCAGGGCGAGCAGCACACCCGCTTCGCGATCCGGCAGGTCGACCCGGTCCGGCAGTGGAAGCTGTCGCCGATGGACCTGGAGTCGCTGGACAAGTGGGACGACTACACGGAGGCCAAGGAGGCGATGTTCTTCTACACCGACACCGCCGACGCGCCGTGGACCGTGGTGAAGAGCAACGACAAGAAGCGGGCCCGCCTGGAGGCGATGCGGCACGTACTGTCCCGCTTCGACTACACGAACAAGGACGAGCACGTCGTGGGCCGGCCCGACCCGCTGATCGTCGGCCCGGCGTCGCTCGTGGTGGAGAGCCCCGACACCTCCCCGCACGTATTCCCGAAGCTGTAGTGATTCAAAACCGTTGGCGCGTGCCGCGACGGGTGGTTAACGTGGCGGTACACGTGAAGGGAGGTGGTCCGAAGTTGTATAGCAACGGGACTCGTGAGGTGGCTGTCCGCTAGCCGCTGTCCTTGACAGCTTCGTTTCAAAGCGTCGAGACCGTGTGGCAGCGGCCGGCGAGTACCAGACAGCCACCCGACCCCCGGGGATCCGGCCTTGTCCGACCGGACCATGGTCCCAACCGACCATGGAAGTCCCCGGGGGTCGCTTCATATCCGTGGGGATCCGTCATGCGCGAGCTCGTCGTCCTGGGCACGGCCAGTCAGGTCCCGACCCGGCACCGCAACCACAACGGCTACCTGCTCCGGTTCGACGACGAGGTGATCCTCTTCGACCCGGGCGAGGGCACCCAACGGCAGTTGCTGCTGGCCGGTCTCGCGGTCACCCCGATCACCCGGATCTGCGTCACCCACTTCCACGGCGACCACAGCCTCGGCCTGCCCGGCATCCTGCAGCGCATCTCGCTGGACCGGGTGCCGCACCCGGTCACGGTCCACTATCCGGCCGGCGGCCAGGAGTTCTACGACCGGCTGCGGCACGCCACGAGCTACTGGGACAACGCCGACATCGTGCCGTCCCCGGTGTCCGTACCTTCCGCGGCCCCCGCGCCTTCCGCGGCCTTCGAGGTGGAGACCTCCGCCGGGCGCCTCACGGCCCTGCCGCTGAGACATTCGATCGAGACGTACGGATACCGCCTCACCGAACCGGACTCGCGTCGCATGCTGCCGGAGCTGCTCCGCGCCCACGGCATCACCGGCCCCGCGATCGGCGAGCTGCAGCGCGCCGGCCGTCTCGGCCCGGTCACGCTCGACCAGGTCAGCGTCGCCCGCCCGGGTCAGAGCACGGCGTTCGTGATGGACACCGGCCTGTGCGACAACGTGTTCGCCCTGGCCCACGGCGTCGACCTGCTCGTCATCGAGTCCACGTTCCTGGCCGAGGACGCCGGCCTGGCCGCCCAGGTCGGCCACCTCACCGCCGGCCAGGCGGCGACGGTGGCCCGTGAGTCCGGCGTCCGCCACCTGGTGCTGACGCATTTCTCCCAGCGCTACCAGGATCCGTCCCGCTTCCTCGACGAGGCTCGCAAGGAGTTCGACGGCCCGATCACCCTCGCCGAGGACCTCCAGCGGATCCCCTTCCCGGCCCGCCGCTGACCGCAGCCCACTCCCGTTCGCCGTTTCTCCCGGCGTCGGCCCGGACCCTTCCCGCCTCACCCTCCCGCCCGCGGCTCACCCACGGTTCCCGCTCTCCCCGGCGCGGACGCCCGGCCCGGCTTTGCGCCCGGGACTAACGTCGTGCCCATGACCGTCGTGCTGCGCCCCGCCGCCGAGTCCGATCCGGCCCGGGTCGGCGTCCTGCACCAGTGTTCCCGGGTGGCCGCCTACTCCGGCTTCCTCCCGCTGGACGTCCTGGAGTCCCGCGGCGCGGAGTTCTTCAGCGAGTGGTGGACCGAACGCTGGCGCTGGGAGCGGGACACCCACCGGCTGACAGTGGCCGAGGAAGACGGCGAGCTGGCCGGCTTCACCTACATCGGTCCCAGCGAGACCCCGGACGCCGCCGAGCTCTACGCCATCCACGTCGACCCGGCCCGGACCGGCACCGGCATCGGCCGCGCCCTGATGGTCCAGGCCCTGGCCGACCTGCCGGCGATCGGCGGCAGCCGAGCGGTCCTCTGGGTCCTCACCGAGAACCACACCGCCCGCGCCTTCTACGAGAACGGCGGCTGGAAACCCGACGGCGAAACCCGCACCGAGCCGATCAACGACCTCCCCGCCTCCCAACTGCGCTACACCCACCCCTTGTGACCCTCACCCGCCCCGGGTAGGCGCGAGGCGGCGTGGCCACGTGCCGGCCCGGGGAGGGCGCGCCGGCTCGCGAGGCGACGCCCGACGGCGTGCCGGCCGGGTCGCGGGCCGGGCACGCTCGACGCGAGTGCACCCGCACACACAGGCACGTCGCGGGCGCGACGCGGGCGGCCGGAACAAGGGCCAGCGGCGTCGAGGGGTGTCTCACGGGCCGTGCGACACCCCTCGACACCAGCTCCGGTCCGCGGCCGTGGATGGAGCCGGAGCCGGCCGTCAGAACAGCGGGCGCAGCGCGGAAGCGTGGAAATAGGTCAGCCCGCCGCGTGGGGGCGGCGGGCTGCCGGTTGGGCGGGAACGCGCGACCGAGTGAATGCGGGGGAACCTGTGGTCGCGCGCTCCCGCCAACCGCCCCGCTGAGAACCGGTGCGCCTGGCCGGAGGCGCGGACCGGCGGAGGCGTGCCGGTCCGTGGTCCGGTTCAGAAGCGGGCTTGGGCGCGGGAATACCGGAGCGCTGGCGGGGCGCCCCGGCGTCACCGCCGGGAGACGTACGCCGGGCCGGGAAGCCAAGGCCTGCCGGGGGACGGTCAAGCTCTGCGGCGTCGTCGCAGTCCGTGGGTCAGTCGGCGTACCTCCGATGATGGTGGTTGCGGCCGCGGTCGGTCATCGCGACCGGCAGGCTGTTCAAGTCGTGGCGTAGGGTCCAGGCCTCGCGCCAGGGGCGGCGGGACACCGCGTCGGCCCGTTCCGCCAGGCGGCGGGCCGAGCACGGCCAGCGCCATCCGCACCAGACGCACTTGCCCTCTCGATCGGCGGTGATGTGGCGGCCCAGCATCAGCTGCGCGTCCCGCCACAACAGGCGATCAACGATGTCGCCGGATGCCGCCTCTTCGACGTCGACCATCCCCTACCCCTTCGTCCGGGAGTGGCTCATAGCTCCGTCACGACACATACAACCGCGACCACTGGACACCTGGTCGGACTGTGTGTGCGACTGCGGCGACTATCCGTAACCGCTGATGTCCACAGTGCTCCGGAACGGCCGTTCGCCGCGGACAACGCATCAACCGACATCGAAGGCCAGGCACGTGGGTGTCATGCCGCCAGGGATCCCGGACAAGCCGGCACGGGCGCCGCAGCAATCGGCACGAGCGCTGAGGAGGCCGAGGCGGCGTGCCGGCCAACGGGGACAAGGCGCCGCAGCGGCTGACGCCGGCACCGGTGATCGGAGTGGGCCTGTTGATGCCCCTCCCCGCCGGGCCACGGCGGGAAGGGGCCCGGTCCTCAGCTCAGATGCGCGAGCAGGTCCTGCCGGGTGAGCACACCGGCCGGCTTGCCGTCGACCAGCACCATCGCGGCGTCCGCCTTCTCCAGCAGCGCGACGGCCTCGCTGACCGGCTCGCCGCCACCGATCATCGGCAGGGACTCGCCCATGTGCCGCTCGATCGTGTCGTGCAGGTGGGCCTGGCCGGTGAAGAGCGCGTCCATCAGCGTCTTCTCCGAGAGCGAGCCGGCCACCTCGCCGGTCACCACCGGCGGCTCGGCCTTGAGGACCGGGAGCTGGCTGACGCCGTACTCGCGCATGTAGTCGATCGCGTCCCGGACGGTCTCCGTGGGGTGCACGTGGACCAGGGGCGGGATCTCGCCGCCCTTGGCGGCCAGCGCGTCGGCCACCGTCGGGGCGTCGCCGGGAGCGCGCAGGAACCCGTACCGCGCCATCCACCTGTCATTGAAGATCTTGGAAAGGTAACCGCGGCCGCCGTCCGGCAGAAGCACCACGACCACGTCGTCCGGGCCGGCCTTGCGGGCCACCTCCAACGCGGCCACCACCGCCATCCCGCAGGAGCCGCCGACCAGCAGGCCCTCCTCGCGGGCCAGGCGGCGGGTCATCTCGAACGAGTCCGAGTCGCTGACCTCGATCACCTCGTCGGTGACCGACCGGTCGTACGCGGTCGGCCAGAAGTCCTCGCCGACACCCTCCACCAGGTACGGCCGGCCGGTGCCGCCGGAGTAGACGGAGCCCTCCGGGTCCGCGCCGATCACCCGCACGTCGCCGCGCTCCTTGAGGTAGCGCCCGACGCCGCTGATCGTCCCGCCGGTGCCGACGCCGGTCACGAAGTGCGTGATCCGGCCCTCGGTCTGCTCCCAGATCTCCGGGCCGGTCTGCTCGTAGTGCGAGCGCGGGTTGGCGGGGTTGCTGTACTGATCGGGCTTCCAGGCGCCCGGGATGTCCCGGGTCAGCTTGTCCGAGACGTTGTAGTAGGAACGCGGGTCCTCCGGGGCCACCGCGGTGGGGCAGACCACCACCTCGGCGCCGTAGGCCCGCAGCACGTTCTGCTTGTCCTCGCTGACCTTGTCGGGGCAGACGAAGACGCACTTGTAACCCCGCTGCTGCGCCACCAGGGCCAGGCCGACCCCGGTGTTGCCGCTGGTCGGCTCGACGATCGTGCCACCGGGCTTGAGCAGGCCCGCCGCCTCGGCGTCCTCGACCATCCGCAAGGCGATCCGGTCCTTCACCGAACCACCGGGATTCATGTATTCGACCTTGGCCAGCACGGTGGCGCTGATGCCCTCGGTCACGCTGTTGAGCCGGACCAGCGGGGTATTGCCGATGATCTCGACCACGTTGTCGTAATAGCGCACACCTCAGCGTACGACGGCGGGCTTTGTCACTCGCTCCCACTCCAGGAACCGCTCGGTCTCACTGAGCACCGTGCCGGCCAGCCAGGTCACCGCGACGGCGTCGTCGACCAGACCGAAGACCCAGAGGAAGGCTTCCGGTACGGCGTCGATCGGCGAGAGGACGTACGCCGTGGCGGCCGCCATCAGCGCGACCCGCATACCGCCGTCGTACTCCCCCCGGGCGGTCGCCTTGAGCATCCGCGGGAGCGCCGCGAGCCGCTTGCTCAGCGACGGTCCACCCCGGGCGCCCGACATCAGGGCGCGGCCGAGCGCGGTGAACGCGGCAGCACGTTTCAGAGTTTTGGCCATCTGTGTTCCCCTTTCCGCAACTCCAGCATGACTTGGATCCGCCATGATTGCCTCTCGCCGAAGCGAGTTAGCCTCGAATCCCGACGATCAGCGCCGATCAAGGGCCTGTTCGGGATCCGGCCGGAGCCGGATGGTTCCCTTTCCAGACGGGGGCGACTGTGAACAGCACCGTTCCGCACTTCCACGGGCTCACGCCGGTGGACCGGCAACGCATCCGTACCGCCGGCTGGATCGCCGGCTCGGTGACCGGAGCCGTCGCCGGGATGACCGCGATCTCCGCCGGCCTGCTGCTGCGGCAGGCCGCCGACGCTCGCCGGATCATCCCGATGGCCGAGGCGCCGCCGCCGCGCGGTGACGGCGTCTACGGCGCGAAGTTCCACGGCAGACCGGTCAGCCTGGTGATCCTCGGCGACTCGTCGGCCGCCGGCTACGGCGTGCACCGGCCCCGGGAGACGCCGGGCGCCCTGTTCGCCACCGGAATCTCACGCCGTCTGCACCGCCCGGTCAGCGTGCACCGGTTCGCCGTGGTCGGCAGCGTCTCGTCCGGCCTGCCGTGGCAGGTGGACGCCGCGCTGGAGCACCAGCCCGACCTGGCGATCATCCTGATCGGCGCCAACGACGTCACGCACGTCTCGGCCCGAGACGAGGCCGTCCGGCACCTGGCCGACGCGGTGCGCCGGCTGCGCGCGGCCGGCTGCAAGGTGGTCGTCGGCACCTGCCCCGACATCGGCGCGATCCAGCCGATCAAGCCGCCGCTGCGCTGGCTGGCGCGCCGGTGGAGCCGGCAGCTCGCGGCCGCGCAGACGGTCGCGGTGGTCGGCGCCGGCGGGCGGACGGTGTCGCTGGGCAACCTGCTCGGCCCGATGTTCGAGGCGGACCCGGCCCGGATGTTCGGGTCGGACCGTTTCCACCCGTCCGCCGAGGGGTACACGCGGGCGGCGGCCGTGATGATGCCGACGGTCATGGCTGCCCTGGGCGAGCACGACCGGCCCGCGGTGTCGGTCGCCGACGGGGTGCGCTCCCTGCCCGAGGCCGCCGACGAGGCGGTACGTGCTCCGGGCACCGAGGTCAGCCCGGTCAAGGCCGGTCACCGGTGGGCACAGTTGCGCCGGCATCCATGGTTCGGCGAGCCCCGGCACTGGTTCGGATCCTTCCGGCCGGGCGCCTCCGGGTCCCCACCGGGCAGCGCGCCGAATGCGATGCGCGCCGTAGGGTAGAGCAAGAAGGATCATCGAAGTCGGCGGGACGCAGGGAGGCGGGACATGGCTGGGCTGCCGGAACGATTGACCAGGGCCGCGGCCACGAGCCTGCTGGCCGGCGCACTGGGCGGCGCCGCCCTGCTCGCCGGGGAGATGCTGGCCGCCAAGGCCCGCCGCTACGCCAAGCCGACGATGGGCCTGGCGCTGCGCACGTCGATGGGTCCGGCCACCGCCCCGCCGTTGCGGCTGGTGCTGCTCGGCGACTCGGCAGCGGTCGGGGTCGGCGTGGAGTCGCTCTCCGACACGGTCGGCGGCCAGTTGGCGCGGCTGGTCGCCGACGGCACCCCGGAGACCGGCCGACGGCACGTGCTGCTCTCCAGCGTCGGCGTCGCCGGGTCACGTTCCTCCGATCTGGCCACCCAGGTGGCTCGGGCGCTGCTCGGCTCCCGGCCGGACGTGGCGGTGGTGCTGATCGGCTCCTACGACGCGACGTCGGGCCGGGCTCCCGAGGAGGCGGCCGGCCACCTCGGGCAGGCGGTCCGGCGGCTGCGCGCGGCAGGCGTCCAGGTGGTCGTCGGCACCTGCCCCGATCTGGGCGCGCTGCGCTCGATGGCGCCACCGCTGCGGCAGATCGCCGGGGCGCTCGGCCGCCGGCTGGCGAAGGCCCAGGCCAAGGCCGTGACCGAGGCTGGTGGCGTGGTGGTCGACCTGGGCGCGGAGACCGGCGCGGTGTTCCGGGCCGACGCCGGGACGCTCTGCTACGACGGCTTCCACCCGTCCGCCGACGGCTACCGGGTCTGGGCGCACGCGCTCTATCCGGCGGTAGCCCGGGCCGCGATGACCGGAGTGTGAGCCTCCGGGGCAGGGCGGTCGGACGGTGTGACAAATCCACACTTCCGACCATGTTACCGATGAGTAAACTGGGCGGATGCCGGAAGCTGTCATCGTCGCCACCGCCCGCTCCCCGATCGGCCGCGCCCACAAGGGCTCGCTGAAAGACCTGCGCCCCGACGACCTCACCGCCACCATCGTCGACGCCGCGCTGAACAAGGTGCCCGAGCTCGACCGCAACCTGATCGAGGACCTCTACCTCGGTTGTGGGCTGCCCGGCGGCGAGCAGGGCTTCAACATGGCCCGGGTGGTCGCCACCAAGCTCGGGCTGGACGGGCTGCCCGGCGCCACCCTGACCCGGTACTGCTCGTCCTCGCTGCAGACCACCCGGATGGCGTTCCACGCGATCAAGGCCGGGGAGGGCGACGTCTTCGTGTCGGCCGGGGTGGAGATCGTGTCCCGGTTCGCCCGGGGTAACTCCGACGGGCTGCCCCCGGCCGCCGCCGAGCAGGTCGGCGGCCCCTGGACCAACCCGTACTTCGCCGCCGCGCAGGAGCGGACCGCCGCCTACGCCCAGGGCGGCAAGGTGTGGCACGACCCGCGCGAGGACGGCGAGGTGCCGGACATCTACATCACGATGGGCCAGACCGCGGAGAACCTCGCCCAGCTGAAGAACGTCTCCCGCGAGGAGATGGACGAATTCGGCGTACGGTCGCAGAACCTCGCCGAGAAGGCGATCGCCGACGGATTCTGGGAGCGGGAGATCACGCCCGTGACGCTGCCCGACGGCACCGTGGTGTCCCAGGACGACGGGCCCCGCCCGGGTGTCAGCCTCGAAGCGGTCTCGCAGCTCAAGCCGGTCTTCCGCCCCGACGGCCGGGTCACCGCCGGCAACTGCTGCCCGCTCAACGACGGCGCGGCCGCAGTCGTCGTCATGAGCGACACCAAGGCCCGTGAGCTGGGCATCACCCCGCTCGCCCGGATCGTGTCCACAGGCGTCACGGCCCTCTCCCCGGAGATCATGGGCCTGGGCCCGGTCGGCGCCTCCCAGCAGGCCCTCGAGCGCGCCGGCATGACCATCGACGACGTCGACCTGGTGGAGATCAACGAGGCGTTCGCGGCGCAGGTCATCCCGTCCTACCGGGACCTGGGCATCCCGCTGGAGAAGCTGAACGTGAACGGCGGGGCCATCGCGGTCGGGCACCCGTTCGGCATGACCGGGGCGCGCATCACCGGCACGCTGCTGAACTCGCTCGACTGGCACGACAAGAGCATCGGCTTGGAGACCATGTGCGTGGGCGGTGGCCAGGGCATGGCTCTGATCCTCGAGCGCCTCAGCTGACGTCCCTTCCGACAGGGTCCGGCGTGGTTCCGCGCCGGACCCTTCCCGTCCCCGCCCTTCCTCGCTGAGCTCGTCCCGCGCCGGGCCCCGCTCACCCCGGATCCGCTTGTCTCGCGCCGGGGCTCACCGGCCGGCCGTTCCCGGACGTCAGATCCGGTGCCGGACGTCGTCGACGGCGGCGGTGGCGCGGGCGAGCAGCTCCTCGGCGGGTTCGGCGGCCAGGATGTCGTCGGCGACGACCCGCAGCTGGTCGGCCAGCACCAGGTCGTGAATCCGCGGCACCTGGCGCGGCGCCCGCCGCTCCGCCTCGGCGCCCAGATCGGCCAGTTGCTGGACCAGCCGGTACGCGAGGTCGGCCTTGGTGCCGGCGGCGGCGCTCGCCGACCAGCGGCGCTCCTCCCAATGGCGAACCTGGGTCAGCAACCGCTCGATCGACGTGGCGAAGTCGGACACCCGCCGAGCCTACCGACCGCACCTCGGGAACCGGGCAGGGCCGCTGCCGGCGCCACGGCGCGAGCCACCGTGGCCGGAGGAACGCGATGGACCGCGAGGGCGCGGGCCAGGCCGGCCGGCGCGGGGTGAGGCCGGAGCCTGATCCGGGCGCGGTGGGTGGGCCGAGGGCACTGATCAACGCCGCCGACCACGGCGACCCGGCCTGATCCGGGCGCGGTGGGACGGGGGGCTGGGGTCGTACCCAGGAAGAAGGAGACGGCCGGGAGAGGCCGGCGGCACGCGGGAGACGCGAAAGCGCCCGGGCCGCGAAAGCGGACCGGGCGCCAGGGCCGAGACGGGGGGAGCAACGCCCGGTCCGCGGGGAGGCGGGCCGGGCGTTGCCGGGACGAACTGACGAACCGTCAGTCGTCGCCGCTCTGCAGATAGCCGAGGAGACGCAGGATCTCCAGGTAGAGCCAGACCAGCCCGACCAGGATGCCGAACGCCGCGGTCCAGGAGTACTTCTTCGGAAGGCCCATGCGCACGCCCTCCTCGATCGAGTTGAAGTCGAGGATGAAGCTGAGCGCGGCGACCACGATGCAGACCAGGCTGAAGATGTAGCCGAGCGGGCCGTTGTCGCGCAGGCCGGTGTTGACGTCGAAGAACGACAGCACCACGTTGATCAGCATGACCATGAACAGGCCACCCATCACCGCGATCAGGCCGCGGGTGAACTTCGGGGTGGCGCGGATGACGCGGGCGCGGTAGAGCGCCGCCATCAGGAAGAAGACGCCGAAGGTGGCGACCACCGCCTGCAGGACGATGCCGTCGAACCCGAAGATGTCCTGGTACGCCTTGCTGACCATGCCGACGAACACACCCTCGACCACCGCGTACGCGATGACGAGGGCCGGGTTGGCGATCCGCATGAACGAGATGACCAGGCCGAGCACCAGGCCGACCATGGCGGCGCCGATCCAGGCGGCGACGGTCAGGTCGACCGGGATCAGGTTCCACGCGGCGACGGCGGAGATGCCGGTGATGCCGAGCAGGGTGACCGTCTTGACGACGACGTCGTCGATGGTCATCGGCTGCACGGCGGGCGGGGCGGCGGGGTAGCCCTCAGCGGTCGGGTACGGCTGACCGTAACCCGGCTGACCGTAACCCGCGTGGCCGGCCGGCCCATATGGCCCGTACCCGGCCGTCCGCTCCCGCTCGGCCGCCTGGCCGAGGCGCGAGAGCACCGGGTTAGAAGTCTTCACTGTGTCCAGCCTCCCTTGAGGATCGGCACGACGATGCCTGTTGCTCCAGGGTAAGCGCTGCGCGCCCGGACTGCCGCACCAGCAAGCTGTGAGCAGCCTGAAAATGACAGGTGTCATGGGTGCCGGACGCATCCCAGTGGTATCCGGGAGGCAACAAAGAGCCCGAAAGCGGAGCGGCCGCGACCGGTGAGTCGCGACCGCTTCGTTATGTGCCCGGGGCGGGTCTCGAACCCGCACGCCTGTTAGGGCAGCCGCTTTTAAGGCGGCCGTGTCTGCCATTCCACCACCCGGGCGGGCCTGCGAACACCGTAGCTGGTGCCGCCCGGGCTGTGGGACCGGCCTTGCCGTCAGCGTGAGCCGGAGGCGACCTTCTCCTCGGCCTTCGGCTTCGGCGCGACCGGCGGGGTCACCTCGAGGAACTCCTCACGCGGGCGGTGCAGCTGGCCGAGCGCCACGGTCTCCCGCTTGAGCACGAACGCCAGCACCCAGTCGGCGAGCACCCGCACCTTGCGGTTGAACGACGGGATCCGGCTCACGTGGTAGAAGCGGTGCATCAGCCACGCCGGGTAGCCCTTGACCTTGATGCCGTAGACGTGCGCGACACCCTTGTTGATGCCCAGGCCGGCGACACCGCCGACGTGCTTGTGCCGGTACTCCGCCGGCGCGCCGCCGCGGACCACCTGGGCGATGTTGTCGGCGAGCACCTTGGCCTGGCGGACCGCGTGCTGGGCGCTCGGCGAGCACCAGCCACCCGGGTTCGTCAGGTCGGGCACCTGGGCGCAGTCACCGGCGGACCAGGCGCCCTCGAGCACCTCGCCCTCCAGCGTCGCGACCTGCAGGGTGGGCAGGCAGTTGACGTGCCCACGCGGGCCGAGCGGCAGGTCGGTCTGCTGCAGCATCGGCGACGGCTTGACACCGGCCGTCCAGACCAGGGTCTCGGCGCGGAACGAGTCGCCGTCGGAGAGCTCGATCAGGCCGTCGACGCACGAGTTCAGGAAGGTGTCCAGGCGCAGGTCCACGCCGCGGGCGGCGAGCTGGCGAGCGGCGTACGCCCCCATCTCGGGGCCGACCTCGGGCAGGATCCGGTTGGTCGCCTCGACCAGGATGAAGTGGACCTCCTTGGGGTCCAGCTCCGGGTAGTACTTCAGGGCGTCGGCGACCACGTCCTGCATCTCGGCGAGCGCCTCGATGCCGGCGAAGCCACCGCCGACGAAGACGAAGTTCAGCGAGGCCTTGCGCACCTCGGGATCCGGCGTCACGGCCGCGACGTCGAGTCGGTCGAGGATGTGGTTGCGCAGGTAGATGGCCTCACCGATGGTCTTGAGACCGATGCCGATGTCGCTCAGGCCGGGAATCGGGAGAGTCCGCGAGACGGAGCCGGGCGCCACGATGATGTGGTCGTAGGCCAACTCGTAGGAGGGGCCGTCGATCGGCTGAATGGTCACGGTCTTGCGGGCGTGCTCGACCTTCGTGACCTCACCGGAGACGATGCGGCACTTCTTCAGCTCACGGCGCAGCGGCACAACGGCGTGGCGCGGCGAGATGCTACCGGCCGCTGCCTCGGGCAGGAACGGCTGATAGGTCATGTGCGGGACGGGGTCGATGACGACGACCTCGGCGTGGTTCCGGTTCAGCTTCTTGGAGAGGCGGAGGGCGGCGTAAAGGCCGACGTGACCTGCTCCTACGACGACTATGCGCGGCGGATTCACGCCACTATTGTCGCGCGTGCGAGGGGGTTCGTGCGTTGTTCTGTGACCATCGCAACCTTGAAAGTCAAGTGTCGAACGACACATAAACTCCCCGAAATTCAGGTCCGCCTGGTAAGGCGAACCAAAAGAACTGTCACACCAGTCGCAGCAGCCAATCCCACCAATGTCGCCAATTGGAACGCATCTCCCCCGAGGTCAGCCGTCAGCCCCAGGGCGAGCACCGTCAACACCGCCGAGATCAGCACCACCACCAGCGCCCGGCCCAGCCAGAGGCCCGGCACGTCGAGGTTCACCACCGCGTCGTAGGGCAGCACCGCGGCCAGCGCGGTGAGGGTGTGCCCCAGGTAGAGGAAGGTGGCCAGGGAGATCACCCGCCACAGCGCGACCCGGGAGTCGTAGCCGGCCGTGTCGACGATCCAGCCGCCGACCGTGACCAGCGCGGCGAAGGTGGCGCCCCGGCCGCGCGGCGCGGCCGCCGGCCAGATCGCGATCAGCAGCAGCGGTACGACGAACTGGCTCGCCAGCACCTCGGCCGGCCACGCGACGGCCATGGCCAGCACGCCGCACAACGCGATGCCGCAGCGCACCAGGATCGGCACGACGGTGGCCCGCCGCACCACTGTCGGGATGCGGCTCAGCCGGCGGAGCAGCCCGGTCAGCACGTCACCGCCCCCTCGGCGCGGAGGCCATCCGGGCCACGTCGCGCAGCACCAGGTCGAGGCTGCCGGCGCCGGCCCACTCGACCACCGGAACGCCGTGCTCGCGGAGCCGGCCCAGCACGTTCTCCCGCTCGATGCGCCAGAGCCGGGTGGCCAGCGGGGTCCACTGGTCGCGGACCGGCGGCGCGGCGTCCTCGGGCAGGGTGTCCACCGCGACCGTGTACCGGCCGGCCTGGGTGAGCTGGGCCAGCATGTCCGCGGCGCGCGGGTCGATCAGCGGGGTGAGCACCACGACCAGGGCGGACGTGGAGATCTGGTGAGAGCCGAGAGCCGGTTCGTACTCCTCGTCGACCGGGTCGGCACGCACGTCGAGCAGCCACTCCAGGACCGTGAGGTACTGCCGGCGGCCGGACGCGGCGCGCAGCCGGCGGGCGGTGGCGCCGTACTCCAGCAGCGACACCCGGTCGCCGCGGTGCAGGTAGTGCTCGGCGATCGCGGCGGCCGCACGGACGGTGGTGTCCAGCACCGACGCGCTGCCCTTGACCCCGCCGGAGCGGCCCACCTCGCCGAGCAGGTCGAGCAGGAGCAGCACCTCGGCGTCGCGGTCCGAGAGGGTGGACGCGACGTGCAGGTCGCGGGTGCGCAGCGAGACCCGCCAGTCGATGCGGCGCAGCCGGTCGCCGGGCGCGAACTGGCGCACGCCGGCCAGCTCGCCGCCCTCGCCGAGACGCCGCGAGCGGTGCGCGCCGACCAGACCGGCCGCGGCGGGCATCGCCTCGGTGGCCTTGAACGGCTCGGTGACCGGGTAGACCCGGACACCGCGGGCCTGGGTGACCACCGGCCGGCAGGCCAGCAGCCCACCGCAGGCGGCGGCGCGGGCGGCGGCTGGCCCGACGTCCTGCCGTCCCCAGCGCAGCGCCTCGCCGGGCAGGTCGACGGCGGCCCAGCCGTCGGACGGCACGGTGATCGCGAACGGCCGGTCGGCGTGCTCCAGGCGCAGCCACGGGGAGGTCCGGGTGCGGACCACGACCAGGTCGTACCCGATCTCGTCGGGGTTGGACACGGTCAGCCCGGCCTGCACCGCGCTGCCCTCGACCAGGTACGCCTCGTCGGCGGTGACAGCCACCTCGGGCATCGCCTGCGGCCGCCGGCGCAGGTGCAGCGCCGCCCCGATCGCGAACGGCGCGCCGAGCAGCACCAGGTCGACCCGGCCGAGTGCCACCCCGAGCAGCAGCAACAGGCCGGTGAGCAGCACCGAGCGGCCGAGCGCCCGGGTCGGCGCCCAGCTCGGAGCGGCCGGTTCAGTCATGCCGCGCGTACGTGGGAAGCGCCCCGCTGGCCGGGGCCGGCACCGCGGTGAGCACCTCCTGCACCACGAACGCCGGGTTCACCTGGCGCAGCCACATCTCCGGGCGCAGCGTGATCCGGTGCGCCAGCGCCGGCACCGCGACGTCCTTGACGTCCTCGGGCACCACGTAGTCCCGGCCAGCCATCGCGGCCCGCGCCCGAGCCAGCAGCAGCAGCGCCAGCGAGCCGCGCGGCGACGAGCCGACCAGCACCGCGCTGTGCTCGCGGGTGGCGGCGGCCAGCGAGACGATGTACCGGCCGATCGAGTCCTCCACCGCCACCGACTCCAGCGCGGCCTGCATGTGCTGCAGGGTCTGCGCGTTCACCACCGGGGGCAGCTGGGCCTCCTCCTGCCGGCGCGACATCCGGCGGCGCATCACCTCCCACTCCTCCTCGGCGCTCGGGTAGCCGAACGACACCCGGAGCAGGAAGCGGTCGAGCTGGGCCTCGGGCAGCGGGTAGGTGCCCTCGTACTCGATCGGGTTGGCGGTCGCCAGCACGTGGAACGGCGGGTCGAGACGGTACGTCACGCCCTCCACCGACACCTGCTTCTCCTGCATCGCCTCGAGCAGCGCGGACTGGGTCTTCGGCGGCGTCCGGTTGATCTCGTCGGCGAGCAGCATGTTGGTGAAGACCGGGCCCGCCCGGAACGCGAAGTCACCCTTGCGCTGGTCGTAGAGGAACGAGCCGGTGACGTCGGCGGGCAGCAGGTCGGGGGTGAACTGCAACCGCCGGAAGTCCAGGCCGAGCGCCTGCGCGAAGGAGCGCGCGGTCAGCGTCTTGCCCAGTCCGGGCAGGTCCTCCAGCAGCACGTGGCCGCCGGCCAGGATCCCGGCCAGCACCAGCTCCAGCGCCTCCCGCTTGCCGACCACGACGCTGTTCACGGAGTCGAGGACGGCTCCGGCCAGACGCCCGACCTCGTACGGGGGAAGAGCCTGTACGCCTGTCTGCGTCACCGGCGCACCTTTCTCACAGTCGTTCCATCGCTTGTACGTACGTCTCCAGGTCCCGCGTCTTCAACGCGCGCCGGCCGGGGTCGGAGATTACCGCCCAGGCCGGTTCGCCCAGCAACTCCCGGGCGCGACGCGGGTCGCTCCCCCGGGTGAGTCCGTGCCGCAACCGCAGGCGCTCGTCGGCGAGCTCGCCGAGCACCGGCAAGACGTTACGCGCATAGGTGCCGGCGTCCGAGTGCGCCGTGTCCAAAGTCTTCTCCCAGCGGCGCACGGTGGCCCGCAGCGAGTCGTCGGCGCGCGCCGACGCGCTCTGGCCACCGGCCCGGCCGCGCACCGCGCGGGGCGGGCGGACCGCCGCGGCCGCGATGGTGACCAGCCGCAGACCGGCCAGCAGGGCGATCACCAGCAGCAGCGGCGCCTGCACGCCACCGGCCCGCAGCGCGGCCACCACCACGACCGTGGCCGCGGCCACCAGGGCCAGGTTGCCGATCACCCGCAGCAGCGGCGAGCGGCGCCGCTTCTCCCGGGGCGGGGCCTCCGGCGCGGCGGGCGCCGCCGTCATCTCGAAGAGTTCGGCCAGGCCGCCGTCGTGCGGTGCGGAGCTCATGCCAGCGCCCCCAGGTCGGCGCGCAGGCGTTCCAGGGCGAACCGGGCCTGCTGGCGCATCTGGTCGTCGACGGTGTGCGTGGCGTACCGGGCCTCCCGGTACACCTCCATCAGCGCGGCCAGCACGGCCGCGTCCACCCGCTGCTCGGCGAGCAGCCGGCCGACCAGGTCGGTGGGGCTGTCGCCGGGATGCCGGGGGGTGCCGGCCGCGGCAGCCGCCTGCTCCAGGCGCACCCAGCAGGCGATCACCGCGCGGCGCGGGTCACGGTCGGTGTCGGAGAGCTCCTCCAGGCCCGCGTCCAGCGCGGCGACCAGGTCCTCGGCGGTGTTGCCGGTGCGCCGGCGGTCGGTGCGGCCGGTCCGGCCGCGCCGGCGGCGGGCCGCGTCCCGCAGCAGCGCCCAGGTCAGGATCACCACCATCACGATCACCAGCAGAGTGAGAAGCACCACGGTCAGCGTGCCGACCCAGTCCGGCAGGCCCCGGGCCGCCTCGACAGGGGTCTCGGTGGCCGGCGCGGCGGACGGGTCCGGCGTGGGCGGCAGCAGCGGGGCCTGGGTGGTGGGCGTGGCCTCCCGCGGAGTGATCCGGTCCAACTGGGGCGCCGACCGGGTGGCGGCCAGCGAGGCCACGAAGAGCAGCCCGATGACGGCGGCCAGCGGCCACCAGCGACGCAGTTGAGCTAGATCCATGCGGCTGTTTCTCGGCTCCGTGACGCGCGGCGGGATTCGGACAGGCGCATCATGCCAGGCCGGCCAAAGCCTTGGCACGAGTGAACACCGCGTCGAGCATGTCGGGGGTGAGCCGGCCGGTGAAAGTGTTCTGCTGGCTGACGTGGAAACAACCCACCAGCGGGGGTACGCCGGGCAGGTGGACCTCGGCGCCGTGCCCGAAGCGGGGGCGGGGGACCGGGGCGTTCACCCCGTACGCCGACCGCATCGCCGGCCACCAGGCGGCCCAGGCGAACGCGCCCAGGGTGACCACCACCCGCAGGGTGGGTCTGATCATCTCCAGCTCCCGCCGGAACCAGGGGGCGCAGGTGTCGCGCTCCTCGGGGGTCGGCTTGTTGTCCGGCGGGGCGCAGCGGACCGCCGAGAAGATCCGGGTGTGCCGCAGCTGGAGGCCGTCGTCCGCGGAGACGCTGGTCGGCTGGTTGGCCAGGCCGGCCCGGTGCAGGGCGGCGAAGAGCACGTCGCCGGAGCGGTCGCCGGTGAAGATCCGGCCGGTGCGGTTGCCGCCGTGCGCGGCCGGGGCCAGGCCGAGGATCGCGATCTCGGCGTCCGCCGGGCCCCAGCCGGGAACCGGGCGGCCCCAGTAGTCCTGGTGGCGGAAGGAGGCGCGCTTGACAGTTGCCACCTCGGTGCGCCACGCGACCAGACGCGGGCAGGCGAAGCAATCCGCGATCCGGGCGTCCAGCCCGCTCAGCGAGGCCGCCTCGGCCGCCTGGGCGACAACCGATTGGGGGGTACGCGGTGAGCTCCCGGACGGCTGCATGCCTCTACACAAGCATCAGACGTGAACGGCGGGACACCCAGGGGGCGCCCCGCCGTCGAACCCGTGGCCGGATCAGGCCTTCGGGGTCAGGCAGAGGAGGTAACCGCCGTTCGCGGTGGTCGAGTAGACCAGGATGTCCTCGCCCTCCTTGTAGAACTTCTCGCAGGACGGGCTGTTCACGTTGGTCTCGCCGTTGACCCGGCCGACGACCTTGTACTGCGCCTTGGCGTCGGCGCAGTCGACGACCTCGGCCTCGGCCTCGGCGGTCTCGCCCTCCTTGACCTCCGGCGCGTCCACGTTCACGCAGTCACCGGTAGCGGCCTGCTTGGTCTCGTCGGTGACGTTGTCGATGCCCTTGAAGATGCCGAACTTGATCACGATGAAGACCAGGGCCACCGCGATCGCGCCGAGCACGCTGAGGATCTTCCGGCCGACCGACTTCTTCGGCGCCGGGTTCTGGCCGACCGGCGGCAGGCCCGGGGTGCCCGGCGGCGGGTAGGCGCCCGGAGCGGGGTACGCGCCCGGAGCGGGGTACGCGCCCGGAGCGGCCGGGTCACCGGCGTTCGGCGGCGGGTAGGCACCCGGAGCGCCGGCGTTCGGCGGCGGGAAAGCGCCCGGAGCACCCGGAGCGCCGGCGTTCGGCGGCGGGAAAGCCGGGCCGGCCGCGTTCGGCGGCGGGAAAGCCTGGGCGCCGGTGTTGGGCGCGCCCGCGCCGTACTGGGTCGGCTCTACCGGGTTGGACATCGATGATTCCTTTCGCGGACGACCGCCGTCCGATCGTTTGGCAGGCGAGGATAACGACAGCCGGAACCCTCGCGCGACCCCGTTCTAGCTGGGGTTATCGGAGTCCGCTCAAGAAGTGCTGAGACTTTCCTGGGAAGATCACGCTGTGTGCCGCCGCGGCGACCCAGGGACGGCGGAAATGTGGCTGATCGGGTGGACCGCGCTGGCTGATCAGGCGAGTCCGAAAGCGATGCCGTCCAGGATGTCGTGCTCCGAGGCGATCACGGCTTGGTGCCCGGACCGCTCCATGACGATCCGCATGATCACGGCGCCGGCCCCGATCACGTCGGCCCGGCCCGGGTGCATCACCGGCAGCGCCAGCCGCTGCTCGACGGTCATTCCCAGCAGCTCCGCGGTGACCCGGGAGACCTCCGCCAGGCTGATCTCGCTGTGGTGGATGCGGGCCGAGTCGTACTCCGGCAGCCCGTGCGCCAGCGCGGCGACAGTGGTCACCGTGCCGGCCAGCCCGACCAGCGTGCGCGCCTGCCGGCCGCCGACCGCCGCCAGCGCCGTGTCCACCGCCGCCGTGACGTCCCGTTCCGCCTCGGCCAACTCCCGCGCCGTGGGCGGGTCGCCGTGCAGGTGCCGCTCGGTCATCCGGACGCAGCCGATGTCCATCGAGATGGCCCGCTCGACGGTGTCCGTGCCGGTGACGAACTCGGTGGAGCCGCCGCCCAGGTCGAAGACGAGATACGGACCGGGGGCGGCGAGGCCCTTGACGGCGCCGAGGAAGGAGAGCCGGGCCTCCTCCTCGCCGGTGATCACCTCCGGGTCGACGCCGAGCACGCCGCGGACCATGTCCCGGAATTCCTGGGCGTTGGAGGCGTCGCGCGAGGCGGAGGTGGCGCACATCCGTACCGCGACCGCTTCTGATCTCTCGATCCGGGCGGCATAGCCGGCCAGGGCGGCCCGGGTGCGCTCGATCGCGGCGGGGGCCAGCATCCCGGTCCGGTCGACGCCCTCGCCCAGCCGGACGATCTCCATGGTGCGGACCACGTCGGTCAGCCGGTCCCCGTCCACGTCGGCGATCAGCAGGCGGACCGCGTTCGTCCCGCAGTCGATCGCGGCGACCCTCATAGGTGCAGGAGCATTCTCGTGTTCCCCAAGGTGTTCGGCTTGACCCGTTCCAGGTCCAGGAACTCGGCCACGCCCTCGTCGTACGACCGCAGCAGCTGCTCGTAGACGCCGTGCGGCACCGGCGCCCCGTCGATCTCGGTGAACCCGAACGAGCCGAAGAACCGGGTCTCGAAGGTCAGGCAGAAGACCCGCCGGACGCCCAGCTCACGGGCCTGGTCGAGCAGCGCGCTCACGATCTTGTGACCGATCTTGCGCCCGCGCTGGTCCGGGTGCACGGCGACGGTGCGGATCTCGGCCAGGTCCTCCCACATGACGTGCAGGGCGCCGCAGCCGACCACCGTGCCGTCCTCGTCGGCCGCCACCCAGAACTCCTGGACGGACTCGTAGAGGGTGACAGTGGCCTTGCTCAGCAGCCGGCGATCCGTCGTGTACGTGTCGACCAGATGCCGGATCGCCTTCACGTCCCCGGTGCGGGCCCGCCGGATCAGCATTCGTCTTTTCGCACGCAGGGACCGTCGATCCACCAGGGCTCGACGGCGTCACGGACCTCGTCACCGAACGGGTTCACCCCGCGGCCGGCGGCCAGCGCGTGCCCGAGGTGGACGTGCAGGCACTTGACCCGGTCCGGCATCCCGCCGGCGGACACGTTGCGGATCTCCGGCACGTCCTCGATCGACTGGCGACGGTCCAGATAGTCCTGATGGGCCCGGGCGTAGCGAGCGGCCAGCTCGGGGTCGGTGCTCAGCCGGTCCTGCATGTCGCGCATCACACCTGCCGACTCCAGCCGGCTGCACGCGGCGGTGGCGTGTGGACAGGTCAGGTAGTACATCGTGGGGAACGGCGTGCCGTCGTCGAGCCGGGGCGCGGTCTCCACCACGTCCGGGTTTCCGCACGGGCAGCGGTGGGCGATCGCCCGGGTGCCGCGGGGCCGGCGGCCGAGCTGGGCCGCCACGATGTCGAGGTCGGCGGGATCCGGTGTTTCCATGTCAGTTCGAAGGCTCCGCGTTCGCGGCTTGGACGCTGTGCCACAGCGTGTCGTACCAGCGGTCCGGAACGGCCGCCGGGGCTTTCTGGTCGGCGTCGCGGGCGGCGCCCGCCGGGTCGTCGATCACCAGCAACGGCGCCTCACCGGGACGGACGTAGTACAGGTCCTTGCGGGCCTGAATCCGCACATACTCCGGGTCGCGCCACTTCTCCAGGTCCTTCGCGGTGGCCGCGATGGCCGCCCGCTGCTCGGCCTGCGCCCGCTCCAGCTGGGCGATCTGCGACTCCTGCTGCAGGTAGATGCGGATCGGATAGGTGTAGGCCAGGGCCAGCACCACGAAGACCGCGAGCAGGATGGTGGCCCGGCTGGTCAACGCGCGCGGGCGGGGTGCGGCGGTGCGCTTGGCGGCGGGGCCGCCGGATTGCGACGTACGCCGTGAGCCGGCCGGCCGGGCGGTGCGTGCGGTCGGCACCCGGACGGTCGGGCGGGCCTCCACCCGCACCGAGCCCGTCGAGCGGGTCCGGGACGTGCCGGGGCGGCCGCTCGCGCCACCGGAACGGCGGGACGGGCCCTGACCGCTCGGCATGCGACGCTGAGTCATCTCCACCCCTCGGTCATCTCCACCCCTCCCCCGCCGCCGTCCCGGATTGTGGCACCCGAACGGGCTCGGGTGCCACCTCACCCGTGATCGCCGGTCGGGTGTTACGCGACCCGGTAGCGCGGGAACGCGCCGGCGCCGGCGTACCGGGCGGCGCTCTCCAGCTGCTCCTCGATGCGCAGGAGCTGGTTGTACTTCGCGACACGGTCGGAGCGGGCCGGAGCGCCGGTCTTGATCTGGCCGGAGCCGACCGCGACCGCCAGGTCGGCGATCGTGGTGTCCTCGGTCTCACCGGAGCGGTGCGACATCATCGTCTTGAAGCCGGCCCGGTGGGCCAGGTCCACGGCGTCCAGCGTCTCGGTCAGCGAGCCGATCTGGTTCACCTTGACCAGGACCGCGTTGCCGGCCGCCTCGGCGATGCCACGGGCGATGCGCTGCGGGTTGGTGACGAACAGGTCGTCGCCGACGATCTGGATCTTGTTGCCGAGCTGCTCGGTCATCGCGCTCCAGCCGGCCCAGTCGTCCTCGGACAGCGGGTCCTCGATGGAGACGATCGGGTAGTCGGCGGCGAGCTTCGCGTAGTAGGCGATCATCTCGTCGGTCGACTTCGGGGCGCCCTCGAAGTGGTACGCGCCGTCCTTGTAGAACTCGGTCGCGGCGACGTCCATGGCCAGCACGATGTCGCTGCCCAGGGAGAAGCCGGCGGCCTGGACGGCCTCGGCGATCAGGTCCAGCGCGGCGGCGTTGGCCGGCAGGTTCGGCGCGAAGCCGCCCTCGTCGCCCAGGCCGGTGGAGAGGCCCTTCTTCTTCAGCACCGACTTCAGCGCGTGGTAGACCTCGGCGCCGGTGCGCAGCGCCTCGCGGAACGTCGGGGCGCCGATCGGGGCGATCATGAACTCCTGCACGTCCACGTTCGAGTCGGCGTGGGCGCCACCGTTGACGATGTTCATCATCGGGACCGGCAGGACCGCGGCGTTCGGGCCACCGACGTAACGGAACAGCGGGAGCTCGGCGGAGAGCGCGGCGGCCTTGGCCACGGCCAGCGAGACACCCAGGATCGCGTTGGCGCCCAGCTCCGACTTGGTGTCGGTGCCGTCCAGGTCGAGCATCTTCTGGTCGATCAGGCGCTGCTCGCTCGCCTCGTAACCGATCAGCTCGTCAGCGATCTTGTCCTCGATGTTGGCGACCGCCTTCTCGACGCCCTTGCCGAGGTACCGGCCCTTGTCGCCGTCACGCAGCTCCAGCGCCTCGAACGCGCCGGTGGAGGCGCCGGACGGGACGGCCGCGCGGCCGACGGTGCCGTCGTCCAGCCCGACCTCGACCTCGACTGTCGGGTTGCCCCGGGAATCGAGGATCTCGCGGGCGACGATTGCTTCAATGGTGGCCATTTGTGGTGTCGCTCCCTAATGGTTGTACGAATACAGTTTCGGTCCGCGACCCTGCGGGCCGACCACGCCTGTGAGCGTATCGAGCCGACCGGCCCCGCGTTCGGCCGCCCGGTCAACTTCACCGGCCGGTATGCCTCAAAACCGTGGCTCGCCTGCCGAAACAGGGGGCACTATGAGCAGCAGCCTGTTTCCCGAGGACGGCTCACGCGTCGAGATGGAGGTCGGGGGCGATATCCACCCCGGTGTCCGGGTCGTGGCCGCCTCCCCCGCGGCCGTGACGGTCTCGCTCGCCCGCGCCGACGTGCCCCTGATCGGCGCCACGGTGACCCTGCGCTGGTCGGCTGCGCCGCGGGGCCGCTACGAGGTGCCGGCCGCCGTCGCGAGCACCGACGAGAACCGGGTCGAGCTGCGGCTGGCCGGTCCGCCGCAGATCACCCAGAACCGGCTCTACGTGCGCGGGGGCGGTGGCGAGCCGATCGTGATGACCCGCGCCGGGCTGCCGGACGCGATCGGCTGGGTGCACGACATCAGCGAGCGCTCGGTGCGCGCCCACTTCACCGACGTCGAGGTGCGGCCGGGCCACGAGGTGTTCCTGCAGGTGCAGCTGGGGCCGGACGTGCTGGGCCTGGCGGCGACGGTGACCAAGGCCAGCGCGATGCGCCAGCAGGTGCCGGTCCGGGGGCCGCTGTCGGTGGAGATGGTCGCGCTCTACGACCCGGACGAGCCGGACGCGAAGGTCATTCGCCGCTATGTGCTGCGGCACCAGCTCCAGATGCGCGCCGGAGCGGCCGAGTCGGCCTGAACAAACATTCGGGGAACAATTGCGGAATCCGCCGGCGCGAATGCATCGGCGGATTCCATTTCGTGAATGGGTCAGACCCCGAGCAGGGCCCGCAGGTGACGCGGCGGCGGGGAGCCGTGCGCCAGCATGGCGTCGTGCCAGGCCTTGGGGGTGGCGCCGAACGGGCGCAGCGCGGCCAGCGCCGCCACCTCGGTGTAGCCGACGAAGTACGTGGACAGCTGGGTCGAGGTGAGCAGCGCCCGCCGCCACTTGCCGGCCGCCTCGCCCTCCTCCTGGAAGCCGCGCCCGGTCATCAGCTCCATCGCCTCGGACTCCGGCAGCGCCTCGCAGTGCACCAGCTGGTCGACGATCGCGTTGAGGCTCATCCGCAGCTGCATCTTGAGCTGCTGCAGCTTCACCGGGAGCCCGCCGAACCCGAGCCCGGTCATCATCTCCTCGGCGTAGACCGCCCAGCCCTCGACGAACGGCCCCGACCAGCCGATCGCCCGCGCCCGGCTGCTGCCCCGGAACCGGCGGGCGTGCGCCAGCTGCAGGAAGTGCCCGGGCATCGCCTCGTGCACGGTCAGGTTCCGGATCATCTCGTCGTTGTACTCGCGGTAGAAGCTGCGGACCCGCTCGGCCGGCCAGCCGGACGGCGCCGGCGCGATGCAGTAGAACGTCGGCACGTCAGCGGTCTCCAGCGGCCCGGGCGGGTCGCAGTAGGCCACCGCGACGCCCCGCGCGAACTCCGGCATCTCCTCGATCACGCACGGATCGTCCACCAGCGACACGACGTCGTGCTCACGGACGAACGCGGTCGCCTCGTCCATGGTGACCTTGGCCAGGCCGACGATCGTGGTGTTGTCCGGGTGCCGCCCGGCGATGGTGTCCAGGGCGCGGCGCACGGTGTCGCCCCCGGCCGGGCCACCCACCAGCTCGGCCGCGAGCGTGCGCAGCTCGTCGGTCACCCGGTCGACGGTCGCCCGGGCCCGGGACAGCACCTCGGCCGCGGAGAGCTCGGTGTCCAGCGTGTGCCAGAGCCGCGCTTCCCACAGCCTGCGGCCCAGCCGCGGGTCCCGCCCCGGCTCACCGCTGTCCAGCAGGCCGCGCAGCCAGCCGTCGAACTCGCCGAGCGCGGCCAGCGCGGCCCGGGCGGCCGGCTCCACGACGCCGCTCAGGCCCGGCTCCTGGGCCAGCAGGACCGGCAGCTCGTCGCGGATCAGCCCGGCCGTGCCGGCGAACTGGCCGGCCGCGGTCTCGGCGTGCACCCGCGGCACGTCGCGCAGCACGGTCCGGGCGGTGGCCAGCGCGTCCGGCAGCGCGGCGAGCCGGCCGCGCAGGCTCTCCAGCCGCTCGGCGGCCGGCGCGAACGGCCGGGACAGCAGCCCGTGCAACAGCGGGCCGGGATTGTGCTCCAGCGGGTTCCACTCGAACTCCCGGATCTCGGTCAGCTCGAACAGCCCGCGCTCCACCTGGGCGGTGAGGATGGCGTGGTCGACCTGGTCCTCCGGGTCCAGGGCGTCGGCGTCGACGCCGCTGAGCGCGTCGGCGGCGTCGCGGAGCATGGCCACCCGGCCCCCGACCGCGGTGGCGGAGTGGTCGGGCAGGCGGTCGTCGAAGCGGTGGTCCCCCGCGTAGAGGGCCGTCACGGGGTCGCTCTCCAGCAGAGCGTCGGCAATGCGTTCGGCGAGCGGTACGAACTCGGGCATGCCAGAAAACTACTCGCCGGTCCCGCCTTTTTCCGCCGCTCGCACCGCCTCGGCGTACGCCAGGGTCGCCTGTCGCAGCTCGGCCTCGGGATCGAGGCCGGCCTCGCGGGCCTGCGCGACCACCCGCAGCAGCGCCGGGCCCAGATCGTCACCGGCCGGCAGGGGCACGTCCACCCCGCCTCGCGCGGCCCGGTGCAGGATCTTCGCGGTCAGCGCGAGCGCCGGCTGGCTCAGCGCCACACCGTCCAGGACGGACTCCCGCGACTTCTCCTCGCGCTTGATCCGCTCCCAGTTGGCGGTGATCTCCTCGATGTCCTGGACCTGCTCGCCGGCGAAGACGTGCGGATTGCGCCGCACCATCTTCTCCACCAGGATCCCGGCCACGTCGTCGACGTTCCACGCCCGGCCGTCCGGCAGCTCCTCGGCGAGCCGGGCGTGCAGCACCACCTGCAGCAGCACGTCGCCCAGCTCCTCGCGGAGCTCGTCCAGATCGTCCCGCTCGATCGCGTCGTACGCCTCGTAGCTCTCCTCGAGCAGGTACGGCGCCAGCGTCCGGTGGCTCTGCGCCCGCTTCCACGGGTCGCCCCCGGGCGAGACCAGCCGGTCCAGCACCGCCACCGCGTCCAGCAGCCGGGCGCCCGGCGGATCCCAGGAGCCGTACATCAGCTCCAGCTCGGCCAGCCCCGGCTCGCGGGCCAGCCGCAGCCCGAGCTGCCGGGCGAACGGCTGGTCGCCGTGCGGCCCGGCCAGCCAGACCGCGAGCGGCGCGTCCCCGACCGCGTCGAGCAGGCCCTGCGCGTCGGTGTCCAGCACGGTCACCGGCACCCCGGCCGCGCGCAGCGCCGCCGCCTGCGCGGAGTCCGCGGCGGCGAAGACCGGTCCGGATCGGACGGTGTCCCAGGCCTCCGCGGTGAGCAGCCCCGCCGGCAGCCGCGGCGAGGTGACCAGCAGAACGATCCGGGTGCTCAAGAGACGTCGGAGACCGGTACGGCCGCGTCGTCCCCGAGCCGGGCGGCGACGAGCTGGTAGATGGCGTTGGTCTGCTGGTTCTGCACGCCGTAGACGCCCAGCTCCAGCGGCTGGTACCGGGGATTGATCGTGACGTCCAGCGGGGCGGCCACCTCGTGCACCTCGTTGCGCAGCGCCACCGCGGCCTGCAGCTGCTTCATGGCGTCGGCCGGCACGGTGCCGGCGAACGACTCGAAGCTGGTGCCCGGCTGGAGCGCCTTGTTGTCGTTGAGCCGCTGGAAGACGTCCTTCAGATCGGCCTCGGTGAGCGCCGGCCCGTTGGTGATCGACTGCTCCACCTGGTACTGCAGGGCGTTGTACTGCGCGAAGAGGCGCACGTACTCGGTTGTGGCGGGCAGCCGGACCAGGCTCGCGAACTGGTCGTAGGACAGGTCGGCCGGGAGCGTGACGTGGTGCCGGGCCGCGACCCGGTCGATCAGGTCCTTGCTGACCAGGACGTTGACCACGTCGCGGCGGCTGATCGGCATTGCCGCGTTCGCGGTGCCGGCCAGCGCGTCGCGGGCGTCGTCGAGGACCTCCTGCACCCGCTTCTCGGAGATCTGGCGATCACCGATGTAGGCGGCCACGGCGGGCTCCGATCGGCAGGCGGACAGACCGGCAAGCGCGAGGGACGCGACGACGGCCATGGATGCGAGTCGGCGGTTACGCTGCATGGTCAACACCCTCTCACGCGAAATGTGATCCGTCACACCCGGGCCGCGACCGGCGCGTCACCCAGCACGTCCTTGAGCAGCTGGCCGCACCACTGCAGCAGCTCCTGGTCGCGCAGCGGCTCGCCGCCCACCCGGCGGGTGCTCGGGCGGGGGACGCTGACCTGCTCGTTGGCCGCCTTGTAGACCGAGTCCGGGTGGTAGCGCTTGAGCCGCATCTGCTTGGAGTCCATCAGCGCCAGCGGGGAGAACCGGATGTGCTTGCCCTGCATCGACACGTCGGTCAGCCCGTAGGCGCGGGCCAGCTGGCGGAAACGGGCCACCGCTATCAGGTTGACCACCGGGGCCGGCGGCTCGCCGTACCGGTCGGTCATCTCCGCGACGACCTCCGCCAGCCGGGTGTCGTCGCGGGCTTCGGCGAGCTTGCGGTACATCTCCAGCCGCAGCCGCTCGACAGCGATGTAGTCGGTGGGCAGGTGCGCGTCCACCGGCAGGTCGATCTTGACCTCGGGCTCCTCCTCGGGCCGGTCGCCCTTGAACGCGCTGACCGCCTCGCCGACCATCCGCACGTACAGGTCGAAGCCGACGCCCTCGATGTGGCCGGACTGCTCGCCGCCGAGCAGGTTGCCCGCGCCGCGGATCTCCAGGTCCTTCATCGCCACGTACATGCCGGCGCCGAGCTCGGTGTGCTGGGCGATGGTGGCCAGCCGCTCGTGGGCGTTCTCGGTGAGCGGCTTCTCCCGGGGGTAGAGGAAGTACGCGTACGCCCGCTCCCGGCCCCGACCCACCCGGCCGCGGATCTGGTGCAGCTGGGCCAGGCCGAGCAGGTCGGCACGCTCCAGGATCAGCGTGTTGGCGTTCGGGATGTCGATGCCGGACTCCACGATCGTGGTGCAGACCAGGACGTCGAACTCCTTCTCCCAGAAGCCGACCATCACCTTCTCCAGCTGTTCCTCGCTCATCTGGCCGTGCGCCACCGCGACCCGGGCCTCGGGCACGAGCTCGCGCAGCTTGCGGGCCGCCCGGTCGATCGACTCCACCCGGTTGTGCAGGTAGAAGACCTGGCCGTCACGGAGCAACTCGCGGTGGATGGCGGCGGCGACCTGCTTGTCGTCGTAGGCGCCGACGTACGTCAGCACCGGGTGCCGCTCCTCCGGAGGGGTCGCGATCGTCGACATCTCCCGGATGCCGGTGATCGCCATCTCCAGCGTCCGCGGGATCGGCGTGGCCGACATGGTCAGCACGTCCACCGACGCGCGCAGCGCCTTGAGCTGCTCCTTGTGCTCGACGCCGAACCGCTGCTCCTCGTCCACGATGATCAGGCCCAGGTTCTTGAACCGGGTGGACTTGGCGAGCAGCCGGTGCGTGCCGATCACGATGTCCGCGGTGCCGTCGGCGGCCTGTTCCAGCGCGAGCGCGGCCTCCTTCGGGGTCTGGAACCGGGACAGCTGCCGGATCTGCACCGGGAACTGGCTCATCCGCTCGGTGAACGTGTTGAAGTGCTGCTGGGCGAGCAGCGTGGTGGGCACCAGCACGGCCACCTGCTTGCCGTCCTGCACCGCCTTGAACGCCGCGCGCACCGCGATCTCGGTCTTGCCGTACCCGACGTCGCCGCAGATCAGCCTGTCCATCGGGGTCTGCAGTTCCATGTCGTGCTTGACCTCGTGGATGGCGGCCAGCTGGTCGGGCGTCTCGGTGTACGGGAAGGCGTCCTCCAGTTCGCGCTGCCACGGCGTGTCCGGCCCGAACGAGTGACCCTTGGAGGCCTGGCGAGCCGCGTACAGCTGGATCAGCTGGGCGGCGATCTCCTTGACCGCCTTCTTGGCGCGGGCCTTGCTCTTCTGCCAGTCGGCGCCGCCCATCTTGTGCAGCGTGGGCGACTCGCCGCCGACGTAGCGGGAGAGCTGGTCGAGCTGGTCGGTGGGGACGTAGAGCCGGTCGCCGGGCTGGCCGCGCTTGGACGCGGCGTACTCGATCACCAGGTACTCCCGGTCCGCGCCGTTGACCGTGCGCTGCACCAGCTCGACGTAGCGACCGATGCCGTGCTGCTCGTGCACCACGAAGTCGCCGGTCTTGAGCTCCAGCGGGTCGATCGTGTTGCGCCGCCGGGCCGGCATCTTGCGCATGTCCTTCGTGGACGCGCCGCGCCCGCCGGAGATGTCGTTCCCGGTGATCACCGCGAGCCGCGACGCCTCGTCGACGAAGCCGTGGTTCAGCCCGCCGCAGGTGACCAGCAGCTGGCCGTCGGCGATGGGCGTGGCGATCGAGTCCACCGGGGTGACGCCGAGGCCGGCGTCGCGGAGCAGCTCGGTGGCCCGCTGCGCGGTTCCCTTGCCCTCGAAGACCAGCGCGATCGCCCAGCCGGCGGCGGCCCACTCGGACAGGTCGCCGGCCAGCTTGGCGGTGTCCCCGTGATAGAGCGGGACCGGCTGGGCGGCCAGGGCGACGGCGTCGCCGGTGTCCGGCGACACCTCGACCGCCGGCGCGTCCTCCCAGGGCGGCGCCGCCTCCTGCTCCGGGACCGCCAGGCCGAACGGCGAAACCGTCCACCATGGCTGCTTCAGGGCCGCGGCGTGCGCCCGGACGTCCGCCAGGCCGCGGAAGGCGACGGCGCCGACGTCGATCGGCGCCTGGCCGCCGACGGCGGCCGCGGCCCAGGACGCCTCCCGGAACTCGTCAGAGGTACGGGTGAGATCGTGCGCCCGGGTCCGGATCCGTTCCGGGTCGCAGAGCAGCACGTGGGTCCCGGCCGGCATGCAGTCCAGCAGCAGCTCCATGCTGCCGGTGCCGTCCAGCAGCGCCGGGGCCAGCGACTCCATGCCCTCCACCGGGATGCCCTCGGCCAGCTTGTCCAGGATCTCGGCCAGCTCGGGGTGCCGCCCGGCCAGCTCGGCCGCCCGGGCCCGCACCGCCGGGGTCAGCAGCAACTCCCGGCACGGCGGCGCCCACAGACGCTCCACCGGCTCGATCGTCCGCTGGTCGGCGACCGCGAAGGTGCGGATCTCCTCCACCTCGTCGCCCCAGAACTCGACTCGGGAGGGGTGCTCGTCGGTGGGCGGGAACACGTCCAGGATGCCGCCGCGCACCGCGAACTCGCCGCGCTTGGTGACCAGGTCGACACGCGCGTACGCCATGTCGGAGAGCCGCCGGGCGACCGTCTCCAGTTCGGCCTCCCGGCCGGTCACCAGCTCCACCGGCTCCAGGTCACCGAGGCCCTTGAGCTGCGGCTGCAGCAGCGACCGCACCGGCGCCACGACCACCTGCAGCGGCTGCCCGCCGGGGTGGGCCAGGCGGCGCAGCACGGCCAGGCGCCGGCCGACCGTGTCGGAGCGCGGTGACAGCCGCTCGTGCGGCAGCGTCTCCCAGGACGGGTAGACCGCGACCCGGTCCGGCGCGATCAGGCAGCCGAGCGCGTCGGCCAGGTCGTCGGCCTCCCGGGAGGTGGCGGTGACCGCGAGAACCGGGCGCTGGGCGCCGCCGGCGTCGGCCGGGCCGGCCACCGCGGCCACCACGAACGGGCGCAGCGACACCGGCGCGGTGAGATCCATCGAGTCGGAGTCGACGAATCCCTTGCGGGCCAGGTCACGGGCCCGGGCGAGGCCACGGTCGCGCAGGGCGGCCGGGATCAGACCGGCGAGTTGCATGCGAGGACCCCCTGAGGGCACGGCGAACAACCCCGGGCGCGGAAAACACGGGGTGTGCGGAACAGCTTAGTCCGGCCCGGCGACGCTCCCGACGACGCGCGTCTTATCGGACAACATGTCCGGCGTGTGGGCAATGCGCTGCTGAAGGGTTTCCCGTGGCCCGGCACCTGTATGTACACACCGGCGGGCGGTGGCGCCGCTGGGGACCGCTCACCGCCGTACGCCTGGTCGTCGCGGTCCTCGCCCTGCTCCGCCCTGGCCTTGGCCAGGTGTTGAGCGCGAGCCGGCTGAACGATCGTGAGACTCTTGACTCAATTCGCCCCCTCGGCGGGGTACGCCGATACGATCGGCGAAGTCGGGACAGCGCCGTCCTGGAGCCATCCGAGCGAAGGAGCGCCCCGATGACTGAGCTGTCCGCCCATTTCGACGAGCCAGATGGGTCCGACGCCGCGCTACGTGCCGACATCCGCCGCATCGGCACGTTGCTCGGGCAGACCCTGGCCCGCCAGGAGGGCCGGCCGCTGCTCGACCTGGTCGAGGAGATCCGCGCCCTGGTCCGCCAGGACGCGCCGGCGGCCGCCGAACGGCTCGCCGCGATGGACATCACCACCGGCACCAAGCTGGCCCGGGCCTTCTCCACCTACTTCCACCTGGCCAACATCACCGAGCAGGTGCACCGCGCCCGGGACCTGCGCCGCCGCCGCGCCAAGGATGGCGGCTGGCTGGACCAGGCCGCCAAGCGGATCGCCGAGCAGGGCGTGCCGGCCGACGAGATCGCCTCGGCCGCCCGCCGGCTCGCGGTCCGCCCGGTCTTCACCGCCCACCCGACCGAGGCCTCCCGCCGGTCCATCCTGAGCAAGCTGCGCCAGGTCGCCGACTCGCTGGACGCCGAGTCGGCCGCCGCGGTGCTCTACGGCGACACCGACACCACGGTCTCCACCAAGCGGTTCGCCGAGCTGATCGACCTGCTCTGGCAGACCGACGAGCTGCGGCTGGACCGGCCGGACCCGCTCGACGAGGCCCGCAACGCGGTCTACTACCTCAAGGACCTCTACGCCGAGGCCGCCCCGCAGGTCCTCGACGACCTGGCCGAGACGCTGCGCCGGCTGGGCGTGGAGACCGCGCCGACGTCCCGCCCGCTCACCTTCGGCTCGTGGATCGGCGGCGACCGGGACGGCAACCCGTTCGTCACCCCGAACGTCACCCGCGACGTGCTGCTCATCCAGCACGAGCACGGCATCCAGGCCACCGAGAAGGTGATGGACAAGCTGATCGAGGAGCTGTCCGTCTCCCGCCGGCTGCGCGGGGTCTCCCTCGACCTCTCCGCCAGCCTGGCCCAGGACCTGGACAACCTGCCCGAGGTGGCGCCGCGGTTCCGCCGGGTCAACGCCGAGGAGCCGTACCGTCTCAAGGTCCGGGCGATCAAGGCGAAGCTGGCGAACACACGGTCCCGCCTGGAGACCGGCACACCGCACGTGCCCGGCCGCGACTACCTGGGCAGCGACGAGCTGATCGCCGACCTGGAGCTGATGCGCGCGTCGCTGGCCCGCAACTCCGGCCAACTGCCCGCGGTCGGCGTGGTGGCCACCGCGATCCGCCAGGCCTCCGCCTTCGGCCTGCAACTGGCCACCCTCGACGTGCGCGAGCACGCCGAGAAGCACCACGAGGTGCTCCAGCAGATGTACACGCAGGTCGGCGAGGTCGACGACTACGCCACCCTGGACCGGGCCGCCCGCACCAAGCTGCTCGCCACCGAGCTGACCGGCCGGCGGCCGCTGTCCAGTGCGGACACCCCGCTCACCGACTCGGCCCGCAAGACCTTCGACGTGTTCCACACGATCCGCGAGGCGCAGGACCGGTTCGGGATGGACGTCGTCGAGTCGTACATCATCTCGATGACCCTCGGCGTCGACGACGTGCTCGCCGCGGCGCTGCTGGCCCGCGAGGCCGGCCTGATCGACATCCACACCGGGCGGGCCCGGGTCGGCATCGTGCCGCTCCTGGAGACCCCGGCCGAGCTGGACGCCGGCGGCGACCTGCTGGACGAGATGCTCTCGCTGCCGGCCTACCGGGAGATCGTCCGGGGCCGCGGCGACCTGCAGGAGGTCATGCTCGGCTACTCGGACTCCAACAAGGAGGCCGGGATCACCACCAGCCAGTGGCGGATCCACAAGGCGCAGCGGGCGCTGCGCGACGTGGCCGCGCGGCACGGGGTGCGGCTGCGGCTGTTCCACGGCCGGGGCGGCACGGTCGGCCGTGGTGGCGGCCCCACCCACGAGGCGATCCTGGCGCAGCCCTACGGCACGCTGGACGGCGCCATCAAGGTGACCGAGCAGGGTGAGGTCATCTCCGACAAGTACACCGTGCCCGCCCTGGCCCGGGAGAACCTGGAACTCACCGTCGCCGCGGTGCTGCAGGCCACGCTGCTGCACACCACGCTCTCGGTGGACCCGGTCCGGCTCGAGGTGTGGGACTCGACGATGGACACCGCGTCCGACGCGGCGTTCCAGGCGTACCGCGCCCTGGTGGAGAACCCGGACCTGCCGGCGTACTTCTGGGCGGCCACCCCCACCGAGTTGCTCGGCGCGCTGAACATCGGCTCCCGCCCGGCCAAGCGCCCCAACGCGGACGCCGGCCTGGGCGGCCTGCGGGCCATCCCGTGGGTGTTCGGCTGGACCCAGACCCGCCAGATCGTTCCCGGCTGGTTCGGCGTCGGCACCGGCCTGGCCGCCGCCCGCGAGGCCGGACTCGCCGGTGTCCTCGACGAGATGCACGAGAACTGGCAGTTCTTCCGCACGTTCCTCTCGAACGTGGCGATGATGCTGGCCAAGACGGACCTGTCGATCGCCCGCCGCTACGTCGAGACGCTGGTACCGGAGAACCTGCACCCGATCTTCGCCACCATCGAGGCGGAGTACGAGCTGACCGTCCGCGAGGTCCTGGCCATCACCGGCGAGACCCAGATCCTCTCGGCCCAGCCGGAGCTGTCCCGCACGCTGGGCGTCCGGGACACCTACCTGGAGCCGCTGCACCACCTGCAGGTCGCCCTGCTCCGGCAGTACCGCGACCTGGGCGAGGGGGGCCGCCAGCTCCCGACGGCGCCGGGCGCCCGGCGCGGCCCGTCGGACTCGACGGCGCTGGAGCGGGCCCTGCTGACCACCGTCAACGGCATCGCCGCGGGTATGCGCAACACCGGCTGATCCCGCCACGACCAGCAGAGAACCCCGGGCCGCGGCGCGGCCCGGGGTTCTTCGTCCCCGGCTCAGCCCACGGATCGACCAGGTGGTGCCGGGTTCCCCGGCGTGCCAGGTCTCCGGGCGCAGAGACGAGCGGCATTCCACGGTGGGCCTCGGTGGCCCGGGAGTAGTCCTCCTCGCCGGGCCTCGTCCGGACACGGCGCAACCGGTCGTCACCCTCGATCGTCCCGGCGACGCTGATCTCACCGGTCCCGAAGCGCTCCCGGTGCGGCCGGACCACGTTCCCGATCAGCGACGCGCCCCTCCTCCGCGACCCGTTCGCGCAGTTCCTGCGCCGCGGACGCCAGAACCGGCAGATGATCCCCGCGGAATCGAATCGCCGTGAAGCTGCGCACCCGGCTTTTGTCACACCACACAGCGGCACCGACGGGGACGGCCCGCGCGATCGGGAGATCGGCGGGCCGTTCCGGGTTGTGCGGCGGGTCAGCTGGTCTCGCCGGCCAGGCTGAACGAGCCCAGCCGGTTGATCGCCACCACCGTGCAGACGACCACGAAGATCGCGCTCATCACCGCCGCCGTCGCGACGCCGAGCTTCGCGTCCAGCAGCGTGGTCGGCTCGATCTTGTCGGCGATCGCGATCACGTACTGCTCGATGGAGAGGACGCGGGTGCCGGACACCCACCGGCCCAGCAGCCCCTCCCAGATCAGGATGTAGACCAGCCCGAGCAGCACCGGCCGCCGGGTCAGCAGGCTGAGCAGCAGGAACAGCGCGGTGTAGGCAAGCGATCCGACCAGGGCCGCGACCGCCAGGGCGGCGCCCAGCCGGGCCGAGCCGGCCAGCAGGCCGGCCACGAACAGCGGGATCGTCGTCGTCACGGCCGTGGCGACGACGGCGACCAGGAACTTCGCCAGGATGATGTCGCGCCGGGGCAGCGGCTTGGTCAGGATGTGCACCAGCGTGCCGTCGTCCACCTCGGAGCCGAGGACGCCGGTGCCGACGATCAGCGCGACCACCGGCAGGACCACGGCGAAGCCGAGGCCGACGATGACCGCGGCGCCCCACTGGGTGGGCTCCAGGTCGTAGGCCCGGCAGATCGCCGCCAGGCCGATCAGCAGCAGGGGCAGGGGCAGCAGCATGAGCGCCCGGCGCCGGCCGAAGAGGCCGCGCGCCGTGATCATGGCAACGGTCGACATCAGGCCTCCAGCAGGTAGGAGAAGACGCTCTCCAGGGACTCGTCGGACGGCACCAGCTGGTGCAGCCGGATTCCCTGGTCGAGGGCGATGCGGGGCAGCGCACGGGTGAAATCGCCGTAGTCCGACGCCCGTACTGTCAATCCGGTGTTCTCGATCTCGATGCCGGCCACCGACTTCTCGGCGATCAGCGCGACCGCGAGCCGCCGGTCGTCGGAGCTGCGCACCGCGAACACGTGCGGCCGGTTGGTCATCAGCCGGCGGATCTTGCGGTAGTCGCCGGAGGCCGCGAGGCGGCCCGCGACGATCACCTGGACCAGGCCGGCGACCTGCTCGACCTCCTCCAGGATGTGCGAGCTGAACAGGATGGTGTGCCCGTTGTCGCCGAGCGAGTGCAGCAGCCGCATCATGTGCATCCGCTGCCGCGGGTCCATGCCGTTGAACGGCTCGTCGAGCAGCAGCACCCGCGGCTCGTGCACCAGCGCGGCGGCCACCCGGGTGCGCTGGCGCATGCCCTTGGAGAACGTGCCGATCCGGCGGTGCGCCGCGTCTGTCATCTCGACCAGTTCCAGCGCGCGGCGGGTGGCGCCGGCCGGGTCCTTCAGCTTCTGCATCTTCGCGCAGGCCAGCACGAACTGCTCGGCGGTGAGGAAGGCGTGCACCGCCTCGCGCTCGGTGACCAGGCCGAGGTCCCGGTAGACACCCGGGTTGCGCCAGGTGGGCCTGCCGTCGATGGTGACCGCGCCCTTGGACGGGGCCAGGAAGCCGGCCATCATGTGCAGGATCGTGGTCTTGCCGGCGCCGTTCGGGCCGAGCAGACCGGTCACGCCGGCGCCCAGCGACATGGTGATGTCGTTGACCGCGACGACGTTGCCGTACCAGCGGGACACGTTCTGGAGAGCGACCACCCCGGGGGTGGTGGCCCCGGCCGGCGCGACGGGCGCCGTGGGCTGGGTTTCGATGGTCACAGCGCGGCCACCTTCCGGTACCGGGCGAGCAGGAGCAGGAGGCAGGCGGCGATCAGGCAGAACGCCTCGATGCCGTAGATCGGGCCGTACCGGCCGAGGTCCAGGCCGATGTCACTGCCCAGCGCCCAGGCGCCGACCCCGCTGATCAGGGTCATCGGGCTGGCCAGGCCGGCCATGTGGTTGGCCGCGCTGGACGGCAGCACGCTGAGCACGCCGACCACCGGGGTGGTCATCAGGAAGACCGCCACGATGCCGCCGGCGGCGAACGCCTGCTTGCCGGTGAGCGACGCGACGAGCAGCCCGATGCTGGTGAACAGCAAGGCCCAGAGCAGGCTGTACGTCCAGCCGGGCACCAGGTCCTGCACCTCGTTCCAGACCCCCGACATGCCTTTCTTGGTGGTGAACGCGGCACCCAGGAACATGATGAACTGCGGCACGCCGAGCAGCAGCCAGACCGCGGTGACCATGGCCAGGAACTTGGCGATCACGTAGTCGGCGGCGCGCAGCGGGCGGCTGAAGTAGAGCGGCAGCGTGCCGGAGCGGATGTCCCGGGAGACCAGGGCCGGCGACAGGATCGCGACGAAGAAGATGATCAGCCAGCTCAGCGTGTCGTCGAAGTCGACGTAGCCGAAGTCGAAGTCCGGGATCTGCGACTTGACCGCCGCGATGATCACCGCGACCAGCAGCGTGATGGCGGCGACCAGCCAGGGGAAGATCTTCGCCTTGGCGGACCGGCCCAGCCCGAACGCGGCGCGCAGGCCCTGCACGTAGAGCGCGTTGATGGCGGCGCCGCGGCCCAGGCGGGGACCGGTGTACCGCTGATAGCCGATGTCATGGATGACGCCGGTCTCAGACATCGGCGGTCTCCTTCGTGGTGAAGAGCTCGGCGACTCGGTGCCGGCGCTGGTCCAGGCGGTGCAGGTTGAGTTCGAGGGCGGTGACGGCGTGCAGGATCCGGTCGTACGCCGCGTCCGAGTCCAGCGGCACGAGCAGCAGCCGGCCGTCGCGGGTCACCGGCAGCCCCATCTCCGCGAGGCGGGCGGCGAGTTCGTCCGTACCCTCGCTGACCTCGACCGCGAGCACGTCGGACGCGGCGGTCATGGAGGAGATCCGGTCGGCGCGCAGCAGCCGGCCGCCCTGGATCGCGATCAGCGAGTCGCAGATCCGCTCGACCTCGCCGAGCAGGTGCGAGCAGACCACCACGGAGATGCCGAACTCGGTGCCGATCCGGTGGATCAGCGCGAGCATGGCCTCCCGGCCGGCCGGGTCGAGGCCGTTGGTCGGCTCGTCCAGCAGCAGCAGATCGGGGTCGTGCACCAGCGCCTGGGCGAGCTTGACGCGCTGCTTCATGCCTGTCGAGTACCCGCCGATCTGGCGGTACCGCTCCTCGTAGAGGCCGACGTGGCGCAGCGCCTCGGAGGCGCGCTCGCGGGCCGCGGTGCGCGGCAGGCCGCTCATCCGGCCCAGGTGGGTGACGAATTCGGCGGCCGAGACGTCCGGCGGGAGGCAGTCGTTCTCCGGCATGTATCCGACCCGGGCCCGCACCTTGTCGGTCTGGGTGACCGGGTCGAGGTCGAAGATCCGGACCGATCCCCCGCTGGGGGCGATCAGGCCGAGCATGATTTTGATGAACGTGCTCTTGCCGGCGCCGTTGGCGCCGACTAGGCCGATGACGCCGGGCTCGACCGAGACGGTGAGGTCGGCCAGGGCGGTCACCCCGCCCCCGTACGTCTTCGTGAGCGCCTGAGTAGCGATGATGTTCACCGCCTCAGCCTAAGAAGGCGCCGCACCCCCGCGAATCCGGAAGGACCCTGAGGCGCTCTCAGGGTCCCTCAGCGTTTTCACAGGTTTCGTTGGCCGGGAATCGGCCCCGTCACCCCACGGACACCTGGAAGACAGGGAGTCTTCCCAGCCGGCGGTACTCGCGTAGGGCCGCCGGCGTGGAGTCCACGGAGGAGTCCTGGCCCTTCTGGTTGGCAGGCGTCTCGAAGTGCACCATCGCCTTGATCGCCGGGAAGCGCCCGATCTGCTGTCCCACCTCACGGTAGAACTCCGCCATGTGCCCGGGGTTGCGCTTGCTGAACCACACTCCCCACTCGGCCACCATCAGCGGCTTGTCCGGGTGACGCGCGCGGACCCAGTTGTAGAACCCGGGCCAGCGGGGTTTGAGCGCCGACCGCCGGTTCAGCAGTTCGGCGAAGTCGCCGTGGCCGTAACCCGGATCGCTGTACGAGTACGTGTCGAACCCGATCCAGTCGACGACGCTGTCCCCGGGGTACATGTCGCTGAACCAGCTCTTCGTGGTGTGCGGCACATACGCCATGTGCACCAGCACGGTGACCAGGTTGTCCGCGCCGTGCGCGCGCAGCCGCTTCACCACGTGCCGGAACATCGCCGCGTAGTCCCGCGCCGTGTAGCCCGAGCCGGACCGTTCCCGTACCTGGTCCTCGGCCTCGTGGTGGATCGCGAAGAACAGCGGCTCCCGGAAGTTGTGGCGCAGGTGCTCGGCGAGCCGGTCGAGGAACGCGTCGGTGCGCCGGTCGCCGCGGGCGATCCCGGCCCAGGTGGTGCTCTCCGGTTTCCAGTTGAGCAGCAGCACCCGCTTCTTGCCGGGCTGCCGGGCGATCTCGATCTCCTGCGGCGTCGGGAACAGCTGCCGGATCCCGTGGTGGTAGGCGTGGTAGACGGCCTGGTGCCGGCCGGTCTTGCGCTCGAACTCGGCGAGCGCGTCGAAGCCGTGCTCCTCGGTCCGCGCGCCGGGCGCGACACCCCACAGGATGCCGCAGGTCGGCACGAGTTTGTCGCCGGTCCGGCAGCGCTTGTGTCCGGCGGACGCCGCCCGGGCCGGCACGGCGGCGGCCACCAGGCGGTCCGATCCGGTGAGGACCATGGTCCGGGCCCGGGACGGCTGGTCCGGGCCCGGCGCGGAGGTCCCGCCGGATCCGCTGGTCGTGGTGGATCCGATCGGCTGGTACGCGGCAGGGCCGCCCGCGGTCACCGCCGGGCTACCGCCCGGTTGTCGTCCGGGCCGCTCCATGTCACCGGTCCCGGCCCAGGCCAGAGCGACTACACCGGACATGGCGAACGCCGTGCCGACCGTGGCGACGCGCAACAGATGGGTAGGAGTTCGTCTCACAGTCGCCCAGTATTGAAGGGTCAGACGATTTTGTCCAGGAAGGCCAAAATTGATACCGGTATCGGGTAAAAGTATGATTTTGTCGCCGCGACGACGAGATCGCGATCCCGCCTCGACCGAATCGGGCCGGGCTGCGAAACTGTCACCCAAGTCGGCCGCGGCAAGGGGATCGCAAGTGAGTGGCTCGGTATCATCCGAAGACGTCCTACGGGACGCTCCGTCGTACGCCCCGCGCCCGTTCGAGCTGGCAGATCTCGAACTGCTGCTCTCCGGGGCGTACGCACCGCTGACCGGATTCCTGGCACGCGCCGACCTGGTGTCGCTGGCCCGCACCGGCCGGCTCGCCGACGGCACGCCCTGGCCGGTCCCGGTGGTGCTGGAGATTCCGATCGAGCTGGCGGAGCGGCTCGATCCGCGCGACCCGGCCCGGCGCACGGTGGTGCTCACCGATCTGGAGGGCGCCCCGCTCGCCGCGATCGAGGCGAGCGACGTCTGGAAGATCGCCGAGAACCGGTACGGCCTGGGCGGCCCGGTACACCGGATGGGCGACGGCGGGCACGGCCCGTTCCAGCGCCTGCGCCGCACGCCGGAGGAGGTGCGGTCGCTGCTCCCACCGGGCCGGGTGCTCGGCGTGATCGCCGACCGGCCGCTGCACCGGCCGCAGCTGGCGCAGATCGCGCACGCCGCCCGCACCCTCGGGGCGCATCTGCTGATCCTGATCCCGGTCAGCGGCCACGGACCGGACGGCCTGCCGCCGGAGGCGCTGGTCCGCGCCATCTTCGCGGCCCGGGACCGGATGCCCCCGGCCACCGTGGTCGCGGTGCCGCTGCTGCCGCACGGCGACGAGATGCGCGACGCCCTGCTGCGTTCCAAGGTCGCCGCGGCGTACGGCGTCACCCACGTGCTCTCCACCGGCGAGTCGCTCTCCGGCGCCGGGCTGCGCGTGCTGGTGCCGCGCGAGCTGGCCTACGACAACCGGGACGGCCAGTGGCGCTGGCGCGACGACATCCCGCCGCGCAACCGGCGCCTGGCGATGCCGCCCGAGGAGATCGACGATCTGTTGGACCGCGGCTTCCCGCTGCCCGAGTGGCACACCCCGCCGGCGGTGGCCAAGGAGCTGTCCCGGGTCCGGCCGCCACGCCGGCACCGCGGCCTGGTGGTCTTCTTCACCGGCCTGTCCGGCTCCGGCAAGTCGACGATCGCCCGCAACCTGGCCGACGCGCTGCGCGAGACCGGCGAGCGGACGGTCACGCTGCTCGACGGCGACATCGTGCGCCGGGAGCTGACCGCCGGGCTGGGCTTCAGCAAGGCCGACCGGGACCGCAACGTGCGCCGGATCGGCTGGGTGGCCGCCGAGGTGGGCCGGCACCGGGGGATGGCGGTGGCCTGCCCGATCGCGCCGTACGAGGCGGCCCGCGCCGCGGTGCGCCGGATGGCCGTGGAGGCCGGCGCCGGGTTCGTCCTGGTGCACGTGGCCACCCCGCTGGAGGTCTGCGAGCGGCGGGACCGCAAGGGTCTCTACGCCCGCGCCCGGGCCGGCCAGTTGCGTGGCATGACCGGGATCGACGACCCGTACGAGGAGCCGCTCGACGCCGAACTGACCCTCGACACCACCACGATGTCGGTGGCCGAGGCGGTCGAGGTGGTTCTCGGCCATCTGGTGGAAAACGGCTGGGTGGAGCCGAAATTGAATTAACCCCATCACCCGCGGCGGGAGTGTGCGTTTAACCCCTTGGGGCGAAACGCCCAAAGTTGACACTCCTCCTCGAAAGGCCGCGGAAACCGATGGAAGCGTCTCGCCCGCCGTCCTCCGATGTCGCGCACTACCTGGGCGCGGTTCGCCGGCACTGGTGGATCGCCCTGGTCGCGACCGCGGCCGGGCTGGGGGTGGGCGCCACGGTGACGCACTCGCTGCCCAGGGCCTACGAGTCCTCCTCGTCGGTCCTGGTGCAGTCGGTCGACCAGGACGTCAACGCGCAGGGCGGCCGGACCAAGGGTTCGGTGAACCTGGACACCGAGGCCCAACTGGTGGGCTCCGGCGCGGTAGCCGCGAAGGCGGCCGCGCTGCTGCGCACCGACGTGCCGCCGCTGGAGCTGGCGCACTCGGTGTCGGTGCAGGTGCCGGCGAACACCACGGTCCTGGTGATCACCTTCCGGGCGGACACGCCGCTGAAGGCGCAGGCCGGGTCGCACGCGTTCGCCGAGGCGTACCTGCGCAACCGGGAGGAGACCGCCCGCTCGGCGCTGGACAAGCAGATCGCCTCGCTGAACCTGAAGGTCAAGCAGCTCACCGTCTCGCTCACCGGGATCAATGCCCGGCTGGCCACGGTCACCCGGGGCAGTTCCACCGAGAGCAACCTGCTGAGCCTGCGCAGCAACTCGCAGAACCAGCTGAACAACCTGACCGGCCGGCTCAACGAGCTGACCACCACCACGGTCGGCGCCGGCAGCATCATCAGCGACGCGCGGCTGCCGGACCGCCCGTCCAGTCCGAACACGCTGCTGGACATCGCCACCGGCGGGATGATCGGGCTGCTGATCGGGCTGGCCCTGGCGTACCTGCGGGAGCGCTTCGACCGGCGACTGGTCACCGCGGTGGACGTCCGGGACCGTGGCCGGGTGCCGGTGCTGGCCGCGCTGGACGAGCGCACCACCCCGCACTTCGACGACGTGCTGCAGCCGTACGGCCCGGGCGGCCGGGTCTTCAACCGCCTGCGCAACGAGGTGCTGGCCAGCCTGCGGGCCGACGACCGGGTGATCGTGGTGACCGGGACCAGCCGCGGCTCGGCCAGCACGCTGGTCGCCGCGAACCTGGCCGCGGCGCTGGCCCGGACCGGCAGCGACGTGGTGCTGATCGGCGCGCACCTGCCGGACAGCGTGGTGGACGCCGCGCCGCTGGCCCGGATGCTCGGCATCGCCGCCGTGCCCGGCCTCTCCGAGCTGCTGGCCGGCCGGGTCCCGCTGAACCGGGTGCTGCAGCGCACGCCACGCATCCCGGCGCTGCGGGTGATCACCACCGGCGGCTCGGCGACCGCTGCCGGCCTGATGCAGTCGCAGCGGCTGCGGGACACTCTGGACACCCTGCGCGCGCAGGGCGGGTACGTGGTCATCGAGGCGCCCTCCACCAGCAGCAGCGCCGACGCGCAGAGCCTGGCCAGCTTCGCCGACGCGGCGATCCTCGCGGTCGAGCTGCGCCGCACCCGCCGCCCGGCCCTGGTGGACGCCACCGAGCAGCTGCGGCGGGTGGGCACCCGGCTGCTCGGCGCCGTGGTGCTGCCCCGGCTCTCGGCCGGGACCGCCGGGGCGTTGCCCGCTCCGGCCGTCACCCTGCCGCCGCCCGGCCCGGAGCCGGTGGTCGACGAGTCCACCCAGCAGCTGGCCGCCCTGCCGGCCCGCGGCGAGCCGGTCTCCGCGACGGTGCGGCAGCGCCCGGCCGACGAGGCAGCCGGCCCGGCACCGGCCACCGACAGGCCCGGCCCGGGCGCCAAGGACGGCGACCAGAAGTGACCACGGTCGTCCCGGCGGCGCCGCACCCCGGGCCGGCACCGCACCGTGCCGAGAAGGACCGGACCCTGCCGGCCTGGCCGGTGACCGGGATCCTGCTGTTCTACCCGCTCTGGTGGGCGCTCGGCCTGGGCGTGCTGATCTTCCCGCTGATGGCCGCGTCGATGCTGTTCCTGCTGATCCGGCGCCGGGCCGCGGGCCGGCCGCTGCTGCTGCCGCCGGGCTTCGCCTGGTGGGCGATCTTCCTGGTCGCGGTGGTGGTGAGCATCGCGGCGCTGGGCGCCGACCCGGCCGGCACGGTGGTCGAGCGGGCGGCGGGCCGCCTGCCCGCGGTCGTCTACAAGCTGGCGATGTACGTCTCGCTGACCGTCCTGCTGCTCTACGCCGGCAACCTGCGCGAGCCGGAGCTGCCCCGCCGCCGGCTGGTGCGCCTGCTCGCCGCGATGTTCGTGGTGACCGTGCTGGGCGGCCTGCTCGGCATGGTGGCCGGCAGGTTCGAGTTCACCTCTCCGGTGGAGTGGCTGCTGCCGCACGGGGTGCGGAGCAAGGGCTTCGTCCGGTCGCTGGTGCACCCGTACGCCGCGCAGATCATGGACCTGGTCGGCGGTGAGGCGCCCCGCCCGGCGGCGCCCTGGGGTTACACCAACACCTGGGGCAACAACTTCTGCCTGCTGGCCGGTTGGCTGCTGGTGGCCGCCGCGGCCACCGCGAGCCGGCGCAAGCGGGCGCTGGCCTGGCTCTGCCTGCTGGTCTCGGTAGCGCCGGCGGTGGTCTCGCTGAACCGGGGACTGTGGATCGGCATCGGCGTCATCCTGCTCTACGTCTCGGCCCGTTACGTGCTGGCCGGCAAGCTCTGGATCCTCGGCGCGCTGACCCTGGCCGCCGCCGCGGTCGCGGTCGCCCTGTCCGCCACCCCGCTCGGCGGCACCGTGCAGGCGCGGCTGGACAACGGCAAGTCGAACGGGGTGCGCGCGTTCCTCACCGAGAGGGCGCTGGCCGGCTTCGCCGAGTCGCCGGTGATCGGGTACGGCGGCACCCGCAACACGCTGGGCGGCCGCAATTCGATCACGGTCGGCGAGAGCTCCGAGTGCGAGCGCTGCGGCAACTTCACGATCGGCGGAAACGGCCAGCTCTGGCAGCTGCTGTTCGCCCACGGCGCGGTGGGCGCCGCCGGTTATCTGGGCTTCTTCGCGTACGGCCTGTGGCGTTTCCGCCACGACCGCAGCGCGATCGGGGTGGCCGGCAGCGCCGCGCTGGTCAGCTCGTTCTCCGCGATGCTCTGGTACAACTCGCTGGTCACCCCTCTGGCCTTCCTGGTTCTGGCGTACGCGCTGCTCTGGCGCAACTCGATCGAGGGGACTCCCGCATGAGCGACCGCACCGAGCGGCATCCACCCGCACCCGGCCACCGCCTCGCCGGCGAGGGACGGGCGAGCAGGCGAAAGGCAGGCACAGTGTGAGTCCGGTAAAGACCGCCCCGGCCGAACTGACCGCGGGCGACGCCGCCCTGCGCACGCAGTACCTGACCGAGGTCCTCGCGCTGCTCTACCCGGAGCCGTGCCGGACCTCCCGGCAGGACGACAGCGAGCGCAACCTGATCGCGGAGTACCTGGTGGTGCCGAACGCGCACCGCCCGCGCCTGCTGGTCCCGAACGCGTCCCGCCCGGTGGCCGCGGCGGCCGTCCGCAGGTACGCCGAGCCGCAGTCCCGGGTGGCGAAGCTCAAGCGCAACGCGGTGGTGGCCGCCGTGCACGCCCGCGCCGACCGGCTGGTGTTCCGCGACCGGATCTGGGTCACCGGCCCGGTCTCGGCCAGCATCGACGGATACCTGAGCGACGCACTTAGGCGCGATTTGTCCGTAAGTGTCCATATTGGTCCGGCTCGCGCCAACCGCAAGCCGGTGCTCCAGCTGCTCACCCCGGACGGCGACACGTTCGCCTTCGGCAAGATCGGCACGGGGCAGCTCACCCAGCGGCTGGTCCGCGCCGAGACCGCGGCGCTCAACGCGCTCGGCACCAGCGGGCTGACCAAGCTCACCGTGCCCCGGGTGCTGCACGCCGGGACCTGGCGGGGCCTGCAGGTGCTGGTCCAGTCGGCGCTGCCGGTCTGGCTGCCCCGGGCCCCGCTGTCCCCGCGCCGGCTCACCGCCGCGATGCTCGACATCGCCGGGTGCTGCGGATACACCACCGGGCCGCTGTCCGCGAGCGCGTACTGGCACGAGCTGCGGGCCCGGCTCGCCGCGGTCGGCGAGCGGCCGGAGGGGGCCGCGCTCGGCGCCGCCGTCGACCTGCTCGCCGCGCACAGCGGCGAGACCGCGCTGCGCTACGGCGCGTGGCACGGCGACTGGGCGCCGTGGAACATGGCGAACCTCGCCGACGCGCTGCTGGTCTGGGACTGGGAGCGGTTCGCCACCGGGGTGCCGCTCGGCTTCGACGCGGTGCACCACGAGCTGCAGCGTCGCATCCAGACCAGCGGGGACGCCCGGGGCGCGGTGGAGGCCACCGTCCGCCGGGCCGACGAGCTGCTCGCGCCGTTCGGGGTGGCCCCGGTGGCCCGGGAGACGACAGCCCTGCTGTACCTGGTGGACCTCGCCGTCCGCTACCTGACCGACCGGCAGGCCGAGGCCGGCGCCCGGCTCGGCGTGCTCGGCACCTGGCTGCTGCCGGTGCTCATCCGGCGCGTGGAGGAGCTCTAGATGAACGTCCGCAACCTGCCCGCCCCGATGAAACGGGTGGTGCATCTGGGCTCCCGCTCGTACGGCCGGCTCACCGCGGACCAGCGGATGCTGCCGTCCTTCCTGATCTGCGGCGGCCAGCGCTGCGGCACCACCTCGCTGTACCGGGCGCTGGCCGCCCACCCGATGGTGCTCAAGGCGGTGTTCCACAAGGGTGTGCACTACTTCGACACGTCGTACCACCGCGGGATCGACTGGTACCGGGCGCACTTCCCGGCCCGGCGGTCGGCGGAGAAGGTGGCCGAGCGGTACGGCGTGCCGGCGCAGACCTTCGAGTCCAGCCCGTACTACATGTACCACCCGCAGGCGGTGGCCCGGATCGCGCACGACCTGCCGTACGCCAAGCTCGTGGTCCTGGTCCGGGACCCGGTGGAGCGCGCCTACTCGCAGCACCACCACGAGGTCGCCAGAGGTTTCGAGACCGAGCGGGACTTCTGGGCCGCGCTCGCCCTGGAGCCGGCCCGCCTGCACCGGCAGGAGGAGCGGCTGGCCGCCGACCCGGCCTACTACAGCTTCGCCCACCAGCACCACGCCTACCGGGCCCGCGGCGAGTACGCCCGCTACCTCAGCGTGATGGCCCAGCACGTCGGCCGCGAACGCATCCACGTGGTGGAGAGCGAGCGCTTCTTCACCGACCCGGAACCGGTCTACGACGAGGTCTGCGCGTTCCTCGGACTGCCGTCCACGCTGGAGCGCCCGGCGTTCGAACGGCACAACGCCCGGCCCCGTCAGTCCGACATGGATCAGCAGCTGCGCCGCGACCTGGTGGCCTACTACCGGACCCACGACGAGGCGCTGCGCGGCTGGCTGGGGCACGTCCCGATCTGGCGCCACCGGTGACTGCCGGCTCACTGGCCGGCCCCGGCACCCGCGGCGTGGCCCGCGGCGGGCTGGCCAACATGGCCGGCTCCGCCCTGGCCGGGGGCACCGGCGTGGTGGTGACCTGGGTGGCCGCCCGCACGCTGGGCGCCGCCGAGGCCGGCGCGTTCTTCGCCGCCACCGCCGCGTTCGTGCTGGCCGGCGGGCTGGCCAAGCTCGGTACCAACACCGGGCTGGTGTACTGGCCGGCCCGGTTGCGCGCGACCGGCCGTGATCACCTGCTCGGGCCCTGCCTGCGCGCCGGCCTGCTCCCCGTCGTGGTGTTCTCCCTGGTCCTGGCCGCAGCGGTGTGGGTCGCCGCGCCCCGACTCGCGGCGCTCACCGCGCACGACGCGCCGGCGGCGGCCGGTTCGCACACCACGGGCCTGCGCGTGCTGGCCCTGTTCATTCCGCTGCAGGCGCTCACCGACGTGCTGCTCACGATCACCCGCGGGTACCGCTCGATGCGGCCCACGGTGCTGCTGGACCGGGTGCTGCGCAGCGCGCTGCAACTGCTCGCGGTGAGCGCGGCCGGGGTGGCGACCCTCTGGACGGCCGCTTCGCTACCGATCCTCGCACTGGCCTGGGCCGCGCCCTACCTCCCGGTGGCAATCCTCGCCGGGTACGCGGCCCGCCGCGCCTACCTGGCCGGCCGCCCCCCTGGCGCGACCAGCGAGCCGGCCGAACGGGACCGGCTGCGCCGCGACTTCTGGCGGTTCACCGGCCCGCGTGCGCTCGCCGCGGTGGCCCAGCTCGCGCTGCAGCGGGTCGACGTGCTGCTGGTCGCCGCGCTCGGCGGGCTCGGCGCGGCAGCCGTCTACGCGGTGGCCGGCCGGTTCGTGATCCTGATCCAGTTCGCCAACCAGGGCATCTCCCAGTCCGTGCAGCCCCGGCTGGCCGAGGCGCTGAGCACCGGCGACCGGGCCGCCGCCAACCGGCTCTACCAGGTCGCCACCGGCTGGCTGGTGCTGGTCACGTGGCCGGTGAGCCTGCTGGTGATCCTGTTCGCCCCGGCCTATCTGCGGCTGTTCGGCGCCGGATACACCGCCGGGACGCCTGTGGTCCGGCTGCTCGCCGCCGCCATGCTGGTCGCCACCGGCTGCGGCATGGTCGACATGGTGCTGGCGATGGCCGGGCGCACCTCGCTGAACCTCGGCAACGTGCTGATCGCCCTGGCCGTCACGATCGGCCTGGATGTGCTGTTGATCCCGCGATGGGGCGCGCTCGGCGCGGCCGTCGGCCTGGCCGGCGCGATGGTCGCCAACAATCTGCTGCCGCTGACCCAGGTGTTCCGCGGCGCCCGCCTGCACCCGTTCGGCCCGGGGACCCGGGCCGCCGCGCTGCTGTCGATCGGCTGCTTCGGCGTGCTGCCCTGGGCGGTGACCGCCCTGGCCGGGGACGGGCCGGCCGTCCTGGCGGTGGCCACCGTGGTGGCGGCTCCGGCCTTCTGCGCCGGCGCCTGGCTGCTGCGCGGCCGGCTCGAACTCGGCGCGTTCACCCGACGAAAGACCCAGGAGGCGAGTTGACCAGCGATTACACCGAGGTGTTCCGGGACACGGAGGCGGTCGAGAAGTACGAGTCGGTGACGTACGCGCCGGACAGTTACGCGAGCCGGATCAGCGAGCGGCAGCGTGACTACCTGCGCGGCCTGGTCCGCCGTGAGTTCGAGGGGCAGCACCCGCCGGTTCAGCACGACTTCGCCTGCGGCACCGGCCGGGCCATCCGGACCCTGCACGGGCTGGTCCGCGAGGCGCACGGCTACGACACCTCGGCCGAGATGATGACCAAGGCGGCCGAGGTGGGGTCCCGGGCGTACTGGCACCAGGTGGCCACCGACGGGCCGGTCCCGGCGCCGGTGGCGGCCGGCTTCCCGGCGATCGTGACGATCTTCCGGCTGCTGCTCAACGTGCACGAGACGGTCCGCGACCGGGCGCTCGCGTTCGCCGCCAAGGCGCTGCCGCACCGCGGCTCGGGGCTGCTCGTGGTGGAGAACCACGGCAACGCCGGCTCGCTGCGGCACCTGCGGGCGCGGCGGCACCGCGGCGAGCGCTGGTTCGCCGAACTGTCCCACGAGGAGGTGGCGGCGCTGCTGGACCGGCACGGCTTCGAGATCGTGGAGCGGCGCGGGTTCTCCATGCTCACGCCGTCGCTGCACGAGAACCGGCTGGCCCGGCTGGCGGACGCGGCGGCGCGGCGGCTGCCGGGCACCGACGGGTACGCCGTGAACGTGCTGTACACGGCGCGGCGGGTCCATGCGTAGGGCGCTCGTCGGCGTGCTGGTCGGCGTACTGCTGATCGTATCGGCCTGTGGTGAGGACAAGCGCGAGAGGCCGAGCCCACCGCCCGCACCGGATCTCTCCGGGCGGCCGAAGGCCCTCGCGGTGCAGGACGGACCGTTCGACGCCGGGCCGTTCGCGCCGCCGGCGAAGGGGGCGTACGTCGGCGCGTGGATCAAGCCGGAGGAGTTGACCCACGTGGGCCGGCTGGAGGCGGTCGGCTCGCTCGAGACGTCGCTGGGCCGGCGGCTGGACATCCTGAACACCTACCGCCGGTTCGAGCAGATGGTCGGCACCTCGTCGGACCGGGAGTTCCTCGCCCAGGGGCAGTCACTGATGATCAGCTGGGCGACCGGCGACAACCGGTCCATCCTGGACGGCGAGCACGACCGGCTGATCCGCCAGCAGGCCCACGCGATCCGCGAGATCGGCAGGCCGGTGCTGCTGCGGATGCGCTGGGAGATGGACCGGCCGAACCTGCGGGCCACCATGTGGTCCGGCCCGGACTACATCGCGGCCTGGAAGTACGTCCGGGAGATATTCCGCCAGGAGGGGACCGGGAACGCGTCCTGGGTGTGGTGCCCGACCGCCGAGGGCTTCATCCGCGGCGACGCGCCGGCCTTCTACCCGGGGGACGACCAGGTGGACTGGACCTGCGTGGACGTCTATGCCGGGGCGCTGTTCCAGCCGATCGGCGAGCTGATGGGACCCTTCCTGCAGTGGGCGGGGCAGCGGCCGAAACCGATCATCATCGGCGAGTTCGGTGTGGCGAAGGCGTGGGGGTCGGCGAACCGGGCGGCCTGGCTCAAGGACGCGGAGCGGACGTTCAAGGTGAATCGGCAGATCAAGGCGGTCGCCTACTTCGAGTCCGATCCGGAGGGGAACGGGCCGAATCAGCAGTTTCAGCTGACCGGGGATGATCAGGCGTTCCGGGCCTTCTACTCACTTGCCAAGGATCCCTACTTCAATCCGTAGGGTCCGTCTCGCGGAGCACGCCGGCCACCTGAGGCCGAAGCCCCCTGTGATCCGCGAGGCAGGGCTGGTTCCGCTGCAGGAACTCCAGGCGGTTGCCGTGCCCGTCCGCCGAGTAGAGCCGCCGGTGGCCCGGGAAGTGGGGATCCCACTCGACCGGGTGGCCGGCGGCCCGCAGCATCGCGGCCAGGGCGTCGAGGTCGCCGACCAGCACGCCGGGGTGGGACTTGCGGGCCGGCGCGAAGCCGGGAACCGGGCTCAGGTGGACCTCCCAGCCGCCCGCGCGGAACCAGCAGCCGCCCCGGGCGGCCAGGACCGGCGGCTTCGCCACCTCGGTCATGCCCAGGACGCCGCCGTAGAAGGCCCGCGCGACGGCTTCGCCGCCGGGCGGGATGAGCAGCTGCACATGGTGCAGGCCGAGGATGGTCATCCCATGACTTTAACAGTACGTACGTACGTCTTGGTTATCGTCCCGAAAAGTGTCGTACACCTGTTCCATAGTGGGGGCGCCTACTTTCCTGGGGGTCCCACGATGTCCGACTTCTTCCGTGACCAGACCGAGATCATCCAGCGGTTCGGCTGGGCCGTGGTGCACGTGCTGCCCTCCGACGAGGATCCCGCCGACGCCGTCCCGTTCGCGTACACGGTCGGCCTGACCGCCGCCGCCCGGCCGGAGCTGATCATCGCCGGGTTGCCGCCGGACCTCGCGCACCAGTTGCTCAACGAGGTCGCCGCCCGGGTCCACGAGGAGGGTGCCCGCTTCCGGCACGGCCGGCGCGTCGCCGATCTGATCGTGGACCAGGAGGTGGTGGTGCTGACCGGCGCGCCCACCGCCGACCTGTGGCCGGGGGCGGCGCTGGCCCGGTACGGGCGGGAGCGGCTCCAGTTGCAGCAGCTCGTCTGGCCCGACCCGGAGGACCGGTTCCCGTGGCAGGAGGACTATCCGGCGGTGGAGTACCGGCAGCCGCTGATCGACGCGCCGTCGGCCGAGCTGGTCCGTTGCCACGCGCCACGCCGCTTGGCCGGCCCGCGAGGCCGCCGCACCGGGACCGGCCGAGGCGGCCCCACCCCATGACCAGCCCTCCCACTTCAGCGCCCCCGCCCGGCCCACCGGAACACGCAACGCCGAGCCACCACGAGACGCCGACCCCGGCGGCAACGCCAGCCCACCAGGCGACACCGGACCACCAGGCGACGCCGGCCCACCGGACGCCACCGGCCCCAGGCCCGGCGCCAACCCGCTCGGGCGCGACACCGGCCCACCGGACGCGGCACGGACCCACCTGTGCACGACGCGCGGCCCGGCCGACGGACGGCTGGCGGCGCGACTTGCGGAGCCGGCTGGCGCTCGTGGGCCCCTCAGCACCTCCGAGACACCTCGCACAGCCGGCCGGCGGGTCAGCCCCGGAGGGTGCGGCGGCGGGGGGCGCGGGCCAGCAGGCGGAGGGCGTAGGGGGCGTCGTGGCGGAGGTAACGGCGGGCCAGTCGGCGGGGTTCGGCGCCGAGGCGGTGGGCCCACTCCAGGCCGGTGCGTTGCATCCAGCGCGGGGCCCGGTGGACGTCGCCGGCGACGAAGTTGACAGCCGCCCCGCAGCCGACGAACCAGGTGGACGGGAGGTTCTGGCGGAGACGTTCGATCACCGACTCCTGCTTGGGGAAGCCCAGGCCGACGAAGACCAGGTCCGGGCGGGCCTCGACGACTTGGGCGCAGACCTCGGCGTACGTCGTCTCGTCCTGCTCGAAACCGAACGGCGGGCTGATCGCGCCGGCGATGCGCAGGCCGGGATTCGCGGTGGCGAGCCGCATCGCGGCGCGGACCGCGCCCGAGGCGCGGGCCTCGCGCACCGTCACCACGCCACCCCGCGCCTCGCCGGTGCGGGGATCTGTGTCGGCAACCGCAACGTCAGCGGATTCGCTTCCGGGCGCCGTCCCGGTCGGCGCGCTCCCGCCGCGCGCCCGGGGAGACGGCGCCGTCTCGGCGGACGCCTGCGCGGCAGGCACGCTTCCAGCGGACGCCTGCGCGGCGGGCACGCTTCCAGCGGGCCCCTGCGCGGCGGGCGCGCTCGCGGCCGAAAGTTCGGTGACGGGTGCCCTCTCCGTCGTGGTATCCGCGGCCGGCGTGCTTCTGGATGCGGGTGCCGTGGGGAGGGGGCGCGCGTCCGGGCGGCCCGAAGCGATGGTCCGGGAAGCCGGCGCGCCGCCGATGATGAAGATCGAGCGGTTGTCGCGCCCGAGTCCCGCGGAGAGGGTCCAGATCAGGCTGCTGCCGGCCACCCGCTCCGGGAGGGGCTCGCCACCCAGGCGACTGGCCCAGATCAGCGGCATGCCGTCGGCCACGATCAGATCGGCGTCGTTCAGGTGACGGCGGGCCTCCGGATCGGTCGACGCGCGCCGCAGGATGTCGACGTTCGGGGTGATGATCCGGCCCCCGCGACCGTGCGCCAGAGCGTCCCGGACGACCGCGACCACCTCGTCCTCGGTGATCCGGTCGATACCGGTGCCGCCCAGGTGCACACGGTTGAAAGCCTCGATAACCACCTGACGCCTCCTTTTGCCTGCTTCACTCGTTACCAGAGCGAAACGAGCGAAGGCGGACCAAAGTGTCAGAAGTGCTATTTCTGGGTGGATTGGGGCGAAGCGGAACTACACTCGTCGAAAGACTGCTCGGCGAGCTGCCCGGGGTCTGCGCGCTCGGCGAGGTCGTCCACCTGTGGCAGCGGGACCTGCGCGACGACGAGCGCTGCGGCTGCGGCGAGAGGTTCTCCCGGTGCGACTTCTGGCAGCGAGTGGGCAAGAGCGCCTTCGACGGCTGGGAGAACGTCGACGTCGACCGGGTGCAGGCGCTGCGCCGCGCGGTGGAGCGGACCAGGCACATCCCGCGACTCGCCGGCGCCGCCCGGCCGTCCGACGAGGTCCGGGAGTACGCCGCCTACTACGCCCGGCTCTACCGGTCCGCCGCCGAGGTCTCCGGCGCGCAGCTGGTGGTCGACTCCTCCAAGCACTCGGCGCTGGCCCACGTGCTGCGCGCGGCCGGCGGCCTGGACCTGCGGGTGGCGCACGTGGTCCGGGACGCCCGCGGCGTCGCGTACTCCTGGACCAAGCGGGTGGCCCGGCCGGAGACCGACGGCGCCGACGAGATGACCCGCTACCCCCCGATCCGCTCGGCGCTGCTCTGGAACGCGCACAACGCCGCGTTCGACCTGCTCGCCCGCCGCGGGACGCCGGTCCGCCGGATCCGCTACGAGGAGTTCCTGGCCGACCCGCGGGCCGGTCTGCTCGGACTGGCCGACTTCGCCGGGCTCCCCCTGCAGCCCGGCGACCTGGACTTCCTCGGCCTGGGCCAGGCCAACCTCGGCATCGGCCACAGCGCCGCGGGCAACCCGATGCGCTTCACCGTCGGCCGGCTGACGCTGCGCCGCGACGACGCCTGGACCCGCGCGCTCCCGGGGGCCCAGCGCCGGCTGGTCGGCGCCGTGTGCGGGCCGATGCTGCGCGCCTACGGCTACCCGCTCAAGCACGAGGAGACGCGATGAACTGGCCGTCGGTCGGCGTGGTCATCCCCACCCGGAACCGTCCCGAGCTGGTCCGCCGGTCGATCGCCGCGGTACGGGCGCAGCGCTATCCGGGCGAGCTCAAGGTGGTGGTGGTCTACGACCAGACCGAACCGGATTTCACGCTGGCCCGGACCGACAAGGTACCGGTGCTGGTGTTGACCAACTGGCGGCCCGCCGGGCTGGCCGGCGCCCGCAACACCGGCGTCCTGGCCCTGGACACCGAACTGGTGGCGTTCTGCGACGACGACGACCGGTGGCTGCCGGACAAGCTGCGCCGCCAGGTGGCCGCCCTGCTGGCCGAGCCGGACGCCGAGTTCGCCACCTGCGCGATCGAGGTGGAGTTCGAGGGGCGGACCACGCCCCGGCTGGCCGGGCAGAGCCGGGTGACCGTGCAGGATCTGGCCCGTTCCCGGATGGCGATGCTGCACTCGTCGTCGTTCCTGATCCGCCGGGAGGCGCTCGCCGAGGACGCCGTCGGGCTGGTCGCCGAGGACGCGCCGGGCAGCCAGAACGAGGATTGGGACCTACTGCTCAGGGCGGCCCGCCGGGCGCCGATCGTGCATCTGGACGAGCCGCTGGTGCAGGTCCTCTGGGGGCGCAGCTCACACTACGCCTACGAGTATGCCACCAAGATCTCCTCGTTGCGCTGGATGATGCAGCGCCACCCGGAGATCAGCGGTTGCCGGCCCGGCGCCGCCCGGGTGTACGGGCAGCTCGCCTGCTGGTCGGCCGCGACCGGGAACCGCAGTCAGGCGTGGCAGTTCAGCAAGGAGGCGGTCCGGGCCAACTGGAAGGAACCACGCACCGCTATCGCGCTCGCCGCGATGACCGGCGCGGTCAAGGTGGAGAATGTCCTTTCAGCGCTGCACAAACGGGGTCGGGGTATCTGAGGTCACTCTTTCGCGCACACCCGATCAACGGTACTGTTCAAGTGTGTTCGAATTAGTGCGGAAAATCCGGCCGAAGTTGGTGGATTGCTGATGCTCGCGCAACAGCGACAGGCCGCGATCCTGGACCGGGTCCGCGCCACCGGCGGGGTCCGGGTCAGCGAGCTGGCCGCCGAGTACGGCGTCTCCGACATGACGATCCGCCGCGACCTCGAGGCGCTCGCCGACCGTGGACTGCTGGCGAAGGTACACGGCGGAGCGACAACGGTCAGTCCCGGTTCCGCGCACGAGCCCGGATTCGCCGCCAAGTCGGTGCGCCAGCGCGACGAGAAGGCCGCGATCGCGGCCCGTGCCGCCGCCCTGGTCTCCCCCGGCGACGCCATCGCGCTCTCCGCCGGCACCACCACGGCGGTGCTGGCCCAGCGGCTGGTCGACGTGCCGTCGCTGACCGTGGTGACCAACTCGATCCCGGTGGCCGACGTGTTCTACCGCGCCGGCCGGCCGGACCAGACCGTGGTGCTCACCGGCGGCACCCGCACCCCGTCCGACGCGCTGGTCGGCCCGGTGGCCGTGGCCGCGATCGGCACACTGCACCTGGACATGCTCTTCCTCGGCGTGCACGGGATGAGCGAGCGCGCCGGCTACACCACGCCCAACCTGATGGAGGCGGACGTCAACCGCGCCCTGGTCGAGGCCGCCGAGCGCCTGGTGGTGCTCGCCGACAGCACCAAGTGGGGCACCGTCGGCATCTCCTCGATCGTGCCGCTGGAGCGGGCCAACGTCATGATCACTGACGACGGCCTGGACACCACCGCGCGTTCCCTGCTCTCCGAAACCGTCCCTGAACTCGTGGTGGTGAACCCCCAGTGACACCCATCCGCTCGACCGTCGAGCTCTCCGACGGGCGCGAGCTCGTCTACTTCGACGAGAAGCCGGAGTCCGGCCGCTCGGCGTACCCGGACACCCGCGAGCTGCCGCCGCCCCCGCCCGCCTCCCAGCTGCGCTACGACCCGCTGGTCGACGAGTGGATCGCGGTCGCCGCGCACCGGCAGACCCGCACGTTCCTGCCGCCGTCGGACGCCTGCCCGCTCTGCCCCACCACGCCGCGGTTCGCCAGCGAGATCCCCGCGCCGGACTACGACGTCGTCGTCTTCGAGAACCAGTTCCCGTCGTTCAGCTACCGCGAGGTGCCGGGCGGCGAGATCACCGAGCTGACCGACATGGTGCCGGTCCGCCCCGGCCTGGGCCGGTGCGAGGTGGTGTGCTTCACCAGCGACCACAACAGCGCGTTCGGCGCGCTGCCGCCGTCCCGGGTGCGCACGGTGATCGACGCGCTCGCCGACCGCACCGCCGAGATGTCACGGCTGCCGGGTGTCGCCCAGGTCTTCCCGTTCGAGAACCGGGGCGTCGAGATCGGCGTGACGCTGCACCACCCGCACGGCCAGATCTACGCGTACCCGATGGTGCCGCCGCGCACCGCGGCGATGCTGCGGGCCGCCCGCAAGCACGCCGAGCGGACCGGCGGGCGCAACCTGTACGCGGACGTGCTCGCCGCCGAGCAGGAGGCGAAGGTGCGGGTGATCGGCTCCAACGAGCACTGGACGGCGTACGTGCCGGCCGCCGCCCGCTGGCCGTTCGAGGTGCACGTGGCCCCGCACCGGCGGGTCGCCGACCTGCCCGGGCTCACCGACGACGAGCGGGACGCGTTCGGCCCGCTCTACCTGGACGTGCTGCGCCGCTTCGACGGCCTGTTCGGCAAGCCGATGCCGTACATCTCGGCCTGGCACCAGGCGGTCGTCGGCGACGGCCGCGACCTGGGTTACCTGCACCTGCAGCTGTTCAGCATCCGGCGCGCCGCCGACAAGCTGAAGTACCTGGCCGGCTCGGAGTCCGCGATGGGCGCCTTCGTCAGCGACGTGGTCCCGGAGAAGGCGGCTCAGCTGCTCCGCGACGCCCTCTGAACCGTCCGGCACGGTGCGGGCAGCGGGAAAGGGGACAGCGGGGGCCCGGGACAAGGCCCCCGCTGAAGGGGACGGCGAGCGGCGCACCCAAGCCCACCACCCGCACCACTGGGACAAACGAAGCGGCATACCCGGCGGTTACGACACAAAACGCCCGTACCGTCAAAAAGAAAAGCCCGCCGGACCGGTCCGGCGGGCTTTCCACAAGATCAGCCGAGCTTGCGAGCCAGGTTCTCGTCGAGCGCGTTCATGAACTCGTCAGTGGTCAGCCACGGCGCGTCCTTGCCGATCAGCAGCGCCAGGTCCTTCGTCATCCGGCCGCCCTCGACGGTCTCGATGCAGACCTTCTCCAGCGTCTCGGCGAACTGGGTGACCTCCGGCGTCCCATCCAGCTTGCCGCGGTGCTTGAGGCCGCCGGTCCACGCGAAGATCGACGCGATCGGGTTGGTCGAGGTCTTCTCGCCCTTCTGCCACTGCCGGTAGTGCCGGGTGACCGTGCCGTGCGCGGCCTCGGCCTCGACGGTCTGGCCGTCCGGCGTCATCAGCACCGAGGTCATCAGGCCGAGCGAGCCGAAGCCCTGGGCCACGGTGTCGGACTGCACGTCACCGTCGTAGTTCTTGCAGGCCCAGACGTAGCCACCCTCCCACTTGAGCGCGGCCGCGACCATGTCGTCGATCAGCCGGTGCTCGTAGGTGATGCCGGCGGCCTTGAACTGGTCCGCGAACTCGGTCTCGAAGATCTCCGCGAACAGGTCCTTGAAGCGGCCGTCGTACGCCTTCAGGATGGTGTTCTTGGTGGAGAGGTAGACCGGGTAGTTGCGGGCCAGGCCGTAGCGGAACGAGGCGCGCGCGAAGTCACGGATCGACTCGTCGAAGTTGTACATCGCCATGCCGACGCCGCCGGCCGGGAAGTCGGCCACGTGCATCTCGATCGGGGCGGAGCCGTCCTCCGGGGTGAAGGTGACGGTCATCTTGCCCTTGCTGGGCGCCACGAAGTCGGACGCCTTGTACTGGTCGCCGTGGGCGTGCCGGCCGATGATGATCGGCTTGGTCCAGCCCGGCACCAGCCGCGGAACGTTGCTCATGATGATCGGCTCACGGAAGACGACGCCGCCGAGGATGTTGCGGATCGTGCCGTTCGGCGACCGCCACATCTTCTTCAGGCCGAACTCCTCGACCCGCGCCTCGTCCGGCGTGATGGTCGCGCACTTGACGCCCACGCCGTGCCGCTTGATCGCGTTGGCGGAGTCGATCGTCACCTGGTCGTCGGTCTCGTCCCGGTGCTGGATGCCCAGGTCGTAGTACTCCAGGTTGACGTCGAGGTAGGGCAGGATCAGCTGCTCACGGATCTGCTTCCAGATGATCCGGGTCATCTCGTCGCCGTCGATCTCCACGACCGGGTTCTTGACCTTGATTTTCGCCATCGGCCGGCGCTCCTCTCCCGAAACACATGCTTAGCAGTACGAGCGTACTGCCCGCCCGCGGAACCCCGCCGCGCGGCCCCGAACCGGTGCTCCGCCTCTACCATCCCAGCGCACCCCGGGCGATGGTCTCGGTTGGGTATTTCTCGCAATTCGGAAACTTCGATCAGGGTACGACGGATCGACCACCGCCGTTGGGAACCACACGCCACGCCACCTTCCCGGTGGGTCGTGACGTCGGACGCCCCCACGATCGACAACCACCGGGCCGGCGAGATCCCGCGGGACCCCTGTGCCGCAGTCGCCCGGGATCGCCGCGGTCAGCCGACGATCGCTCCGTAGGCGCGGGCGAAATGCGCCGCCTGCGCGATGTCCAGCTTCGCACCGGTGACGTCGACATCGCGCAGCGGCGTGCCGTCCAGGTCCGCTCCGCGAAGATCGGCTCCCTTGAGCACCGCGCCCTTGAGCCGCGCGCTGGACAGATCCGCCCCGCGCAGGTCGGCCTTCGACAGATCCGCCCCGGTCAGGTCCGCCTCGCGCAGCCGCAGCGCGCCGAACCGGATGCCGGCCAGGTTGTGCCCGCGCAGCGACACGAAACCCCAGTCGCCGCCGGTCACGGTGAGCGGCCGCAACGCGCAGTCCACGAACGTCGTGCCGGTCAGCTTGCACTCGTCGAACGTGGCGCCGAAGAACGCGCACCGCCGCAGCGTGGACTGCAGGAACGCGGTGCGCTCGAACGTCGCCGCGTTGAACCTGACATTGCCGAACTCGCAGCGCTCGAACGTGCACGCGGTGAGGGTGGACTCGCTCCAGTCCACGTCGTGGAACACGCAGTCCTGGTAATGGACCCGCTCCTCCACGGCGAGCGCCCGGTCCGTACCGGAGAATCGCCGCTCCGTCACCTGGTTCATGGCTACCTCGCAAAGTGCGGCCGGTGAGGAGGCGATTTCCCGACGCCCGCGGGGCTCGCGGGTGGCGCGGAATCGCCCGCCTCCTCACCGGTTCTCAGGCGGTCGGCCGCGGAGTGCGGCGGAGCCGGTCAGCTCAGTGGTAGAAGTGCCGGGTGCCGGTGAGGTAGACGGTGAGGCCGGCCTTCTCCGCGGCCTCGATCACCAGGTTGTCCCGGATCGAGCCGCCGGGCTGGACCACCGCCCTGATCCCGGCCTCGATCAGCACCTCGAGGCCGTCCGGGAACGGGAAGTACGCGTCCGAGGCCGCCACGCTGCCGGCCGCCCGCTCGGCGCCGGCCCGGGCCACCGAGAGCTTGGCCGAGTCGACCCGGTTCACCTGGCCCATCCCGATGCCGACGGTGGCGCCGTCGCGGGCCAGCAGGATCGCGTTGCTCTTCACACTGCGGATCGCCCGCCACGCGAACGCCAGGTCGCGCAGGACGTCCTCGGAGGCCGCCGCGCCAGTCGCCAGCGTCCAGTTCGCCGGGTCGTCGCCGTCGGCGTCGATCCGGTCCGAGAGCTGCACCAGCATGCCGCCGCCCACCTGCTTGACCTCGGCGGCCGGCGGGTTCCACGCCGGGGCGACCAGCACGCGCAGGTTCTTCTTCTCGCGCAGCCGGTCGAGCGCCGCGGGCGCGTACGACGGCGCCACGATCACCTCGGTGAAGATCTCCGCGACCTGCTCGGCCAGCTCGAGCGTGACCTCCTGGTTGACCGCGATCACGCCGCCGAACGCGGAGACCGGGTCGCACTCGTGCGCCTTGCGGTGCGCCTCGGCCACGTCCGCGCCGATCGCCACGCCGCACGGGTTGGCGTGCTTGATGATCGCCACGGCCGGCTCGGTGAAGTCGTTCGCCGTGCGCCAGGCGGCGTCGGCGTCGACGTAGTTGTTGTAGGACATCTCCTTGCCGTTGAGCTGCTCGGCCTGGGCGAGACCGGCCGGGGCGCCCGGGTCGGCGTAGAGCGCGGCCTGCTGGTGCGGGTTCTCGCCGTACCGCAGAGTGTCCTGCTTCCGCAGGCCGATGCCGGTGAAGTCGGGCCACTGCGCCGCGGGCGCCAGCACCGTGGCCGTCCAGTTCGCCACCGCGATGTCGTACTCCGCGATGTTGATGAACGCCTGCGAGGCCAGCGTCTTGCGCTGGGCCAGCGTGAAGCCGCCGGCCCCCAGCGCCTCCAGGATCAACGGGTACGAGGACGCCGACACGACCACCGCGACCGAGGCGTGGTTCTTCGCCGCGGCGCGGACCATCGCCGGCCCGCCGATGTCGATCTTGGCGATGCACTCCTCCTCGCTCGCGCCCGAGGCCACCGTCTCGGAGAACGGGTAGAGACTGCTCACCAGCAGGTCGAACGGCTCGATGCCGTGTTCGGCCAGCTCCCGCGCGTGGCTCTCCAGCCGCAGGTCCGCGAGGAGGCCGCCGTGCACCTTGGGGTGCAGGGTCTTCACCCGGTCGCTGAGGATCTCCGGGAAGCCGGTCAGGTCCTCCACCCGGGTCACCGGCACACCGGACTTCTCCACGGTGGCCGCGGTGGAGCCGGTCGAGACGATCTCCACCCCGGCGGCGTGCAGGGCCTGGGCGAGCTCGACGATGCCGGCCTTGTCCCACACGCTCAGCAGCGCCCGCTTGATCGGCCGGCGCCCCTCATCGGTGCTCACGGAATCCGTACCTTCCTGTTCTCGATGGTCCAGCCGTCGCGGACCAGGCGGCCGACGAACTCGACCAGCTGGGCCCGCTCGGCCACCTTGATCCGCTCGGTCAGCGTCTCCTCCGTGTCGTCGTCGAGCACGGGGACGCTGACCTGGGCGATGATCGGCCCGGTGTCGACGCCGGCGTCGACGAAGAAGAGCGTGGCCCCGGCGATCTTCACGCCGTACGCCAGCGCGTCGCGCGGGCCGTGGATGCCGGGGAACGACGGCAGCAGCGCGTTGTGGGTGTTGATGTACCGGTCGCCGAACGCGTCCAGGAACTGCTTGCCGACCAGCTTCAGGAAACCGGCCGAGATGACCAGGTCGGGGCGGTGCTCGGCGACGTGCTCGGTGAGCGCGGCGTCCCAGTCGTCCCGGGACGGGTAGGACTTCACCGCATCCACGAACGTCGGGACACCGGCCGCGGCGGCGATCTCGAGACCGGCGATGCCGTCCCGGTCCGCGCCGACCGCGACCACCTCGGCGCCGTACGCCGGGTCCTTTGCCGCTTCGAGGAGAGCTTGCAGGTTGCTGCCCGATCCGGAGACGAGGACGACCAGGCGGGCGGGCGCGGGGTCAGTCACCTGAGCACCCTATCCGGGCCGCGCGGGCGCGCCGAAATCGGCCGGTTATTTCCGGCTCTTCGGGCGACGCTGGTGGCTCAGCGTCCGGGCCGCGGCCGCCCCACCGACCACCGAGATCGCGGCGACGATCGTCGCCACCACGCAGACCGACCCGGCCGCCGGGCCGATCTGGGCCAGCCGCCCGTCCCCGACCGGCCCGCCGGAACACCAGGCGAGCGCCGCCAGCAGCAACCCGGCCACCGGGCCGGCCAGCAGCCCCGCGCCGATCAGCAGCGACCAGGGCGGTTGCGGCCCGTCCGCGCCGGAGCCGCGGCCCGGCCCCCAGGCGTGCGCGCGGCCGTACCGCAGGCGCTGGGTCAGGCCCCAGCCGGCCACCGCCCCGGCGATCACCGGAAGCGCCAGCAGCAGCGTCCCGGCCCCGCCCACCGGCCCGTTCGGCAGGCCGGCCAGCAGCGGCAGGGTGGGCAGGTCACCGACCGAGAACTCGGTGATCCGGACGATCGTGCCGGCGCCCAGCGCGAAGCCCGGCCCGAGCAGGTAGGCGGTGGCCCAGATCGCGGCGTTCGCCGCGTACGAGATGCTGATCAGGGTGATGCCGGCCTGGCCGGCCACCCCGGTGTGGTACGCCGAAATGATCTTCGTGGCGTCGCTGCCGCCGAGCGCCACCGAGAGCCCGCCGACCGCCGCGCCCGCCCCGACCATCAGGAACGCCGCGACCAGGCCGGTCCGGACGCCGTGCCGCAGCGCCACCGGCACCCGGCGGGCCAGCGTGGTCACCGCGTCGGTGCCACGCAGCGACCCGAGCAGAGCCCCGATCAGGCCGAGGAGCAGGAAATCCGACGCGGCGCGGGCGGTGGAGACCGCGGTGCCGCGACCGTCGGTCAGCTGGGCGGTCACGCCGCCGACGAGGGCGTACGCCGCCGCGACGCACAGGGCCACCAGCAGCGCCGACCCGGTCGATCCGGAACGTCGCGCCCCGATCGCCCGGGTCACGTGCAGCCCGGCCCGCTGCAGCCGCCACAGCACCAGCACGGTGAGCAGCAGCGGCGCGAGCCCGAGCGAGCCGATCGAGGTGCCGATCGGCACCCCGTGACCGAGCAGCCAGGCCGCGGCCCCGGCGTGCGCCGCCCCGGCCAGGCCGCCGGCGCCCTCCAGGGTGCGGGCCAGCCCGAGCACCGCGGCCACCGGCAGATAGGTCAGCAGCGCCGCCCAGAGGGTGGCGAAGGCCACCGCGACCGGCAGCGGCGCGCCGCGCGTCCGCTCCGGGGGCCGCCGCTGGCCGGGGACCCGGACCGTCTCCCGGCGACCGAGCATCTCCTCGTCGACGACGACGGTGTCCCGGGTCTCCGGCTCGGGGTCGCCGGCGACCGGCACGGCCTCGGTGTCCCGCACGACGGACTGCAGCGCCTCGGCGACCGCGAACGGGTCCTCCGAGCCGCCGGGACGGTCGGTTGTGCTGGGCATCGCGACCTACCTTGTCACGCCGCGGCGCTCACGGCGATGCAGATACGGCGGCGCGCCGCCGATCGGATCGCACTGACCCCGATCGACGGCGCGCCGTTGTTACTCGGTGCTTTTCAGCTCATGACCTCACGCATCAGCCGCGCGGTCTCGCTCGGCGTCTTGCCGACCTTCACGCCGGCCGCCTCCAGCGCCGCCTTCTTCGCGTCGGCGGTGCCGGCCGAGCCGGAGATGATCGCGCCCGCGTGGCCCATGGTCTTGCCGGGCGGCGCGGTGAAGCCGGCGATGTAGCCGACCACCGGCTTGGTCACGTTGGCCTTGATGAACTCGGCGGCCCGCTCCTCGGCGTCGCCACCGATCTCACCGATCATGACGATCGCGTCGGTGTCCGGGTCCTCCTGGAACGCCTTCAGCGCGTCGATGTGGGTGGTGCCGATGATCGGGTCACCGCCGATGCCCACCGCTGTGGAGAAGCCGAAGTCGCGCAGCTCGTACATGAGCTGGTAGGTCAGCGTGCCGCTCTTGCTGACCAGGCCGATCCGGCCCTGCGGGGTGATGTCGGCCGGGATGATGCCGGCGTTCGAGGCGCCCGGCGACGCGATGCCCGGGCAGTTCGGGCCGATGATCCGGGTCTTGCCGCCCTTGGCGACGTTGTACGCCCAGAACGACGCCGAGTCCTGCACCGGCACGCCCTCCGTGATCACCACGGCGAGCGGGATCTCGGCGTCGATCGCCTCGATGACGGCGGCCTTGGTGCCCGCCGGCGGTACGAAGATCACCGATACGTCCGCGCCGGTCTCCTTCATCGCCTCGGCGACGGTGGCGAACACCGGGAGCTCGGTGCCGTCGAAGTCCACCTTGGTGCCGGCCTTGCGCGGGTTGGTGCCACCGACCACGTTGGTGCCGGCGGCGAGCATCCGGCGGGTGTGCTTGGAGCCCTCACCACCGGTGATGCCCTGGACGATGACCTTGGAGTCCTTGGTGAGCCAGATAGCCATTAGTTCACTTCCCCGCAGCCGCGAGCTCGGCGGCCTTCTCTGCCGCTCCGTCCATCGTGTCGACCCGCGTGACGAGCGGGTTGTTGGCGCCGTCGAGGATGGCACGGCCGGCCTCGGCGTTGTTGCCGTCGAGACGCACCACGAGCGGCTTGGTGACCGTCTCGCCGCGCTCGTCGAGCAGCTGCAGGGCCTGGATGATGCCGTTGGCCACCGCGTCGCAGGCGGTGATGCCGCCGAAGACGTTGACGAAGACCGACTTCACGCCCGGGTCGCCGAGGACGATCTCCAGGCCGTTCGCCATCACCTGGGCGCTCGCGCCGCCGCCGATGTCGAGGAAGTTCGCCGGCTTCACGTTGCCGTGCTTCTCACCCGCGTACGCCACCACGTCGAGGGTCGACATGACCAGGCCCGCGCCGTTGCCGATGATGCCGACCTCGCCGTCGAGCTTGACGTAGTTGAGGTTCTTGGCCTTGGCCGCCTGCTCGATCGGGTCGACGGCGGACTTGTCGACCAGCGCCTCGTGGTCGGGGTGCCGGAACGACGCGTTCTCGTCCAGGGTGACCTTGGCGTCCAGCGCCAGCACCCGGCCGTCGCCGACCTTGGCCAGCGGGTTGACCTCGACCAGCGTGGCGTCCTCGGCCACGAAGGCCTGCCAGAGCTTCACCGCGATGTCGGTGACCTGGTCGGCGACCTCGGCCGGGAACTGCGCCGCGGCGACGATCTCGCGGGCCTTGGCCTCGTCCACGCCCTTGCTGGCGTCGATCGAGATCTTGGCGACCCGGTCCGGCTGCTCCTCGGCGACCTGCTCGATCTCCATGCCGCCGGCGACGCTGGCGATGCAGAGGAAGGTCCGGTTGGCCCGGTCCAGCAGGTAGGAGAAGTAGTACTCCTCCTTGATGTCGGCCGTCTCGGCCAGCATCACCTTGTGGACCGTGTGGCCCTTGATGTCCATGCCCAGGATGTCGGCGGCGCGGGCCTGCGCCTCGTCCGGGCCGTCGGCCAGCTTGACGCCGCCGGCCTTGCCCCGGCCGCCGACCTTGACCTGCGCCTTGACGACGACCTTGCCGCCCAGCCGCTCGGCGATCGCCCGGGCCTCCTGCGGGGTCTCGGCGACACCGCCGCCCAGCACGGGCAGGCCGTGCCGTTCGAACAGGTCGCGCCCCTGATACTCGAACAGGTCCACGTGTCTCCTTTCGCTCGCGACGCCAAGCGCCGGCAAGCCGCACCATTGCGTCCCGACCTGTTGTGTGCGCGGCGCGTCGCAGTGGCGCCGCCAGCGTGAGGATCGTCCGGCCATCGGAAATGGCCTTCTTCCGCAGAGTAGCGACCGATTCGGGCTTCGTGCCCGCGCGGGTACAGGGTGTGCAAGACCACACACCAGAGGGACGAAATCGCAGCTCCGGGACGGTAGGGACAGGTGTGCCGGGGGAGCCTGCCGGTGCCCCGCTGTCGATCTCCGTGACCGGCCCGCGCAACTGGCCGAAAAAAGTCACGCGAGCCCGCGTAACCCTCCGGAGAAGGCGTCGTTGAGTGTGATGTCGGCGGCCTGCCAGCGGGTCCGCGGACGGGAAAGCGGCCGATGCCCTGTCGGTCGAGGGGTGGCGGCGGGGCATCGCGCATAGAGGGGCCGGACGTGTGAGGGGTGCGTCCGGCCTCTCCCTCTGTCTGTCCACCGCCGGCCGGGTCCGGAACCCGGGCCGCGGATCGCGCGGGGCCGCGGCGGCACCTGACGGCACCCGGAAAGGCCAGGTACGACACCGGTATGCGACCTTTCCGGTCGACGCCGGCCACCGCCCGGACCCCGCATTGCGCTCGCGTGGTCGGCGAGACGGGCCCTAGGCGACCTGCGCGCCGACATTGGCGCGAACCCATTCGATGATGGATGCGGTCGTCGCACCCGGAGTGAATACCTTGGCTACACCGAGTGATTCCAATTCGGTGATGTCCTCCTCCGGAATGATGCCGCCACCGAATACCACGATGTCCGTGGCGTCGCGCTCGGCGAGCAGTTGCAGCACCTTGCGGAACAGCGTCATGTGCGCCCCGGACAGGATCGACAGGCCGATGGCGCCGGCGTCCTCCTGGATCGCCGTCTCGACGATCTGCTCGGGCGTCTGGTGCAGCCCGGTGTAGATCACCTCCATACCGGCGTCGCGCAGCGCGCGGGCCACCACCTTGACTCCCCGGTCGTGCCCGTCCAGCCCCGGCTTCGCGACGACGACCCTGATCCGTGCTTGCATGCCCACTCCTTGGCCGAGGACCTCGGTGTCCACCTGAACGAACGGTAACCCGCCGTACGGGCCCCGGGGTAGCCGGTCCGACCAGGACACGCCCAGGGAATGGTTATGCCCGTCACATTACTTTGTGTTTTATCGACGATTACTCAACGTTGGCCATTCGTCGTCGTGGAAAGGTAACCAATTCGGACAATAGCTGATCAATACCGGCGCGGAACTGTCACGAAATTGGCGCTGCGACTTGTGAGAGACCGGCCGTTTCGTTACCGTGGCCACGGCTGTCGCACAGGTTCACCCCCAAGCGGCAACCCGGCCAACACTCGTTAACCGCTTGACGCGGGGCTCGAGGGTGCCGCCGCAATGTCGTCGACGGAGGGTCTTTCGTGCGCCAGCGCTTGTCGTCTGAGCCCGATCGCTATCGCGGGCGGCGCCGCGTACCCACTCCTCCGCGCAGCCGCTACGCCGCAGTCGTCACCTCCGCCTTCGTCGGCGCCGGCGTGGTCGCCCTCGGCGCCGCGTCGAACCTCTCCGACGCCAAGACGATCAACCCGGACGTCCTGCAGAGCCTGGACAAGGCGCAGAGTCAGGTCGCCGCGGACGCGCTGCAGAGCCGCACGGACGAGGCGGGCCGCGCCTCCCGCAGCGAGAACCGGGACGCCACCGCCAAGGCCGGCACGAAGCTGACCGAGGAGCAGGCGGCCGCCGAGGTCTACGTCCTGCCGGTCGACGACTACCAGTTCACCTCCGCGTTCGGGGTGCGGTTCGGCAAGCTGCACGCCGGCATCGACCTGGCCGCCCCGGAGGGCACGCCGTACAAGGCGGTGCACGGCGGCACGGTGACCGCGGCCGGCTACAACGGCGGCTACGGCTACTCGATCACCGTCCGGCAGGACGACGGCACCGAGGTCATCTACGCCCACTCCCGGCGGCTGCTGGTGAAGAAGGGCGACGTGGTAAAGGCCGGCCAGGTGGTCGGCGAGATCGGGAACACCGGCTACTCGTACGGCACGCACCTGCACCTGGAGATCCACGTCGCCGGCAAGCCGGTCGACCCGATCACCTTCCTCAAGGGTCACGGGGTCGACATCCAGCTCCAGATCGAGTCGGTGTACGCGGGCATGGCCGCCGCCGAAGCCGCTTCCTGATCCATCCGGTTGCAGGTCGGTTGAACCGGCCCCACACCCCCTCAGCGCTCCCCGGACCGCGCCGACAGAACCGTGTCGGCACAGATCACGGTCGTCGGGAGGAGAGTCTCGCGTGGGGCAGTCTTCGGCAGCGGACCACAGCGGGCGGCACCGTCAGGAGCGCCTGCGCCGGCACCGCGCCCCGGCGTTCCCAGCTCTCTTCGCCACCCGTGGCCGCTCCGCGCTCTCGCTGACCGCGCTGACCGCCACCCTGGCCACCGGCATCGGCGCGGCCGGCGCCGCCGCGTCCGCCGCCGGCCCGGCGGACCACGCCTCCAGCGGCGGGCACACCGCCGCACACGCCTCCGCCGCCCTGCCGATCGTCCCGCCGGCCGGCGACGAGGCGCCCGGCAAGGCGTACACCCGGCAGTCGCTCCTGCCCGGCGACGCGGGCCCGGGCAGCGCCGCCCGGTCGCTCCTGCCCGGCGACGCCGGCCCGGGGACGGCCGCCCGGTCGCTCCTGCCCGGCGACGCCGGCCCGGGGATCGCCGCGGTGAAGCGGAAGAACCGGCCCGTGCCGGTGGCCGTGGCTGCCGCGGCGCCCGCGCCGGGTCACGTGACGCCCGGCGGAACCGGGGCCGCCTGGGTGAACCCGAACCCGGCCGCCCGGGTCACCTCCTGCTTCGGCCAGCGCTGGGGCCGCCTGCACGCCGGCGTCGACATGGCCGCGCCGGACGGCAGCCCGATCCTCGCGGCCGGCGCCGGCGTGGTCGTCCGGGCCGGGATGGCCGAAGGGTACGGCAACGCCGTGCTGATCGACCACGGCGACGGCTGGCTCACCCACTACGGCCACATGTCCCGGATCGCGGTGACCGCCGGCCAGGTCGTCCGAGCCGGCGAGCAGATCGGCGACGAGGGCTCGACAGGGCACTCGACCGGCCCGCACCTGCACTTCGAGGTGCACGAGGGGCACTACAAGAACCCGGTCGAGCCGACCGCGTGGATGCATCGGCGTGGGATCGACATTCCCGGCTGCGACTCGTACTGAGAGATCGGCTCCTAGATCTTCTCGATCGGGGCGTGGCGCAGGATCAGCCACATCACCTGATCCCCGAAGTCGATCTGGGCACGGGCCCCCGGGCCCTGACCCTCGACGGTGACGACCCGGCCCAGGCCGTACCTCTGGTGGTTGACCCGGTCGCCGGGCTCGACCTTCGGCGCCTGCTTGAGCTCGCTGGCGGTGGCCAGCTTGCTGCCGTCGATGCCCAGCCGCTCGGCGATGCGCTGCGCCTTCGGCGTGCCGCCGGCGAAGCCGCCACCCCGCTGGCGGTCGCCGCCGCCGCGGCCGCCGACCCCGCCGCCGGTGCCGGACCACGACGTGTACGACCCGCCGGTCCGGTCCCAGCGCACCAGTTCGCCCGGCAGCTCGTCGGTGAACCGCGACGGCGGGTTGTACTGCGGCTGGCCCCACGCCGACCGGGTCACCGCCCGGGACAGGTAGAGGCGCTGCCGGGCGCGGGTGATCCCCACGTACGCCAGGCGGCGCTCCTCTTCCAGCTCGGCGTTGTCCGACATGGCCCGCATGTGCGGGAAGACGCCGTCCTCCAAGCCGGTCAGGAACACCACCGGGAACTCCAGGCCCTTCGCGGTGTGCAGGGTCATCAGCGTGACCACGCCCTGGTGCTCCGGGTCGTCGGAGGGGATCTGGTCGGCGTCCGCGACCAGCGCCACCTGCTCCAGGAACCCGGCCAGGGTGGCCGTCTCGTCCTCCTGGGACTCGACCCGCTCGGTGTACTCCCGGGCGACGCTGACCAGCTCCTGCAGGTTCTCCACCCGGCCCTGGTCCTGCGGGTCGAGACTCTCCTCCAGCTCGCTGAGCAGGCCGGAACGCTGCAGCACCCCCTCCAGCACCTCCTCCGGCGGTGCGGTCAGCGACAGCTCCCGCAGGTCGTCGAGGAGCCGCACGAAGTCGGCGATGCTGTTCGCCGCGCGGGTGGAGATGCCTGGCGCGTTCCGCGCGTTCCGCAGCGCTTGGCCGAACGAGATCCGGTCCCGGTTGGCGAGCGCCTCGACGCAGGCTTCGGCGCGGTCCCCGATCCCGCGTTTCGGCGTGTTCAGCACGCGGCGGACGCTGACCGTGTCGTCCTCGTTCACGATCGCGCGCAGGTAGGCCAGCGCGTCGCGCACCTCCTTGCGCTCGTAGAAGCGCACCCCGCCGACCACCTTGTAGGGCAGGCCGACGCGGATGAACACCTCCTCGAACACCCGGGACTGGTTGTTGGTGCGGTAGAAGACGGCCACGTCACCGGGCCGCACCTGGTGCCGGTCGGCGAGCCGGTCGATCTCCCGGGCCACCCAGTCCGCCTCGGCGTGCTCGGTGTCGGCGACATATCCGACGATCTGCTCACCGGCGCCCTGGTCGCTCCAGAGCCGCTTGGGCTTGCGCGAGGTGTTCCTGTCGATCACCGCGTTGGCCGCGGTGAGGATGGTCTGGGTGGAGCGGTAGTTCTGCTCCAGCAGGATCGTGCGCGCGGCCGGGTAGTCGCGCTCGAACTCCAGGATGTTGCGGATCGTCGCGCCGCGGAACGCGTAGATCGACTGGTCGGCGTCGCCGACCACGCACAGTTCGGACGGATCCTCGGTGCCCACCAGCTCCCGGATCAGCGTGTACTGCGCGTGGTTGGTGTCCTGGTACTCGTCGACCAGCACGTGCCGGAACCGCCGGCGGTAGGCCTCGGCGACCAGCGGATGCGACTGGAACAGGTGCACCGTCGCCATGATGATGTCGTCGAAGTCCAGCGCGTGCGCCTCGCGCAGGCGGCGTTGGTACAGCTCGTACGCCTCGGCGACGGCCCGCTCGTTCGGCCCCTTCGCCCGCTGCTTGAACTCTTCCGGGTCGACCAGCTCGTTCTTCAGGTTCGACACCTGGGCGGCCAGGCCCCGCGCGGTGTACCGCTTCGGGTCCAGATCCAGCTCGCGGGCGACCAGCTGCATCAGCCGGCGCGAGTCGTCAGCGTCGTAGATGGAGAACGTGCTTTTCAGCCCGGCGTGCTCGTGCTCGGCCCGCAGGATCCGGACACAGGCGGAGTGGAACGTCGACACCCACATCAGCCGGGCGCGCGGGCCGACCAGCTGGGCCACCCGCTCCTTCATCTCGCCGGCCGCCTTGTTGGTGAACGTGATCGCGATGATCTCGCCCGGGTGCACGTCCCGCGCGGCCAGCAGATACGCGATCCGGTGGGTCAGCACCCGGGTCTTGCCCGAGCCTGCTCCGGCCACGATCAGCAGCGGCCCGCCGGCATGCGTCACGGCGTCCCGCTGCGGGCCGTTCAGCCCCTCGAGCAGCGACTCGGGGTCGGTCCCGCGCGACGGCCGGGGCGCGACCGGGCGAACCGGCGGCGGCGCGGCCGTGGGGAGCGCGAACAGGGCGTTGTCGGAAGGTTCTGAAGAAGGTCGCATCGCGGGAGCCAGTGTATGCCGGCCCTCCGACACGACATCGCACCGTGGCGGCGTGGACATCGGCGCCCGGCAATGCACTTGTCACCTCGAAGTGCTGGCGCCGGACCGGCCGATCGGCGAGTCTGATCTCGTTGCCTGATCATCCACACCAGATTCGGGGATCGAAGATCATGACCTCTCCGCTCCGGCGGCGCATCGGCCTGCCAGCCGTCGCGCTGGCCGTCGCCGGCACCCTTTCCGCGCTGCCCGCCGCCCCGCCCGCGGCAGCCGCCGAATTCGCCCCGGTCACCGCCTCCTACGGCGCGCCGCACGGCGCCCCGGTGGTCACGGGCCAGATACTGAGCTACAACGACTTCCACGGCGCCATCGACCCGCCGGTCGGCAGCGGCGCCGTGGTCAACGCCGGCGGCACGAGCACCCCGGCCGGCGGCGTCGAGTACCTGGCGACCTACCTGAAGAGGCTGCGCGCCGAGGCGGACAGGGCTGGCCGGAACACCATCACCGCCGGCGCCGGCGACCTGATCGGCGCGTCGCCGCTGGTCAGCGCCGCCTTCCACGACGAGCCGACGATCGAGCTGATGAACACCATCGGCCTGCAGGTCAGCTCGGTCGGCAACCACGAGTTCGACGAGGGCGTGGACGAGCTGATCCGCCTGCAGCGCGGCGGCTGTCACCCGGTCGACGGCTGCCAGGACGGCGACGGCTTCCGGGGTGCCCGGTTCAGCTACCTCGCGGCCAACACCATCGACAACAAGACCGGGCGGCCGGTCCTGCCGCCCGTCGAGATCAAGTACGTCAAGGGCGTGCCGGTCGGCTTCATCGGCCTGACCCTGGAGGGCACGGCCGGCATCGTGAACCCGGCCGGCATCAGGAACGTGCACTTCACCGACGAGATCGTGACCGCGAACAAGTGGAGCGACATCCTCCGGCGGCTCGGGGTCAAGGCGCAGGTGCTGCTGCTGCACGAGGGCGGCTCGCAGGGCGCGGCCACGCCCACCCCCGGCGTCTCGGACTGCGTGAACTTCTCCGGCCCGGTCGTCGACATCGTCAAGGGCCTGAACCCGGAGATCGGCCTCGTGGTGTCCGGGCACACGCACCGGTTCTACTCGTGCACGCTGCCGGACCGGACGGGACAGCCGACGGTGGTCACCAGCGCCGGCACCAACGGCCAGCTGGTGACCGACATCGATTACTCGCTGGACAAGCGCACCGGCCGGTTCACCGAGATCACCGCGAAGAACGTGATCGTCGAGAACGGGGTCCCGGACGGCAACGGCGGCTGGAAGAAGGACGCCGCCGGCGTCTTTTTGAAGAACCCGGACACCGTCGACCAGGCCGCGAAGAAGGTGGCCGACAAGTACCGCACCGCCGTCGCCCCGATCGCGAACCGGCTGGTCGGCAGCATCTCCGGGGACATCGCGCGGACCCCCGCCGCATCCGGCGAGAGCCCGCTCGGCGACGTGATCGCGGACGCCCAGCTGGCCTACACCAGGTCCGCCGGCGCCCAGCTGGCCCTGATGAACCCGGGCGGCATCCGCGCCGACCTGGACGCCGACCAGTCCTCCGGCGGCGAGGCCTACGGGCAGGTCACCTACGGCGAGGCGTTCACCGTCCAGCCGTTCAACAACCTGGTGGTCACCCAGACCCTCACCGGCGCCCAGCTCAAGAACGTGCTGGAGCAGCAGTTCGCCGGCTACGGCGGCCAGACCTCCACCAAGATCCTCCAGGTTTCCACGGGCCTGACCTACACCTGGAGCGCGTCGGCCGCGCCCGGCTCCCGGATCACCGCCCTGTCGCTGAACGGCACGCCGATCGACCCCGCCGCGAACTACCTGGTCACCACCAACGACTTCCTGGCCAACGGCGGCGACGGCTTCAGCGCCCTGGCCCAGGGCACGGGACGGGTCACCGCGCCGGGCTTCGACATCGACGCCCTGACCGCCTACCTCGGCACCGGCACCATCCAGCCGGGCCGCGCCGACCGCATCACCACGATCCCCTGACCGGGCGGCGGCCCGGCCACCTCCCGGCCGGGCCGCCACGCCTTGCGGCGCGCCGCCTGACCGCTTCCGATCCTTTGCCGGGGCCGCTGGCGGTCCGGGCGGGCGTTATCCTCCCGCTTTCCGGTCCCCCGGTAGGACCAGGCAAAACACTCGGCCGTACGCCCTGAGCACCGCCCCACCACAATCGCGTCCCATCGTTCGGGCGGTTTCCTTGCGGCCCGGTCCAGGCGAGAGGCATACTCGGCTGCGTGATCCAGCAGGCGCGATTTTTTTACTACGGCACCGAAGTCCGGCAGCCGTAGGTCGCCCTTGAACGACAGACCTACAACAAGCCCCGGGCTTCCACAGCCCGGGGCTTGTTGCTTCCCGGGCCCGCCTGTCCGGGGCGATGAGCACCCGAGGAGCACGACATGACCGCCGACGTGATGGCCCAGTCCACCGACGCCGACTCCCCCACCGCCCAGCCCGCCCGGCACAGCACCGCCCAGGCGCCCGCCGCCCGCCAGACACCCGGCGCGAGCGAACCGGCCGGCGGAAGCCCGCTCCCCGGCGCAACCCGACCGACGAGCGGAAGGCCGCTCCCCAGCGCGGGCCAACCGGCCAGCTCAGGCCCGGACACCACGGCTGACCCGGCCGTCACCGGCGATTCGGCGGCCGGAACAGGCCAGGTCACCGGCGTCGGCCCGGCCGCCGGGGCGATCCTCGCCGCCGGCTCCGGCCAGGCGACCGGCATGGCCTCCGCCGCGGGAAGCCCGGCCGGCAGCGCGGCGGACGAGTACACCGGCGCGGCCAAGCCCTTGGCGGCCGGCGAGATCCGCGCCATGCGGGAGCGGATCGACGAGATCGACCAGGCCATCATCGACCTCTGGCAGGAACGGTCCCGCCTCTCCCAGGCAGTGGGCAAGACCCGCATGGCCTCCGGCGGCACCCGCCTGGTCCTGGCCCGCGAACGCGAGATCGTCGACCGTTTCCGCGCGGCCCTCGGCCCCGACGGCACCCAGGTGGCCCTGCTCCTCCTCCGCTCCGGCCGCGGCCCCCTGTAGCGCCGTCACCCCAGCCACCAGAAGCGGCCTCCACCCGCCGGACGCACGCCCCAGCGCCGGCCGGAGAGCGTGAGCCGGCCACCAGAGGTCGCTCGGCACGCGGGGGCGTGGATGGCCGGGGCGGCTTCGAGCCTGCTGTTTCGGGTACGGGACGGCGAAGGCCGGACCGGAATGAACCGGCCCGGCCTTCGCTGTGCGTGGGTCAGCGACCGCGCACCACGTCGCGGATCTCCGCGAAGTGGCACGCGCTCGGGTGCGGGGAACGCTCGCGGATCTGCAGCAGCGGCTCCTGCTGGGCGCAGGCCTCCTGAGCCTTCCAGCACCGGGTGCGGAAGCGGCACCCCGACGGCGGGTTGGCCGGCGACGGGACGTCGCCCTCCAGGACGATCTGGTCGCGGAGCCCGCGCAGGCGCGGGTCCGGGACCGGAACGGCGGAGAGCAGCGCCTGCGTGTACGGGTGCGTCGGCTGCTCGTAGATCGCCTGGTCGTGACCCGTCTCGATGACCTTGCCGAGGTACATGACGGCGACCCGGTCCGAGATGTGCCGCACGACCGAGAGGTCGTGCGCGATGAAGATGTACGACAGGCCGAACTCGTCCTGCAGGCGTTCCAGCAGATTGATCACCTGGGCCTGGATGGACACGTCGAGCGCCGACACCGGCTCGTCGCAGACGATGATCTCGGGCTTGAGCGCGAGCGCGCGGGCGATGCCGATGCGCTGGCGCTGGCCGCCGGAGAACTGGTGCGGGTAGCGGTTGATGTGGTCGGGGTTGAGGCCGACCGTGTCCAGCAGATCCTGCACCGCGCGCTGACGGCCGCCCTTCGGGACCACCTCGGGGTGGATCTCGAACGGTTCGCCGATGATGTCACCGACCGTCATGCGCGGGTTCAGCGAGGTGTACGGGTCCTGCAGCACCATCTGGATGTTGCGGCGGGCCCGGCGCAGGGCCGCGCCCTTCAGCTTGACCATGTCCTCGCCGCGCACGTTGATCGAGCCGGCGGTCGGCGTCTCCAGGCCGACCAGCAGCTTGGCCAGCGTGGACTTGCCGCAGCCGGACTCGCCGACGACGCCGAGCGTCTCACCGCGCCGCAGCTGGATGTCGACACCGTCGACCGCCCGGACCGCGCCGACCTTGCTCTTGAAGACGATGCCCTGGGTGATCGGGAAGTGCTTGACCAGACCCTTGGTCTCGAGGACGACGTCACTCACCGAGAACCTCCCGGAAGAAGTGGCAGCGGGCCGTGCGGTGCGGCTGGACCGAGACCTGGTACGCCGGGGGCGGCGGGTCCTGGCGGCACGCGTCCCGCGCGTAGGCGCAGCGCGGGTTGAAGGCACAGCCCTTCGGGATGTCGGTCAGCGCCGGCGGCAGGCCGCGGATGACGCTGAGCTGCTGGCCCTTCATGTCGAGCCGGGGGATCGACTCGAGAAGAGCGCGGGTGTACGGGTGGGCCGGGCGCGCGTAGATGTCGTAGACCGGCGCCTCCTCGACGACCTTGCCGGCGTACATCACGGAGATCCGGTCGGCCACGTCGGCGACCACCCCCATGTCGTGCGTGATCAGGATCAGCCCCATGTTGCGCTGCCGCTGCAGGTCCGCGAGCAGGCCCATGATCTGCGCCTGCACGGTGACGTCGAGCGCCGTGGTGGGCTCGTCGGCGATCAGCACCTCGGGGTCGAGCGCCAGCGCCATCGCGATCATGACGCGCTGCCGCATGCCGCCCGAGAACTGGTGCGGGTAGTCGTTGACCCGGACCTTGGCGGCCGGGATCTTGACCTGGTCGAGCAGGTCGATCGCCCGCTTCCTGGCGTCCGCACGGGACATTCCGCGGTGTTTGCGGAACAGCTCGCCGAGCTGGAAACCGACCGTGTAGACCGGGTTCAGCGCGGAGAGCGCGTCCTGGAAGATCATCGCGATCTTGTTGGCCCGGACCTTGCGCCGCTGGTCCTCCGGCAGCTTCAGCAGGTCGACACCGCGGTAGCGGATCTGACCCTGCGTCACGTAGCCGGGCGGGGTGTCGAGGATGCCCATGATCGCCTGCGCGGTCACCGACTTGCCGCAGCCGGACTCACCGAGGATCGCCAGCGTCTCGCCCGGGGAGAGCCAGAAGTTGGCGCCGTTGACGGCTTTGGCCACACCGTACCCGGTGCGGAACTCGACGTGCAGATCGTTGACTTCGAGCAGGGGAGCGCGCGCGTCGACGCCGGGTAGGACGTCCATCTGCGCCTTGATATCAGTCACAGGGTCACCGCAACTTCGGGTCGAAGGCGTCGCGGACGGCGTCGCCGAGCATGATGAAGGCGAGCACCGTCGCGCCGAGGAAGATCGCCGGCCAGACCAGCGGCCACGGCTCGGTACGCGCGAACTGTGTGCCGTCGGCGATCATGATGCCCCAGCTGATGGCGCCGTTCTTGAGACCGACGCCGAGGAACGACAGAGTCGCCTCGCTGGCGATGTTGATGCCGAGGAGCAGGGTCAGCAGCACGATGAACGATGCGATGGAGTTCGGCAGGATGTGCCGGAAGATCAGCCGGGCCGGGGGGGATCCCAGCATCCGGGCGGCCGCGACGTAGTCCTGGTTCTTCGCCGAGATCACCGCGGAGCGCATCACCCGGGCGCCGGTCGTCCAGCTGAGCAGGCCGAGGGTCAGGGTCACGGCGAAGATGCCGTTGCTCTTCGGGTCGGACGAGAGCCGGTTCGAGAGCACGATGCCGGCCAGCAGGAACGGCACGCCCAGCATGATGTCGATGAACCGGGACAGGATCGCGTCCACCAAGCCGCCGAAGTAGCCGGCGGACAGGCCGAAGATCAGGCCGATGACGCCGGCCAGCAGCGTGGCGAGCACACCGACGGTGATCGAGTTCCGGGCGCCGTAGATGACCTTCGCGTAGATGTCGCAGCCCTGGTAGTCGAAGCCGAACAGGGCTCCGCCGGTCGCGCCCTTGTACTGGTTGGCCAGCGCGCAGGCCCCGGGGTCGGCCGACGTGAACAGCGTCGGCCAGGCCGCCATCACCAGCACGACCGCGACCAGCACGACCGCGATCCAGAAGATCTTCCGCTTGCGCAGATCGGCCCACGCGTCGCCGGCCAGGCTGCGAGGCTTGTCCTTCTTGACCGGGCCGTGGGGGACGTTCGGCTGACCGCCGGGCGCCTCGGCCGCGGTCACGGTGTTCAGGTCACTCATAGCGGATCCTGGGGTCGAGGGCGGCGTAGAGAAGGTCGACGAGCAGGTTGATGAACAGGAACAGGATCACCAGGATGCTCACGAACCCGACCACGAGCGGACCGTCCTCGGTGCGGATGGCCCTGGCCAGGTTGAAACCGACGCCGGGAATGTTGAACACGTGCTCGGTGACGATGGCGCCGGCCATCAGACCGCCCAGGTCGACACCGATCAGCGTGACCACCGGGATCAGCGAGTTGCGCAGCACGTGCACCCAGATGACGCGCATCCGGGTCAGGCCCTTGGCCCGCGCCGTGCGCACGTAGTCGGCGCGGAGGTTCTCCACCACCGAGGTCCTGGTCACGCGCATCTCTGGGGCGATCACGATGCAGGCGAGCACGATGGCGGGCAAAAGCAGTTGCCAGACCGTCGCGTCGCGTGTTGCGGTAGGGGGGAACCAACCCAGCTGGATGCCGAAGATCAACTGGAACAGGGGCGCGATGACCACGATCGGCATGGCCAGCAGCACCAGGGTGATGACCAGCGAGACGTTGTCGAAGAGGCCACCCCGCTTGAGGGCGGAGTAGACGCCGACGGTCACGGAGAAGGTAGCGGCGATGACGATGGCGATGAGTGCCAGGCGGAGGGTCACCGGCCACGCGTCGGCCATCATGTCGACGATCTTGCGGCCGGTCAGCGAGGTACCGAAGTCCCCGGTGAGCAGGCCTTTCATGTAGTACCAGTACTGCATGAAGAAGCCTTCATCCAGGTGGTACCTCTGGGTCAGCGCGATACGCTGACTCTCGGTGACGGGTCGTTCGCCGACGAGGGCCTGGATCGGGTCCTTCTGGTTGGCGAACACCAGCGCGTACAGCAGGAAGGTCGCACCGAAGAAGGTGAGCACCATCTGCAGTAAGCGCCGCACGATGTAGCGGAACATACGGGTTTAGCCTCTTCCGCGGAAGAGCGCCGGCCTCGTGAGCACGGCGACGATGAGGTTTCGGGGGTAACGCAGTGGTGGCGCCACGGTTTCACATTCTCCGTGACGCCACCACCGGTCGAGCGGTCAGATCAGCCGACGACTTCGATCTTGTAGAGATCGACCTTCTGGAACAGGTCGACGTTCACGTTGTTGACCTTGGTCGAGTAACCGAACACGTTCTGGCCGTTACGCAGCGGGATCACCGGCATCTCCTTGGCCAGGATGTCCTCGGCGGCCTGCCACTTGGCGATGGCCTCCTGCGGCGTCTTCGCGACGGAACCCTCCTTGACCAGGTTGTCGAAGGTGGGGTTGCTGTACCCGTAGTAGTTGGAGGAACCGCCGGTGCTGTACAGCGGGCCGAGGTAGTTCTCCATCAGCGGGTAGTCCATCACCCAGCCGAGGCGGATGAGGCCGACCGGCTGCTTCTTCTCGACCTTGCTCAGCAGGTCCGCGAACTTGGGCTCCTCGCCGCCGACGCAGTTGATGCCGAGGGAAGCCTTGATCTGGTTGCACGTCGCGTCCACCCACGCCTTGTGGTTGCCGTCGACGTTGTACGTGATCTTCATTTCCTTCGGACCGTTGGCCGCGGTGTACAGCTCCTTGGCCTTGGTCGGGTTGTACACGCAGTTGTCGCCACAGGTGTTCTCGCGGTAACCCGCGACGACCGGGGAGACGAACGAGGTGGCCGGCGACTGCGAGCCGAGGAAGATCTGGTCGGTGATCTCCTGGCGGTTGATCGCCATCGAGATCGCCTGACGGACCCGGACGTCCGAGAACTCCTTCTGGAACGTCGGGAAGCCGACGAACTGGAAGGTCGAGTTCGGGGACTTCTTGAACCGGTCACCCAGGTCGGCGGACGCCTTGGCCAGGCTCTCGATCGGGATGGTGGTCTGCACGTCGACGTTGCCCGCCACCAGGTCGGCGTACTCCGCCTGCTGGTCCTGGTAGATCTTCCAGGTGATGCCGTCGATCTTCGGGACGGTGCCCTTGAAGTCGGCCACCTTCTCCACGACGATCTGGGCGTCGTGCTCCCACTTGCCCTTCAGCTTGAAGGGGCCGTTGCCGATGATGGCGTCCTCGAAGCCGTCGGCGAGGACGCCATCGGACTTCCAGGCGGCCTTCGGCAGCGGGTAGAACGCGCTGTAGCCCATGACGGACTCCCAGCCGGCGAACGGAGCCGAGAGCGTGATGGTGAAGGTCGTGTCGTCGACCTTCTTCAGCCCCTCGAGAGTCTTCGCCTTGGGCTCGGGAGCCTTCTGCGGGCCCTCCTCGCCGTCCGGGTCCTTCGACTGCAGGTCCGCGAAGCCCTTGATCCGCTCGAAGAAGTACGACGCGCCCTGGCCGTTCGGGCCGTAGGCGCCGTAGTTCCACGCGTTGATGTAGTTGTCCGAGGTGACCGGCTCACCGTTGCTGAACGTGAAGCCGGACTTCAGCTTGACGGTCCAGACGGTGCTGGTGGCGTCGGCGGTGATCGACTCGGCAGCGACCGGAACGGGGTTGTTCTGGGCGTCGAAGTCGACCAGCGGGTAGAACAGCGAAGCCAGGACCTCGGAGCCGTTCGACTCCGTGGAATTCGTCGGGATCAGGTGCTGCGGCTCGCCGATACCGATGACGACGGTATTTGAAGCGGAGGACGAGTCGTCCGACCCGCCGCTGCCGCAACCAGCGGCCAACAAGGCGATGGCGGTCGCGCCGACCGCCATCTTCCATGGGCTTTTCCCAGGCATGGGAGTGCCTCCTTCAGGGGCGCTCACGAGGGGTTGTGTGAGTAGCTGCCACTGTGACACAGAGGCACTGAAACCAAAGAGCGCCGTTATCAAGCCGATATTAGCCGTTTACGTCCGTACGCAAGCCCAAAGATCGTTCTATCGACTGATTCGACGGGCCTGAGCTGCGGGGACTCCCTGCAGTGGCCAAACGTACACCCAGTGCAGCCATTCGTGCGGTCTTTGGCGACGCTCGGTCGATGGCGGCTCAGACGAGACGTCGGTCCGCCGCCCAGCGTGACAACTCGTAACGGTTGCTCATCTGGAGTTTCCGCAGCACATTGGACACGTGCGTTTCGACCGTCTTGATCGAGATGTACAGCTCCTTGGCGATTTCCTTGTACGCATAGCCCCGCGCCAGCAGCCGCAGCACCTCGCGCTCGCGGTTGGTCAGCTGGTCCAGCTCCGGATCGGCCACCGGCACATCCGGCCGGGAGGCGAAGGCGTCCAACACGAAGCCGGCCAGCCGCGGGCTGAACACCGCGTCGCCGTCGGCCACCCGGCGCACCGCGGCGGCCAGCTCGTCCGGCGAGATGGTCTTCGTCACGTAGCCCCGGGCGCCGGCCCGGATCAGGCCGATCACGTCCTCGGCGGCGTCCGAGACGGACAGGGCCAGGAAGCGCACCTGCGGATGGCTGCGCCGGACGGCCTCCAGCACCGCGCGGCCGCCGCCGTCCGGCATGTGCACGTCGAGCAGCACCACGTCGGGCTGGATGGCGCCGATCCGGTTGATCGCCTCGGCCACCGTGCTGGCCTCGCCGACCACCTCGACGTGCCGGCCCAGCTCGGCGCGCACCCCGGCGCGGAACATCGCGTGGTCGTCCACCAGGAAGACGGTCAGCCGGCCGGCCGACTGCGTCACGGGCTCGGTCATCGTGCTGACTCCTTACCGGCGGTCACGCTCTCCCGGGAGACGGGAAGCGTGAGACGCACCTCGGTACCGTTGCCGGTGGCGCTGCGGATCTCCGCGCGCCCGCCGTGGCGCTGCATGCGCCCGATGATCGAACCACGGACCCCGTGCCGGGTGTCGGCGACACCGCTGAGATCGAAGCCGGCGCCGCGGTCCCGGACGAAGACGCTCAGCTCCTCCGGCTCGACCTCGGCGTAGAGCGAGACGGTTTGCACGCCGGCGTGCCGCGCCGCGTTGACCAGGGCCTCGCGGGCCGCCGCGACCAGCGCCGCGACCCGCTCGTCGCACTGGGTGTCGCCGACCACGACGGTCTCGACGCTGATCGCGTAGGTGTCCTCGACCTCGGCGGCGGCCTGCTCCAGGGCCGCGGCGAACCGCTCGGTCGGCGAGGCGGTCGGCTTGTAGAGCCAGTTGCGCAGGCTGCGCTCCTGGCCGCGGGCCAGCCGCTGCACCTCCTTGATGTCCGCCGAGTTGCGCTGGATCAGGGCCAGCGTGTGCAGCACCTGGTCGTGGATCATCGCGGCCACCTCGGCCCGCTCCTGCTCGCGGATCCGGCCCTCCCGCTCGGCGCGCAGCTGGCCGAACGTGCGCCAGGCCAGCGGCGCCACCACCACGCCGACGCCGAGCAGGCCGACCAGCGCGAAGATCATGCCGTTCAGCACCGAGGAGAGCGAGCCGGCCGGCGAGTAGATCGCCACCACGCCGATCACGCCGATCGCGACCAGCACCCCACCGCCGATGAAGCGGAGCATGAACGAGCGCCGGTCGGTCTCGCCGACGATCGCGGCCACCCACCCGGACGGCGCGTTCGGGTCGGTCCACTGTTCCCGCCGGCTCGGATCGGACTGGTGCCAGATCACCCCGGCGCCGACCGCGACCACCGCGATCATCCAGCCCACCGTGGTGGCCACCTGGTCGCCGAAGACCAGCGCCTGCAGCAGCACCACGCCCAGGCCGATCGCCGCGAACGGCACCAGCGCGGCGAAGTCGCGGCGGGCGGGCTGCTCGTCGTTGCGCGCCTCCTGCGGCAGGACCGCCCAATACGCCGCGTAGAGCAGCAGGCCGAGGGCGTTGAACCCGAGCAGGACCACCAGGCCGATGCGCACCGCGAGCACCGGCAGGCCCAGATGGCGCGCCAGCCCGGAGGCGACACCGGCCACGATCCGGTGCTCGCGGGGGCGGTACAGCCGGCGCGGTTGCGGCGGGGCGGCGGTTGCGGTCACCCCCCGATCGTCACACGTGCGGCAAGCCCTGGCCACGGGGATCTCCCCGGGTACCTTGCGGCCCGGATCTCAGGGTGGCCTCAGGGTCGGTTCCTGAGGCGGTTCGGGCCGGGCCGGCCGGAGGATCGATGCATGAACGACGAAGCTGCCGAATCCCGTACCCCGGGTGCCGGTCCGGAGGGCGGGCCGACACCTTCCGCGAACATTCCGCCCTGGCTCTCCGCGGCGCAGGCCGCCTTCGCCCGTCAGCAGCTGATCCGCCCGCGCGAGGGCCGCTACATCGCCGGCGTCTGCGGCGCGCTGGCCCGGCGCACCAACACCGACCCGGTGCTGTGGCGGGTGCTGCTCGCCGTGCTCGGCGTGCTCGGTGGCGCCGGCGTGCTGTTCTACCTCATCGGCTGGCTGGTCATCCCGTCCGAAGGGGACACCGCCTCGCCGGTGGAGTCGCTCCTCGGCAAGGGCCGGTCCGGCATGTCGCCGCTCTCCGTGGTGCTGCTCGGCGCGGCCGCGCTGCTCACCTTCTCGTTCGTGGTCAGCGACGGAGCCCGGGCCAGCATGCTGGCGGCGGCGGTGCTGGTCGGCGCGTTCCTGCTGATCAAGCGAGGTTCACCCGCCGGGGTGTTTCCGCCGCCCGCGGCGCCACCTCCCGGCCCGGCGCCGGCGCGCCCGGCCGACGAGCCGACGGCGGCGTTCGCCGCACAGCCGGCCGCGGCCGCACCGGCCGCTGAACCGGTGTCCCCGCCGGCCCCGCCGCCGTACGAGCCGCCCCGCTGGACCCCGCCGGCCGAGTCCGGGTACCGCCCGCCGTTCGCGCCGCACGGCCCGTTCGCCGGCTCCGGGGCGTACCCTCCGCCCCCGCCGCCGGCCCCCAAGCCGAAACCGCCCAAGCCGCCGAAGGAGCGCTCGATCCTGGGCCGGCTCACCTTCTTCGCGATCATCATGGTGATGGGCGTGCTGGCCGCGCTGGACATGGCCGGGTTGAGCGTGTCGGTCCCGGCGTACTTCGCGGCCGCGCTGGCCACCATCGCGCTGGGTCTGCTGATCGGCGCCTGGTTCGGCCGCGCCCGGGGGCTGATCTTCCTGGCCTTCCTGACCACGGTCGGGCTTCTGATCTCCACCGGTGCCGAGCGGTGGGGCGACGAGTTCCGGGACAGCGTGTACCGTCCGGCCAACCTCGCCGAGGTCGCCGACTCGTACGAGTTCGCCCTCGGCAACGTGACGCTGGACCTGCGCGGCGTGGACTTCGCCGGCGCCGACCAGAGCACCTCTGTCACCATGCGGGTCGGGCAGCTGCGGGTGCTGCTGCCGGACGACGTCGACACCACCGCGGACGTCCGGGTCGGCGGCCGGGCCCTGATCTTCGGCCAGGAGTACAGCGGTTCCACTGCCGATGCGGAGTCGGTCAACGATCTCGGCGCGGACGGCGCCGGCGGTGGCAGGCTGCGGCTCGACCTGCGGCTGGACACCGGAAACCTGGAGGTGATCCGATGAAACCGCACCGGATGGACGCCGTCTCGCTGACCTTCGGCCTGCTCTTCCTGGTGATCGTGGCCTGGTGGGCGGCCTCCCGGGTGTTCACCCTGCACCTGCCCGCGCTGGGCTGGACCGTGGCCGGCGGTCTGATCCTGTTCGGCGTGATCGGGCTTCTCGGGGCGATCAGCTCCGGACGCCGCGACCAGCCCGTCCCTGTCGCGGCCGAGGCCCGGGTGGCGCCCGCCCCGGGCGACCTGCCGCCCGAGGTGCACGCCTCGATCGTCCAGGAGCTGCTGGAGGACCCGGCCGCCCGGTTCGAGAACCAGCATCCCGCCGCCGAGGGCCGGACCGCACCCGAGACCAAGCACGAACCGGAGAAATAACCCGATGCCCCGCCCACGGACCGAGCGCCGCGGGCGGGGCAATATGCTCGCGGAATGACCCAGTTTCCCGCCGTGTCCGCCACACCCGTCCCGGCCGTCGGAACCCGGGCCGCCCGCGCCCTGACCGCCGAATTCGCCCGGCAGAACGCGGCCACCACCGCGCTGCTGGTCGGGGCCGATCACGCATCGACAGTGGTCGCCGCCGTCGTCGAGGCGCTGCTGCCCGGGGACACCCTGACCCTGGTCGCCGGCGAGCACAGCAGCGCCGACCTGCTCCGCGGCCACATCACCGGCCTCGGCAGCTGGGTGGCCGACCGGGTGAAGATCCTTGAGTCGCTGGACGAGGCGCAGCCGGCCGACGTGGTCATCGTCGGTGAGCCACTGACCGGCACCGCCGAGGACACCCGCGGCCTGATCGACAGGCTGGCGAAGTACCTGAACGACGGCGCGGTGCTCAGCCTCGCCGCCCCGGCCGGGCCGGGCCGCACCGCCGGCGCCGCGGCCGAGCTGTTCCGGCAGGGTTCCCTCTTCGGCGTCGGCTCCGACCTGGTGGTCCGCAACCAGCCGCCGCTGCGGGTGCACAAGCTGCGCTTCACCCCGGCCGACGTGGCCAGCGCCGCGACCCTGGCGCCCACGTTCCGCACGTCGAGCGTCCCGCTCACCCGGACCATGCACATCGACTCGAACGGCGTCGCCGCCGCCGGCATCGCGCTCGGCCTGGCCGCGCTCGCCCGCCGCGCCCGCCCGAAGTCCAAGCTGTGGCTGCTCCCGGCGCTGGCCGCGGCGCCGGTCGCGGCGTTCTTCCGCGACCCGGAACGCGACGTGCCCGGCGACCCGTCGGCAGTGGTCGCCGCCGCCGACGGCAAGGTCCTCTCCGTCGAGCGGATGCGCGACGACCGCTTCGGGCCCGGCGAGTTCCTCCGGATCGCTGTCTTCCTGTCCGTTTTCGACGTGCACGTGAACCGCTCCCCGGTGGCCGGCCGGGTCGCCGACTACTTCGTCGAGGAGGGCGGGTTCGCGAACGCGGCCACCGCCGCCGCCGAGCACAACGTCGCGGCGTACACGGTGCTGGACACCGAGCACGGGACGGTCGCGGTGGCGCAGCGGACCGGATTGATCGCGCGGCGCATCGTGCAGCGGGCGCCGGTCGGGACCCTGGTCGCCAAGGGTGAGCGGTTCGGCCTGATCCGCTTCGGCTCGCGCACCGACGTGTACCTGCCGGCGGACAAGGCGGAGGCGCTGGTCGGCGTGGACGAGCGCGTGGTTGGCGGGGCTACCGTCATCGCGCGCTGGATCTGACCGCCTCTGATCAGCCGGTGAGGTCGCCGGGTCCGCTGTGAATCACGGCTGGTCCTCAGGGGTCTCAAGGCCCTTGAGGCACCTCTGGAGGACCAGCCGGAACCTGGAGTCGCGCCGCGGCCGGGAGCGGGCCCGGCCTCGCGCCGAGATGCCACCGGGCCCGCGCGAGAGTTCCGGGACCCGCACGGAAGCGCCACGCCGCCCGCGTGTGCGAGCCAGGCGACTCGTGCGAGCGGGAGCCACGCGACTGCTGGCGCGGGAGAGCCACGCGACTGCTCGCGCCGAAGCGCCACGCGACTCGCGCGGGAGAGCCACGGGCGGGAGCGGAGAGCGCGCCGCACGGACCGCGTTCCCGGGTGGAAACGGAGAAGCCGCCTCCGGAGAGGCGGCCTCTGCGAGAAGAAGGTCAGGCGCGCTTGGCGCGGACCCACAGAATCGGGCCACTGACCAGGTACGTAGCGACGACCAGCACGAACGTCATGCGAGGCTGCAGCAGCGCACCCACCACCGGAAGCAGCCACAGCCACGGCGGCAGCTTGACGATGCGGGCGAGCTTCGCGTACGGGAAGCTGGACACCATCGCGAACGCCAGCAGCGCGACGCCGGCCAGCACGGCCATCCCTGGAAGCGGCAGGCCGATCAGCACGGCCAGGGCGAGAACCGCCGCCGCCATCGTGGTCGGCACGCCGCAGAAGAACCGGCCGTCCTTCGGCGAGACGTTGAAGCGGGCCAGGCGGATCGCGGCGCACCCGGCGACCAGCGCGCAGGCCAGGGCCGCGGCGGACTGGGGCACCTCGTGGACCAGGGAGGCGTAGACCACGACCGGCGCGGCCAGGCCGAACGAGCACATGTCGGCCAGCGAGTCCATCTGCGCCCCGAACGGGCTGGCGACCCCCAGCTTGCGGGCCAGCGCTCCGTCCAGACCGTCGAAGGCGACGCAGGCGACCAGGCAGCCGGCGGCGATCCGCGGCTGTCCCTCCATGGCCAGGAAGATGGCCAGCAGGCCGAGGCCCAGGCTGGACAGCGTGCACGCGTTGACCAGCGCGAAGCTGGCGCGGCGGGCCATCGTGTGCGCGCCGGGCAGCAGCGGGATGGTCCCCGGCACCGACTCCTCGTCGAGGGCGGCCGGCGGGGCGACCGGGGCGGGAACGGCGGGGCTCGAGCCGACCGGCTCCGGCCCGGTGTAGATCACCTCGGCGCGGGTCGCGGTGGCGGCCCGGCCCGTCTCGGAATTCCGGCGACCCACCCGCACCAGCAGAGCTTGCCGGGCGAGACTCCCGCCGCGGCGCAAGCGGCCAGCCCAACGGCGCCCGGCGGGACGCGGACTATCCGTCGATCGACGCCGGCGCCAAGGGGTACTCGGCACGTGGTTCCTCCATGGAGTTCGTGGTCACCGGCGTCATCCTTGAAGCCCGGCGAAATTGCGGGTTACACCATCGCACAGCGGCGCTGCCTTGGCGAGAGGCCGTTTGGTCGCGCTGTGCTACGTCAAACCTCGTGGCGCAACGGGCCGCTCTCCATCTTCCGTGTGAAGATTTTAGCCCGCCTGGGCCAAAGCGTCCTGGGCCAGTTCGGTCAGCTGAAGTTCCGCAACCTCACCCCGGGTGAACCAGGACGCCCGGTCGGTTGATCCGCCGGCCGCTTCGGTCACGCGCGCGATGACCGGTTCGTCCACTCTTACGCGGTATACGACGCGGATTACCTGCCAGTCCATCGGCACGCCTTCCGGCCCGAGGGCCGCGGGGTCGTACCGGTGACCCACGCTGAGTAGTCCGTCGATCCGCCCACGTTGTGAAGTTTCTTCATAAAGTTCACGGATGAGGCCCTGCTCCGGGGTCTCGCCGAAGTCGGTCCCGCCGCCGGGGAGATGCCACTGCCCGCCGCCGGGATAACCCTGCGTGATCCGGGCCAGCAGGATGCGCCCGGCCGGATCGGTCACCCAGCCGTACGCCCCGAACCGCTGCACCCGGTCGGCCCGCAGCACCGGCTCGTCGTCGTGCGGAACCTCGCCCGGCGCCTCGAACTGCACCCCGAGCGTCCGCGCGGTGAACGGCAGCAACGGCCGGGCGGCCACCTCGGCGTGCGTCACCCACTGCGCCAGATCGGTCGTGCCGTCGGTCTCCGCGCGCACGTCGCCACCGGTCACCGTCACGTCGTAGACGATCCGATCGGTGTGCTCGAGCGGCCCGTCCGGCAACGCGACCACGTCGGCTACCACGGCGCGCACGCCGGTGACGGCCACGGCCAGTCCGGTCTCCTCGGCGACCTCCCGGACCACCGCGTCGGCCGGGTGCTCACCGTGGTCGACGCCGCCGCCGGGCAGCGACCAGACACCGGGGAAGGCACTGCGGTCCGATCCCCGGGTGAGCAGGACACTGCCGTCGGCGGAGCGGGCCACGCCGTACGCGGCCGTTCTTCTGATCTTCACTGTGCCTAGATTAGCTTCGCCGCCCGCAGCGCATCGGCGGTGACCTCGGTCAACTGATCGGCGGCCAGTTCAGCGACGTCCTTCAACGGCATCCAGCGCGCCTCCGAGGTGGAGCCGCCGACGTCGTGGATGACCACCTCGGTCGGCCGGTCCACGATGACCCGGTAGAACGCCCGGACGCCGTGCCAGTCGATCGGGTACCCCTCCGGGCCGAGCGAGGCGGCGTCCCGGTGGCTGGCCACCCCGAGCAGCTCGATCAGCCGGCCCGCCTGGCCGGTCTCCTCGACCAGCTCCCGGATCAGGGCGGTGCCGGGCTGCTCGCCGTAGTCGGTGCCGCCGCCGGGCAGATGCCAGCAGCCGGCGCCGGGATATCCCGGAGCGATCCGGGTCAGCAGCAGATTCTCGTACGGGTCGGTCGCGATCGCGTACGCCGCGAACCGCTGCGCCCGATGCAGGCCGTCCGGCCCCTCGTAGGCGTAGAAGGACGGGAACGTCGGCGGCACGTCGGGGCGCAGGTCGGGTGAGCCGGCGCTGAGCCCGAGGGCGGCCGCGGCGAACTGCCGCAGCTTCAGCTGCTCGGCTTCTTTCAGGGTGAACCAGCGCGCCAGGTCGGTGGCGTGCCCGACCCGGTCGATCAGGTTGCCGCCGCGCACCGACACGGTGTAGATCAGCCGGTCGGTGTGGATGGTGACGCCTCGGTGCGGCATCGAGCGCATGTCGGCCAGGACGTCACGCAGCCCGGTCACCGCGACGGAGAGTCCGGTCTCCGCCGCGGTCTCGCGGACGACTGTGTGGTTGGGATCTTCGCCGTGATCGACGGCGCCGCCGGGCAGCGACCAGACGCCGGGAGTACCCGACTTGGCCGAGGCCCGGACCAGAAGGACCCGGCCCTCGTCGTCGGTCGCGACGGCGTAGGCGGCGATCCTGCGGAGCGGTTCCAGTGCGGGGGTCACGAAGCGGCATTCTGCCCGGATTATGTTACCTATCCGGGCCGTCTGTCGGGTTCCTGACAGTTGAATCGCGCTGCGTAATCGCAGCTCAGGGTGGATTTAGCCGCCCTGGGCGATTGATCCACTACTCACCGTCACTCCCACTCGATGGTGCCCGGCGGCTTGCTCGTGACGTCCAGCACAACCCTGTTGATCTCCCGGACCTCGTTGGTGATCCGGTTCGAGATCTTGGCGATCAGGTCGTACGGAAGACGCGACCAGTCGGCGGTCATCGCGTCCTCGGAGGAGACCGGCCGGAGCACCACCGGATGCCCGTACGTCCGGCCGTCACCCTGCACGCCGACGCTGCGCACGTCGGCCAGCAGCACCACCGGGAACTGCCAGACGTCGCGGTCCAGCCCGGCGGCGGTGAGCTCCTGGCGGGCGATCAGGTCGGCCTGGCGCAGGATGTCCAGGCGCTCCCGGTCGACCGCGCCGATGATCCGGATGGCCAGGCCCGGGCCCGGGAACGGGTGCCGCTGAACCATCGCCTCGGGCAGTCCCAGCTCGGCGCCGAGCGCGCGCACCTCGTCCTTGAACAGCGTGCGCAGCGGCTCGATCAGCGCGAACTGCAGGTCGTCGGGGAGGCCGCCGACGTTGTGGTGGGACTTGATGTTCGCGGTGCCGGTGCCACCGCCGGACTCCACCACGTCGGGGTAGAGCGTGCCCTGGACCAGGAACTCGATGTGCCGCTCGGCGTCCAGGTCACGGGCCGCGGCCTCGAACGTCCGGATGAACTCGCGGCCGATGATCTTCCGCTTCTGCTCCGGGTCGGTGACGTCCTCGAGGTGGCCGAGGAACTGCTCCTCCGCGTCCACGACGACCAGCCGGATGCCGGTGGCGGCGATGTAGTCCTTCTCCACCTGCTCCCGCTCGCCCGCGCGCAGCAGGCCGTGGTCGACGAAAACGCAGGTGAGCTGGTCGCCGATCGCCTTGTGGACGAGCGCCGCGGCGACCGCCGAGTCCACCCCGCCGGAGAGCGCGCACAGCACCTGCTTGTCGCCGACCTGCTCGCGGATCGCGGCGACCTGGTCCTCGATGATGTTGCCGGGCGTCCAGGTGGGCTCGATGCCGGCGATGTCGTACAGGAAGCGCTTGAGCATCTCCTGACCCTGCTCGGTGTGCGCCACCTCGGGGTGGAACTGCACGCCGGCCCGCTTGGCGGTGAGGTCCTCGAAGGCCGCGACCGGGGCGCCCGGGGTGGACGCGGTGACCATGAAGCCGGACGGGGCGACCGAGACGCTGTCCCCGTGGCTCATCCAGACCGGCAGGTCGGCCGGCAGGTCGCGGAGCAGCGAGCCGCCCTGCGCGGTGAGCAGGGTCCGCCCGTACTCCCGGGAACCGGTGTGGGCGACCGTGCCGCCGAGCGCCCGGGCCATCGCCTGGAAGCCGTAGCAGATGCCGAAGACCGGCACCTCGCTGTCGAAGAGGCCGGCGTCGAGCGAGGGTGCGCCCGGCTCGTAGACGCTGGACGGGCCCCCGGACAGGATGATCGCGGCGGGATTCTTCGCCAGCATCTCGGCGACCGGCATCGAGTGCGGGACGATCTCCGAGTAGACACGGGCCTCACGGACCCGGCGGGCGATCAGCTGGGCGTACTGGGCGCCGAAGTCGACGACGAGGACGGGACGCGGGGTGCTCACCCGGCGAGTTTACCGGCGTCCGCGCACTCGGGCATTGAGCACCCTCGCGGGGCTCCTCTACTGTTCGCGCTATGCGGAGCAACAAGATCACCTGGGCCGTGGTCACCGGGGTGGTTGTCGCCGCGCTCGCCGGGGTCGGGGTGGCGATCGCCGTCAATCGGGGCCCGGACGGTTCCGGGGTGTCGCCGGCGCTCCCGGGCCCGGCGGCATCGGCGCCCGTCACCGAGGCGGCGGCCAGCCCGTCGCCTTCCCCCGGCGCCGACCTCACCGGCCCGCTCGACCTGCTGCTCGCCGGTGTGGACACGCGCATCACCGAGCCCGGCTGGGAGCCGCACTCCGACGCCATCATGTTGCTGCACGTGGAGCCGGGGCTCAGATCCGCGTATCTCTATTCCCTTCCGCGCGATCTGCGGGTGCGGATCCCCGCCTACCGGAAATCCGGTTTTCCGGGTGGAAGACACAAACTCACCGAGGCGATGGCGTACGGGTCGCGCCTGCCCGGCAAGAAGACCAAGAACATCCAGAACGGGTACGAGCTGCTCACCAGGACGATCAGCGACTACACCGGCATCAGGACGATCCAGGCCGGCGCCATCCTCAACTTCGGTGGCCTGGACCAACTGGTGGACGAGCTCGGCGGCATCGAGATCACCGTCGATCGGAAGGTGAGGTCGCGGCACCGGCAGCCCGACGGCAAGCTGCGCGAACTCTCCGGACACGACTTCACCGGGCCGCAGGCGGTGTATCCGCCGGGCCGGCAGCACATGGTGGGCTGGCAGGCGATCGACTACGCCCGCCAGCGGTACGGCCTGCCCAACGGCGACTACGACCGGCAGCTGCACCAGCGGCAGATGGTCAAGGCGATCCTGGACAAGGCGCTGGGCGAGGGGCTCACCGATCCGGCGCGACTGCAGTCGGTGATCACCGCGTTGGGACAGTCGCTGGTCACCATCGGTGGGCGGCAGCCGGCCGACTACGCGTACGCGCTGCGTGATCTCACCCCGGCCGACATCGTCTCGGTCCGGCTCGACGGCAGCGGGGTCGGCAGCGGCGGCGGTTACCTCGGCGAGCAGCTCAACGCGGAGGCCCGGGGCTTCCTCACCTCGGTCGCCAGCGGAAAGATCGCGGCCTATCTGAAGGCGCATCCGGAACTGGTTGACAGAAAGTAACCGTATCCTGGCTCAGATGAAACAACGGGGTTCGATTCCCGCCGCGATGGCGCTTCTGCTCCTCGCCGCAGGGTGCACCAAGGACAATGCGTCGCCGCCCCCGAGCGTCGCCGCGCCGGCTTTCCGGCCCGGTACGGACGGGATCGGTGATCCGTACTTCCCGAAGTACGGCAACGGTGGGTATGACGTGGCCGGCTACAACCTCGACCTGCGTTACGACCCGAAGGCCGGCAAGCTGGCCGGCCGCGCGACGATCACCGCGACCGCGACGCAGGATCTGTCTCGGTTCGACTTCGACCTGGCCCGTCTGCAGGTGTCCGGAGTCACTGTCGACGGCGTCGCGGCGTCCAGCCTGGCCAGCGACAACAAGCTGGTCGTCACGCCGGCCACCGGAATCGCGAGCGGGCAGAGGTTCACCGTGGTGGTGAACTACGCCGGCGTTCCCGGCCTGCTGGAGAACAAGGCGCTGGGCAACGGCGGCTGGATCCGCACCAAGGACGGCGGGGGCATCGCGCTCGGCCAGCCCGAATCGGCAAGCACGTGGTACCCGGTCAACGACCACCCGGCCGACAAGGCCACGTTCGCGCTGTCCATGACGGTGCCGAGCGGGCTGGAGGTGATCAGCAACGGGGTGCCCGGGCCACGTGCCACCGCGGGCGGCTCGACCACCTGGCGGTGGAGCGAGAGCTCGCCGATGGCCAGCTACCTCTCGTTCGTGGTGATCGGGCAGTACCGGGTCGGCACCGGCACGCACGACGGCGAACCGATGATCACCGCGGTGCCGGACTCGCTGCCGGCCACCGGTCCGGCCGCCCGGTCGCTGGCCATGACCGGCGAGATCACCGACTATCTGGCGAGCGTGTTCGGGCCGTACCCGTTCGACGCCAACGGCGGGGTGGTGGTCGCCGACGACCGCATCGAGTACGCCCTGGAGACCCAGTCCCGGCCGGTCTACGGGCCCTCGTTCTTCACCCGCAAGCCGAACCCGGGAGTGATCGCCCACGAGATCGCGCACCAGTGGTTCGGGGACAGCGTGTCGCTCGACAGGTGGCAGGACATCTGGCTCAACGAGGGCTTCGCGACGTACGCCGAGTGGCTCTGGTCCGAGCACTCCGGCGTGGAGACCGCGCAGCAGCACTTCGACGACTCGTACGCCCGGTTCGACTGGCGCACGCCGCCCGGGAACCCCGGTCCGGCTCAGCTCTTCGGCGACGCGGTCTACGAGCGCGGCGGGATGACGGTGCACGCGCTGCGCACGACCATCGGCGACAACGCGTTCTTCAGGCTGCTCAGGACGTGGACCAGTGAGCACCGGAACGGCAACGGCACGACCGCCGAGTTCATCGCCACCGCGGAGAAGGTGTCCGGAATGGACCTCGACGGCTTCTTCCAGTCCTGGCTCTACGGAACCGTCAAACCCACGGCCCCGTAGCCGGGGAACGCCGGTGCGGAGGCGGCTGAATTCCACGCGCCCGCGAAGTATGCGGACGCCGGGGATTCAACTGACTCCGCACCGGGTATCACCTGTTCTGCCGCGCGACGGGGCGCGGCAATCAAGTCACGCAGCGAAGCAAAGCGCTCAAGCACTCAGCGAAGCGCGGCGATCAGGCGCGGTCCAGCACCAGGGCGACCTTCTGGAACTCCTTGACGTCGCGGTACCCACACTTGGCCATCGCCCGACGCAGGCCTCCGAACAGGTTGAGCTGGCCGTCCGGCCGGTCCGCCGGGCCGTACAGCAACTGCTCCAGCGTGCCGTCCGGCTCGCCCGCGATGCAGAAACCACCGCGGGGCAGGGCCGGGTGGCTGGCCGCCGAGTGCCACCAGGCGCCGCCGGCCGGCGCGCCGTCGGCCAGCGACAGCGGCTCACCCAACATCACCGCGTCGGCGCCGCAGCCGATCGCCTTGGCGATGTCGCCCGAGGTGGCGATGCCGCCGTCGGCGATCAGGTGCACGTAACGACCGCCGGTCTCGTCCAGGTAGTCCCGGCGGGCCGCGGCCGCGTCGGCGATCGCGGTGGCCATCGGCACCCGGATGCCGAGCACGGTGTCGGTGGTCGACCACTCGTCCGCGCCGATGCCGACGATCACGCCGGCCGCGCCGGTGCGCATCAGGTGCAGGGCGGTCTTGTAGTCCGTGCAGCCGCCGACGATGACCGGCAGGTCGAGGTCGGCGATGAACTCCTTGAGGTTGAGCGGCTCGTCGGTGGTGGAGACGTGCTCCGCCGAGACCAGGGTGCCCTGGATCACCAGCAGGTCCACACCGGCGTCCAGGATCACCGGGGCGAGCGCCAGGGTGTGCTGCGGCGACACCCGGACGGCGACGGTGACCCCGCCGTCCCGGACCTGGCGGACGCGCTCACCGATCAGCTCCGGCTTGATCGGCTCGGCGTACACCTCCTGCAGCCGCTTGGTGGCGTCCGCCTCCTCGTCCAGCGCGGCGAGCTCCTCGAGGATCTTGGTGGGATCCTCGTACCGGGTCCACAGGCCCTCGGCGTTGAGCACGCCCAGGCCGCCGAGGCGGCCCAGGGCGATCACCGACTCCGGGCTCTGGGTGGCGTCCGACGGATGCGCGACGCAGGGGATCTTGAACGGGTACGCGTCGAGCTTCCACTCGGTCGAGACGTCGTCGACATCCCGGGTCCGCCGGCTCGGCACGATCGCGATGTCATCCAGGTGGTAGCCGCGCTGCGCGGTCTTACCGAGGCCGATCTCCACTACGTCACGCATGGCTCAGGGACGCCTTCATTCGTTTTCCGGTCGGCGGGTGGGGTATGGGAAGGCTTATCGGGAGTGGTAGTTGGGGGCCTCGACCGTCATCTGGATGTCGTGCGGGTGGCTCTCCTTGAGCCCGGCCGCGGTGATCCGGATGAGCTGTCCCCGCTCCTGCAGATCGGGGATGGTCTCCGCGCCCACGTAGCCCATGGCCGCGCGCAGGCCGCCGATCAGCTGGTGCGCCACCCTGGACAGAGGACCACGATAGGGCACCTGGCCTTCGACGCCCTCCGGCACCAGCTTGTCCTCGTTCACATCCTGCTGGAAATAGCGGTCCTTGGAGTACGACTTGGCCTGGCCGCGGGACTGCATGGCGCCGAGCGAGCCCATCCCCCGGTACGACTTGAACTGCTTCCCGTTCATGAAGATCAGCTCGCCGGGGCTCTCCTCGGAGCCGGCCAGCAGGCTGCCGAGCATCACCGTGCTGGCGCCGGCCACGATGGCCTTGGCGATGTCACCGCTGTACTGGATGCCGCCGTCGCCGATCACCGGGACACCGGCCGGCCCGCACGCCCGGGTCGCCTCCATGATCGCCGTTATCTGCGGCACGCCCACGCCCGCGACGATCCGGGTGGTGCAGATAGCGCCCGGTCCGACGCCCACCTTCACCGCGTCGGCGCCCGCCTCGACCAGCGCCTTGGCGCCCGCGTAGGTCGCCACGTTGCCGCCGACGATGTCGATCGGCACGTCCTTCTTCAACCGGGCCACCATCTCCAGCACGGCCCGCTGGTGACCGTGCGCGGTGTCGACGATGACCACGTCGACGCCCGCGTCGACCAGGGCCCGGGCCCGCTTGTACGACTCGTCGCCGACGCCGACCGCCGCGGCCACCCGCAGCCGGCCCTGAGGGTCCTTCGCCGCGTTGGGGAACTGCTCGGATTTGGTGAAGTCCTTCACCGTGATCAGCCCACGCAGGCGGCCGGCCTCGTCGACCAGCGGCAGCTTCTCCACCTTGTGCCGGCTGAGCAGGGCCAGCGCCTCGTCCTTGGTCACGCCGACCGGCGCGGTGATCAGCGGAGCCTTGGTCATCACGTCCCGGACCTTCGCGTCCAGGTCGTTGACGAACCGCATGTCGCGGTTGGTGACGATGCCGACCAGCACGCCGGCGGCGTCCACCACCGGGGCGCCGGAGATCCGGTAGCGCCCGCAGAGCGCGTCGACCTGGCGCAGGGTGTCGTCCGGGCTGCAGGTCACCGGGTTGGTGATCATGCCGGACTCGGAGCGCTTCACCAGGTCGACCTGGGTGGCCTGGTCCTCGACGGAGAGGTTGCGGTGCAGCACGCCGATGCCGCCCTGCCGCGCCATGGCGATCGCCATGCGCGCCTCGGTGACGGTGTCCATCCCCGCCGAGAGCAGCGGAATGGACAGCTCGACGTTGCGGGTCAGACGCGTGACCGTGTTGACCCGGCTGGGCACCACGTCCGACTCGCCGGGCTGCAGGAGCACGTCGTCGAAAGTCAGACCGAGGGGAACAGTGCGAGCGCTGTCAGTTTCCACAGATCATCCCTAGAACAGGTCATCCCTAGACAAGAGGCGGAGTCCATCATCCTACCCATCCCGGGCGGGGCACCCTGGCGGCGGACAGAACGTGCGGGCCAGCACACTCCCCCGGGAGGTGAGTACGGTATGGGGGTGCAAGAAGAGCCGATCGACCCGTTCAACGGCGACCCCGCCGACCCGGCCGCGGAACTCGACGACCTCAACGAGGACGCCGAGAGCGAACCGCTGACCGAGGAGGAGCGGCAGGACGTTCTGGAGGATCTCTCCGACCTCGAGATCTATCAGGCTCTACTGAGCCCGACCGGCATCCGTGGCTTGGTCATCGAGTGTGAGGACTGCCACGAGCCGCACTACTTCGACTGGGACCTGCTCCGGGGCAACCTGCGCCACCTGTTGAGCAGTGGGCGCCCGCGGGTGCACGAGCCGGCCTACGACCCCGACCCCGATCATTACGTGACCTGGGAGTACGCGAGGGGCTACGCCGACGGCGTCCACGACACCCTGACCGAGGGCTCCGACGACGACTGACCGGCACCCCCACCGAGCTCTCGACGACCCCGGCATCCCGGCACGGGCCCGGCGACGCCGGCACCCTGGCCGGGTCCCGGCGCGGACCGGCATCCCGGCCGGAGCTTCCGGCGACGACCGAGTCCCGCCGCGCGTGGCTTCCGGGACCACCCACCCATCGTGAACAGCGCGCCGGCGGGCAGACCGCCGCGCCCGGCTCCACCGGGAGCGACGGCCTGCGCCACGGCGGACCTCCGGGCCGGATCGCGAGGTGTCGATCAGGCGACCAGGCCCGCCCGGAAACCCGCGGCGACCGCATGCGCCCGGTCCCGGGCCCCGAGTTTGCGGAACAGCCGGCGGGCGTGCGTCTTCACGGTGTCCTCGGAGACGAAGAGCTCCCGGCCGATCTCCGCGTTGCTCTTCCCGTCCGCCATCCCCCGCAGAACCTGCAGCTCACGCTCGGTGAGCGTGAGCCGCCGCCCGGCCGGCTGGCCATCGCCCATGCCGACCCCCTCGTTGCCCGGCCAGGCCACCATCGGCCGGCCGGTGGCCGGGTCGATCGGGGCGTCGCCGCGCTGAGCCGGCACCATCGGTGAGTTCGGCAGCATGGCGGGGACGGCGGCCGCGTTCGGCGCGCCCATACCGATCCCGTCGCGGTACTGACCGCGTGCCGCCGGTGAGTTGTTGTTGCGCATCCCGCCGGCCACCCCGGCGGGCTGAGCGTTGGCGCCGTTGATCGGCATGCCCTGCGGGCGTACCGGCAACAGCAGCAGGAGCAACGCCTTGGCGACGACACTGACCAGGTCGTGCTCGACGCCACGGATCACGCCGCGGGCGCCGGCGGCGACGGCCGCCGCGGCCACCCGCGGATCTTCCGCCCCGAAGAGCACCACTTGTGCCTGCGGGGCGCGGGCGAGTACGCGCCGGGTGAAGCCGACGCTGTCGGGTCGGGTCACGGCGGTGTCGGCCAGGACCACTTCGGCCGGCCGTTCCGCCAGTCGGATCATGGCCTCGGTCTCGCTGACCGCGGTCCGGACGACGCCGGTCATGCCGAGCCGGGCCGCGGTGGACGCGACGGTCTGGGCCGCCAGCGGGGTTCGGACGCACACGAGGACGGTACGCACAGTGATCCTCCTTCTCTCTCAGAGGAGATCACGCGAGGGCCGCAGCATTACGCGCTTTAGATGGAAAAAACGGGAAAGAAAGGTATGGCTTGCGAGCTCTTTGCCACACGACTCGCGGAGACATCGACATGTTGCGTGTGAGCCGGCGATCGCCGGGGTACATGCGCGTGAGGCCTGCGTCAGGCCCCCATGTCGACCACTCCGCGGTGCCGCGCGGTAGGGAGGGTGTTGATGTCGAACGTTCGCAGGCTGCCCGGGCCGATCGCCGACCTGTGGGACTGGCAGCGCCTGGGGCTCTGCCGGGGTCGGGACACTGCGCAGTTCTTCCACCCCGACGGCGAGCGCGGTTCGTCCCGCAATCGCCGGGAGGCCAAGGCCAAGACGATGTGCGGCGCGTGTCCCGTGCGGGCCGAGTGCGCCGCCCACGCCCTCGCGGTGCGCGAGCCGTACGGGGTGTGGGGAGGGTTCAGCGAATCGGAGCGGCTGCGGCTGCTCGCGGTCGGCTGGGAGGATCTGGCCGATCGTCACGGACGGGTCGACCTGGCCCGGCTCGAGGCGCGCCTGGGCCGGCCCCACAAGTCGGCAGTGCCCGCACAACGGCAGGCACCGGCGGCCTGAGGCCGCCCGGCACGCGGCATCACCACACGACTGGCGACACGGTCCTCCCCGGGGGGCCGTGTCGAGTGGTTCAGCGGTTCTTCAACCGCATTGGTGGACATGCAACCCACCGTATGAGCGACTTGTGTTTTCGAGTCGGACCAAAAGTGCGGTTTTCGGCTAGCCGACGGAGACGGTCACCTGGTGCCATCCGGTGGCGCCGTCGGGCGCCGGATCGGCGATCTCCGACGTCTGCGGATGGCCGTCCAGATCGGTCGCCCGCACCCGCAGCACATGCTGGCCGGGCATCGCGTCCCAGGTGTGCGTCCACTGTCGCCAGGTGCCGTCGGAGACCGCCGGCGCCAGCGCGGCCGTCTCCCAGGGACCCTCGTCGACCTGCACCTCGACCTTGGCGATGCCCCGGTGCTGGGCCCACGCCACACCGGCCACCACGACCGGGCCGGGCTCGCGCCGGGTACGGTCGCGCGGCGTGTCGATCCGTGACCCGGTCTTGATCGGGCCCTGCGCCGACCAGCCGCGCGGCACCCAGTAGGCGTCGAAGTCGGAGAACCGGGTCAGCTCGATCCCGGTGATCCACTTGCAGGCCGAGACGTACCCGTAGAGTCCGGGAACGACCATCCGCACCGGGAAGCCGTGGTCGACCGGCAGCGGCTCGCCGTTCATCCCGATGGCGAGCAGCGCGTCCCGCCCGTCCCGCAGCGCCGCGGTCGGCGTGCCGCACGTCCAGCCGTCGATCGAGCGCTGCACCACCTGGTCCGCGCCGGGCAGCGGGTCGGCCTCGTCGAGCAGCGCCTTGATCGGCGTGCCCAGCCAGAGCGCGTTGCCGATCAGGTCGCCGCCGACCTCGTTGGAGACGCAGGCGAGCGTCACGTAGCGCTCGACCATCGGGCGTTTCATCAGGTCCGCCCAGGTGATGGTGATCGGGTTGCGGACCATGCCGTGTATCCGCAGCGTCCACGTCGCCGGATCGACCTGCGGGGTGATCAGGGCGGTGTCGATGCGGTAGAAGTCCTCGTTCGGCGTGACGTAGGGGACCGCCCCGTTCACCTGGGCGCCGGCCGGGACCGCCGGCCGGGGTCCGCTCGCCGCCGGCAGGGTGAGCTCGCTGCGGGCCGCGGTGGCCGCGCCGCGTGCGGTGAGCCAGCGGCCGGCCAGGCCGCCGCCCGCGGCGACGGCGCCGACGATCCCCACCTGCTTGAGGAATCGCCGCCGGCTCTCGCCGTCCGCCGGCTCGTCCGATCGGGAGTACGGCGTGAGCCGCACCAGATGGCGCAGCACGAACCCGGCCAGCACAGCCCCGGCCAGTGCCGGGACCGGGGCGCCGGCCCCGGCGCCCGGGCGGGTCCAGGCGGCCGCCGCGCCGACCGCCCCGAACAGCGCGATCCCGGCCACCGCGAGCGCCCACCGGCGCACCGCGAGCACGCCCACCCCGAACGCGTAGAGACCGAGAAGGATGGCCGTCCCGGTGAGCAGCGCGGTTTTGTCGTGCGTCCCGAACGCCGCGATGGCGAAGTCCTTCACCCCGGCCGGCACGTGGTCGACGACCACGCCGCCGACCGCCACCAGCGGCGCCGACCGCGCCCCGGCGAAGACCGCTGCCAGCTCCGCCAGACCGAGCGCCGCCGCGGCCGCCGCCACGCCGGCGAGCCCGGCCCGCATCGATGTTCTCACCAGGCCATCCTGCCTCGCGGAACGCCGGATCACCGGCCTCGTAAGCGGTTCGTAAGACGTCGGATCCAACCGGCCGGGGGCGCCGGGATCAGCGACGGGTCCCGGGCCGGCATCTCGATCCGCGCGCCCGCCGGCACCCGGGCGTCCACCGCGCGGATCACCTCGGCGGCGTCCCGGAACACCGCCGGCTCGATCCGGACCGCGATCCCGTCCCGGCCGATCAGCTGCCGGGCGCCGTCCGGCCAGGCGAGCAGGGCCACGCAGTCGTCGTACCGGACCGTCGAGGGCTCCCCGCCGATCACGTGGCTCACCCCGCCCGGACCGCTGACGAGGTGCTGCTCCGGGGCGCGGACCGCCTGGTGGAGCCGGCCGGCGACGGTCGTCCCGGAGCAGGCCGGCGCGCCGGCGTACCCGGCCCAGTCGGCGCGGGCGCCGGACGGGACCATCAGCAGCCCGGCGTCGTACGCCCTCGCCGCCACCCCGGCCACGTCGTCCACGGTCACCGCCCGCACCTCGGCGACCGCCTCGTCCAGGTCCTTCAGATCCTGGCCGGACAGCAGGTTGAACGCGTGCCCGGGGAGCCGGCCACCCCGGGCGTCGGCGTCGGCCAGCCCCTCCGCGGTCAGCCGGACCACCGCCGACACGTCGTCCGCCGCGACAACTCCGGCCCGCATCGTGGCCAGCACGTCGACCAGGCCGCCGAGGACCGCGCCGCGCTTGTCGGCGGGCGCGCCGGCGTAGGCGACGATCCGGGCGTCGCCGCCGGACCGCGGCTGATAGTCGGTCCGGACCGCGTCCGAGATCCCGTCCCGCTGCCACAGTTCCCGGAACATCTGCCGTTCCAGCACGTTCGCGAAGACCGCGGCGCGCGCCTCCCGGCGGACCAGGCTGTCCCAGGCGACGTCGCTGTCCGGGCCGGCGAACCAGGCCGGGGTGGCCGGCAGCGCCGAGGACGGTTCCGGGGCGGGTTGCCGCGCCCCGCTGGCCAGGTGCAGTTTCAGCGCCGCCGGCACCTCGTCGCCGGCGATCCAGAGAGCCGCGTTCTCCCGGTTGAAGTAGCGCGCGATCCAGTCCAGCAGCCGCTGTTCGCCGATCCCGTCCAGACCCCACTCCGGGTAGCCCGGCAGGCCGAAGTCGCGGGCGCCGTGCCGCCACAGCGCGAGCGGGTCGGTGCCCCGGTCGGTGGCGCGCATACGCTCACGGGCCGCGGCGATCCGGTCGGCGCGGGGTTCGCGGAGCGCGTCGCAGACAACGGTGAGGAAACCGGTGATCTCCTCGGCGGTGCCCCGTACGTGGAAGAAGGTGTGCTCCACCCCGGTCGTGCCGTTGTGCCGCTGCCCGGCGGCGCCGAGGGCGTCCAGCGCGAGGTGCTCGGCCAGGCGGGTGATGCCCCGGACCGGCAGCGTCTCGTCCGCCGTCCCGACCCGGAAGACCAGGCCGGCGTGCATCGGCCCGGTGGCCGGCGCCAGCACCGTGGGCACGCCGTCCACGTCCACCTGGCGGATCATGCGGCGCCTCCGGCGGGCAGCGCGCGGGCGCGGTACCGGCTGATCACCGTGGCCGGATCGCCCAGGTACGACCAGGGCTGCCCGGTGGCCAGGTCGCCGAGCGCGGTGAACATCGAGGCCACCGCCGGCATGTCGTCGAGCAGCGCAAACGCCATGGCGAACGTGCTCATCACGGACACCCAGCCGTGCGTGCGGCGGAACTCCGGGTGCCAGACCGAGCGCTTGGCCGCCTCGTAGAGTTCGCCGCGGACCGGGTCGGCGCACAGGTGTTCCCGCTGGGCCGCGGCGTCGCCGTCCAGGCCGGCCCAGTGCTCCAGGTGCGCCTCGGCGACCAGCACCGGGTTCAGCGTGCCGGGCGGCGCGGCGTCGGCCGACTCCCTGGCGAACGCGTGCGCCAGCGGCCAGTCCCCGCCCCACTTCGGACACAGTTGCCGCAGGAACTCCGACTGGCCGGGCAGGAAGTGCGGGTCGATCCCGGCCAGCCGGTCGTACCGCCTACGCGCCTCGGACCGGCCCAGCCGCAGGCCCCGGGCGGTGGTGATCCGGGCGGTCCAGACCGCCGGGTCGTCCGGCGTGCGCGCGGCCGCGTCGATCAGCACGATCTCCGCCTGGCGCAACTTGTCGTGGAAGGCGGCGGACTGCTCGCGGCTCACGTCCCGCGCGCGCCGGGCGGTCCGGACCGTCCGGCCGGCCTGGATCAGCTGCTGGCCGAGCAGCGCGCCGGCGGTGCTGTCGGCGGGCTGCCCGGCCAGCACGCCGCGCAGCAGATCCTCCCGGCCGGAGTGCGCGCCGCCCGCCTGGATCAGGTAGCCGCGCTCCACCGGCTCGGCGGTGTCGAGCAGGGACCGGGCCGCGGACCAGTCCCGAGAGTCCAGCGCGGAGCGAAGTTCGGCGATCTTCGGGTACGCGGCGGCAGGGTCCAGTACCGGGTGGTGCGGGGGCATGCGCGGCAGCATAGATCTTCCGGCGACGATTCGCGCCCGCCGGGTGATCAGGGGATCAGGGGATCGTCGAGCAGCCGCTCGAAGGCCAGCTCGGCGGCGCCGATCAGGGCCGCGTCGGCGCCCAGCTCGGGGGTGCGCAACCGGACGTGCTCGCGGCAGGCCGGCAGCCCGACCGCGTTCAGCCGGCTGCGGATCTGCGCCGCGGCGACCAGGTACACGTCGCGCAGCGTGCCACCGAAGATCACCACCTCCGGGTTGAAGATGTTCACCAGGTTGCCGACGCCGAACCCGATCCAGTCGCCGACGTGCCGCAGCGCGTGCTGGGCCTGGCTGTCCCCGCGCACCGCGGCGTCGACGACCTCGAGCACCACGTCCCGCCCGGTCCGGTTCTCCCGGCCGGACAGGCGCAGCAGCGCGTGCTCGCCGATCTCGGTCTCCCAGCAGCCGCGCGAGCCGCAGTCGCACGGCCGGCCGTACGGGTTGACCACCATGTGACCGACCTCGCCGCCGTACCCGCCGTGGCCGGTGACCCGCCGCCCGCCGGCCACGATGCCGGCGCCGACCCCGACGTCGCCGTACAGGTAGATGACGTTGTCGCAGCCCACCGCCGCGCCTCGGGCGTGCTCGGCGAGCGCGCAGACGTCGGCGTGGTTGCCGATGCTGAGCGTGCCGGGCGAGCCCAGCTCGGCACTCAGGGCCGCGCCGACCGGCTCCTCGACCCAGCCGATCGTGGGCGCGAGCCGGACCATGCCGTCCTCGCGGCGCACCATGCCGGCCACCGCGAGACCGCTGCCCACGCAGCGGGCGTCGTCGCTCACCTGGTCGTGCATCGCCCGGACGAACCGGGCCAGCGGCTCGACCGCCTCGTCCGCGCTCATCCCGGGCGGCCGGACGGTCTCGTACTGTTCCAGGATCCGCCCGCCCAGCCCGACCCGGCCGGCGCGCAGGCGATCCACCTCGATGCTGAGGGAGTACGCGAAGATCTTCTCCGACTCGGGCCGGACGACCAGTGACGGCCGCCCGGCCCGGCCGGTCTCCTTGGGCGGCGCCTCGCTGACCAGCCCCTGGCTGATCAGCTCGGCGGTGAGTGCCCCGATGGTGCTGCGGTTGAGGCCGAGCCGGGTGGTGAGCTCCGCCCGGGACGTGGCGCCGTGTACGTGGACGTACCGCAGCAGTGTCCCGAGGTTGTGCCGGCGGACCTCTTCCTGGCTGGGGCCTGCACGCATCGTCAGCGGTTGCCCGTGGCCGCGGCCCGTCGCCGGGCCAGCGCGTCCACGCCCGCCGCGATCAGCAGGATGATGCCGGTGAACATGTAGCGCGTGCCGGACGAGAAGTCCATCAGGAACATGCCGTTGTCGATGACCGCGATCACCGCGCCACCGATCACCGCGTGGATCATCTTGCCCTTGCCGCCGAAGAGGCTGGTGCCACCGATGACGGCGGCGCCCACGGCATACAGCAGGGTGCTGCTGCCACCGGTGTTGGGGTCGACCGAGCCGGCCCGGCTGACCAGCATGACGCCGCCCACCGCGGCCATGAACGAGCCGATCACGAACACCGAGATGCGGATCCGGTCGACCGGGATGCCGGCGCGGCGGGCCGCCTCGGCGTTGCCGCCGACGGCGTAGACGTGCCGGCCGTACGTGGTGCGGCCCAGCACGAACGTCCAGAGCACCAGGAAGCCGCCGATCACCGGCGCCGCGATCGGGACGCCCTTGAGCGTGGCGATGGCCGGGTTGATCGCCCGCTCCTGGGTCAGGATCGCGGTCGAGACCAGCAGCAGCGCCGCGATGCCGACGACGCGCAGCACGATGATGCCGATCGGCTCGGTGACCAGGCCGCGACGGGCCCGCCCACGGTGCCGCAGGAACTGGATCAGCGCGAAGCCGGCGACCGCCGCCACAGCGAGAGCCCAGCTCCAGGCGACCGGGAGGCTGTCCTTGTTGAGCGACTTGATGAAGCCGTCCGGGATCGAGATGTTCTTGCCCTCGCCCAGCAGGTTCAGCAGCACGCCCTGGAAGGCCAGGAAGGCCGCCAGGGTGACGACGAAGGACGGGATGCCGACCTTCGACACCAGCAGGCCCAGCAGCAGGCCGATCACCACGCCGGTGGCCAGCGCGGCGGCCAGCGCGACGCCCTGGTTGTAGCCGTGCTCGGTGAGCAGGATGGCCATCACCGCGCCGCAGACGCCGGCCGCGAAACCCGCGGACAGGTCGATCTCGCCCAGCAGCAGGACGAAGATCAGGCCCATCGCGATCATGATGGTGCCGGCCGCCTGGTTGAACAGGTTCGCGAAGTTGCCGGCGCTGAAGAACGTGTCGCTGCGGGCGCTTCCGAAGATCGCCACCAGGATGACCAGGCCCAGGACGGCGGGCAGCGCGCCGAGGTCGCCGCCCCGGATCCGGCCGAAGTAGTCGCGGAAGTGGCTGGCGACGGTGGGCTTGACGACCTTGACGCCACCGGCGGTCTCAAGGGTGGGTGTGGTGGTCACTGGTCCGCTCCAGGCGTGATGTCGACGAAGTCGGTGGGCTTCTCCGGCGGGAGGCCCAGGTTGCCGCTGCGCCCGCCGGTGATCAGCTCGACGACCTGCGAGTGCGTGACGTCGCTCGCCTTGACCTGGGCCGCCATCCGGCCGAGGTACAGCGTGGCGATCCGGTCCGAGACCGCGAAGACGTCGTTCATGTTGTGCGAGATCAGCACCACGCCGAGCCCGTTGTCGGCCAGGCGGCGGACCAGCTCCAGGACCTGGGCGGTCTGCGCGACGCCGAGGGCGGCGGTCGGCTCGTCCAGGATGACGACCTTGCTGTTCCAGAGCACGGCCTTGGCGATCGCCACGGTCTGCCGCTGACCGCCGGAGAGGCTGGCGACCAGCTGCCGCAGCGACTTGACGGTCCGGACCGACAGGCTGGCCAGGGTCTCACCGGCCATCTGCTCCATGGTCGGCTCGTCCAGGACCACGCCGCGGACCTTCTCCCGGCCCAGGAACATGTTCTGGACGATGTCCAGGTTGTCGCAGAGCGCGAGGTCCTGGTAGACGACCTCGATGCCGAGCTCGGCGGCCTCCCGGGGACTGTGGATGGCGACCTGCCTGCCGTCGAACGTCACCGTGCCCGCGTCGATCGGGTAGATGCCACTGATGCACTTGACCAGCGTCGACTTGCCGGCGCCGTTGTCGCCCACCAGGGCGGTCACCTCGCCGGGATAGACGCTCAGTTCGACATCGTGCAGGACCTGTACGGGACCGAAGCTCTTGTCGATCCCGCGCAGCTCCAAAAGGGGTGTCGCGGCCACGGATGTTTCTCCTTCGTTCGGTGACCGGCCGTTCGGGAACCGCGTGAACCAGACTCAGGCGCCGCCCACGCGGGTTGCGTGAGCGGCGCCGTCGCCGGTTCGAGCGGTGGTGCTGCTGCTGGATCAGCTGATGCCGGCAGCGGTGCAGGCCGCCGCGAAGGCGGCGGTGCAGAGCTCGGCCTTGGTCACGAAGCCGTCGTCGACGACGGTCTTGAGGTTCGCCTTGGTGATCGCCTCCGGCTTCAGCAGCACGGACGGAACGGACGCCTTCGACTGCGGGTCGGTGACGGTGCCGGTCGCGCTGGTCGGCTTCTCCCCCTTGGCCAGCGAGACGGCCAGGTCGGCGGCCGCGTTGGCCTCCTTCTTGATGGCCTTGTAGACGGTCATGCACTGGTCGCCGGCGAGGATGTTCTGCAGACCCTGCACGGTGGCGTCCTGG
>NZ_BOMW01000035.1 GCF_016862395.1 Actinoplanes siamensis | reverse complement strand
CGTCCAACGGCTTCGGCGGTGGCCCGACCAACGGTTTCGGCGGTGGCCCGACCAACGGTTTCGGCGGTGGCCCGACCAACGGTTTCGGCGGTGGGATCAACGGGTCGTCCAGCAATGGCTTCGGCGGTGGCCGGAACGGCTCGGCCAACGGCTTCAACGGCGCGCCCGACGGCTTCGGCCCGCGCAGCAACGAGCCGCTGCCCCCGCTGCCGTCCGGTCCGGTCAGCTCCGGCCCGCAGGGCTTCGCCGGCCTGGACGAGCTGGCCCAGCGCCGCAACGGCAACGACTACCAGCGTCCCGACGGTGACGTGAACGGCTTCGGTGCGACCATCCCGCGCCAGCTTCCGGCGAACCCGGACAGCCAGGGCCCCAACGCGTTCATGCCGCCGGTCTCCGCGCCGCCGGTCCCGCCGGTCACCTCGGTGCCGCCGGTGCCGTCCGCGCCGCCGGTCTCCGCCACGCCGGTCTCGTCCGGCCCGAACGACCCGGTCTCCGCGAACCCGAACCCGTTCGCCTCCGCGCCGCCGGCCTGGCCGCCGGTCGCCGGCGACCGGGAGAGCAACACCCCGCACGTCCCGGAGAACCTCGCGGCGGCGTTGGACATGACCGCCGAGATTCCGCGGTACCGCCCGGAGAACGCCGAGCCGCAGCCCGAGGTGGCCCGTCCGGTCAACCCGCCCACTGTGGCGTTGCCCGCGTCGGCCCCGCCGGCGTACGACTCCTCGGTGGCCCCGGTCAGCAGCCCCGCCGCCGACCAGGCGACCGCTGCCGCGCAGATCGCCGCGGCCTCGGCCCGGGAGGGCGCGGCGCCGTTCGCCGACGAGACCATGGAGCTGCCGATTTTCCGGGAGCTCGAGTCGGCCTGGTTCACCACGACCCAGGCGACCAAGCCGTCCGTCTCCGTCTCCGGCTCCGGCGACGAGGCGGTGGTCTCGCAGCGGATCCCGACCGGCGAGCCGGCCCGCAACTCGGGCGTGCCGCAGCAGGCGCCCTCCCCGGAGGCCCGCGAGCTCGACACGGCCACGGTCGGCGCGTCCACCCCGGCCGGCGCCGGATCGTACGGCGCCGCCCCGGCCAACCCGTGGCGGACCGCGGCCGACGACGGCTGGACCGCTGCTCAGAAGGCGTCCGAAGTCACCATCGACACGACCACCACGGCGGGCCTGCCGAAGCGCACGCCGATGGCGCAACTCGTCCCCGGCGGTGTTGACCGGGGCGGTAACTCCGTCCAGCGTCGTACTCCCGAGGGGGTCCGCGGTCTGCTGTCCGCGTACCACCGGGGTGTGCAGCGCGGTCGCACCAAGGAACAATCGACCAACCTGGAGGAGACTCCGGGAGGGCAGCAGCCCTCGCAGGCTGGCAAGGAGCATGAGGCATGACATCTACGCAGGATCTCGGTTGGCTCCTGGCCAACTTTGCTGATCGCGTTCCCGGGGTCGCGCACGCGATTGCGGTCTCCGCCGACGGTCTGCTCCTGGCGGCCTCGCGGGACCTTCCCCGGGACCGCGCGGACCAGCTGGCGGCCATCGCGTCCGGCCTGGTCAGCCTTACCCAGGGCGCGGCACGCTGCTTCGAGGGCGGCGCCGTTCTGCAGACGGTCGTGGAGATGGACAATGGATTCCTGTTCCTGATGTCCATCTCCGATGGCTCCTCGTTCGCGGTGCTCGCGGCGCGCAGCTGCGACGTCGGACAGGTGGGCTACGAGATGGCCCTCCTGGTCGACCGCGTCGGCGAGGCGCTGACCCCCGCGCCGCGTTCCGCGGCCGGGGTGCTGGGCTGAAGGCGCGGTGAGCCGGCCCATCCGGCTACTGTCCAGAAACTTGAGAACCAATACACTTCGAGAGGCCGAGGGAGGGGTTGACGGTGACGATGCCCGAACGCGATGAGCCGACCGGCGCGCTGGTCAGGCCGTATGCCGTGACCCGTGGTCGAACCCGGCCGAAGCTTGAGATAGCGCTGGAAGCGCTGGTCGAGACAACCGTGCGCGGCCGTTCCGGAATGATCCGCGGCGGGCAGGGTGGAAGCGAGCATCAGTACATAGCGGCGATGTGCGACGGCGGCCGAGTTCAGTCGCTGGCGGAGATCGCCGCACGCATGCAACTGCCGCTTGGTGTGGCACGTGTGATCGTCGCCGACATGGCCTCTGACGGCCTACTCGCGGTGTACGAGCCCACCTCGCTCGAAGACGAGACCGACGCGGTAGGCACGGAACTGCTGGAAAGGGTGCTGAGTGGACTTCGCAGGCTCTGACATGTCGCAACGTCCCGCTGCGGGCGGACGCGTGACATCGGCGAAGATTGTCATCGCCGGTGGCTTCGGCGTCGGTAAGACGACGCTGGTGGGGTCGGTCTCGGAGATCACCCCGCTGACCACCGAGGCGATCATGACCTCGGCCGGCGTGGGTGTCGACGACAACCGGCAGGTGCCGGGCAAGATGACCACCACCGTCGCCATGGACTTCGGCCGGATCAGCATCGACCGCGATCTGATCCTCTATCTGTTCGGCACGCCTGGCCAGACGCGGTTCTGGTTCATGTGGGACGAGCTGGTCCGGGGCGCCATCGGTGCGGTGGTCATGGTGGACACCCGTCGGCTCGCCGACTGCTTCGCCGCCATCGACTTCTTCGAGCACCGTCGCCTGCCGTACCTGGTGGCGATCAACTGCTTCGACGGCATGCAGTACCACAACCCGCAGGACGTTCGGGACGCCCTGGCGATCTCGAGCGACGTGCCGGTGGTGAGCTGCGACGCCCGTAACCGCGAGTCGACGAAGAACGTCCTCATCTCGCTCGTCGAGTATGTGCTGACGATGCGTCGTACGCGTGCGGTAGCGCCGGCCTGACGAACGGTGAAAGCCCCGCTCCGCTGGTCGGAGCGGGGCTTTCGCGCGCTCCGGGAACGGTCTTGCGCGCAGCGGATCGACGACCCTGGGTCACTGGTTACCGACGGTGGCCGAGAGCTCGCTTTTCGCCCGGCTGGCGTCCAGGGTTCTCATCGACTGTCCGAGACACCTCTGGTGTCCGGCTCGCTGTGGCGGGCTGGTTCTCAGGGGGTGACCGCGCGCTCGAGGCACCTCCGGCGGCCACCCGGCAGCCTGCTCGGTTTCGCCGAACCCGGGCGCGGCCGCGTAGGTAAGGCGGCCAGCGGTTCGGCGCGGGGCCCGTGTCGAGCAGGACGGGCGGTCGGTTCGGGGCGGGCCCGTGTGGATCAGGACGGCGGTCGGTCCGGGGCGGCACGGTGCCGGTCAGGGGCGGCGGTCGGTCCGGGGCCGCGTTGTGCCGATCAGGGCGGCCAGCTCCGACAGGTCGGAGATCTGGTCGGCCGGCTCGAAGGAGTCCGGATCGGTGCGTAGGTGCCGCACCTCCGGATAGGCCGCGTTGGTGACCAGCACCGGCCGCATCCCGGCCAGCCGTGCGCCGTCGTGCTCCCGGCTGCCGCCGTCACCGACGAACCAGCATTCCGCCGGGGAGACGCCGAGCCGTGCGCTCACCGTCGCGTACAACCGTGGGTCGGGCTTGCGGAATCCCTCGCGCCAGGAGAACACCGGGGCGTTGATCAGGCTCGCGTACGGCGTGCGCGGCCAGGCCTCGCACAACTCGCTCGAACAGTCGCTGAGAAGCCCCACGAGGTAGCCCCGGTCCCGCACCCACTCAGTGTCCGGATCGCGTCCGGACGGGGCCTGCGAACGCGCTCAGCCCCCGCGTGGTGGGTCCGGACCGCGGCGGCCAGGCGCGCCGGGGATGGTTCGGCGCCGCACGCCCGGGCCATCGCCAGCAGAGTGTCCCGGGTCCCGCCGTACACCCCGGTCGCCCGGCGCGGGAAGCTCTCCGCCATCGCGGCGGTGAAGCGGTCGGCCGGCACCCCGAGGGCGGTGGCGGTGGCGGCGAAGGTGGTCAGCCGTTCGCTCTCGGCGGCCGGGTCGGTGAGCGTGCCGAAGAAATCGAAGATGATCGCCCGCATGCCGCAAGCATCGGGGATGGCCCGCCGGCGGCCCAAGCCGGTCCGTCACCGGCACCGAAGGCGCCGCGTGACGGACCCGGATCGCGGCCCGGAGAAATCGGCCCCGCGGCGCGGGAGCCGGGCCGTGGCGGCGGTGGCGGTGGGAAGCCGCGTGCGCGGCGTCCGCGTGGGAGCCGGCCGTGGTGGCGCGGTGGGGGAGCCGGGGCGGGGGAGTCGGGTCCGTGGCGGCTGGGGAGCGGGCCGTGGCGAATACGGGAAGGCGGGACCCGGGGGCGGATACGACGAAGCCGGGCCCGCCCCGAAAGACCGACCCGGCTTCGAGAAGCGGATCTCAGCGCCCGCCGCTGTACCCGGCGCCGTTGTTCCGATACTCGTCCGAGGCCTCGCGGTCCCGGGTGAAATCCCACCCGCCGGCCGCCTCACGACCGGGCCGGCCGCCCATCGCGAACCCGCCGATCTCCTGCCCGCGCCGCCAGCCCCGGAAGTATCCGGTGGTGTGCGCCGCGATCGACGCCGCGTCGCGGACGATCCGCAGCGGGCGCTCCTCGCGCACCGTGGTGCCCGGCACCAGGTTCGCCTGGGGCACCCGCTTGGGCAGGCCGGCCGACGTCTCCGCGGCGACGGCCGGGGTGGCCGCCTTCTGCGCGGCACGCCAGCCGCTGTCGTTCGGGTTGGACCACTCGACGTTGCCCGAGTCGGGAGTGCCGCCGATGAACCACGCGGACCGGGCGGCCGCGAAGATCAGCAGATCGCCGTCGTTGCCGTCGGCCGGGACCGGCGGGGCGGCGCTGCGGTCCAGCGCGGTGACCCGCGGCGGCAGGCCTTCCACCGAGGTGCCGCGGGCGCCGCCGTCGATCACACGCAGCGACGGCGGGTCGCCGAGCTGGTCGAGCCCGGGAGCCTTGCCCCGGGTCGCGTTCAGCGGGCCGTCGACCAGGTGCAGCGCGGGCGGCTCCTTCGGCATGTCCTGCCACGGCGGGCGGACCCGGCCGTCGGCGCCGGCACCGCTGACCGGGGCGGCGGCCGGGCGCTGCGGGAGCGCGTCGTCGTCGCTGGTGTTCAGCAACGGCCAGTTGGCGCGGGAGCCCGGCTCCGGCGTCTCCTCGGCCGGCCGCTGGGACGGCATCGGCAGGGAGAAGTCGGTCGGCGAACCGTTCGCCGCCGCGGGCGACGGGGTGGTCCGCGTGTTCGACCGGGTCGGGATGACCGTGCGGCCCCGCTCGGCCCGCGCCCGGTTCAGCTCGGCGTTGGCGAGCGTGGGCCGGAACGGCTCGCCCGCCTCGGCCGGCGTGCTGGGCGCACCGGCCGGGGAGATCGGGTTCCGCGCGGCCGGGGAGATCGGGTTCCGCGCGGCGGGTGACAACGGCGCGGCCGGGTTGCGCGAACCCGGCACCGGCCGGGAGCCCGGCGTGATCGGGGTCATGCCGGGCGGGGGCGGCGGCACCGAGACCGGCCGGTTGCCCGGCGTGCTGCCCCGGCCGGGCAGCCCGTTCGCCGCGGCCGGCGCCACCGGCGGCGGTGTGATCGGGTCGGGCGCGACCGGCGGGGCGTTCATCGGCCGCGGCGTGGCCGGCCCGTTGCCGAGACCGGCCACCGAGGGCTCGGGGCGGCTGCGGCGGCTGAGCCGTGAGCCGAGGTCGGAGCTGACCGGCGACTGCTGGGCCGGGGCCGGCTCGGCGGCCCGGCGGGCGGCGCGACGGCCCACATTCGGCTCGGTGGCCGGGCTGCTGGCCCGGGCGGCGAGCGTGCCGACCAGCGCGCCGCACGCGGCGTCGCAGGTGCGCACCGCGGCGACGGCGTGGCGGACCGCCTCGGCGGCGGCCGGCGCCAGCGACTTGTTGACGCCGCCCCGACGCGGCGACTCGCTGATCGCCACCTGCAGGGCGGTGACCGCGGAGATCACCTGGTCCTCGGTGCCGGCGCCGGCGCGGGTGAGGTCGCCGGCGACCTCCTGCGCGGCCTGCGCCGGGTCGCCGCCGCGGCCGGCCATCAGCCGGCCCGGCTCGGGGACCGCCTCGAGAACCGACATGGCCAGCGGGTGCGCCGGGTCCGGATACGCCCGGAGAGCGGCCGGGTAGAGCTCGCGCAGCACCTCGCGGAGCGCGATCGCCGCCGCGTTGCGCCCGGCCAGCATGGCCACGTGCGCGGCCAGGACCGGCTTGTAACTGACCAGCTCGCGCGGCGCGGGGAGGGTGACCGCGGCGATCGCCCCGGCCTGCAGGGCGCGGGCCAGCCCGACCGCACGCCGTGCGGCGGCGGGGGCGGCCATCTCCTCCGGGGAGTCGTCGTCCGAGAAGCGCTCGGCGAAGTCGTCCGCGTCGTCGTCGTCGACCACGACCAGCGGTCGGCCGGCGGCGGTGAGCAGCGAGGTGACGACGTGGTCGTCGCTGTCGGCGGCCACGGCCGCGTCGCTGAACCCCGTCGTCCGTTCCACGAGCAGCGTTCCCAGCAGGGCGTAACCGGCCGGGTCGTCGCTGATCTCGTGGACGCCGAGCAGCCGGCCGGCGTCGTCCACCACGGCGATGGTCAGCGGCGCGACCGAGGCCGAACGCACCGCATCATCAGCCGACGCAAGACCGCAGTACACGCGCACGAGCGCCACGGCGTCGTCCTCCTCCCCGGGAGTGCTTCTCTGTGGCCAAGGACTGATGTTCCCTGGTAATCGGTCAGTCACGCCAGTCCACAGCAGCAGAGATCTTGCCGATGACCGACCGCCAGCCGAGACTCGCCTGTTGTGCCCCGATTTTCTTCAGTCGGCGCCGACCGAAGAAACCGCCCATTCCACCGCTTTCCGCGGCACGGAGGGACTCGTCGAGGTCATCGAGCGGGGAACCGGGCGACAACGCCAGGATCACCGGCTTGAGCCGGAGCGCGTACCCGAGGTCCCGGGCCACCTCGCCGGCGGCGATGAGCAGCGGCAGATCCCACGTGTCGTGTCCGCCGCGCAGGTTCTCCACCACGAGGTCGAGTTCGTAGCGCTCCTCCGGCAGCGGGTCGATGTCGCTCGACTGTACCCGCTCCGCCAGGTCGCCCCAGGTGTCCAATTGTGCGAGATCGTGTGGAGCACCCGAACGAATGAAGGCGACCAGCGCCTCGGCGTTCTTGAAGGCGAGCAACCGGCCCCGGTGACTGAGGAACATGGGTACTTCCTCGTCGTCCGCCCGGGTGGCGGCCTCTTCCTCCGTCTCGTCGGCGGCCGCTTCCGTCTCGTCGCCGGACTTCTTCTTCCCGTCCTCGTCCTCCCCGTCCTCGGCGAGCAGAGCCTCGTACTCCTCGTCGACGATCACGCCCTCCTCGCCGTCCTCGTCGAGGGCGGCGCGCTTGCGGGCGTCGAACGGGTCCTCCTCCTCGACCTCGATCTCGGTCGGGGTCAGCTCGGACACCTTCCGGTAGGCCCGGAGGGTCAGGCCGACACCGCCCGGCAGGGCGACCTCGACCGGCTCGATGCGGACCTGCTCCCAGAGCTCACGCCCGTTGAGTCCTTCCGCTGAGGACTTCTCGGCCACCGGCGCTGACGCCTCGGGCTCGTCGGACTGGCTGGTCACGGTTGACCTCCGGGTTGATCTGGGGGTGGGCGGGACGGGTGACTACCGGCACATACCCTAGTCCGCAACGCTGTGTGACAACGGCCCCGTCCCCTCGCGTCGCGCCGGTGAATGTCGCGCCGTCCGGAAACGGCTGCCGCGGCCGGCCGGCTCAGAAGCCCTTGGGATGCCAGACCGTCTTGGTCTCCAGCAGCGCTGTCATCGGCCGCAGGCCCGGGTCGGCGGTGAAGTCGGCACCCCCGGCCGGCGGGCGGAGCACCCGTTTCAGCGTGCCGGCCGCCGCCCGCTCCAACTCCGCGGCGAGCTCCGCACTCTCCACTCCGGTCAGATCGAGGGCGTTCACGTCGGCGTGGGCGGCCAGCCACGGGGCGGTCTCGGCGTACCTGCCGGTGAGCACGTTCACCACGCCGCCCGGCACGTCCGAGGTGGCGAACGCCTCGGCCAGGGTGATCGCGATCTGCGGGTCGGCGGCCAGCACCACCGCGGTGTTGCCGGTGACCACGGCCGGGGCGATCACGCTGACCAGGCCCAGCAGCGTGGGCGGCGCGACGACCGCGACCACGCCGGTCGGCTCCGGCGCGGAGATGTTGAAGAACGGCCCGGCCACCGGGTTGGCCCCGCCGGTCACCTGGGCGATCTTGTCGGCCCAGCCCGCGTACCACACCCAGCGGTCGATCACGGCGTCCAGCTCGCCGGCGGCCACCCCGAGCGCGGCGAACTCGGCGCGCCGGGCCTCCACCATCTCGGCCACCCGGTAGAGGACCTGACCCCGGTTGTACGCGGTGGCGCCGGCCCACCCGGGCTGCGCGGCCCGAGCCGCGACCACCGCGTCGCGGGCGTCCTTGCGGGAGGCGAGGGCCACGTTGTCGCCGTCCACCACGAACGTCCGTCCTGACTCGCTGCGCGGGAACTTGCCGCCGATGTAGAGCTTGTAGGTCTTGCGCACGGAGAGGCGAACAGAAGCGCCCGACTCCGCTGTCCCGGCCGGCTGCGCCGGCGCTGCGACCTTCGATGACTTAGGCAAGGTACGCCTCCAGGCCGTGCCGGCCACCCTCGCGTCCGTAGCCGGACTCCTTGTAGCCGCCGAACGGCGACGCCGGGTCGAACTTGTTGAACGTGTTGGCCCAGATCACCCCGGCGCGCAGCTTGTCGGCGACGGCGAGGATGCGGGAGCCCTTCTCGGTCCAGACGCCGGCGGAGAGCCCGTACGGCGTGTTGTTCGCCTTTTCGATCGCCTCCGCCGGAGTGCGGAAGGTGAGCACCGACAGCACCGGCCCGAAGATCTCCTCGCGGGCGATCCGGTGCGCCTGGGTCACCCCGGTGAAGACCGTCGGAGCGAACCAGAAGCCGCGCTCGGGCAGCTCACAGGGGGGCGACCAGCGTTCCGCCCCCTCCTGCGCGCCGATTTCCGACAGCTCCCGGATCCGGGCCAGCTGTGCGGCCGAGTTGATCGCGCCGACATCGGTGTTCTTGTCCAGCGGATCGCCGACCCGCAGCGTGGCCATCCGGCGTTTCAGCGAGTCCATCAGGTGGTCGGCGACGGACTCCTGCACCAGCAGGCGGGAGCCGGCGCAGCAGACGTGCCCCTGGTTGAAGAAGATCCCGTCGACGATCCCCTCGACCGCCTGGTCGATCGGCGCGTCGTCGAACACGATGTTCGCAGCCTTGCCGCCCAGCTCCAGGGTGAGCCGCTTGCCGGTGCCGGCCACGGTCCGGGCGATCTCCCGGCCCACTTCGGTGGAACCGGTGAACGCGACCTTGTCCACGTCGGGGTGGGCCACCAGGTAGGCCCCGGTGTCGCCGGCGCCGGTGACGATGTTGACCACGCCCGGGGGCAGCTCGGCCTGCCGGCAGACGTCGGCGAAGAACAGCGCGGAGAGCGGGGTGGTCTCGGCCGGCTTGAGCACCACGGTGTTGCCGGTGGCCAGCGCGGGCGCGACCTTCCAGGCCAGCATCAGCAGCGGGAAGTTCCACGGGATGACCTGGCCGGCCACGCCGATCGGCCGCGGGTCCGGGCCGAACCCGGCGTACGCCAGCTTGTCCGCCCAGCCCGCGTAGTAGAAGAAGTGCGCGGCGACCAGCGGCAGGTCGACGTCCCGCGTCTCCTTGATCGGCTTGCCGTTGTCCAGCGACTCCAGGACGGCCAGCTCACGGGAGCGCTCCTGGATGATCCGGGCGATCCGGAACAGGTACTTCGAGCGTTCCGCGCCGGGCAGTGCGGACCAGGCCGGGAACGCGCGCCGGGCGGCGGCGACCGCGCGGTCCACGTCCTCCGGGCCGGCCGTGGCGACCTCGGCGAGGACCTCCTCGGAGGCCGGGTTGATCGTCTTGAACGCGTCGCCGTCCGCGGGCGCCCGGAACTCGCCGTCGATGAACAGCCCGTACGAGTCCGCGATGTCGACGACGGAGCGTGATTCCGGTGCCGGGGCGTATTCGAACATGGGTCCCTCAGTCCAGGGTGAAGTAGTCGGGACCGGAGTAGTGCCCGGTGGTCAGTTTGGTGCGCTGCATCAGCAGGTCGTTGAGCAGCGAGGAGGCGCCGAACCGGAACCAGTCGGGACTCAGCCAGTCGTCCCCGACGGTCTCGTTGATCAGCACCAGGTACTTGATCGCGTCCTTGGTGGTCTTGATGCCGCCGGCCGGTTTCACGCCGACCTGGCGTCCGTGCCGGGCCCGGAAGTCCCGGACCGCCTCCAGCATCACCAGAGTGATCGGCAGCGTGGCGTTGACCGCCACCTTGCCGGTGGAGGTCTTGATGAAGTCCGCGCCGGCCAGCATCGCCAGCCAGGAGGCGCGGCGGACGTTGTCGTACGTCCCCAGCTCGCCGGTCTCCAGGATCACCTTGAGGTGCGCGCTGCCGCACGCCTCCCGCACCGCGACGATCTCGTCGAACACCCGGGTGTAGTCGCCGGCCAGGAACGCGCCCCGGCTGATCACCATGTCCACCTCGTCGGCGCCGGCCGCCACCGCCGCCCGGGTGTCGGCCAGCTTCACCTCGAGCGGGGCCTGGCCGGACGGGAAGGCGGTGGCCACGCTGGCCAGGTGCACGCCGGAGCCGGCCAGCGCGGCCGCGGCGACCGGGACCATCGCCGGGTAGACGCAGATCGCGGCGACCGGGGGGCACCCCGGGTCGGCCGGGTCCGGCCGCCGCCCCTTGGCGCACAGCGCGCGCACCTTGCCCGGGGTGTCGGCGCCCTCCAGCGTGGTCAGGTCGACCATCCGGATCGCCAGGTCGATGGCCTTGGCCTTGCTGCCGGTCTTCACCGATCTGGTGCCGAGCGCGGCGGCCCGGCCCTCGACGCCGACCTTGTCGACCCCGGGCAGGCCGTGCAGGAAGGCGCGGAGATCGGACAGCCCGACGGTCGCTGTCGCAGTCATGAGAACGATTCTATGCGACCTGATGACAGTTGATCTTGAAGGAACGGTAGGTTGAGCGCCGTGGACGTCCTTGTAGTTGATCACCCGCTGGCTCAGACGCGGCTCACCGCGATGCGCCGGACCGAGACCGAGTCCGGCGTCTTCCGGGCCTCCCTGCACGAGCTCACCACCATGGTGGTCTACGAGGCGGCCCGCCTCTTCGCGGTCGAGAAGTTCCGGATCGAGACCCCTGTCGCGCCGACCGAGGGCACCCGGCTGGCCAACCCGCCGCTGATCGTGCCGGTGCTGCGGGCCGGCCTGGGCATGGCCGACGCCGCGCTGGGGCTGCTGCCCGAGTCCTCGATGGGCTTCGTCGGCCTGGCCCGGGACGAGGAGACCCATGAGCCCCGGGCGTACATGGAGTCCCTGCCGACCGACCTGGCCGGGCAGCCCGTCCTGGTGCTCGACCCGATGCTGGCCACCGGCGGCTCGCTGCTGCACTGCTGCCGGTTGCTGGCCGACCGGGGCTGCACCGACATCATCGTCTGCTGCGTGCTGGCCGCCCCGGAGGGCGTCGAGCGCCTGAAGCACTCGGGCCTGCCGCTGCGCCTGGTCACCGCCTCGATCGACGAGGGGCTGAACGAGAAGGCGTACATCGTGCCCGGCCTGGGGGACGCGGGCGACCGTCAGTTCGGCGGCATGCGCAGGTTCTGATCGCTGGGTTTGACGGGCCTCGCTCCGTTCGGCGGCATTTCACCCGCTCTCGTCTTCTACGGGCGAAATGCGTGGTGGTTGCGGTCGGCCCGGCTCGGGGCGCGACGGGCCGTGCCGGCGGCCTGGGATTCTCCATCCGATTGAGGCGTACGGGGGAGAGCTCGGTGCCGGCGGGGCGGGGCCGAGCGGGCTCACAGGGTGGAGTAGGTCCAGGAGAGGGCCCTGCCGGACTCGAACGGCATGACTCCGTGGAAGATCTGCGGCCGTTCGGCGAAGACCAGTGGCAGGAAGTGCCTGTCGGACTCCCACATGGGCAGCCGGCCGGCCAGCAGGTCGGCCCGGTCGACCCAGTGCAGCGACCCCTCGTCGTTCCCGCTCAGCGGCGTGCCCGACCAGGCCGGAATGCGGAACAGGAAGCCGAACCAGTTCTCCCCGTTCCGGCCGAACCCCGGCCAGGAGATCGTCCCCGCCAGGTCCAGCCGTTCGCAAGCAAGTCCCGCCTCTTCGGTGATCTCTCGGCGCATTCCGGTGACGACGTCCTCATCCGGATGCACTTTGCCGCCCAGGCCGTTGTAATAGCCGTAATGGAGGTCGTCGGGGCGGGCGTCCCGGCGGATCATCAGCACCTGGTCACCGCTGGGAGACAGAACATAACCGAGCGTAGCGAGAATGGCCTGCATGAGAGGCCACCCTAGGGGCGTCCGATACCTGCCCCCGCGGGCGGCGCTGAATACGAAGTGATACGTGAAGATGCTGTACCATGTCGTCCGCCGCCGTCGACGAGCGGCCGACGCCATGCCACCATCGATACAACGGGCGTCGTTGCGGGGAGTGACGAGTCCCTCCGCATACCTCACTCTTGTTCGGGAGGATCGCCCATGACGGGCTCCCAGCCTGCCATTCCAGCCGCTCGTCCCGTGATCGGCGAAGAGGAGATCGACGCCGCAGTCCGAGTGCTGCGCAGCGGCATGGTGGTTCAGGGCCCGGAGGTTGCGGCCTTCGAGCGCGAGTTCGGTGAGCTGGTCGAGGGTCGCCACTGCGTGGCGGTCAACTCCGGGACGTCGGCGCTGCAGCTGTCGCTCCTGGCCCTCGACCTGAAGCCGGGCGACGAGGTCATCGTGCCGTCGTTCTCGTTCGCCGCCACGGCCAACGCCGTCCGGCTGGCCGGCGCCACGCCGGTCTTCGCGGACATCGACCCGGCGACGTTCAACCTGGACCCGGACGCGGTCGCCGCCGCGGTCACCCCGCGCACCGTCGCGATCATGCCGGTGCACCTGTACGGGCAGCCCGCCGCGATGGACCGGATCATGCCGATCGCCGAGGCGCACGGCCTCGCCGTGATCGAGGACGCCGCCCAGGCGCACGCCGCCGCCCTGAACGGGACCCCGGTGGGCGCGTTCGGCCTGGCCGGCTGCTTCAGCTTCTACCCGACGAAGAACATGCACTCCCTCGAGGGCGGCATGATCACCACCGCCGACGCGGAGTACGCGCGCAAGCTGCGCCTGCTGCGCAACCAGGGCATGGAACAGCGCTACCAGAACGAGATCGTCGGCGCGAACATGCGGCTCACCGACGTGGCCGCGGCCATCGGCCGGGTGCAGCTGGGCAAGCTGCTCGGCTGGACCCGCAAGCGCCAGGAGAACGCCGCGTTCCTGAACGCGAACCTGTCCGGCGTGGCCGTGCCGACCGTGGCGGAGGGCGTCGAGCACGTCTACCACCAGTACACGGTGCGGGTCTCCGGCGACCGGGACGCGTTCCAGGCGGCCCTGGCCGAGCGCGGCATCGGCAACGCGGTCTACTACCCGACCCCGATCCACCGCCTCCGGCCGTACCTCACCGAGGACGGCAACGTCGGCCCGTGGAAGCTGCCGGAGACCGACCGGGCGGCCGCCGAGGTCGTCTCCCTGCCGGTGATGCCCAGCCTGACCCAGGAGGAGCTGGAGCGTATCGTCGCGGCCGTGAACGAGGTGGCGGCATGAGCGGCCTGCGTGCGGTTCTGATCGGCCTGGGCGCGATGGGCCGCAACCACGCCCGCGTGCTCTCCCTGCTGGACGGCGTCGAGCTGGTCGGCATCCTGGACCCGGCCCCCGGCGCGACCGGCCCGCACGGCGTGCCGGTCGTCGCCGAGCTGGACGAGCTGCTGGCGCTGCGCCCGGACTACGCGGTGGTGGCCTGCCCGACCGGCCTGCACGAGCAGATCGGCCTACGGCTCGCCGCCGAGGGCGTGCACGCGCTGATCGAGAAGCCGCTGGCCCCCTCGCTCGAGGCGTCCGCCCGGCTGGTCGAGGCGTTCGAGGCCAAGGGCCTGGTGGGCGCCGTCGGCCACATCGAGCGGTACAACCCCGCCCTGCAGAGCCTGCGGACCCGTCTGGAGGCCGGCGAGCTGGGCGACATCTACCAGATCGTCACCCGGCGGCAGGGCCCGTTCCCGGGCCGGATCGCCGACGTCGGCGTGGTGATGGACCTGGCCACGCACGACATCGACCTGACCGCGTGGGTCACCGGCCTGCCGTACGAGCACGTCGCCGCGCGCACCGTGTCGCGCAGCGGCCGCCCGCACGAGGACATGGTCTCCGCGGTGGCCGGCCTGTCCGGCGGCGTGGTGGCGAACCACCTGGTGAACTGGTTGAGCCCGTTCAAGGAGCGGTCCACCGTGATCACCGGCGAGCGGGGCAGCTACGTGGCCGACACGCTCACCGCCGACCTCACCTTCTACGCCAACGGCGCCTTCGGCACCGAGTGGGAGGCGCTGCGCGCGTTCCGCGGTGTGGCCGAGGGCGACATGGTCCGCTACGCCATCCCGAAGCGCGAGCCGCTGCTCGTCGAGCACGAGCGGTTCCGGGACGCGGTCGAGGGCAAGCAGAGCGACATCGTCTCGCTGCGCCAGGGCATGCGGACGGTGCAGGTGGCAGCGGCGGTTCTCCAGTCCGCGCGCGAGGGCATCACGGTGCCCGTGCCGACCCAGGGCGAGGCATGACCGGCAAGTTCTCCGAAGGGCGCCCACCCCGGGTGCTTTATCTGTCGTTCTACTTCCCGCCGAGCCGGGCGAGCGGCGTGTTCCGCGCCCGCGCGACCGCCAATCACCTGGCTCAGGCGGGCTGGGACGTCACAGTGGTGACCGCGCCCCGCGAGTTCTTCGAGTACCACCTCGAAGGCGCCGCGGACCCGGCGCTGGAGGCCACGGTCGACCCCCGGATCCGGGTGGAACGACCCGCCATGAACACCTACAACTACGAGAGCGACGTCCGGCGGTTCAGCATGTTCCGCCGGATGTTCCCGAACGTGGCGAGCAAGCTCTACCAGGAGTCCCAGAAGCGGATCTTCGGGGAGCACTACATCGGCTGGGTGCCGGGTGTGATGCGCACCGCGGTGGCCCGGCACCGCAAGCAGCGCTTCGACCTGGTGCTGGCGACCGGCAACCCGTTCGTATCGTTCGCCGCCGCCCACTACCTCGGCAAGCTGTTCCGGATCCCGTACGTGATCGACTTCCGGGACGCGTGGACCTTCAACCAGTTCACCGAGGAGATCCGCTTCCCCGAGGGCGGGCGGATGATGCAGTGGGAGGAGAAGGTCGTCCGGGACGCCGGCGAGGTCGTCTTCGTCAACGACGGCATGCGCCGGTGGTACGCCGAGCGTTACCCGTTCGCGGCCAAGCAGATGGAGGTCGTGCCGAACGGGTGGGAGCCGGAGCTGCTGGGCCGGGCCACCTTCCGGCCGAACGACCCGAGCCGCCCGCTGCACTTCAGCTACCTCGGCACGGTCACGCCGTACCTGCCGCTCGAGGTCCTGGTCGGCGGCTGGAAACTGGCCCGCAGGCATCCGCTGCTCGCCGACGCGGTCCTGGACATCCACGGGCACCTCGGCTTCTTCCCGCACGAGGCGGCCATGATCCGGCCGCGCCTGGGCGAGGGCCCGGACAGCGGAGTGGTCTACCACGGCTCGTTCTCCAAGACCGAGGCGGCGAAGGTGTACGAGGAGACCGACGCGCTGGTGTTCTGCGTGCCGGGCGCCAAGTTCGTCACGTCCGGCAAGGTCTTCGAGTACATGGCGACGGGCAAGCCGATCGTCTCGGTGCACGAGCCGGACATCGCGGCGTCCGACGTGCTCACCGGCTACCCGCTCTGGTTCCACGGCACCAAGCTGGACGAGGACAACGTCGCCCAGTCGTTCATCGCCGCGGCGAAGGCGGCCCGGGACCTGGACCAGCCGACCTTCGACGCGGCCCTGGCACACGCCGACCGGTACACCCGGGAGGCCACACTGACACCATGGGAGCACCGGTTGCGAGCGCTGGCCGAGGGCGGACGATGAGCGAGAGCTACCGATCCGTCGTCTACGTGGCGCTGGGCGAGTTCCGGATCCGCGCGGCGCTGGCCTACACCGCCGAGTTCGCCGCCGCCGGGGCGAGGGTGACACTGGTGGTCGGCAGCATCCCGGAGTGGAAGGGCGTCAAGCCGCCGCCCGGGGTGACGCTGCAGCGGGTCGGCGACAAGCCGTGGCCGGCCGTCAAGGAGCTGTTGGGCAGCGCCGACCTGCTGGTGATCGGTGACCCGGTGGCGATGACGATCGCCGAGCAGGCCCGCACGGCGTTCCCCCGGCTGACCGTGCGGACCGACCCGCAGGGCGACCCGGCACGCCGGCCGGCCCCGGCCGACCTGGCCGTGGTGACCCCGTGGTACCCGTCGGCGAACGACACCTTCGCCGGTTCGTTCGTGAAGGCCGCGGTCGAGACGGTGCGGGCGGAGTTCGACTCGATCTCGATCCTGAACACCGACCACTGGTTCTACCCGCCGTGGCGGCTCACCGGGAACCTGATCGACATCACCATGCAGCGCGAGCTGGCCCGCTACGGCGGGGTCACGGTGCAGGACGTCCCCGAGGGCGAGCTGACCCGGGTGATCGCGCCGCAGCCCCGCAAGCAGCCGTACGCGATCTGGGCCGACGAGCAGGTGCGCCGGCTGCGGGCGGCGCTGCCCACCGGGCAGATCGAGGCGCCGCTGGTGCACGCGCACTCCGGCCACTTCGGCGGGGTGATGGCGGCCGCGCTGGCCCGGCCGGACGCCCGGATCGTCGTCACCGAGCACGCCACCTTCCTGCGGTACGTCTTCGCGCAGCCACCGGCCCGCCGGCAGTACGCGGACATGCTGGCCCGGGTGGAGACGGTGCTCTGCGTCAGCGGCTCGCTGCGCGACCAGATCGCCGACGAGTTCCCGCAGTTCGCGTACAAGTTGCAGGTCGTGCCGAACCCGATCGACTTCGATCGGTTCACGGTCCGGCCGAGCATGCCCGAGGCGCCGAACCGCTGGGTCTACGCCGGGCGGATGCTGGAGCACAAGGGCGTGCAGACCCTGGTCGACGGCTTCGCGCTGATCGCCGCGGAGGATCCGGCGGTCACGCTCACGCTGGTGGGCGAGGGCAAGCTGGAGGACGCCCTGCGCGACCAGATCCGCAAGCTGGGGCTGACCGACCGGATCGAGCAGCGCCCGGCCGTCGCGCCGGACGACATGGCCGCGCTGCTGCACGAGCACGACCTGCTGGTGCACGCCAGCCAGCTGGAGACGTTCGGCATGACCATGGTCGAGGCCGTCGCGACCGGCACCCCGGTGCTGGTGGCCGCGAGCCAGGGCCCGGCCGAGACGCTGCGCGGGCTGGACGGCGTCGCCGGCAAGCTGTTCCCGGTGACCAAGAAGCCGGAGGCGCTCGCCGAGGCGTTCCGCGAGCTGCGGGACGCGTGGCCGAAACTGAACCTCGCCGAGGCCCGCGAGCAGCTGCGCGCCCGGTACGGCTTCGAGGCGGTCGGACGGCAGCTGATGGAGGTCTACCGGCAGCCGGCTCCGCAGCCGCCCGCCGGGTCGGTCCCCGTGCCGGTCGCCGAGCCGGCCGAGAGGATCGTGGTGGTCGCGATCTACCCGCCGCGCCCGGCCCGCACCCGGGACTTCGTGAAGAAGGCCCGTGAACAGGGCTTCGGTGTGGACCTGATCGTCCCGGACCCGGGCAAGTGGGCCCGGGAGGCGGACGACCCGGGCATCCGGGTGCACGGGCTCGGCGAGGAGCAGGCCGGCACCGGTGGTCTGGCCCCGCGGCCGGCTCCGAACACCGCGTCCCCGATGGCGGTGGCCCTGACGCGCACGGTGCAGGGCAAGGCGCGGACGTTCCGGCGGAAGGTGACCAGCAAGGTCACCAAGGCGCCGGCCGCGCTCCTGCGGCCGCACACGATGTGGCGGCACACCCGCGGGGTGCTGCCGGACATCGACTTCTCGAAGGTGCGCCGGGTCGTGGTCAACGGCGTGCAGGGTGAGCGCATCGGCTGGCAGATCGCCCGCCGGTACCCGAACCTGCACGTCACGATCGCGCTCCGGCTGCCCGGCGACGGGCGGGAGTAACCGCGTAGCGAGAAAAGAGGAGCGCCGGTCGGCCGACCGGCGCTCCTCTTTCGTCTCAGGGCTGCTGGAGCAGCCGGTCGTACTGCTGTTGGACCACCGACCAGTCCCAGGTGGCCAGTGCGTGCTCGGTGGCCGCGTCGCCGGTGCCGCGCCAGATCTCCTCGGTGGCGGTGTGCTCCAGGATCCGCCGCGCCGCGTCGGCAGGAGTCTCCACCATCCACTCGGCCGGGAAGATGCTGCGCGCGCTGTGCGCCCGCCCGGCGAAGAACGGCCAGTCCCGCACGACCGGGACCGCGCCGCTGGCGGCGCCCTCGATCACGCCGAGGTGGAAGCTCTCCCGCACCGAGGCGCTGAGCACGACGCCGACCCCGGTGAGCGCGCCGGCCACGTCGTTTGTCTGCCCGAGCCGGCGGACCGCGCCCTGCGCCTCGAACTCGGCGAGCTCGCGCAGGTACTCCTTGTGGTACGCGGCGGCCTGTGGGGTGGGCGAGCCGTCCAGGTCGGCGCCGATCAGCAGCAGGTTGTACCGCTCGTCGTGCCTGCGCAGCTCACGCAGCACCTCGAAGGTCCACCGCGGATCCTTCGCGATCCGGCTCTGCCCGATCTGGGCGAGCGTGAACCGGGCCTGCGGATCCTTCGGGCGGCGGAACTGGTCGAGCCGGGCCGCGTTGGTGACCACGTGGGTGCGCGGGGCGCCCGGCTCCCGCAGCCGCGGCGCCACGTCCAGCGTGTAGTCCAGCAGCGGCTCGGAGACGAACACGTAGTCGTCCATCCGGGACACGTCCAGCATGTGCGGGAACATCGTGAACGCCTCGAAGAGGTGCAGGCGCACGATGATCCGGGTGTCGCCGGGGTCGACCATGGTGAAGAGCACCGCCTGCGCGACCGACCACTCGACCCAGACGGTGTCGGCCCACTCCAGCGAGGGCGCGAACCACTCCCGCAGCCGCTCCGCGTAGCCCGGGTCGCCGCCGAGCTTGGCCTTGATCATGAACGGCACCCGGACCATCTTCGCCTTCTCCGGATCGGCGAGCAGGTCCAGCGTGCGTACCTCGAAGGCGGGGTCGTTGGCGTAGCGCTCGCGGATCGTGCCGAGGAAGTTCTCGTTGCCGCGGGTGACGAAGAGCAGCCGGTGCGGCCGGTCGGTGGGCGGCGCCGCCGCCGGGGTGCGGCGGCCGTGCGAGGCGGCCATCGTGCGCCCGACCAGGCTGCGGTGCAGCGGCGCCAGGAAGGCGGTGGGATCGGGCGCCATCGGCGAGCTGAGCCAGTCGAAGTGCACCGCGCGGTGGAAGAGCAGCTGGAGCACCTGGAAGGTGGAGGCGGTCGCCTTGTCGTAGTCCTTGCGGGCCAGCGCCGCGTCGGCGACGGCCAGCTCGGCGGTGACCGCGTCGAGCAGGAAGTCCGGGATGGTGCCGGCGTCCAGTTCGTCCTTGGCCGCCGCGATCAGCAGCTCGGCACGGGCCGCGGGCTCGCGGACCAGCTTGGCGACGCGCAGCCGGGTGGCGGCCGCCTCGGCGGGCAGGCCGAGGCCGGTGAGCTTGCCGGCGATCCGGCGGCCCAGCGCCCGCCGCTGGGCGTCGCTCAGGCCCGGCGCGGTGAGCAGCGCCTGTCCGGCCCGGCGGCCCCGCGGGTCGCTCAACGCCTTGCCCACGACCTTGTGGCCGGCCTTCTTGGTGAAGCGCTTGGCGCGGTCCCGGATCTTCTTCAGTACCTGCGTCATGCGGAGTGCGCCTTCGCCTGTGAAGTGGGGGAGGTCAGAATTCCGGGCTCAATCTACGCTACCCGCCACATCGGGGATGACTGACCTTGAGTAGCGTGGATTGCCTAGCGCGGGTGTCGCCTCTAATCTCCGCGGTGGCCATTCCCCTCCACCTGGCATGATCAAAAGTAGGAGCTTTCATGGGTACGGACGAGGCGCCCTCGCGCCGGATCGTCATGCTCGTCGACAACGGCGTGAACGGCGACTCGCGGGTGCAGAAGGAAGCCCGTTCCGCGGCCGAGGCCGGCTGGGACGTGACGTTGCTCGGCCGCTCGCCGGACAACCAGGAGCACACCTGGATGCTCGGCCCGGCCAAGGTCCGGCTCGTGCCCGTGCCGCTGCACCTGGACAAGCGGCCGCACCAGTTCCGCCGCCGCTGGCTGATGGCCCCGCTGGCGTACCCGCAGACCGGCGTCGGCGACCAGCGCGGCCAGTCCGTCAAGGCGTGGCGGGCGAACATCTCGATGGACCGGCTGACCAGTCCGGGCGGGGCGCGCGAGATCTCCCGCAAGGTGCAGTGGCAGGCGTCCCGGGTGGTCAACAAGTGGGTGTCGGTCCGCCAGCGGCAGACCAAGAAGGCGCTGACCGCGCGCAAGCAGCTGGACAGCCCCAGCGACAAGCTCTACACCTGGTTCTGGAGCACGGTGCAGGGTCCGCGCGCCTGGCGCCGGCTGGAGCCCGTCCTGTGGGACTGGGAGCTCGGCTTCGGCCCGGTGATCGACAAGATGAAGCCGGATCTGATCCACGCCAACGACTTCCGGATGCTCGGGGTCGGCGCGCGCGCCAAGATCCGGGCGAAGGCCAAGGGCCGGGACATCAAGCTGGTCTGGGACGCGCACGAGTTCCTGCCGGGTGTCCGCCCGTGGACCAACCACGCCCGCTGGCGCGCCGCCAACATCCTGCACGAGCAGGAGTACGTGCCGTACGCGGACGCCGCCATGACTGTCTCCGACGACCTGGCCGGCATGCTGCAGGAGGCGCACCGGCTGCCCGAGCGCCCGGCGGTGGTGCTGAACACCCCGGCCGCCGAGCACGCCCCGATGGACGCCGCCGGCACCCCGATCCCCGACCTGCGGGAGCTGTGCGGCATCGGGCCGGACGTGCCTCTGATCGTCTACAGCGGCGCGGCGTCGATCCAGCGTGGCCTGGCCGTCATGATCGAGGCGCTGCCCAAGCAGCCCGGCGTGCACCTGGCCCTGGTCACCAACAACCACAGCAGCGGTTACATGGGCGGGCTCCGCAAGCGGGCCCGGGCGCTGGGCGTGTCCGAGCGGGTGCACTTCCTGCCGTACGTGCCGCACTGGCAGGTGGTGCCGTTCCTGTCCGCCGCCACCCTGGGCGTCATCCCGATCTTCCACTTCCCGAACCACGAGATCGCCCTGATCACGAAGTTCTTCGAGTACTCGCACGCCCGGCTGCCGCTGGTGGTCAGCGACGTCCGGACGATGGCCGGCACGGTGCGGGCGACCGGGCAGGGCGAGGTCTTCACGTCCACGGCCACCCCCGAGGAGCAGGCGCCGGCGGCGGACGTCGAGGACTACGTCCGGGCCGTGCAGCTGGTCCTCGACGACCCGGAGAAGTACCGGGCGGCGTACGACAAGCCGGGCCTGCTCGACGGCTGGACCTGGGACGCGCAGGCCAAGGTGATGACCTCGCTCTACCGGCGGGTCCTCGGCGAGTGAGCGGCGCGGGCGATCAGCCGGCGGAAGCCGGCCGGTCGCCCGCCTCCAACTCGGCCAGCCGGCGCCGCAGCGGTCGGACGACCAGGTCGGCGAAGGTGTGCTCGCCGGTCAGCCGCAGCAGCGCCGGCAGTCCGGGCTCCGGGCCGTCCAGCGTGATCGGCGAGTCGTCCAGGTAGGACCGCAGCGGCGCCAGCCGCTCCACCCGCGCCGCGATCACCGCGCAGTACACGCCGTGCCGGTTCGCCTTGTCCACCGGCACCGCCTGTAGCACCTGGCAGCCGGCGCCGACCAGCGGGTCCAGCACCAGGTGGTACGGCAGGTCGGCGACCGGCCAGCCGAGCAGCAGCAACAGCCGCCCACCGGCCGGCAGGCCGCGCAGCGCGGCGCTCCATCCGTCCGGCGGCTGGTCCGGGCCCACGAACGCGATCATCAGGGCGTCCGGGTCGAAGGGCTCGTCGGCGGCGCGCCGCGGGGTCTCCGGCCGCATCGGCAGCAGCGCCCGCAGCAGCTCGTCCTGATTCCCGCCGCCGGCCCAGACGACCGAGTCCGCGCCACCGGCGAGCGCCGGCAGTTCCTTGATCAACATGTCCTCACCGCCGGGTGAACGCGTAGAGGCCGATGACGCTGGCCCGGAAGTCGTACGGATGCCAGCCCTCGAACCGCAGGCCGCAGTCCTGGAGCAGGGGCAGGTAGCTGCGGCGCCCGCGCAGCACCTGGTAGTTGCCGAAAGCCTGGTCGTGCTCCTCGTGCCAGTCGGCCACCAGCAGCCGGCCGCCGAGCCGTACCAGCGACGCCAGGTTGCGCACCGAGCGCTCCCACTCGGCGTCGTCGAGGATGTGGAACAGCACGTCCACGCAGATCACCGCGTCGTAGAGCCACGGGCTGCGCCATCCGGACAGCGACGACCGGTGGAACCGCGGCCCGCCACCCTCCTGACGGGCGTGGTCCAACGCCACCTCGCTGGCGTCGATCCCGTCCACCTGATGACCGAACCGGGCCAGCTCCCGGCTGAACCAGCCCTTGCCGCATCCGGCGTCCAACAGGAACAGCGGGGCGACCGGTGAGGACTGCAGGCCGATCAGGTCCATCAGCAGCGCCAGTCGCCGGATGTAGAACATCCGGTTGGTGGCCTCGTCGAACGCCATGTGGCCACCCGAGCGGAGGTCGCTCTCCTGCTGGTGCCGCTCGTTCCAGTACGCGGCGGCTTCCACGTCGCTGAGTAGCGCCATAGCGGCCAAGAATACGCCGATCAGAATGCGATCGAAGGTGGACACAGCGTATCGAACCCACCTTGATTCCCGAAACCGGCGTGTCGTCGCCCGGCGCGGCGTCCCCGGACAAACTCCCCGGACCGGAGGTGAGTGCCGGACGCGGGTTCGCTCCGCTACCGGCGTGGCCTACTCTTCTACACGGTCACCGTCAAGCTGGACGACCGCTCGCGGCCCCCTGTGTTTGGTCAAGAGGCTCTGCGACGGTCAATACGTTCGGGGCGAGACGTTTCGCCGGGCGCCTGGTCCGGAAGTTGTACCGGCGCTAGCCCCGCCAAGGAGGAAAGACTCTCGCATGAAGATCTGTGTCGTCGCCCTGGGCAAGATCGGGCTGCCGCTCGCCGTCCAGTTCGCCTCCAAGGGCCACACCGTGATCGGCGCGGACGTGTCCGAGCCGACCGTGCGCAAGGTGAACGCCGGTGAGGTCCCGTTCCCGGGTGAGGCCGACCTCGACGTCAAGCTGAAGGAGGCGGTCAGCGCCGGCCTGCTCACCGCCACCACCGACACCGCGGCCGCGGTCGCCGAGTCGGAGGCCGTCGTGGTGGTCGTGCCGCTGTTCGTGGACGCGGACGGCAAGCCGGACTTCGGCTGGATGGAGTCGGCCACCAAGGACATCGCCCGCGGCCTGCGCCCGGGCACGCTGGTCAGCTACGAGACCACGCTGCCGGTCGGCACCACCCGCAACCGCTGGGCGCCGCTGCTCCAGGAGGGCTCCGGCCTGGTCGCCGGCGAGGACTTCCACCTGGTGTTCAGCCCGGAGCGGGTGCTCACCGGCCGGGTCTTCGCCGACCTGCGCAAGTACCCGAAGCTGGTCGGCGGCGTGAACGAGGCGTCCGCCGCCCGCGGTGTCGAGTTCTACCAGGCCGTGCTGGACTTCGACGAGCGTGCCGACCTGGACCGGCCGAACGGCGTCTGGGACCTGGGTAACGCCGAGGCCGCCGAGCTGGCGAAGCTGGCCGAGACCACGTACCGGGACGTCAACATCGGCCTGGCCAACCAGTTCGCGCGGTACGCCGACACCCTCGGCATCGACGTGAACCTGGTCATCGACGCCTGCAACACCCAGCCGTACAGCCACATCCACCGGCCGGGCATCGCGGTCGGCGGGCACTGCATCCCGGTCTACCCGCGGCTCTACCTGTGGAACGACCCGACCGCCACGGTGGTCCGGGCGGCCCGTGAGGCGAACGCGGGGATGCCGTCGTACGCGGTGGACCTGCTCGCCGCCGCGGTCGGCGACCTGACCGGCCGCAGCGTGCTGGTGCTGGGCGCGGCTTACCGGGGCGGCGTCAAGGAGACCGCGTTCTCCGGCGTCTTCCCGACCGTCGAGGAGCTCAAGGCGCGCGGCGCCACGGCGTACGTCTCGGACCCGATGTACACCGCCGAGGAGCTGGTCGCCCACGGCCTGCCCGCGTGGGAGGGCCAGGCGGTGGACTCGGCGATCGTGCAGGCCGACCACGCGGAGTACCGCAACCTCACGCCTGCCGAGCTGCCGGGCGTCGAGGTCGTCGTCGACGGCCGCCGGGTCACCGACCCCGAGCGGCTGGGCTCGATCCGTCGCGTGGTGATCGGCGGCTGACGCCGTACCGGATGATCGGTTTCGACGGGCCCCCGGTCGAGGACCGGGGGCCCGTCGCCGTTCTCAGGGGCGTTTCGCCGGATCCCGGCTGACGATCTCGCCCTTCTCGTCCACCCAGCCCGCCGGCCGCGCCGGGTTGCCGCGCACCAGCTGGTACGGCTCGACGTCCTTGGTCACCACCGAGCCGGCCGCGATCATCGCGCCCTCACCCACCGTGATGCCACAGATCAGTGTCGCGTTGGCGCCGATCGACGCGCCCCGGCGGATCAGCGTCGGGGTGATCGTCCAGTCCGGGTTCTGCGCGCGCGGCCGCAGGTCGTTCGTGAACACCACGCACGGGCCCACGAACACCTCGTCCTCGATCGTCACGCCCTGGTAGACCGAGACGTTGTTCTGAATCTTGACCCGGTTGCCGACCACCGCGTTCGCGTCCAGGTACACATTGCGGCCGATCACGCACTCGTCGCCGACGACGGCGCTGGAGCGGATGTGCGCGATGTGCCAGATCTTGCTGCCGGCCCCGATCCGGGCGCCGTCCTCCACGTCCGCCGAGGGGTGGATGAACGGCTCGCTTGAGTTGGAGTTCATGCCGGTAGTCTCCCGCTCGCCGATTTCCGGCGGGAAACCGGCTCGGCGGAAAGCCCGCCCTCCGATCACCCATGATGACCGGACGACTACCCTTGGTTTCGGTACCCTTGTCGCACCCGGATGCTGCTCCACCGGCGACTGACGGTCGAGCGCCGAGCCGTTATGTTTTTCTGCATGACCTCCATTCCGCTCGCCGAGGAACTTCTGCTTCTCGCGTACGACGATCAGACGGGCAAGGCGACCGGCTCCCGGATCGGGCTCGATCTCGGCATGGCCGCGGCTGTGCTGATCGATCTCGCGCTGGCGGGCCGAGTCGCCTATGTCGACGGCTACCTGCAGGTCAAGGACCCGACACCGATCGGGGACCCGATCGCCGACGCCGTGCTCGCCAAAGTCGACGAGGACCAGCCGCACACCCCGGCCCAGTGGCTGCAGCGCCTGCGGCACCGGCTGCGCACCCGGGTCCTGGAGGATCTGTGCGCCCGCGGCGTGGTGAAGGATGTCGACGAGACCCAACTGGACTTCATCCACGTGCACCGGTACCCGACGACCGACCCGGCGTTCGAGGCCGAGATCCGGGGCCGGCTCAAGGACGCGCTGACCACCGACACGGTGCCGGACGAGCGCACCGCCGCGCTGGCCACCCTGCTCTGCGCGGCCCGCATGGAGCCGGCGCTGAAGCTGCCGCCGGAGGAGGCCGGGCAGGCCCACCGCCGCCTGCAGGAGATCTCCGCGGGCGCCGGGTTCGCCGGGGGAGCCGGCATGGAGGACTCCATCGTGCGCCCCAGCGTCGCGCTGGTGGTCGCCACCCTGGGCAAGGCCATCTCGGCCGCGCTCGGCGCCCCCAAGGTCGCCTGACGAGTCTCCCGGGTGTCCCGTGGACACCCGGGAGGCCCGATCAGACCCCGAGAACCGCCGCGATCTCGGCGCGCAGCGCCCGCAGCCCGGCCGAGGCGCGGCTCCGGGCCGCCGGCACGTCACCGTCCGCTACCGGTTCGACCACTTCGAGGTACGCCTTGAGCTTCGGCTCGGTCCCGGACGGGCGGATCACCACGCGGGCCGCAGCGGTCGCGAAGGTCAGCACGTCGTTCTCCGGCAGACGGTCCAGGACCTCTGTCACCTGGGCGCCGAGCAGCGAGGCCGGCGGGCGGCGCCGGGCCCGTCCCATCGCGGCGCCGATCTCGGCCAGGTCCTCCACCCGCACCGACAGCTGGTCGGTGGCGTGCACGCCGAACTCGACCGCCAGCTCGTCCAGCCGGTCGCCGAGCGTGCGCCCCTCGGCCTTGAGCCCGGCGGCCAACTCGGCGACGGTCAGCGCGGCGGTGATGCCGTCCTTGTCGCGCACCAGCGCCGGGGCGACGCAGTAGCCGAGCGCCTCCTCGTAGCCGAACGCGAGGTCCTCAGCGGCCCGCACGATCCACTTGAAGCCGGTCAGGGTCTCCGCGTAGGGCACGCCGCGCGCCGCGCACAGACGGCCCAGCAGGGCCGACGAGACGATCGTGGTGGCGTACGCGCCGGGCACGCCCCGCCGGATCAGATGGTCGGCCAGCAGCACCCCCAGCTCGTCCCCGCGCAGCGGCCGCCACGTGCCGTCCGGGCCCGGGATCGCCACCGCGCAGCGGTCCGCGTCCGGGTCGTTCGCGATCGCCAGGTCCGCCCCGGTCGTGCCGGCCAGCGCGATCAGGTGGTCCATCGCGCCCGGCTCCTCCGGGTTGGGAAACGCGACGGTGGGGAACTCCGGGTCCGGCTCGGCCTGGTCGGCCACCACGGCCGGCGCGGCGAACCCGGCCGCCGTGAACGCCTCGGCCAGAGTGCCGCCGCCGACGCCGTGCAGCGGGGTGTACGCGACGGTGAGGTCGCGGGGGCCGTTCTCGGTCAGGACGGCGGCGGCGTTCCGGACGTACCCGGCAACGGTCGTCTCGTCCAGGACCGTGCCCGCGTCGCCCAGCGGAACCGAGGCGGCGCTCGCGACCGCCCGGATGGCCGCCTCGATGCCGGCGTCGGCCGGCGGCACGATCTGCGCGCCGTCGCCGGCCGGACCGCCCAACTGCGCGCCGAGATAGACCTTGTAGCCGTTGTCCTGCGGCGGGTTGTGACTGGCCGTGACCATCACACCGGCCACCGCGTCCAGGGAGCGCACCAGGTACGCCAGCACCGGGGTGGGCAGCACCCGCGGCAGCAGCAGCGCCGCACGGCCGGCGGCGGTCGCCACCCGGGCGGTCCGCTCGGCGAACTCGCGTGAGCCGTGCCGGGCGTCGAACCCGATCACCAGCGGACCCCGGCCGCCCTGCTCGTCCAGCCAGGCCACCAGGCCGGCCGCGGCGCGGGTGACCACCGCGAGATTCATCCCGTTCGGCCCGGCGCGGAGCCGCCCGCGCAACCCGGCGGTGCCGAAGGTGAGGGGGCCGGTGAACCGGTCGCGCAGCTCGGCGGCGGTGGCCGGCAGCCCGTCGATCAGTTCCCGCAGCTCGGCCCGGCTCGCCGGATCCGGATCGTCCGCGAGCCAGGCTTCGGCCGCCGCCCTCAGCTCAATATCAACTTCTGGTGCCATTACGGATTGATAGCACACCAGCCGTCACTGGTTGAGCTGGAAGCTCTCCGCCATCGCCGCGAAGTACTTCTTGCTGTCGTCGAACTCGGCGGCCGGAGTGGTCAGGAAGAACGAGTACATCGTCCCGTCGACCTGGGTCATCCGCCAGATGCCGTGGCGCATCGCGTCGCCGGTGCCGCACGTGTACTCCAGCTCGGCGGCGGGGCGCCCGGCGACCTGCACGTCCGAGTTGGTGCTCAGCGACTTGAACGGACTCGGGCAGTTCGCCGACTTCTTCAACCCGTTCGGCGCGATCTCGGTGACGAACCGCTGCGGCGTGGCCTTGCCCGGCTCGGCCAGCACACGCACCTTGCGCAGCTTGTCGTCCGGGTCGATGTAGTCCACATACGTCCCGCCGGCGGTGCGCTTCCAGCCGGCCGGCACCTTCACCGAGATGGCCTTGTTGCCGGAGTAGTCCTGGGTCTGCACACCGGCGGCCGCGGCGGCCGCGTTGTCCTGCGGCTGGGCCACCGAGGCCGGCGGGGTCGCCCCGTCGTCGCCACCGGTCAGCGAGAAGATCAGGATGATCGCCAGCAGCGCGGCCGCGGCGCCGCCGCCGACCGCCAGCTGCTTGTTGCGCGGCCAGCCCCGGAACGTCCGGACGGCGCGGGAGGTGCTGTCCTGCACCGCCTGCGTCGCGTTCTGCAGCGCCATCCGGCGTTTCGCGGCGGGGCTGGTCACCACTGTGCCCGGCCGCGCGCCGGCCGGTTGCTGCCAGACGCTCTGCGGCGGGATGACGCTGGTCGGACCGGTCGGCTGCGGCACCTGGTGGGCCGGCAGGACGCCGGTCGGGTACGCCGCGCCGGCCGGCTCGGGGGCCCGCCGCCGGCCGCCGCCCGAGTTCTGCTGCTCCAGCTTGCTCAGATGGTCGGTGAGCGACTCGCCCGGCGAGAGCATGGCGCGGCCGCCGATCTGGCCGGTGGGCTGCGGCGGGATCTGCTGCGTCTCGGCCGCGGGCGGCGGCGACACCGGCCGTGTCGCGGGCACCACCGAATAGGGGTCGGTCATCATGTGCGGCGGGCTCTTGCTGGCCAGCGGGCCGGCCAACTGCTGCCGCAGCAGGGTGCGGGCGGTCTGCACGTCCATCCGCTGCGCCGGGTTCTTCTCCAACAGGCCCATCAGCACCGGGGTGAGCGAGCCGGCCCGCACCACCGGGGCGGGCGGGTCCTCGACCACCGCGTGCATGGTCTCGATCGGGTCGCCCTTGTCGAACGGCGGGCGGCCCTCGATCGCCGTGTAGAGCGTCACGCCGAGCGAGAACAGGTCGCTGGGCGGGCCGAAGTCCTGCCCCATGGCCCGCTCGGGGGAGATGAAGTGCGGCGAGCCGAGCACCATGCCGGGCGTGGTCAGTTGCACGTCGGTGGGCATCCGGGCGACGCCGAAGTCGGTGAGCACACAGCGGCCGTCCTGGCAGATCAGCACGTTCGCCGGCTTGACGTCGCGGTGCAGCACGCCGTGCGCGTGCGCCACCTCCAGCGCGCCGAGCAGGGCGATGCCGATCTTGGCGACCACCCGCGGCGCGACCGGCCCGTCCTCGATCACCATGTCCGCGAGGCTGCGCGCGTCCAGCAGCTCCATCACGATCCAGGGACGCCCGTTCTCGTGGACGACGTCGTAGACCTGGACGACAGCGGGGTGCTGCAGCGCGGCGGCGGCCCGGGCCTCGCGCATGGTCCGCTCGTACATCGCGTCGCGGTCGCTGGGCGCCAGGCCGGGTGGGAGGATGACCTCCTTGATCGCCACGTCGCGGCGCAGCAGCGTGTCCGCCGCGCGCCAGACCGTGCCCATGCCGCCGTGACCCACTGCGGCGCGCAGCGTGTACCGCCCGCCGATCAGCGTGCCCGGGGCCGCGCGTCCGCTGAGGGAGGCCGCGTCGCCGCTGCTCCACGTTGGAATCTGAGTCACTGAGGATGCCACCGAGGGGGTCTAGGGGGCTGGGCCAACGGAGCTATCTTGCCCGGTCGCCTGTCGCAACGAAAGTCGCGTCCGCAGTGTTCATCAGGAAACGACCCAGGGTAGCTGCCGGGTGGCCGACGGTGGGGGTATCGACGTGATCTTCCTTACATCTTCCGGACAATGCTTATTGGCGGATCGGTTTGATGCCGCCACCGGAAGCACGGACGTCCTCCCGTTGGGCGGGGATCGCGTGCGACTTCGTGCCAGGGTGAAACGTACTAGTGGTGTGTCGCGTCACCTCTGCGATTCGCTACCCGTTGATGGAGTCGGCGGGCCGGGACGACCTCCCGCACCCGCCTCGAACCCGTCCGCAGCGCCGCACCATCGGGGCCGGCCATGTTTACCCGACCGTTACACAGCGTGACCAAATTCGGACTAAGCTGTCGCGCGTCGCCAAACCCGACGAAACCCGAGAGTGATCTGGAACCCGACGTGACTACTGCTCTGACGGCACCCGGAGGTGCCGATACGGCGTGGACCGAGCCCGAGCCCGGTGCCGACCCCCTCCCCGGCCGGCTGGACCGCTGGCTCGCCGCCCGGGGAGCCGAGCTGGTCGCAATCCGCAGGCACATCCACGCCCACCCGGAGCCGTCACACTCCGAGTTCGAGACCGCCGCGCTGATCGCCCGGGAGCTGACCGTGGCCGGCCTGTCGCCGCGCCTGATGCCCCGCGGCAACGGCGTGATCTGCGACGTCGGCTCCGGTGACCGGGTGATCGCGTTCCGGGCCGACCTGGACGCGCTGCCGCTGCACGACCTCAAGGACGTGCCCTACCGCAGCACCGTCGAGAAACTGGCCCACGCCTGCGGCCACGACGTGCACACCACCGTGCTGCTCGGCCTCGGCCTGGCCCTGGCCAAGCTCGACGAGCAGGGTGAGCTGCCCGGCCGGGTGCGACTGCTGTTCCAGCCCGGCGAGGAGGCCATCCCGTCCGGCGCGCCCGAGGTGATCGCCGCGGGCGGGCTCAAGGACGTGTCCGCGATCTACGCCCTGCACTGCTACCCGCAACTGCCGTCCGGCCTGGTCGGGGTGCGCTCCGGCCCGTTCACCGCGGCCGCCGACACGGTCCGGGTGATGCTGTCCGGTCCGGGCGGGCACACCGCGCGCCCGCACCTGACCGCCGACCTGGTGCACGCGCTGGGCCGGGTGATCGTCGACGTGCCGGCCCTGCTGGACCGCCGGGTCGACCCGCGCGCCGGGGTCTCGCTGGTCTGGGGCTCGGTGCACGCCGGTCAGGCGTTCAACGCGATCCCCGGCACCGGCGAGGTCAGCGGCACGGTCCGCATCCTCAACCGGCAGGCCTGGCGCGAGGCCCCCGAGATGATCACCAAGCTGATCCGGGACGTGGTGGCCGCCACCGGGGCCGAGGTCGAGGTCGACTACAAGCGCGGCGTCCCACCGGTGATCAACGACCGGATGGCTACGGCGATCATCGCCGGCGCCGCGGGGGCCGCTCTCGGGGCCGACCGGGTGGTCGAGGCGGAGATCAGCATGGGTGGGGAGGACTTCTCGTTCTACCTGGAGCACGTTCCGGGCGCGATGATCCGCCTGGGGACCGGGGTGCCCGGGTCGGATGTGCGGCACGATCTGCACCAGGGGGACTTCGACGTGGACGAGAGTTGCATGGGGCACGGGATCCGGGTGATGGCTCATACGGCTCTGGCCGCCCTTTCCTCCGGCACCTTCTAACCCCGGCACCTTCTAACCCCGGCACCTTCCAGCCCCGGCGCCTTCCAACCCGCCACCTTCGCGGGCCGCTCTCGCCACCATCCGCCGCTTCCGCGGGTGCGCCGCTTCCGCGGACATGCCGCTCCGGCGACCTCTGCGGAATCGCGTCGGTATGCGCGGTCTCGTGCGAACCGCGCTGTTCGGCGTGGCCTGCGCCATTCCATGAGCACCAGCCGGATACCGCAAGCCGCGCCGACGCCTTCGTCACCTGCGGTCTCTCGCCACCCCGGGTGAGAAGCCCGAGCGTGAGGCGGAGCCCGCTACGGCGGGCCGGGGCCGGCTACGGAGCGGCCGGCGATTCCGCCGGCGGCGCCGGCGGCGCGGCCGCGGGCTCCCGGTTCCCGCGAGCCCGGCGATAACGGCGCGCGAACCACAGCGTCCCCCACGCCGGCAGCCCCAGCGCGACGATCCACGGCAGCAGCGCGCCGAGGACGGTGAGCAGCACCCCCAGCGAGGCGACCAACGCGTCCCACCCGCCCTTGAGCCCACCGAGGAACCCCGCCGGATCGTCGTCGCCGGCGGCCGGTGCCTCCGGGCCGAGCAGGACCACGGTGACCGTGCTGAGCGCGGACAGATCGGCGAGGCGGCGCTTCTTGGCCTGCAGGGACGCCAGGTCCGACTCCCGGGTGGCCACTTCCTTCTCCAGCATCACCAGGTCGTTCAGTGACTTGGCCTGACCGAGCAGCTTGCGGCCGCTGTCCACCCGGGCCTGCTGGACCGCGATCCGGGCGTCCAGGTCGACCACCTGCTCGGTGACGTCCTCGGTGGTGATCGCCCGATTCTTCTCCGTACCCAGCTTGGCGATCTGTTCCAGCGCCGCGCCGAATCTGGCGGCCGGGATGCGCAGCTTCATCGTCGCCGTGTCGGCGCCGCCCCCGCCGCTCTGCCGCTCGTCGCCGGCGACGAAGCCGCCGGTCCCGCCGGCGATTCCGAGAGCCTGGGCCGCTGCCGCGTTGACGTCCTCGACCTGGACGGTGATCGTGCCGGTGTAGATGATCGAACGCTGCTCCACGCTCAGGTCCGGCGCCTGTGCCGTGGTGTCCTTGCCCTGCCCGGTGCTGCCGGCGCCGGCCTGGCGCTGGTCCGCCGGCGCCGGCTCGGCCCGACCCGCGGCGGGCGCGGCGGCCTCGCCGCCGGTCGACGAGGCCGCGTCGTCGGAGGCGCTGCCGGCGCCGCAGCCGGCCAGGAGCGCGCCGCTGATCAGCACGGCGCCGAACCAGATGTATCCCCGTTTCCGCATCATCACTCCGATCGTCGGTACGACTGACCGCTGGGACGTTCGGCAGCCGGTTCCCGGTTCCGGCAGACTGCGAGATGACCGGTCACGATTCAGCGACGGAGGAGCACCGTGCGTGTCACGAAGTTCACTCATTCCTGTCTACGGATCGAGGGGGCGGGGGTGCTCGTCGTCGATCCGGGCGAATTCTCCGAGAAGTCGGTACTGGACGGTGCGGATGCCGTGGTGATCACCCACGAGCACTTCGACCACCTGGACGTGGCGGCGGTCACCGCGGCCGTGTCCCGCCGGCCCGATCTGCGGATCTTCGCGCACGAGGAGGTCCTGAAGAAGCTCGGCGAGGTCGCCGAGGCGACCACGCCGGTGGCGCCCGGCGCGGAGTTCGCGGCCGCGGGCTTCGCCCTGCGGGCGTATGGCGGACAGCACGCCGTGATCCACCCCTACGTCCCGAGGATCGTCAATCTCGGGTATCTGATCTCGGACGGGAACACGAACGTCTACCACCCCGGCGACTCGTTCGTGGTTCCGGACGACACCCCGGTCGACACTCTGTGCGTCCCGCTCAACGCGCCGTGGCTGAAGATCTCCGAGGCCCTGGAGTTCACCCGCGCGGTCCGGCCGGACCGGGCCATCGCCATCCACGACGGCCTGCTCAACGAACGCGGCGCGGCCGTCTCCGACGGTCACCTGGAGAATTTCTCCGAGACCCGCTACCAGCACCTGGCACCCGGCGCCACGCTCGACTGACGTGCCGAACCTGATCGACGACGTGGTCCGGCGGCTCTACGAGGAGCCGCCGGACGGTTTCGTGGCGACCCGGGCCGCCGCGATCGCGGCGGCCCGCTCGGCGGGCGACCGGGAGGCGGCCAAGCGGCTCGCCGCGCTGAAGAAGCCCACCGTGGCCGCCTGGGTGGTCAACCTGCTGGCCCGCCGCCGGCCGGACCTGATCAGCGAACTGGTCCAGCTCTCCGGAGCGCTCCGGGCCGCCCAGCGCGAGCTGCAGGGCGACCAGCTGCGCGAACTGTCCCAGCAGCGCCGCGTCTTCGTGTCGGCCCTGGTCGCGGCGGCCCGCAAGCTCGCGGTGGCGGCCGGCGCCGGGGCGTCGAAGCTGCCGCTGGACGAGGTGGAGGCGACGTTCACCGCGGCCCTCGCCGACCCGGAGGTCGCCGACCAGGTCCGGACCGGCCGGTTGATCCGCGCCGCGGCGTACGCCGGTTTCGGTGAGGTCCCGCGTCCCCGCCTGCGCCTGATCACGGGCGGGGACGACGACCTCTCCTCCGACGCCGCCGAGCCGCCGGGGCGTGCCGCGCCGGACGGTGCCCAGAAGCGGCCGGCGCGGATCGCCGCAGGCGACAGCCGGGAGGATACGCCGGGGACAGCCGCCGAACAGGCCGCCCGGGAGGGAGAGGCTCGGGAGCTGTCGGCGCGGGAGGCACGCGAGCGGGCCGTCCGGGAACGCCGCCGCCGGGAGAACAAGCGGCGACGCCGGGAGCTGGAACGCGATCTGGCCTCGGCGGAGGCGGCCGAGCGGCGTGCCGACGAACAACTGGTACGAGCGGAGGCCGCCGAACGCGACGCCGAGGACCTGGTCGACGACTTGGAGGCGCAGCTGGCCGAGCTGGAGCGCCGCCGTACGGAAGCGGTCGCCGAGGTGGCTCGCCGCAAACTGGCCCGCCGCACCGCCGAACGCGAGACCGCCACCGCCCGCCGCCGGGTGGGCGACGTCCAAGCCGCCCTCGACGACCTGATGACCAACCCCTGATCCGCCCGGCCCCGACCCTGCCCGGACCCCGCCAAGCCCGGTCCCGCGTCATGCGATCTCAAGCCGGGATAGGGAGTACTAACTAGAGCGTTTTATTTAATCGGTCAGGGAGAGCAGAATCGGGCGGTGACCCCCGAACAGGCAGCGGCCAACGCCAAGGCGAGCGTCGCCACCATCGTCGGAGCCTTCGCCGAATCGCCGCAGACCCTGCGCCGGGCCCGCCTGTTGGGACTCTCCGGCTGGGCGTACCACGTCTCGGCCCGGGCCGGAGCGCTCGGTGACGTGCGGCCGGAGACGGTGGCGGCGGCGATCGCGTTCATCGCGCCGGAGGCGGTCACCGAGGGCTGGGAGTCGACGGCGAAGAGCTCGCAGCCGTCCGAGGTGGCGACCTGGCACCTGCGCGAGCTGTGCACCTGGGGCGAGGAGCAGGTGGGCGCATTCCCGCGGCTGGGCCGGCTGCTGGAGCTCGCCGAGCGGGTGGTGGACGGGGTGGATCCGGCGGGTCTGCCGCTGTTCGCGGCCTGGCGGGCGATGCCGGTGCCGAGCCAGGAGCCCGGGGCGCGGGCCGCGGTGCTGCTGCATCTGCTGCACGAGCACCGGCAGGGGGTGCATGTGATCGCGGTCCGGGCCGGCGGGCTGACGCCGCTGGAGGCGATCATCGCCGGGCCGGAGGGCGAGACCGGGGCGGTGGCGCTCGGGTGGCAGTCGCCGTATCCGGCGGCCGGCCCCCTGGTGCGGCGGCTGATGTGGGCCGAGGCGGTGGCGAACTCGCTGGCCGGGCAGGCTTTCGCGGTCCTGGACCGGACCGAGCGGGTGGAGCTGGCCGGTCTGCTGGAGTCGCTGGGTCACCGGTTCGCGCGCTGAGCCGTCCGGGTGAAATTGGTTGGCAACGGCCCGCCGGGCGTGGTCGGATCCCGGCATGAGCGCGCTTCGGCCCGGCTGGAGCATCCGCCGGCCCACGCTCGGCGACGTGCCGGCGATGCTGGAGTTCCACGCGTTCGCCGCCTACGCGGCCAAGGGGCGGTCGCAGGCCGGGCTCGGTGTGGACATGGCGAACCCGACGGAGGCCGCGCGCCTCTACCGGAAGGTCGGGATGACCCCGCTCTACCGGGCGAACGTGTATCAGACCACCGTGGCGGCGGCCGGCGTCAGGCCTCCGGGGAGGCCGTCCGGGTCGGGCGCCGGCGCAGGTCGCTGACGTAGTCGTCGGGGGCGCCGGCCTTCTCGGCCGCGTTGGCGATCTCGGAGAGATACCACGTGGTGGGCAGGCCGCCCTCGTAACCGGCGAAGACGTAGACCCAGGCGGGCACCTCACCGTCGAGCGTCGATACACGCACGGTGAGCTTCTGGTACGTCCCGGCGGGCACCCCCTCGACCTCGTCGAGCTGCGCCGCATCCCACGGATGCACGTCGTACAGGGAGACGAAGACGCGGTCGCCGGGCGACTCGACGATCGTCGTCACCGCCCCCTCCCAGCCGATTTCCCCTTCCCCGGCGAAGGTCAGGCGCCAGCCCTCGATCCACCCCACGCCGACCATCGGCGAGTGCGGACAGTAGGCCAGCATGCGGGCTGGGTCCAGGTTCGAGCCATACGCGGCGTAATGACGCACGGCGACGACGATAGCCGGATCTACGGTCGGTGAGAATATGAGTGGTGCGTGTCGGCACGTTCGATGGGGCTTTTACGCCGCAGGGAAAGCGTTGGAGGTCAGGTAATCGTGAGTCGGATCGTGATCATCGGCGGGGGACCGGGCGGGTACGAGGCGGCCCTGGTCGCCGCGCAACTCGATGCCGACGTGACCCTGGTCGAGGCGGACGGGCCGGGTGGCGCCTGCGTGCTGACCGACTGTGTGCCGTCCAAGACTTTCATCGCCAGCTCCGAGGTGATGACCGGGCACCGCCACAACGACCGCTTCGGGATCCGCTCCAGTGGGCTGGACGGGGTCAGCGTCGACGCGGTGGCGGTCAACGAGCGGGTGAAGAGGCTCGCGCTGGCGCAGTCCGGCGACATCCAGACCAAGCTGGTCAAGGCCGGCGTGGACGTGGTGCGCGGCCGGGCCCGGCTGGGCGAGGACCGGCTCGGCCACACCCATCAGGTGCTGATCACCCCGGAGGAGGGCCAGCCGTACGCGGTGGAGGCCGACACGGTCCTGCTGGCCACCGGGGCCACCCCGCGGGTGCTGCCGACCGCCCGTCCGGACGGTGACCGCATCCTCGACTGGCGCCAGGTGTACGACCTGACCGAGCTCCCCGAGCACCTGGTCGTGATCGGCTCCGGCGTGACCGGCGCCGAGTTCGCCAGCGCCTATCTCGCGATGGGCACCAAGGTCACCCTGGTCTCCAGCCGCGAGCGGGTGATGCCGCACGAGGACGCCGACGCGGCGATGGCGATCGAGCGGGTGTTCCGCGACCGCGGGATGACCATTCTCAGCCAGTCCCGCGGCGACTCGGTGGTCAACACCGGCGACGGCGTGCGGGTGACCCTCTCCAGCGGCCAGGTGATCGAGGCCTCGCACGCGCTGATCGCGGTCGGCGCCGTGCCGAACACGGCAGATCTGGGCCTGGCGGAGTACGGCGTGGCGGTCGGCGACGGCGGCTACGTCACCGTCGACCGGGTGTCGCGCACCAACGTGCCGGGCATCTACGCGGCCGGCGACTGCACCGGGGTGCTGCCGCTGGCCAGCGTCGCCGCCATGCAGGGCCGGATCGCGATCTGGCACGCGATGGGCGAGGCGGTGGCCCCGCTGCGCCTGCGCACCGTCTCGGCGAACGTGTTCACCGACCCGGAGCTGGCCACCGTCGGCGTCTCGCAGAACGAGGTGGACTCCGGCCGGACCCCGGCGCGTCAGGTGATGCTGCCGCTGACCGGCAACGCGCGGGCCAAGATGGCCGGTCTGCAGGACGGTTTCGTGAAGTTGTTCTGCCGCCCGGCGACCGGTCAGATCGTCGGCGGTGTGGTGGTGGCGCCGAAGGCGAGCGAGCTGATCCTGCCGATCACCATGGCGATCGAGAACAACCTGACAGTGGACCAGTTGGCCCACACGATCACGATCTATCCGTCGCTGTCCGGGTCGATCGCGGAAGCTGCTCGTCAGTTGATGCTGCACGAGATTCAGTGACCGGCTCGGCGGGCTCGTCCACCTCGTCGGGCTTGCCGCCGAAGAGGGCCAGGATCCAGCCGGCCGTCCCGAACACCAGGGCGGCGCCGGCCGCGATCGCGAACAGTCGCCAGGCGGACTGGGTGACCGCGGTGCCGCCCAGGTGCCCGACCAGCCCGCCGTAACTGGCCCAGCAGAGCGCGGCCGCGCCGTCGTACCCGACGAAGTGCCGGATCGGGTAGCCGGTGCGGCCGGCGTTGTATCCGGCGGCCATCCGGCCGCCCGGGACGAACCGGCAGAGCAGCACCACGAGCGGGCCGGGGCGGCGTAGGCCCCGGGTGAAGCGCTCGGCCGCCTTCCGGGCTCGCTGCTTGTTCCGCGAATTCTCACTATCCTCGCTGGGCGGGGCAAACCGGGCGTGAAGGGCGCCCAGGTGGCGTCCGGTGGAGCGGCCCAGCACGTACGCGACGGTGTCGCCGGTGAACATGCCCAGCGCGCCGACCAGGATCACCGCGGCCAGATGCAGATCGCCGTAGACGGTCAGCGCCCCCGAGGTGATCATGATGGCCTGGATCGGGATGACCGGAATCAGGGCGTCCACCGCGAGAAACCCGAAGAGCGCGAGGTAGACCCAGGCCGGCGAGGTGAGCATCGTCAGCAGATCGGTCATCGCAGGGGCCACCTCGCGGATTCAGGGCTCACGGCATTCTCCGCGAGCGCACCTGAGAGGGCGCTGTGTTCAGCATGCGCCTCCCCGTTGTGAACAAGGCCGTGATGCCCGCCACGGTACGGCCGGAGGGCCGGGTATCGCCCCGGATTTTCTCGCCGGGCGGGCCGGGCCGGGGCGTACGGTTGTCGCGGGCCCGACGGCGCCGGATCCCCCGTTCCGACGCGCCGTGGCCCCGGGCCGCCGGTAGGTCCCGTATCGGCGGCCCGCCCGCCATCTTGTCAGCGTCTAGTTATGCTCGATCGATGACGAGGCAGCGGTATCACCACGGTGACCTGCGGCGCGCCCTGCTGTCGGCGGCCGCCGAGGCGATCGCCGAGTCCGGGGTGAATTCGCTGAGCATGCGCGACCTGGCCCGCCGGGCCGGCGTGTCGCACGCCGCGCCCGGTCACCACTTCGCGGACAAGGCGGGCCTGCTCACCGCGCTGGCCACCGACGGTTTCCAGCAACTCGCCAAGGCCCTGGGCACGTCGCGGCTGGCCAGCAACAGCCTGCTGGAGCTCGGGGTGACGTACCTCCGGTTCGCCCTGGCCCACCGGGGCACGTTCGAGGTGATGTTCCGCACCGACCTCTATCACGCCGCCGACCCGGATCTGCTGGCCGCCCGGCAGCGGGCGGCGGACGCCCTGTACGCGGGGATGGCCGATCTGCCGGACGCGCCGGCGGTGGCCTCGGAGGAGGTGCGTGAGGTGGCTCTCGCCGCGTGGTCGATGGTGCACGGGTTCGCCACGCTGTGGCTGAGCGGCGCCTTTCCGGACAGCGCCGCGGAGGATCCGGTCGAGGCGGCTCGGGTGATCCTCGGGCGGGTCTTCACTCTGCACGCAGGGGTGATCCCGTCTCCAGAAGCGTCTTGAGGCTGGACAGGATCGACGGCCAGCCCTCCCGGACCATCTCCAGGGCGGTGCTGCCGGTGTCGAAGTCGTCGTGGGTGACGGTCAGCTTGACCAGCTTGCCGGCCTGCTCGATGTTGAACGTCACCGTCGACCGGCTCTCCGTGGACATCGACTCGGGCAGCCGGTGTTTCGCCACGAACTCCGGGGTGAACGTGTGCCAGGTGTACGACAGCCGCGATCCCGGCACCGACTCCAGCACCACCTGTTCCGGGTCGGTGATCGACAGGCCGTCCAGCTTCCAGGTGATCGGTGCGCCGGCCGTCCAGTCGGTGTCGAACTCCACACCCCAGTACTGACTGGTGAACTCCGGATCGGTGAGCGCCTGCCAGAGCTTCTCCGGCGTGGTGGCGATGTAGGTGGTGTAGGTGAAGCCCATGGGCGTGCCCTCCAATGTGGTCTTGAGGTCGGCGAGCGCCTGCACGCGCCCGCGGTGATATCTGCTGATCCAGCGGTCGGCGATGGCGTTGACCGGCTCGGCGTTGAGGTGGTGCAGCTTCTCCCGGCCGCGCCGGGTGGTCGTCACCAGGCCGGCAGATTCCAGGACGGCCAGGTGTTTGCTGACCGACTGCCGGGCCATGTCCAGGCCGGAGCAGAGCTCGCCCAGCGTCTGGCCGTCGCGCCGGTTGAGGCTGTCGAGCAGGTGGCGGCGGCTGGGATCGGCCAGAGCCTTGAACACGTCGTCCATCGCGACCAGGATACGCAGCCAGATGGCTGCATATCAAGAAAAGGATCAAACGCGAGAAGGACTCCGGGCTGAACTGCCGTTAGGCTTCTAGCCGTGCGGAAGATATTGATCGCCAACCGCGGCGAGATCGCCCTCCGGGTCATCCGGGCCTGCAAGGACGCCGGCCTCGGCAGCGTCGCCGTCTACGCCGACAGTGACCGCGACGCGCCTCACGCCCGGCTCGCCGACGAGGCGTACGCACTGGACGGCGAGACCGCCGCCGACACGTACCTGCGGATCGACAAGCTGATCGACGTCGCGAAGCGCTCGGGCGCCGACGCCGTGCACCCCGGATACGGGTTCCTCTCGGAGAACGCCGAGTTCGCCCAGGCCGTACTGGAAAGTGGTCTGACCTGGATCGGGCCGGGCCCGCAGGCGATCCGCGACCTCGGGGACAAGGTCACCGCGCGGCACATCGCGCAGCGCGCGGGGGCGCCGCTCGTCCCCGGCACCCCGGACCCGGTAGCGGACGCCTCCGAGATCGTCGCCTTCGCCGAGCGGCACGGCCTGCCGGTGGCGATCAAGGCCGCCTTCGGCGGCGGCGGCCGCGGCCTCAAGGTGGCCCGCACCGTCGAGGAGATCCCGGCACTGTTCGAGAGCGCCACCCGGGAGGCGGTCGCCGCGTTCGGGCGCGGCGAATGCTTCGTCGAGCGGTACCTGGACCGCCCGCGCCACGTCGAGGCCCAGGTCATCGCGGACACGCACGGCAACGTCGTGGTGGTCGGCACGCGCGACTGCTCGCTGCAGCGCCGCCACCAGAAACTTGTCGAGGAGGCGCCCGCGCCGTTCCTCACCGACGCGCAACGCTCCAAGATCCATGAGAGCGCGAAGGCGATCTGCCGGGAGGCCGGCTACCACGGCGCCGGCACCGTGGAATACCTCGTCGGCCAGGACGGGACCATCTCGTTCCTGGAGGTCAACACCCGGCTGCAGGTGGAGCACCCGGTCAGCGAGGAGACCGCCGGCATCGACCTGGTCCGCGAGCAGTTCCGGATCGCGGCCGGCGAACCCCTGGCGATCACCGAGGACCCGGTGCCGCGGGGGCACGCCATCGAGTTCCGGATCAACGGCGAGGACGCGGGCCGCGGGTTCCTCCCGGCGCCCGGCCAGGTCACCGCGCTGAACTGGCCGTCCGGGCCGGGCGTGCGGGTCGACTCAGGGGTCGAGACAGGCAGCGTCATCGGCGGAAACTTCGACTCCATGCTCGCGAAGATCATCGTGACCGGCGCGACCCGGGAGCAGGCGCTGGAACGCTCCCGCCGGGTGCTGGACGAGACGGTCATCGAGGGCATCGCGACGGTCCTGCCGTTCCACCGCGCGGTGGTCCGGGACGCGGCGTTCACCGGTGAGCCGTTCAGCGTGCACACCCGCTGGATCGAGACGGAGTGGAACAACGAGGTGGCGCCGTTCGGCGCCGGCGCCTCGCCGGGCGAGGCCGCCGAACGCGAGACCGTCGTGGTCGAGGTCGGCGGCCGGCGCATCGAGGTCCGCCTCCCCAAGAACCTGATCGGCGGTACGACGTCAGCCCCGGCCAGACGTGCCGGATCCACCCGCCCGCGTGGCGGGGCGGCCACCGCGGCGGCGAGCGGCGACAGCCTGACCGCGCCGATGCAGGGCACGATCGTGAAGGTGGCGGTGCAGGACGGCGACCAGGTCAACGAGGGCGACGTGATCGTGGTGGTGGAGGCGATGAAGATGGAGCAGCCGCTGCCGGCGCACAAGGCGGGCACCGTGTCGGGCCTGTCGCTGGAGGTCGGGGCCACGGTCACCGCGGGCGCCGTGATCTGCACGATCGCCTAGCTCCCGCGGGTATCCGCCTCGCCGGCTTCGCCTTCCGCCTGGCTCCTCCCTAACTCCTCCACAATGCAGTGATCGGGACGTTCATCTCGGCGAGGAGCGTCCGCAGCAACGGCAGCGACAGCCCGATCACGTTCCCCGGGTCACCCTCGATGCGCTCGACGAACGCTCCGCCGCGCCCGTCGAGGGTGAACGCCCCGGCGACCTGCAACGGCTCCCCGGAAGCGACGTACGCCTCGATCTCGGCGTCGGTGACGTCGGCGAAGTGCACCACTGTCGTGCCGACCGCCTCCGCCTGCCGCCCGCTGACCAGCCCGGTCAAATGGTGTCCGGTGTGCAGCACCCCGGACTTGCCGCGCATCGCCGTCCACCGCCGGGTGGCCTCCTGCGCGTCGGCCGGCTTCCCGAAGATCTCCCCTTCGAAGGCGAGCACGGAATCACACCCGAGCACCAGCGCCCCCGGATCCGCCGGCAGCTCCGCGGCGACGGTGCGCGCTTTCATCCGCGCGAGGGCGAGGCTCAGCGTGTACGCGTCCTCAGCCTCGACGACGCTCTCGTCCACGCCGCTGACGATCACCTCAGCGTCGATTCCCGCCCCGGTCAGCAGTGCCCGCCGAGCCGGGCTGGCGGACGCGAGGATAAGCCGGTACGCGTTGTCACTCTGCACGAAAAGTGAGACTACAAGCCTCCGTCGTACAAAAGTGCACGCAAGCCCCATCTTCAGCCGGGAAACCTCGGCACGGCCTGCCCCGTACGCCGCCAAGGACCGCCGGTCCGAGCTTGCCGGCCCTCCTCGAAGCGGCTCCCTCCGGCCGGGTCGATCTGAAAGCGGACCGCAGACGCACACAGCCTCTTCTCGATCCACGTCTCCAGCCCGGCTTGACCGGACCCAGCCCCGGCGTGACGCCAGTCGCGTTGCCTTCGCCGCGGCCCGCGCAGCGACTCAAAAGTCCTAAAGACGTTTTCGCCCTCGCCGGCGAACAGCAAGCCAAGCGACAAGAACCCCGCCGGCCAGCACAGCCGCAATCCCCCCGAGAACCACGGTTTTCTGCCGATCGCCGCCATGGTCAGCACCACCAGCCGCAGCACCGGACGATCCGCCGGCCCCCACAGCCGCGGACGCCGAACCACCCGCAAGCGGCGGCACGTCAGCGGTAAGGGCCTTCACGATGTCAAGCACCCCGTACCCGCACTGCTCATCCCACCCCGGAGCCCCAACATCCCGAGCCGTAGCAGTAAGCCGATGAATAACCTCCTGCGCCGACAATTCCGGAAATCGAGCCCTGACTAGTGCAGCTGCGCCTGAAGTTATTGCAGTTGCCGCCGATGTGCCACGGATTTCACTATACTCGGATTTCAATCCTGTTGTAATTATTTTCTCCCCCGGTGCGCATATTCCCAAATTGGGTCCAGGGATTGAGGAGGGCGTGGGAGTTCCATTCTTGCCTATTGCTCCTACCGCAAGAACACCTTGTAGTGCTGCGGGGTAGCCGATCGTGGCAACCCTAGAAGCGTTTCCTGAGCTGGCAATGATGACCGAATCCTGCTGTGCGGCTATGTGAATCGCTTCCTCAAGGGCCCTAGAGGGTCCCGTTACTGCTGAAATGTTCACGACACTGGCGCCGAGGGTAGCTGCCGCCTTTATTCCCGCTTCTAGCTCGGATGCTTGCGAAACCCCTTCAGTGACCTTGATGGAGAGCAGTCGAGAATCAGGAGCTATTCCTAGAATTCCTGCTGAATTCCCGTGGCCGTGACCCGCTATTAGGCCGGCCATCTCGGTCCCATGGCCGTCTTTGTCGTTGTTCGTGGAAGTTGACCTGCCGCTCGTAAGGTCGATCCCATTGGCGAGGTTCTTGACAAAGTCGCGATGCGGGAAAGTGCCGGTATCGGGCAGGCCGACCGTCACGCCTGCGCCAGTGCTTATCGAATGCGCGTCTTTGATTTTGAGGAAGTCAAGGAACCACTCCGCACTGCGTACGGGATCGGTTTTATTGGGAGGTGCTAGAGGGGTGGTTGTTGAGATTGAAAGCATGATACTTAGGAGTCCCCGGCTTATATACGTTCTCATTGGGGCAGGCCAAGGGCTGGTCCAGGATTAATTTTCTCCTTCTTGGGTGGCAGTAAGATCGGAGGAACGCCCTTTTCTGTTGCCCAGGGATCTTCTGGGTTCCAATGATCGCTGCCTGAACTATCGCCCCTAGAGGGTCTCAGTTTTTGCATGGGTCCCGGCGGGCCGCCCATGATCCCGGGCTGGCCGATGATGCCACCAACCGGGTTGACTCGTCGAATCTCGGGTGGGAGCGTTCCGCTGCGACTGTTGGCGACCCCCGGAGGGGTGCCAAGTATCCCGCCTGGGATAGACCCTTGATTTGCGCGAGTAGGTGACGAACTGTTTCCAGCCGATGCGATGGGATTTGCCTGTGTGACGGATCGTGTAATCCCGGTGATTTGGGGCTTTCGCGGTCCACCGGCAGCTGAAGTGCTGGGATCTCCTGGGACGTCTAACGCTGTTGATGAAGTGGTCGGCCTGCCTTTGGATGGCGTTAATTCGCTTATGGCGAGTTCGGAAGTTCGGGAGTTTGGAGGTGCTACTTCTTGCGGTATCGGAGGCGAGTAAAACGATGGTACTCTGCCTTGATTCTGTATTGAATTATTGGGCTGAGGTAGTCCAGAGTCTGTTGATACATGCCCAGATCGAGCGTATTGCTCACCAGGGAAGGATTGAATCCTGGAGGGCGGCGATGGGTGCGAATTACCCCCGCTATCCATGAAGGGTTTGCTGTCGTCGACGGGAATGCTCGGGTCATAGAGCTTGGGAGTGGTGATGTTCAGCTGGGCTTGGGCCAGGTCCGTGCTCAGGGCTGACATCACAGCCTGCGCCTGAAGGTGGAGCTGCAACTGCCGAGACTCCACGGGCGTCAGCGGCGGCGGGGCGATGATCCGGTACTTGCCGAGGGTCTCGGTGTTGCTGCGCTTCCGTGCGGCGACGGCCTCTGCCTCCTGCTGGCTGGCCAGGTACGTCCGATAGATGGGCTCCAGCTTCCGGCGGGCGCCGACCAGTGCGGACGTCGCGGCTCCCAGCGCGCGGTGGTTTTCCACAGTCGCGTGGTGAGTTTCGGTCAGGTGTTTGATCAGGTCGTCGAGGCGGTCCAGGTACTTGGCGGCGGCTCGGTTCTTCTCCGGGGGCCAGGCCTCGGCGAGGTTGTCCCGGTAGCGGCGGACCCGGGACAAATGGTCGATGAGCAGGTCGGCGGACTTCTTCCAGGTGACCAGCAGGTCTTTGTGGACTGTTCCGTCGTGGGCGGCCAGCATCGACCACATCTGCGGGACGGTCTTGCGGGTCCAGTCCGTGCCGCCTCCATTGTCGGAATTCGCGAACATCAGGCATTCCCCCTCGATGGCGGAGGCGTCGACCACGGCGAAGAGCTGGGCGGAGGCGGTGCGGGGAGAGCCGGGGCCGCGGGGAGGGGCGCTGCAGGTGAGCCCGGGCCCGCCGTCTCAGCTGGAGGCGCGCCAGATGCGGAAGAGGAGCCAGGCGTGGGCGCCGGTTCCCGGGCGGAAGAGGAGCCAGGCGTGGGCGCCGGCTCCTGGGCGGAAGAGGAGCCAGGCGTGGGCGCCGGTTCCCAGGCGGGAGGCCAGTCAGCCGACGGGGACGCCTCCGAGGCGGAAGGCGTGTCGGCGGTGGGAGAGGCGCCGGGCCCATGAGGAGCGGCGGAGGCGGCGGAGGGCGCGCCCGGCGGGGGAGCCGCCGGAGCCGAAGGGGCAGGAGGAAGCAGCCCAGCCGTGACCAGCGCCGACTCCACATCCGCAAGCCGAGCCCGGGCGAACGCATCCGCCCCGCGGTAAAGCCCACCGACCTCCTCGGCGGCCTTCGCGAAGCCATGCGTCCCATTGGCGAAGTTGTAAATGTTCTGCTGACAACTGTCCTGCGCCCACTGCAACACGCCGGCGAAGGCGGACAGCTCGTTGAACTGCCCGTCCACCGCCGGCAGGCGGGTCAGCATCTGGTTGGCCAGATTGTCCGCATGCGGGGCGTAGTCGTTGTCGACCTCGGCCAGCAGTTTTCTGGCGAAGTCTTCCATCGCGGTGATGTCGGCGGAGATGTGACAGTCATCGCGTCCGACGTCGTCGTTCGGAGCCACGCAGCGAGATTAACCAATCACCACGCGCTACATCGAGTCCTGTGGAGGCCGCCTGTGGACAAACGCGGGATCAGTGGACGCGCGGGAGGGCGGAGGTCCTCCAGGAGCGTGCGGGCGCTGCTGGGCGGGCTGATCGGATCCAGTCGGAGGGTGGTTGTGGCCGGGGAGAGGAATTGACCGACGTAGATCTAACTGCCAGGATGGCGACCAGAGCGGCCAGCTCATGATCGTCTAGGCTTCCACGTACGACTCCGACCAGCGGTTCCTCATTCATTGGCCGAGCGTACGACGGGTGCCCCGGCTTCCGGTGACACGTGTCCCACACTCGGCTGATCAATTCGCGGCCGCTCGACAGAACCAGGTATTTTCTGCGTGATGTCTTCTTCTCCCCCGCTCATTGTCGCTGATCGGTACCGGCTTATCGCGCCGCTCGGTCAGGGCGGGATGGGTCGCGTCTGGCGGGCGACCGATGTCGTCCTGCACCGCGAGGTGGCCATCAAGGAACTGGTGCCCCCGCCCGGACTGACGCCCGCCGAGCGGCAGGAGATGCGCGAGCGATCCCTGCGTGAGGCCCGCGCCATCGCCCGTCTCAACAACATCAACGTGGTCCGCGTCTTCGACGTGCTGCGGACGGACGCCGACCCGTGGATCGTCATGGAGTACGTGCCGTCCCGTTCCCTGCAGGACACGCTGGCCGCCGACGGGCCGTACAACCCGGTCCGCACCGCCGAGATCGGCCTCGGCGTGCTCAACGCGTTGAAGGCGGCCCACCGCGCCGGTGTCGTGCACCGCGACATCAAGCCGGGCAACGTGCTGATCGGCGGTGACGGCCGCGTCGTGCTGACCGATTTCGGTCTCGCGACAGTCCCCGGCGACCCGAATGTGACCCGCACCGGGCTGGTCCTCGGCTCCCCTGCGTACATCGCTCCGGAGCGTGCCCGGGACGGCACCGCCGGTCCCGCCGCCGACCTCTGGTCGCTCGGCGCCACGCTGTACGCCGCGGTCGAGGGCCAGTCCCCGTTCGCCCGCCCGTCGGCGATCGCCACGCTCGCCGCGCTGGCCACCGAGAACGTGCCGCAGGCCCGGAACGCGGGGCCGCTCAAGCCCGTACTCAACGGGTTGTTGCGGAAAGATCCGGCACACCGCATCGACGCCGACGAGGCCGAGCGGCTGCTGGCCCGGGCCGCCGGCCGCCGCACGAAGATCAGCTTCCCGATGAGCCCGACCATGCGCCGCCCCGGGGCCGGCCGGGAGCGGCCGTCGCTGCCGACCGGGCCGGGCGGGCCGCCGGTGCTGCCGGGCAGCGGTTTCGTCACCGCCACCGGCTCCGCGCCGGTCGTGCCCACCCCGCGCCCGCCGGTGACGGCCCGTCCCGGCGACGCGCCGAACCGTTCCCAGAGTGGCCCCAACGCCGTGGGCAACAACGGTCAGGGCCGTCCGACTCCACCGGGCCGTCCGGGCTTCACGCCGGGCCGCGCCACGGTCGGCAACGTGCCCCCGGCGCCCCCGGCAGGCCCGGGTCAGAAGCCGCCGCTGGACCCGACCAGGGTGGACGGGCCCCCGGTCCGCGACGAGCCGCCCGGCCGGCGCGGCCCGGCCGATCTCGGCGGTGCGCGCGGTCCAGCCGCCCCGCCCGGCCTCGCCCAACCGGGCAATTTGGCAGGTACGAGGGGACCTGTCGACCCGTCGCGTCCGCGCCAGCCCGGTACCCCGTTCGACGGCCGCGGCCCGGCGAATCCCGCTGGTCCGCGTCAGCCGGGTGACCCGTCCGGTGCTCGTGGACCGGTCACCTTCTCCGGCGCGCGTCCGGCGTCCGCCGCCCCTGGGGTTCCCGGGCGGGCGGCCCCTGTCGATCCGTCCGCGGATCACCCAGCGGTCAACACGGCCCGGGTCGGCTTCACCGCCGCCGACGTGGCCGCCAATCGCCGCAAGCAGGCCGCGCCCGAGCACGAGGCTTCGCTGGCCGCCGCGACCGGCGCCTACCCGGTGGTCCCCGCCCCGGACGAGGCCGACAAGTCCGCGGCCCGTGCGGAGACCGCGCAGCCGGCCCGTGCGGAGACCGCGCAGCAGGCCGAGGCGGAAGCAGTGCAGCCGGCGCGGACGGAAACAACGCGATCTCGGACGGAAGCCGCCCAGCCGGCGCGGAGGGAAGACGCGCAGTCCCGGACGGAAGCGGCGCGGCCGGGTCGGGCGGATGCCGCGCCGGCTGGGGCAGAGGCCGAGCAGCCGGCTCCGGGGGAAGCGCCGCGGCCGATCGTGGCCGGGGCGGAGACCCCGGCCGCGGAGGCCGCCCTGGTCACGCCGCCGCCCGCCGAGCCCGCGAAGGCCGGTCCGGAGGTCAAGGGCGAGGCGGAACAGAGCGGGAAGACGACGGCCGACGCCGTCGGGAAAGCGGCGGCGAAGTCGGTGGCCGGGAAGGCCACGATTGCGGAGTACGCCGCTGAGCCGTCCCCGACCGGAACCGACCAGCCCGGATCGGACAGTGCCGCGCGGGCCGGGTCCGACACGCCCGGGACGACAACCAGCGCGGAAACTTCTGACGTCGCGGCCGGACGCGTCGCAGCCGTGACCGCGGCGGAGGCCGGTCCCGCGAAGAACGCCGGGTCGGCGGAAGAGCCTGCGGCTGCCGAGCAGGCGGAGCCCGCGGAAGCAGCGGAACCGGCGGAGAAGGCCGAGTCGGCGGAGAAGACCCAGCCGGCGGAGAAGGCCGAGCCGGCGGAGAAGACCCAGCCGGCGGTCAAGGCCGAGCCGGGACCGGACCGGTCCGCGGAGGCCACGCCCGAGCCGGCCGAGGCCGACACCGAGAAGGCCGAGGCCGAACAGCCCGAGCCCGAGCAGGCCGCGCGAGCGGAAGCGGCGCGAGCCGAAGAAGCACGAGCTGAGCAAGCGCGGGCCGAAGCTGCGCGGGCCGAGAAAGCGCGGGCCGAAGCTGCGCGGGCCGAGAAAGCACGGGCCGAGGCCGCGCGTGCGGAAGCGGCGCGGAAGGAGGCGGCCCGGGTCAAGGCCGAGCAGGCCAAGAAGCCCGAGCCGGCCGAGGCCCCGGAACGCCCGGCCACGGCTCTGACCCCTGGTCGGCGCCCGGCCGCCGACCAGGACAAGACCTCTGTGGTCGACTTCACCGCGATCGTCCCGCCGACCCCGACCCCGGCCGCCGAGCCGGACGGCGCCACCCGGGTGGTCAACCAGCTGCCCGGCGTCCCCGGGTTCACCCCGTCGAACCGTCCGGCGTGGAATCCGATGCCGGTGCGCCCGGAGGTTCGCCGGGTCAACGGCGTCACGATCTTCGGGACCACGCTGACCCGCCGTCAGGCGATCGTCGGCGCCTCGATCGTGCTGGTGTTCGTGCTGCTCGTCGGCATCATCCTGGTGCAGGCGTTGGGTGACGACGGGGACCGGACGGCCGGGTCCGGCGGCACCACGCCGGCCGCGGTGTCCGGCAGCGAGCAGCCGGCCGCCCCGCCGGCCAAGGGCGGCGCCGGCTCGGCCGCGCCGGCGAAGCCGTCCAGCGCGCCGTCCTCCGCGGCCGCGACCACCGGCGCGGTTCCGGCGGGCTGGAAGACCAGATCGCTCTCCGGTTACTCGCTCGCGCTCCCGTCGAACGCCGAGGTGGAGAAGCGCGGCAGCGGCGGCAACTGGATCAAGTGGGACAACCGGCTGCTGATCGTCTTCCGGTTCGACGGTGACCAGGGTGACCCGGCGAAGGCCTTCCAGCAGGCGTCGCCCCCGCCCGGTTACCAGAAGATCGGCATCAAGTCGGTCACCTACCAGGGGCGTCCGGCCGCGGACTGGGAGTACCTGTACAACACCGACAGCGGAAGCCGGCAGCGGGTGTTGAAGCGGGGCTTCTCGGTCGACGGGAAGACGTACAACATCTGCTGGTACACGCCGCCGGACGAATGGGACTCCGCGCGGAAGGATCTGGACGGAGTGCTCGCCGGATTCAAGGCGGGCTGACCGGACCGGGCAAGCCGACGCCAACTTCATGCGTGATTCCTCGGCAACGCGGGTAGTTGTTGAGGATCACGGATGGAGGTGCGTTATGAACTGCCGACGGTACGGCAGTAAGCCCACGCTGGCGCTGTGGATGCTGGTCGCCCTGGCCGACGTCGCGATTGTCGCGACCGCCCTGGGACCGGTGGCGGTGCTTCTCCTCGCCGGTCTGGTGGTCGCGGCCGGCGGCGTCTACGCGGCCCGGAGCCTCGGCCACCGTGCCCCCGCCCCCGCGAAGGCAGTGGCCCGCCGTCGCGCCTGAACGAGCACAGAGCCGGGCAACGGAAAGAGCCACCAGGCGTAGGCGCCCGGCAGGTGGAGGAGCAAGCAGGCGTGGGAGCCCGCGAAGCGGAGCAGGTCGGCAGGCCGAGGCCGGCGGGCAGAGAAGCCGGACCACCGAACGAGTTGTACGTAGCTGAGACGCGTGGCCGGTGCGACGCACCGCACGGCCGGATCGGCTACAGTCCCCCGCGTGTTGTCGATCGACGGTGTGAGCGACCTCTGGGACCAACTGCTGGGCGCCCAACCGGACCCACCCGGGATGCTGGTGCTGCTCACCGCGGTCGCCGGATTCCTGGCGGTGGCCTTCCGCCCGGTGTGGCGGGTGGCCCGCAACGCGGTGACCATCGCCCATGAGGGTGGTCATGCCCTGTTCGCCCTGCTGACCGGCCGCAGACTGCGCGGCATCCGGTTGGAGTTCGACACGTCCGGCCTGACGCTCTCGGCGGGCCGGCCGACCGGCCTCGGGATGATTCTTACCCTGCTCGGCGGCTACATCGCGCCGTCGCTGGTCGGGCTGGGCGGCGCGTGGCTGCTCGGCGGCAACCGCATCACGCTGCTGCTCTGGCTGGCAGTGGCGCTGCTGCTGCTCATGCTGATCAACATCCGGAACCTGTTCGGGGTGATCTCGCTGTTGGTCACCGGCGCGATCGTGTTCGCCGTGTCCTGGTACGCGTCGCCCGAGGTGCAGTCCGCGTTCGCGTACGCGGGAGTCTGGTTCCTTCTGATCGGCGGCGTGCGGCCGGTCTTCGAGCTGCAGAGCCTGCGCAGCCGCGGCCGGATGCGCGATTCGGACGCCGACCAGCTGGCCCGGATCACCCACGTGCCGGCGCTCTTCTGGGTCGGCGTCTTCCTCGTCGTCAACCTGATCGCCCTGGTCACGGGCGCGTTCCTGCTGGCCGGCCAGTGGCTGCCGGCGACCGTCTGAACGACCGCCCGGTAAACCGCGCGGGCGCCCGAAGCCGTGCGCTGCTCGAATGGACCGCCCGGCCGTGCCCGGACCCGGGAAGCCGTCGGCCGTGCGCGGACCCGGGAAGCCGCCCGCGCCACCGCGGGGAAAGCCGCTACAGCGGGATGTTGCCGTGCTTCTTCGGCGGCAGGCTCTCCCGCTTGGTCCGCAGCATCCGCAGGGCCCGGGTCACCTGCGCCCGGGTGTCCGACGGCCGGATCACCGCGTCCACATAGCCCCGCTCGGCCGCGATGTACGGGTTGGCCAGCGTGTCCTCGTACTCCTGGATCAGTTCGGCCCGGCGCGCCGCCGGATCCTCGGCGGACGCCAGCTCCCCGCGGTACAGGATGTTCACCGCGCCCTGCGCGCCCATCACCGCGATCTGCGCGGTCGGCCAGGCGAAGTTCATGTCCGCGCCGATGTGCTTGGAGCCCATCACGTCGTACGCCCCGCCGTACGCCTTGCGGGTGATCACCGTGACCTTCGGGACCGTCGCCTCGGCGTACGCGTAGATCAGCTTGGCCCCGCGCCGGATGATCCCGTCCCACTCCTGTCCGGTGCCGGGCAGGAAGCCGGGCACGTCGACGAACGTCAGCACCGGGATGTTGAACGCGTCGCAGGTGCGCACGAACCGGGCTGCCTTCTCGCTGGCCGCGATGTCGAGCGTGCCGGCGAGGTGCATCGGCTGGTTCGCCACCACGCCGACCGGCCGGCCCTCCACCCGGCCGAACCCGACCACGATGTTCTGCGCGTAGAGCGGCTGCACCTCGAGGAAGTCCTCGACCACCGTCTCGACCACCGTCTTGATGTCGTACGGCTGGTTGGGCGAGTCCGGGACCAGCGTGTCCAGGGCCAGGTCGGCGTTGCCCGGGGTGAGGTCCGCGTCCTCGGCGTCGACGGCCGGCTCGTCCAGGTTGTTGCTGGGCAGGTAGGAGAGCAGAGCCCGGACGTAGTCGATCGCGTCGTCCTCGTCGGAGGCCAGGTAGTGGGCGTTGCCGCTGCGGGTGTTGTGGGTGCGCGCGCCGCCCAGCTCCTCCATCCCGACCTCCTCGCCGGTGACCGTCTTGATCACGTCCGGCCCGGTGATGAACATGTGCGAGGTCTGGTCGACCATCACTGTGAAGTCGGTGATCGCGGGGGAGTAGACCGCGCCGCCCGCGCACGGTCCCATGATCAGCGAGATCTGCGGGATCACGCCGCTGGCCCGGACGTTGCGGAAGAAGATGTCGGCGTAGAGGCCGAGCGCGACCACGCCCTCCTGGATCCGGGCGCCACCGGAGTCGTTGATCCCGATGATCGGGCAGCCGATCTTCATGGCCAGGTCGAGCACCTTGACGATCTTCTCGCCGAAGACCTCGCCGAGCGAGCCGCCGAAGACCGTGAAGTCCTGCGAGAACACGCAGACCTGCCGGCCGTCGACGGTGCCGTAGCCGGTCACCACGCCGTCGCCGTACGGCCGGTTCCTGTCCAGGCCGAAGGCGGTGGACCGGTGCCGGGCCAGCTCGTCGAGCTCGACGAACGAGTCCTTGTCGAGCAGCAGCTCGATCCGTTCCCGCGCGGTCTTCTTGCCGCGGGCGTGCTGCTTCTCGACGGCTCGCGCGGACCCGGCGTGGACCGCCTCCTCGGAGCGGTTGGCGAAGTCGGCGAGCTTGCCGGCGGTGGTGTGGATGTCGGGCTGCGTTGTCACGATGGTCTCCACGCTCGGCGGGCGGCGATGCACTCCGATGATCGTAGCTTCGCTCGCGGCGTACGAAGCGGGTGTCGGTATGCGTCCGTTTCACACCCCTTGCCCCATTCGTTACGCCTCACGTGACGAACTGGATGACCGCAGCCGGGCTTGCTTTCATCGCGGGAGGCCTCGCCACACTGATCAATTTCCGCGCCGTGCTGTTCGGGGGCGGGGGCGGCGATGGTGCGCGCGACGCGAACCCGGCCCGCCGTGGCCGCTCCGGGGAGCCGCCGCGGACCGCGTCCCGGGCGGGCGGCTGTCCCCGGGGCGACGAGATTCCGGTGGACAACGCGCCGGGCCGGGGACGCCGGCGGGCCGCCGCTTTCAACAGCCGGGTGCAGCCGATCGGGCCGGACTCCGGCCCGGCCGACGCGGGCGATCGTGTCCTGCCGCGGTACCCCTGGCCTGAGCAGCGGTCCTGGCACGGCGAGCGGTCCGGGCACGGGGGGAAGGCGTGGCAGGGCGACCGGGGCGTGGTGGACGAAGCGGCCGAACCGCGGGAGGCGGACGAGCAGCCCGAGGCGTCCCGGTTCATCGACAACACCGCCTGGCGCGCGGAGCCGGCTCCCGACCAGGCCGAATGCGATGCGTCGCCGGATTCCGAGCCGCCTGGCTGGGATGTGGCGCCGGCCCCCGAGCCGCCCGGCTGGGATGCAGAGCACGCCTCCGGTCAGGGTGGGTGGGGCACGGAACCGGCTTCCGGCCAGGCCGCTTGGAGCGAGGCCGACGACGATTCGGGGTACGACCGGACGCGCCCCGCCCCGATCGACCGCTCCGATCGCCGCTACGGCGACCGGATCGACGACTGGGTCCGCCCGCGGTACCGCGACCTGGACGATCAGCCGCCGTCCGGGGACTACTGGACCCCGGTGCCGGACGACCTCTACGCCGACCCCGAGCCCTCGGCGCGCGGCTACGGCTGGCCGGTCCCGGTGGAACGGCTCCCGGCCGTTCCCGACTACGAGCCCGCGACCGGTTTTGATCTGACCCCGGTGCAGGCCGCCGAGCCCACCACACTGATGCCGGCGTGGACCCCGCCCGAGGACGAGCAGCGCATCCGGCTGCCGCGCTCGTGGGCGATGCGGGACGCCCGGGGGCGCAGCCTCGAACGTACCGCCAACGGGTCGGCCGGCCGGGAGGAACCATCATGGAACGACCCGTCCCGGCGCGGCCGCCGTGCGGCCGACGCCGAAGCCCGGCGCGAACGTGGCCGTCCTCGTCCGCGCCCCCGCCCGGCCGCCGTCGAGGCGGACTCGTCCTACGTGAGCCGCCACGCCGCCCACCCACAGCGCTGACCAGGCCACCGGCGCGACAATGCGCCGGCGGGCGGTGCACCCGCGCCCGGAACGGACGCCGGAGGGGCGCGCTGGAGAAACGACGCGTGCCCGGCGCCGGCGGGCGCGCCGCCTGTTCGAGGCCGGATGCCTGGTTCGGGAAGGTACACGGGAACGAGGCGCGCCGCCCGGACCGGGACAGGCTCGTCGAAGAGAGGTGGGCCGGTGGCGAAGCACCGCCGACGGCCGCCCGCCGGACGGGGCATAGGCTGCCGGAATGGCCGCTTCTGGGTACACCGATCTGGACCGCCCGCCGCTCTCCGGGCGCGCGCTCACCCGCGCCCTGGTGCGGCCCGACGCGCTCTGGTCGCGGATCGACATCCGCGACGAGACCGGCTCCACCAACGCGGACGCCGCCGAGGCGGCCCGCGACGGCGTCGCGGAAGGGCTGGTCGTCGTCGCCGAGCAGCAGGTCGCGGGCCGCGGCCGGCGCGACCGGCAGTGGCGCAGCCCGGCCCGAGCCGGACTGACCCTGAGCATGCTGCTGCGGCCCGGCGTCCCGGACGCGGAGCGCGGCTGGCCCGCCGCGACCCCCGGCACGTTCGGCTGGCTGCCGCTGCTGGCCGGGGTGGCGCTGGCCGAGGCGGTGACCCGGGTGGCCGACGTCGATGCCGCCCTGAAGTGGCCGAACGACCTGCTGGTCGGCGACCGCAAGTGCGCCGGGATCCTGGCCGAGATGTCCGGCGACGCGATAGTGGTCGGGATCGGACTCAACGTCAGCACCCGCGCCGAGGAACTGCCGGAGACCACCGGGGTGCCGGCCACCTCGCTGCGCCTGGCCGGCGCGACCAGCCTGGACCGCGATCCGCTGCTGCGGGCGCTGCTGCGGGCGATGGAGCGGTGGTACGGGGGCTGGCGCGAGTCCGGCGGCGACGCCGAGATGTGCGGGCTGCTCGGGGAGTACCAGCGGCGGTGCGCGACGATCGGCCGGGACGTGCGGGTGCTGCTGCCCGGTGGCGGCGAGCTCACCGGCGAGGCGGCCACCGTGGACCGGGACGGGCAACTCGTGATCCGTACGGTGGACGGCGCCGAGCATCGTGTCTCGGCGGGGGATGTCCTGCACGTACGCTGACCGCGTGGCGTTCCCGGCGGAAGTTCTCGCGGAGCACGAGGAGGTCGTCCTCCACCTGCGCCCGCACGGCAAGTCGGTGGTCGGCCCGGCCCTGGTGGTCGCGCTCACCCTGACCGGCACGATCATGGCCTGGGTGCTGCTGCCGGACAACGAGGGCGGCCGGATCGGTTTCGTCCTGGTCGTCGCGATCATGCTCTATCACGGCGTCCGGTACGGCCTGCATCCGCTCGCGCAGTGGCGTTGCACGCACTACGTGCTGACCGGCGAGCGGCTCCTGATGCAGCGCGGTGTGCTGGTCCGTGAGCGTCGTGACCTGCCGTTGAACCGGGTGAACGACCACGCGCTGACCCAGTCCCTGCTGGACCGCCTCTTCGGCACCGGCACGTTGGTGATCGACTCGATTGGCGAGCAGAGCGCCCGGCTGACCGGGGTGCCCCGGGCACAGCGGGTGCAGACGCTGCTCTACGAGCTGATCGAGCGGGCGCCGGACGACGCGGACGACGCGGACGACGCGGAGGAAGCGGACGACGAGGAGGTCAGCGCTTCAGCCGGGCGTCCAGCTCGGCCGCGCTCCCCGGAACGTCGACAGCGCTGAGCTCGGCCAGGCCGGCCGTCGCGTCGAGCTCGGCGATCTCCCCCTCGTGGCCGTCGACCGGGGGCTTGAGGAACACGAACGTCCGGTAGGCCCAGAAGCGGAAGATCGTGGCGATCGCGATGCCGATCACCGTGACGCCGAGGAACATCAGCTCGTCGTCCGTCTCGGTGAGGCCGAAACCGTACTTGCCGACCGCGACCATGCCGGACTGGATCACCATCCCGACCAGGTTGAAGCCGAAGAACAACGTGTACTCCCGGCGGAGCGCGGTGCGCGTGTGGTGCCGGTAGGTCCAGTAGCGGTTCGCCAGGTACGCCAGAGTGGTGGTGACGACGGTGGCGATGATGCTCGCCTTGACCGCGCCGATCGGCAGCGCGAGCCAGGTGATGGCCATGTAGAGCAGCGTGTTCCCGGCGCCGATGATGCCGAAGGCGACGGCTTCGGGAGCGAGACGGCGCAGGCGTTCCGTCAGCGGTTGAGCTGAAGGCATTGGGCAACCTTACGGGGGCAAGGGCGCGAGCGCCGAATCACTGGAGGGTGGGTGACGACGGTGTCACACCTGCTGTCCGCCGCGCGTCGGCGCGGAAGACGAACTTCCGGTACGACCAGAATCGGAAGACGGTACCGATCGCGGTGCCGACGAGCTGACCCGCGATGTTGTCCGCCGCCCGGCTCTGCAACGCCGGCCAGATCTCGCCGAGACCGTAGTGGCTGATCGCCAGGCAGGCCAACGCGATGCCCAGTCCTATGGCGTTGAGCACGAAAAACGTCGTGTACTGCCGGGCCATGTGGGGGTGTGCGCCGTCGCGCCAGGTCCAGAACCGGTTGCCGAAGAACGCCAGGGTGGTCGCCACGATCGTGGAGAGCGTCTTGGCGGTCAGCGTCTCGCTGCCGGCGCCGAGCAGCACGTTGAAGACGATCAGGTCGATCGCGAAGGCGAGGCCGCCGACCGTCCCGAACTTGCCCGCCTCCCGCGCCAGGGCGCGTAACCGGCTGCGCAGGCCTCGGGGCCGCGATGAGGTCGGGGGCACGCGACCGACAGTACCGTCGCCCGGCACGCTGCGCTGACCTCGTTGCACAGTCTCAACCAGCCGTACCCGCATGGTCACGTTGCCGATACGTATTGTGACGAAAACTGTCGATCTCGCGGATCTCGGCCAGCCGGCCCCGGCACTCCGCGCAGCGGCCGAGGTGGGTGCGCATCCGGTGCGCGTCGCGCGGGGCGAGCCGGCCGCGCACCTGCGGGCCCAGCCGCTCGCCGGCCCACCGGCACTCGGGGTGCTCGGCCGCGGTGACGTGCTGCTGGAGATAGAGGCTGCGCAGCCCCTCCCGGGCCCGGTGGGCCAGGACTGCCACCGCGTTCGGGGTCAGGCCCATCCGCGGGGCCAGCTCGGCCGGGGTGCTGCCCTCCACCTCGGTCTGCCAGAGCACGTCCCGCCAGCGCGGCGGGAGCTGGCGGAACGCGGCGGCGGCGAAGGTGCGCTCCAGCCGGTCCAGCGCCGGGTCGATGAACGGCTCGCCGGCGTCGTACCGGGTCAGGTCGTCGGTGAACTCCAGCCGCCGGTCCGTGCGGGCGCGCCGGTAGCAGACGTGCCGCATGGTGGTGTGCAGGTAGGCGCGGAAGGCGATGAGTGGGCCACGGCCCGCCCGCAGCGACGCGAACACCTTGGCGAACGTCTCGGCGACCAGGTCGTCGGCGTCGGCGGGGTCGCGCGCCAGGCTGTAGGCGAACAGCCGAGCCGCCGGGTAGTGCCGCTCGTAGAGCGTGCCGTAGGCGGCGGTGTCGCCGGCCCGGACGGCCGCGAGTAGATCCGTGTCCGAGTCCACGTCGTTGCCCGGGGTCGTCATTCCGCCTCCTGTGGCAGGAACTGCGAGGAAAGCCCGATTAGGTGAAAGTGTACGGTGCTTTGTCCTTTTTGCGAAAGTTGTCGAGACTAACGGTGTGGCTGGCGTGACTGCGCGCTCCTGCGTCAAGCGCCGAAGAATCGATCGCAAATGCGCACCGCAACCAAAGATTGTGCGGTTGTCCACAGGTTCAGCCGATGAACCGTATGGGTATCAGGCTTAACCTGATGTGACTCCCGTGACATCAGCCAGCTCACCGGCTGTCCCGTCATTGGTCAGTGCCGACCGAAGGAGCTTCACTTTGTCTCACCCCCACACCTCGCATCCGCGCCTGCTGGCGTGGATCGACGAGGTCGCCGCCCTGACAACGCCCGACCGGATCGTCTGGTGCGACGGTTCGGAAGCCGAGTGGACCCGGCTGACCGACCAGCTGGTCGAGTCCGGCGCGCTGGTCCGCCTCGACCCGCAGCGCAGACCCAACTCGTTCTGGGCGCGTACCGACCCGTCCGACGTGGCACGGGTCGAGGAACGCACGTTCATCTGCTCGGCCGACGAGGCCGACGCCGGACCGACCAACAACTGGATGGCGCCGGCCGAGATGAAGACCCGGATGACCGAGCTGTACCGGGGCTCGATGCGGGGCCGGACGATGTACGTCGTCCCGTTCTGCATGGGCCCGCTGAACGCTGAGAACCCGATGTTCGGGGTCGAGCTCACCGACAGCCCGTACGTCGTGGCGAGCATGCGCATCATGACCCGGATGGGGGCCGAGGTCCTGAGCGCGATGGGCGACGACGCGGACTTCGTGCCCTGCCTGCACTCGATCGGCGCGCCGCTGGAGCCCGGCCGCGGCGACGTCGCCTGGCCGTGCAACGAGACCAAGTACATCTCGCACTTCCCGGAGACCCGGGAGATCTGGTCGTACGGCTCCGGGTACGGCGGGAACTCGCTGCTCGGCAAGAAGTGCTACGCGCTGCGCATCGCCAGCGTGGCCGCCCGGGACGAGGGCTGGCTCGCCGAGCACATGTTGATCATGAAGCTGACCTCGCCGGAGGGGACGGTCCGCTACATCGCCGGCGCCTTCCCGTCGGCCTGCGGCAAGACCAACCTGGCCATGCTGGAGCCGACCCTGCCCGGCTGGAAGGTGGAGACGGTCGGCGACGACATCGCTTGGATGCGGTTCGGCTCGGACGGCCGGCTGTGGGCCACCAACCCGGAGTTCGGGCTGTTCGGCGTCGCGCCCGGCACCGACTTCCACACCAACCCGAACGCGATGCGCACGCTCGCGAAGGGCAACTCCGTCTTCACCAACGTCGCGCTGACCGACGACGGCGACATCTGGTGGGAGGGCATGGGCGAGCCGCCCGCGCACCTGACCGACTGGAAGGGACAGGACTGGACGCCGGCGTCCCCGGCGCCGTCGAGCCACCCGAACAGCCGCTTCTGCACCCCGATCGAGCAGTGCCCGATCCTCGCGGAGGAGTACCACGACCCGCGCGGCGTGCCGATCGACGCGATCCTGTTCGGCGGCCGCCGCAAGACCACGATCCCGCTGGTGACCGAGGCCCGCGACTGGGTGCACGGGGTGTACCTGGGCGCCACGCTCTCCTCGGAGACGACGGCGGCCGCGGTGGGCCAGGTGGGCGTGGTGCGCCGCGACCCGATGGCGATGCTGCCGTTCATCGGCTACCACGCCGGCGACTACTTCCAGCACTGGATCGACATGGCCAAGGGCGCGTCCGGCGACGCGTCCAAGCTGCCCAGGGTCTTCTACGTGAACTGGTTCCGGCGCGGCGACGACGGCCGGTTCCTCTGGCCCGGCTTCGGTGAGAACAGCCGGGTGCTCAAGTGGATCGCCGAGCGGCTGGACGGCCGGGCCGACGCGGTGGAGACCCCGATCGGGCACGTCGCCACCCCGGACTCACTCGACCTGACCGGCCTCGACCTTCCCCGGGCCGATCTGGAGGCGGTGCTGCGCGTCGACAAGGACGAGTGGCTGGCGGAGCTGCCGCAGGTCACCGAGTGGTTCGAGAAGTTCGGTGACAAGCTGCCCGCGGTGCTCTGGGCCGAGCTGGACGCGCTGCGGGCGCGGCTGGCCGACGCCTGACCCGGCTCCGCCCGCGCCCGCCCGCAACGGCGCGGGCGGGCGCGGGCGGTTTTGTATAACGCTTTGGCGAACAGCCGTTCGGCCGGACGGCCGGTCCCGCGTTGCACGATCAGGTTTATCCAGGCCCGGATGGTTCCACGCCGCACCGCCGCCGCTTGAGTGTGCGGCGGGGGTGGCTACGCTTTGCGGTGATGAGTCTGCGCTCGCTGGTCTACTCCTTCTACGAACGGCGCCTCGCCAGGAAACTGGTGGGCAAGCCGGTGCCCCGCCATGTCGGCGTGATGTGCGACGGCAACCGCCGCTGGGCCCGCGAGATGGGCTTCGTCGACCCGAACGACGGCCACCGCGTCGGCGCCGTCCGGGTCAAGGACCTGCTCACCTGGTGTGACCAGGCCGGTATCGAGCACGTCACGCTCTACCTGCTGGCGACCGACAACCTGCAACGCCCGGCCGCCGAGCTCGACCCGCTCGTGAAGATCATCGAGGACCTCGCGACCGAGCTGGCCGAGCAGGGCAACCCCTGGCGGCTGCGCATGGTCGGCGCGCTCGACGTGCTGCCGGCCGGCACCGCGGCGGCGCTCAAGGCCGCGCAGGAGAAGACGCAGGACCGCAGCGGCGGCGTCGAGGTCAACATGGCGGTCGGCTACGGCGGCCGGCGCGAGATCACCGACGCGGTCCGCTCCCTGCTGCAGGAGCACGCGGCGTCCGGCGGCACGCTCGAGGAGCTTGCCGAGATCCTCGACGTCGAGCACATCGCCGAGCACCTCTACACCCGTGGCCAGCCCGACCCCGACCTGGTCATCCGCACCAGCGGCGAGCAGCGGCTGTCCGGCTTCCTGCTCTGGCAGTCGGCGCACTCGGAGTTCTACTTCCACGACGCCAACTGGCCCGACTTCCGGCGCATCGACTTCCTGCGGGCGCTGCGCTCCTATGCCAGTCGCCAGCGTCGCTACGGCGCCTGACCGGCATTTTCCCGAGCGCCATCCGATCGATGGGGGTACGCGGGGAGAGCCCGCTCGTGACGACGCCGGAGTGACCCGGCGGCGGGGTGACCGGCGCGGCCCGTCACCCGTGCCACCGCGAAGCCGGCGGCCGCTCCACGGGCGCCCACGCCGTCGCGAGAGCGGCCGGCGCGCTCACGGCCCGTACCGTCGCGAGAGCCGGCGGCGGACCCCGGGCGCGCTCACGGCCCGTACCGTTGCGAGAGCCGGCGGCGGACCCGCGGGCGTGCCCACCGTGCGTACCGCCGCAATGGTGTTTTGATCCTGGGTCAGAAGCGGTCCAGGCCCGCGGTGAGGAACTTCGCGACCGCGGTGGGCGAGTCGAGGGTCAGGTCGGCGGCGCTGGACACCTCGGCGCCCGTCTCGTTGTTCGCCACCGCGACAGCCATGCCGAAGAACGCCGGGTCGACCGCCTCCCGCGCCCGCAACGCGTCGAAGGCCTTGATGTCCGACATGTCATCCCCGAAGTACCACGCGCACCCCGCGTCGCGGACCCCTTCGGTGATCACCATGCCCTTGTCCTGGTCGACCGGCGGCTTCAGCTCGACCACCATGCGACCGCGCTGGATCAGCAGCCCGTGCTCCTCGGCCTGCTCCAGCGCCCACTTCTCGACCTGGGCGGCGCGCGCCGGGTCCTTGCGGTAGTGCAGGGCGACGGCGAGCCTCTTGTACTCCACCTCGACCGGCCTCTGCAGCGCGGCGCGGGCGGCGGCGGCCAGCCTCTCCATCGGCTTCTCGTAGCTCAGCGCGGCCGGCTTCGTGACCACCTGGCCCTCGTGCCACACCTCGAGCCCGTAGAGGCCGAAAAGATCGACGTGCGCCAGCGAGGCGAAGTGCGTGCGCAGGAACGTGACAGGCCGGGCCGAGACGATCGCCACCCGGGCGACCCGGCCGGCCAGACGGTCCAGAACCTCCGGAATTCCGGCGACCGGACGTGAACTCTCCGGATCCTCGGTGATCGGTGAGAGAACGCCGTCGAAATCGAAGAAGAACGTGGTCCCCGACGCGTCGCGGGCGGTGCGCGCCCAGGCGTCGTCAGCGCTCACGGGATGGGTCGGACGCTCGGTCTCTGCCACGTCGCCAGACTACCCGGGGAGGGTGTCCTTTTATGCCGGCTGGAGTTCTCCTGGGGCGAGCGTCACCCGTCGGTGCCCGATTTTGCGCACTACCGCGGGAGCGTGTTGACCGCTAGCGTTTGTGTCATGGCACGGGGTTATCCCGGGCCAGCCGGTCGGCCCGGACCTGCGATGACATGCGCCACAGGGCCCGCAATCCGCCCCTGTGCACGTGCCGGCGGCCGGAGGTGGCGGACCGCGGGTGGCGGGTTGCACGCCCGCTGGAGCAGGCCTGTGACATCTCGCCGTACCGATGCCGGTGTCGCCTCTTCTTCCGACCCGGCCGACAAGGTGACCAAGAGCCGTGCCACCACCTCGCGCCGCACGGTGCGCGACCGGCACGCCGAAGCCGAGCCCGCCCCGGCCGGCAAGGTCTTCGTCCTGGACACCTCGGTCCTGCTGTCCGACCCGGCGGCGTTCCGCCGGTTCACCGATCACGAGGTGGTCGTCCCGCTCGTGGTCATCTCCGAACTGGAGGGCAAACGTCACCACCCCGAGCTCGGCTGGTTCGCCAGGCAGTCCCTGCGGATGCTGGACGAGCTGCGCATCAAGCACGGCCGGCTGGACCAGCCGGTGCTCTGCAACGACGAGGGCGGCACGCTGCGCGTCGAGCTCAACCACGCCGACCAGAGCGTGCTCCCGCAGGGCTTCCGCAACGACTCGAACGACACCCGGATCCTCTCGGTGGCGCTCGGGCTGACCGCTGAGGGCCGGGACGTCACGCTGGTCAGCAAGGACATGCCGCTGCGCGTCAAAGCGGCCTCGGTGGGCCTGTCCGCCGACGAGTACCGCCACGGCCAGGCCAGCGATCCCACCTGGACCGGCATGGCCGACCTGGAGCTGGGCGAGGACCAGGTCAGCGCCCTCTACTCGGGTGACGAGCTGGAGGTCGACGAGGCGGGCAGCCTGCCCTGCCACACCGGTCTGGTGATCCATTCACCGCGCGGCTCGGCCCTGGGACGGGTCACTCCGGACAAGACGGTCAAGCTGGTCCGTGGCGACCGGGACGCCTTCGGCCTGCGCGGCCGGTCCGCCGAGCAGCGGATCGCGCTGGACATCCTGCTCGACGAGTCGATCGGGATCGTGTCGCTGGGCGGCAAGGCGGGCACCGGCAAGTCCGCGCTGGCGCTCTGCGCCGGCCTGGAGGCGACCATGGAGCGCAACCGCCACAAGAAGGTGGTGGTGTTCCGCCCGTTGTACGCGGTCGGCGGTCAGGAGCTCGGTTATCTGCCCGGCAGCGAGACGGAGAAGATGTCGCCGTGGGCGCAGGCCGTCTTCGACACGCTCGGCGCCGTGGTGCACGGCAACGTCGTCGACGAGGTGCTCGCCCGGGGCATGCTCGAGGTGTTGCCGCTGACCCACATCCGGGGCCGCAGCCTGCACGACGCGTTCGTGATCGTGGACGAGGCGCAGTCGCTGGAACGCAACGTGCTGCTGACCGTCCTGTCGCGAATCGGGCAGAACTCCCGGGTGATCCTGACCCACGACGTGGCCCAGCGGGACAACCTGCGCGTCGGCCGGCACGACGGGGTCACCGCGGTCATCGAGGCGCTGAAGGGGCATCCCATCTTCGCGCACGTGACGCTCACCCGCTCGGAGCGTTCGCCGATCGCGGAAGTGGTCACCGACCTACTGGAGGACATTCCGCTGTGAAGTGACGCCAGCACGGGCCTTTGTCCCAATTGTAGTGAAAAATCTGGTGACTAAGCTCACAGATCAGCGCTGGCATTTCACATCCATCGCATGCTGAGCCATGGTGTCTGGCGAGCACCACGCCTTGGCAGTGACGTTGAAGATCAACCCGTCGCGGGTGTGAGGCGGTGCTCGCGGCACGACCGACCGCGTCCGCGCGGGGGCGTGCCGCGTCATTGCCCCCGACGAAGGGAATCTTCGTGAATCGGCTCTGGAGCCGGCTCGGAGTTCGCACGGCGTCTGTCGGTCTGCTGGTGGCGGGTCTCGGCGGCGGTGTGTACCTCGGACAGGACCGGGACGATCAGCAGGTGGGCGCCGAGCCGCAGCTGGTCATGCAGGCGAACGCCCAGGAGATCGCGCTTATCAAGCAGCGTCAGGCCGACCACGCCGCGGCCCGCGCGTACCGGCGTTCCGTCGAGGACGCCGTCGCGGCCAAGGCCGCCACCGAGGCCAAGGCTGCCGCGGGCAAGGCGCGCACGCTGGAGAAGCAGGTCATCGCGAAGGCCGAGGCCGAGAAGAAGGCCGAGGCGGCGAAGAAGGCCAAGGCGGCCGGTGGGGCGGTGCCCTACGCCGGCGACATCCCCTCGTCCTGCAGCGAGTACTCGGGCAGCCGGGGAGTCGGCTGCGCGCTGATGCTGGAGGCCGGCTTCAAGATCGACCAGTTCCCCTGCCTGGACAAGCTCTGGAAGCGCGAGAGCGGCTGGAACTACAAGGCCCTCAACAGCGGCTCCGGCGCCTACGGGATTCCGCAGGCGCTGCCGGGCAGCAAGATGGCGTCGGTCGCCAGCGACTGGAAGACGAATCCGGCCACCCAGATCAAGTGGGGTCTCGGGTACATCGAGGACCGCTACAACACCCCGTGTGGGGCGTGGAACCACTCGGAGAGCTCCGGCTGGTACTGAGTTCACATTCGTGGGACGGGGCCGCGCGGCTTGATCGCGCGGCCCTGTCTATTGTGATCAAATGTCCGCATGGTCCGAATTGTCACCTTGCTCGCCGTGGTGGTTGCCCTCGCCGCCGGTGACGTGCCGGCCCATGCCACCGGACGGCCGACCCTCGAGGTGGTCGGCGGCGCCGTGGCCAAATCCGGCGAATTCCCGTGGGCGGTCCGGCTCTCGATGGGCTGCGGCGGCACGCTGACCGCGCCCCGGGTGGTGCTGACCGCGGGCCACTGCGTCGGGCCGACCGGGCCGAACACCAAGATCCTGGTGACCGCCGGGGTGACGGACCTCAAGGCGCGCAACGCGCTCACCGCGCGCTCGGTCGAGGTGATCCGCGCGCCCGGGTTCACCACCGAGACCCGCGGCGACGACTGGGCGGTGGTCAAACTCGACCGGGTGCTGCGGCTGCCCGCCATCGGCCTGGTCCCGGACGCCTCCGGCGATCAGGGCCAGGTCACCGTGATGGGGTGGGGGCAGACCAGGGAGGGCGCGCTGCGCCAGGAGCGGCGGCTGCACTACGCGACCGTGCCCACGATTCCGGACGACACGTGCGCCAAGGCGTATCTGGCGGCGAAGGTGACGCTCGTCAAGGAGGACTCGATCTGCGCGGGGCGGCACGGGGTGGACACCTGCCAGGGCGACTCCGGCGGGCCGATGGTGCGGCGCGGACGGAGCGGGTGGGAGCAGGTGGGGATCGTGAGCTGGGGGCTGGGCTGTGCCCGGGATGCCTATCCGGGGGTTTACACACAGATCTCCCGGTTTCGTACGGCTATTCTGGCGGCCATCGCCAAGCTTTCCTCCTGAGCCTTCGTCTCTGCTGGGCTTCTGTTCCACGCGCCCGCGGCTTTCTTCCCGGGTGGTCGGACGGGCCGCTGCCCGGCACCATTGGCGGTATGAGTTACGGGCTGCCCGAACTGCGTAACGACGAAGCCTCCAGATTCGGCACCGAGGCGTTCTACGCGTCCATGGGGCGAGCGTTCGTCACCATGTGCGCGGTCATCCCGGTCCTCTTCCTGATCGAGGCGCTCGACGTGGCCCTCGGCTCCGGCACGCTCGACGTGGCCGGCGGCATCATCCCGCACGACCCGCACGGCCTGGACGGCGTCCTGTTCAGCCCGTTCCTGCACGCGGGCTGGGACCACCTCTACGGCAACGCGGTGCCGCTGATCCTGGTCGGCACGTTCGCGCTGGCCGGCGGCGCGCGTCGGTTCATCTGGTCGACGCTGACCATCATGTTGGTCAGCGGCCTGGGCGTGTGGTTCGTCGGCGACCCGGGCAGCGTCGTGGTCGGCGCCAGCGGCGTGATCTTCGGTTACCTGGGGCTGCTCTTCGCCCGGGGCCTGACCGAGCGCAGCTGGTGGAGCCTGGCCGTGGCCGCCTTCATCGGGCTCCTCTACTGGTACCAGATCTACAACATCCTGCCGACCGATCGGGCGATCTCCTGGCAGGGGCACGCGCTCGGGCTGGTCGGCGGTTTCATCGCGGCGTTCGTCTTCCGCAGGCGGTTCTGAGGCGCGGTGTTCTTGTTCTGCCGGCGGTGCTGAAGGGGTGGTGCTCCTGTTACGCACGCGGTGCTGAGGGGTGGTGCCCCTGTTGGGCACGCTGCCGAGATCGTGGGAGGCGGCCCGCGGGCCGCCTCCCACGTCCGTCAGTGCGACACGGCCGGCAGATGGCCGTCGAAGTCCACAGCGGAATAGAGCGCCAGCTTCTCCAGCCGGTGGTAGGAGTCGATCACCCGGATCGTCCCGCTCTTCGACCGCATCACGATCGACTGGGTGTGTGCGCCGCCGGAGCGGTACCGCACGCCCTTGAGCAGGTCACCGGAGGTCACCCCGGTCGCCACGAAGAAACAGTTGTCGCCGGTGACCAGATCGTCGGTGGTGAGCACCCGGTCCAGGTCGTGGCCGCCGTCGAGCGCCTTCTGCCGCTCCGCCTCGTCCCGCGGCCACAGCTTCGCCTGGATCATCCCGCCCAGGCACTTGATCGCGCACGCCGCGGTGATGCCCTCAGGCGTGCCCCCGATGCCCATCAGCACGTCGACGTCGGACTCCGTGCGAGCCGCCGAGATCGCGCCGGCGATGTCACCGTCCGAGATGAACTTGATGTTCGCCCCGGCCCGGCGGACCTCCTCGACCAGCCGAGCATGCCGCGGCCGGTCCAGAATGCACACGGTCACGTCCGAGACGCTGGACCGCTTCGCCTTCGCGATGCGGCGCAGATTCTCCGCGGTGCCGGCGTTGATGTCGATCACGTCGGCGCAGTCCGGGCCGACCGCGATCTTGTCCATGTAGAACACCGCGCTGGGGTCGAACATCGCCCCGCGCTCGGCGACCGCTAGCACCGACACCGCGCCGGGCATGCCCTTGCTCATCAGCGTGGTCCCGTCGATCGGGTCGACCGCGACGTCCACCTCGGGCCCGGTGCCGTCACCGACCCGCTCGCCGTTGAACAGCATCGGGGCCTCGTCCTTCTCCCCTTCGCCGATCACCACGACGCCCTGCATCTGGATCGAGTTGATGAGCTTGCGCATGGCGTCGACGGCCGCGCCGTCACCGCCGTTCTTGTCGCCGCGTCCGACCCATCGACCGGCGGCCATGGCGGCGGCCTCGGTCACGCGGACCAGGTCGAGGGCGATGTTGCGGTCGAGGTCCTGGGGGAACCGGGCAGGCATGTCGGCCTCCTCGCGTCGTTGCGGGGCTGGTGGTTCCCCTGATCCTGGCATCCGAGGACGTGCCAAGTCCCGGTTCAGCGACATGGTTAACAATGAGCAGGTGGAACCCGCTGCTACCTCGACCACGCCGGGCGAGCCGGGCGAGCCCGCCCGGCCTCAGGCCGGCGCGGCTTCGCCTCCTGAGCCGTCCGGGCCCGCATCGGCCTCGCCGGCTGCGTCCGGGCGTGCCTCCGCGGCCGCCTCGGAGCCGGCCGAGCCGGTCGCCCCTGAGCCCGCGGCCGCTCAGCCGGTCGCCTCTGAGCCAGTCGCTCCTCAGCCGGCCGCCTCTGCGGCCTCCCAGCCGCGCCTTTCCAAGCGGGAGGGCCGGTCGCCACGGGACATGGCCCTGTCGCTGATCGTGCTGATCGTGCCGATCGCGCTGCTGCTGATCTTCTACCGGGTGGTGCTCGACGGCGACAAGCCGCTGACCGTCGACCCGGCCCCGTCGATCCAGCAGGCCTCGAAGGAGTTCACCGTGCTGGCCCCGGCGGGTCTGGACCAGGACTGGCACGTCACTGCGGCCACCTTCAAGCACGAGAAGGCCGGGGCCACGCTGCGCATCGGCTACGTCGACCCGGACGGTGACCCGGTTCAGCTGGTGGAGAGCACCACCCCGGCGGACACGCTGCTGCCGGCCGAGGTCGGCAAGGACGGCAAGCGGACCGGCACCTACCGCACCGACGCGGGCGCCTGGCTGGTCTACAGCGGGCGGCCGGGTGAGGTCGCGCTGGTCTCCACCGAAGCCAACCGCACGATCCTGATCGTCGGCAAGTCCGAGCAGGCGAACCTGGAGAAACTGGCCGCCTCCCTGAAGTGACCCGCGCCCGGCCGCGGCCCGCGGGGCCCGCGGCCATCGCGTTCCGCGGCGCCCGGTCGATGCATTCCGTGGCGGGCGGCTCACTTCGCGGTAGCCGGTCGCTCCGCCGAGGCAGCCTGGTCACCTCGGCCGGGCGGCTGGGTCACTCCGCCCGGGCGGCCCGCGCGGCGTCGATCCGGTCGCGGGCGTTGTCCAGCCAGCGCTGGCAGACGTCGGCGAGCCGCTCACCGCGCTCCCACAGCGCGAGCGACTCCTCCAGGCTGCCGCCGCCCTGCTCCAACCGCCCGACCACCTCGGCCAACTCGGTCCGCGCCTGCTCGTAGCTGAGACTCTCGTCGCTCATTCGCCCTCTCCCGAAACCACAGTCGCCGTCAGTGAGCCCTCGGCCAGCCGCACCCGCAGCGGGTCGCCCGCGGCCACCTCGCCGGCCGCCCGCACCACGTGCCCGTCGCCGCGCTGCACGATCGCATAGCCGCGCTGCAGCGTGGCCAGCGGCGACAGCGCGCGCAGCCGGGCCAGCGTGTGCCGCAGCTCGTCGTCGGCGCGGCGCACCCGGTGTTCCAGGCTGCGGCCGGCCCGGTCGCGCAACGCGGTCACCTCGGCGGACCGCTGCTCGATCAGCGACTCCGGCCGGGCCAGCACCGGCCGGGACCGCCACGCCTCGATCCGCTGCTGCTCCCGGCCGATCATGCTGAGCACCGCGCGGTCCAGCCGCTGCCGGGCGTGGTCGATCAGCCGCAGCTCCTCGGCGAGGTCGGGAACGATCCGCTTGGCCGCGTCGGTCGGGGTGGACGCGCGGAAGTCGGCCACGTAGTCCAGCAGCGGGGTGTCCGGGTCGTGGCCGATCGCGCTGACCACCGGGGTGCGCGCGGCGAACACCGCCCGGCACAGCGCCTCGTCGGAGAACGGCAGCAGGTCCTCCACGCTGCCGCCGCCCCGGGCGATCACGATCACCTCGACGCTCTCGTCGTCGTCGAGCACCTTGAGCGCGCCGAGAATCTGCGGCACCGCGTTCGGCCCCTGCACCGACACGTGCGCCACCCGGAACTCGGCGGCCGGCCAGCGGCGTTTCGCGTTCATCAGCACGTCCCGCTCGGCCGCCGTGTTCTGCCCGGTGATCAGGCCGATCCGGGTGGGCAGGAACGGCAGCCGGCGCTTGCGCTCGGCGGCGAACAGGCCCTCCGCCTCGAGCAGTCTCTTCAGCCGCTCCAGCCGGACCAGCAGCTCGCCGAGGCCGACCTGGCGGATCTCGTCGGCGCGCAGGCTCAGCGTGCCGCGCGCCGGATAGAACTCGGGTTTGGCGTGCAGCGTCACCCGGGCGCCCTCGTCGAGGTCCGGCGCGCCGGCCTCGAGCACGTCCCGGTGCAGCGTGACGGTCAGGCTCAGGTTGGCCGCCGGGTCACGCAGGGTCAGGAAGACGATGCCGCCGGAGCCGGCGCGCCGGCTGATCTGCGCGACCTGGCCGTCCACCCAGACCCAGCCGAGCTTGGCGATCCAGGCGCCGATCTTCTGGCTGACCACGCGCACCGGCCACGGATCGTCGGCGGTGCTCTTGGGCGGCGTGGCGGCGGCCTGGGCTTCGTTCACCCGGCCAGACTAGGACAGCCCACCGACATTTTCGTCGGCGCGATGCTGCGCCACGTAGGCGCGCGACTCGGCGTGCGCGGCCGGCTCCCCGGCACCCGCGCCGTCCCGGGTGTGCCGGCCGTCCCCGGCCGGCCCGCCCTCCGCCACGCGCCCGCCGTCCTCCCCGTCGTGCCGGGCGACGTACTCGGTCAGGTCCACCGGCGTGCGCCGCTCCGGCAGCAGCTTCTCCACCGCCCGCACCGGCACCAGGGTCACCAGTCCCGCGCAGCACCAGAAGACCAGGTCGGCGCCGAGGTACCAGGGGTCGGCGTGCACCCCCGCGCCGGTGCCGAGGAACGGATAGGGCAGGCCGCGCCGCTGCGGATATCCGGCCAGGCAGCACCGGGCCGTGGTGACCAGCAGCCCGAGTCCCGGCCCGGCCAGCCCCACCACACCGGCGACGATCCATCCGGCGCGGCTGGGCCGGACCCGGTGCAGGGCCAGCAGGACCATCCCACCGAGCGTCACCACCACGTGGAACACCACGTACGCCGTGCCGTCGACGCCGGTGACCAGGCCGAGCACGCCGACCCCGGCGAGCAGCCAGCCGGTCATCACCCGCAGCACGGTCGGGACCGAGGGCCACCCGTCGTCCCGCTCGACGCTCATGAACCCGAGTATCCCGCCCTTTAGCGTATCTATGGGGCGAAACGGATCAAAAGCTGCAAGTCACAACGGCCGGCGCCGCCGTCGCTCCCGGACGATGCGCCAGACCAGGCCGATGGCGACGAAGACCAGGAAACTCGTGTACGCCCAGAGCACCGCATCCGTGATCAGCGTCGCCGGGTCGGGGTGCCAGCCGGCCGCTACGGCCAGCCGGTGCGCCTCCGCCAGGCTGTCCGCGCCCGCCGACCGGGACAGCCAGGCGTACGGCCAGCCCCGCTCCTCGGACCAGGCGAACATGCAGCAGACCTGCTCAGTGCGTACCCCCAGGGTCGCGAGCGGGCCCGCCACCGCACCGGCCACCGCGCCCACCAGGGCGAACGAGGCCGGAGGCCGAAGTCGATGCCAGAAGATCAGCGTGCCGCCGGCGGCCAGCAGCACCAGCCCGGCCGGGGTGAGCAGCAGGGCGAGCGCGCCGAGCACACCCGTCCCGGCGCCGATCATCACGCGGACGGGGTGGTCGGCGAGCTTTCCGGCCGTCGTCATGGGTGGATCTCTACCACCCGGGCGCAAGCGCTGTGGCACTTATCGCACGACGGCGGGGGCCTGCGGCGGGCACGTACCATGGCCGGGTGACTGAACCTCGTAAGCGGGTGTTGCTCGCCAAGCCGCGTGGCTACTGCGCCGGTGTCGACCGCGCCGTGCAGACCGTCGAGGAGGCGCTGAAGCTGTACGGCGCCCCGGTCTACGTGCGCAAGCAGATCGTGCACAACAAGCACGTGGTCAGCACGCTGGAAGCGCGCGGCGCGATCTTCGTCGAGGAGAACTACGAGGTGCCCGAGGGCGCGACAGTGGTCTTCTCCGCGCACGGCGTCGCGCCCGAGGTGCACGAGCAGGCCCGCGAGCGCAACCTCAAGGCGATCGACGCCACCTGCCCGCTGGTGACGAAGGTGCACCACGAGGCCAAGCGGTTCGCCGCCGAGGACTACGACATCCTGCTGATCGGTCACGAGGGCCACGAGGAGGTCATCGGCACGTCCGGCGAGGCCCCGGCGCACATCCAGCTCGTCGACGGCCCCGACGACGTGGACAACGTCGTCGTGCGGGACCCGGCCAAGGTCGTCTGGCTGTCGCAGACCACGCTCTCGGTCGACGAGACGATGGAGACGGTGGCCCGGCTCAAGACCAGGCTGCCGCTGCTGCAGTCGCCGCCCAGCGACGACATCTGCTACGCCACGTCCAACCGCCAGCACGTGATCAAGGAGATCGCGCCGGAGTGCGACGTGGTGATCGTGGTCGGGTCGACGAACTCGTCGAACTCGGTGCGCCTGGTCGAGGTCGCGCTCGGCGCCGGCGCCCGGGCCGGGCACCTGGTCGACTACGCGTCGGAGATCCAGGACGCGTGGCTGGAGGGCGCCACCACGGTCGGCGTCTCCTCCGGCGCCAGCGTCCCCGACGAACTGGTCATGGAGGTGCTGGCGCACCTGGCCGAGCGGGGCTTCGGCGAGGTCACCGAGTTCACCACGGCCGAGGAGCGGCTCACCTTCTCGCTGCCGCAGGAGCTGCGCAAGGACATGAAGGCGGCGGCTGCCGCCAACGCCGCCGGCTGATCCGGTCGCTCACGTCGGCGGCGCCGGCTGATCCACTCGCTCACGGCGGCGGCGCCGGCCTCCGCGCCCCTCCGCGCGATCCGCTGCGCCGGCTCTGCCCGCTTTGCACCGCTCGCCTCGCGGGCGGATTCCGCTAGCTCAGCTCGGGCGCCTGGGGCTGGCGCGGGGCGACCTCGACCTGGGGTGGCTGCGCCAGCTCCTCGTCCGAGACGCCCATCTCGGCCAGCTTGCGCGCGCTGACCAGCACCCGGGACTCCAGCGAGCCGACCGCCCGGTTGTACGCGGTGACCGCCCCGTTCAGCGACACCCCGAGCCGGCTCACGTGCTCGCCCAGAGTGGACAGCCGGCCGTAGAGCTCGCGCGCCAGGCTGTGCACGGCGACCGCGTTGCCGGTCAGCGTCTCCTGCCGCCAGGAGAACGCGACAGTGCGCAGCATCGCGATCAGCGTGGCCGGGGTGGCCAGCACGACGTCGCGGCGGAACGCGTACTCCATCAGCACCGGATCGCGCTGCAGCGCAGCGTCCAGGAACGGGTCGGCCGGCACGAACAGGACCACGAAGTCGGGGGCGGAGTCGAACGCCGACCAGTACTCCTTCGCCGACAGGGCGTCCACGTGCGCCCGCAGGTGCCGGGCGTGCCGGTCCAGGTGCAGGTCGCGGTCCCGCTCGTCGCGAGCCTCCATGGCGGACAGATAACCCTCCAGCGGCGCCTTCGCGTCCACCACCACGGTCCGGCCGCCGTGCAGCCGGACCACCAGGTCGGGGCGTACCCCCTGACGATCGGTCTCGCCGGTGACCTGCTCGGCGAAGTCGCAGTGCTCCAGCAGGCCGGCCGCCTCCACGATGCGGCGCAGCTGGTGCTCGCCCCAGCGGCCGCGCACCTGCGGCGTGCGCAGCGCCGACACCAGCTGCCGGGTCTCGCCGCGCAGCTCGGTCGAGACCACGCCCATCGCCCGCACCTGCTCGCGCAGCTCCGCGTAGGCGTCGACGCGCTCGTGCTCCAGCTCGGCGACCCGCTGCTCGTAGCGCCGCAGCATGTCCTGCAGCGGGGCGACGGCGCGGGCCACCGCCTCCTGCGACTGGGCGGTCGCCTCATAGGACAGCGCCCGCATCGACTGCTCCAGCCGCTGCTCCCCGTCGCGGGCCGCGGCCACGGTCGCCTCCAGCCGGGCGATGTCGGCCGCGCCCCGGGCGCGGGCGGCCAGCCAGCCCACGGCGGCGCCGGCCGCGAGACAGATCAGGATCACGCCCAGCGTCGAGTACGTCACCACCGCAGATTGCCAGAACGGTGCGACAAGACCATCGGGAGTACCTTGGAAAACATGAACGGCGTGTTGCTCATCCTGGTCATCGTCGCGATCGTCGCCCTGATCGTCGTCGGCGTTCAGCGCGGCGGCGGAAAAGGTCGGCAGACCCAGTTGGAGGACGCCCGCGCCGAGGCGCAGCGCTGGTACGAACGGCTCGGCGGCCAGGTGATGAACCTGCACGCCGACGAGCCGGCCGCGCGTCAGGCGCTGGCCGACGCCGGCGAGCGGTACAACGCCGCCGGTGGTCAGTTGCAGCAGGCCAACACCGTGCGCCAGTTCGAGCTGGCCCGCGAGTCGGCTCTGGAAGGCCTGGCCTATGCGCGGGCCGCCCGCCTGGCGATGGGCCTCGACCCGGGTCCCGACCTGCCCCCGCTGGCCGCGTCGCGGGGTTCCGGGCAGCTCACCCAGGAGCGTGAGGTCAGTGTGCAGGGGCACGCCTACAAGGCGGGACCGCGGCCCGGGCCGGAAACGCCGTACTTCTACCCGGGGGGCCGGGTGCAGGGCCGGCCGGTGCCGGCGGGTTGGTATTCGACCCCGGTCTGGAAGACCGCTCTCGGCGCGGGCGCCGGTGTCCTCGGCGGCATGCTGATCTTCGACGCGCTGTTCTCCCCGGCCTTCGGCGACGTCGGCTACGCCGACGGTTACCAGGACGGCTTCGACGCCGGCAACGACGTCGACGCCAACGGTCTCGGCGACATCAGCGGCAACGATCTCGGTGGCGGCGGGGACGGCGGCGGCTGGGGTGGCGGCGACTGGGGTGGCGGGGACTTCGGTGGCGGGGACTTCGGCGGAGGCGACTTCTGATCCGCCACCCACCACGGCACACCGCTGGCGTCCGGCCCACCGCGCGCGGCTGGCGCCGGGAGCTCCCTCGACCCGTGTGACTTGTCCCTGCCGGCCGGCTCGCCGTGCCTGGCTGGCGCCGGCCGGGAGGTGTCTCCAGCCCCGCGCGCGCCTCTGGCGCCGCCGGCCGCCTGGGCGGCTGGGCGGCTGGGCTCAGGCTGCGACGGTGGCCGGCGTCACCAGGGCTGGGGTGGGCGGACGACGGCGAGCTTCGGGTACGGGTGGAGCCGCCGGGTCAGCTCCCGGCGCAGCGCCCGCGGACTCGGCCAGATCTGCGTCAGGTCGGCCACGAACGCCGGCCCGCGCGCCGTCTCGGTGAGCGCCGGCCAGCCCTCGCCCGAGCCCTGCACCGGGTGCACGGTGTCCATGTCCACCGGCGCCACCTCCAGCACCGTACGCAGGCCGCTGCGCCGCACCGTGATCGCCGCGATGTCCTCCCAGGCGAGCAGCACCGGGTCGCTGCCCTGGGCGGCCAGCTCCAGGCCGCCGGCCGAGATCCGTACCCAGGTGCTCAGCGCGGCGCGCGCGGACAGCGCGTAGAACCCGGCGACCGCGGCGCCGACGACGACGGCCTGCACGGCGGTCACCCACCAGGGGTCGCCGGTGTCCCGGGCGAGCCGCCCCACGATCGGGGAGACCACCAGGTACGACAGCATCAGCACGGTGAACACCGTGACGAACGTCCGGGCGGGCGACGACCGGAACAACACGGTATCCCCGGCGGGCGCCTCCACCTCCTCCGGCGCGATCGGCATGCCTCCTATGGTGGACCGAACCACGGGTTCCGCTCCCGGGATCGCGGCTTTTGCCGCCGGGGACGGCGCCCGCCGTTGCCGAAGCGAACGTGGAGGGCGGAATGACGGGATCGGTCAGCGTCGCGGTGGTGGGCGCGGGCAGCCGCGGCACGATGTACGCACGGGTGGCGGCGGCGAGCGGGCGGGCCCGGGTGGTGGCCGTCGCGGAACCGGACGACGAGCGGCGGGAAAGCTTCGCCGCCGAGTTCGGCCTGCCCCCGGAACGGGCGCACCGGGACTGGCCGGCGCTGCTGGACGGGCCGCGCGCCGCCGACGCGGTGGTCGTGGCAACCCAGGACCGGCTGCACGTGGAGCCGGCCGTGGCGCTGCTCGGGCACGGTTACGACGTGCTGCTGGAGAAGCCGATGGCGCCCACCGAGGAGGGGGCCCGCCGGATCGCCGAGGCGGCCGCGGCCAGCGGGCGGATCTTCGGGGTCTGCCACGTGCTGCGGTACACGCCCTACACAGCGATGGTGCGCGAGCTGATCCGCGACGGCGCGCTCGGCGACGTGATCAACATGCAGCACCTGGAGCCGGTCGGATGGTGGCACCAGGCGCACTCGTTCGTCCGCGGCAACTGGCGCTCCGAAGCCGGCTCCGGACCGATGCTGCTCACCAAGTGCTGCCACGACGTGGACTGGATCATGCACGTGGTCGGGGACGGGGTGGCCCGGGTGTCGTCGTTCGGCGGGCTCGCCCACTTCCGGCCCGAACGGGCGCCGGACGGGTCAGCCGACCGCTGCCTGGACTGCGCGGTCGAGAAGGAGTGCCCCTACTCCGCGAAGCGGCTCTACCTCGGCTGCCTCGGTGACCCGGGCGCGGAACGCTGGCCGCTCGGTCCGGTGACCTCGGACGCCACCGAGGAGGGGGTGCTGCACGCGCTGCGGACCGGACCGTACGGCCGCTGCGTCTACCGGTGCGACAACGACGTGGTGGACCACCAGGTGGTCAACTTCGAGTTCGCCGGCGGCGCCACGGCGACGCTCACGATGACCGCGTTCACGCCGTCCGACGGATTCCGCCGGACCCGTATCTTCGGCAGTCACGGCAGCCTCGAAGGGGACGGCCGGACGCTGACGCTCACCGACTTCCGGGACGGCAGCCAGCGCGTCATCCCGGTGCCGTCCGGTCGCGACGGCACCGCGGCCGGCGGCCACGGCGGCGGGGACGCCGGCCTGGTCGAGGCGTTTCTCTCCGCGGTGCTGACCCGGGACGAGTCGTATCTCGGTTCCGGCGCGGCCGCCAGCCTGGACAGCCACCGGGTGGTCTGGGCGGCCGAACGGGCCCGCCACACCGGAACCGTGATCACGCTGTGACGGCGCTCGGAGCGCGCGGGCGATGACGAGCCCGTGCGCCACACAGCTCACCGCCGAAATCCGCACTCTCGGCAGCGCGAACCCGTACAGCCCGCCCCTCGTGCTCCGGTGCGCCGGCCGTCACGACCCCGCTGCCGTCTCGTGCTCCAGCAGCCACGACTTCACCGGCAGCCCCCACCGGTAGCCGCCCAGCGAGCCGTCGGTCCGCAACACCCGGTGACACGGCACGATCAGGGCCACCGCGTTGCGCGCGCAGGCCATGGCCGCCGCCCGGATCGCCGCCGGGCGGCCGGCCAGCTCCGCATAGTGCGTGTAAGTGACCGGATCGCCCGGTTTGATATCGCGCATCACCTGCCAGGCGTGAGCCATGAACGGCCCGCCGGTGTGCTGCTCCACCGGCACCGCGTCCAGCGCCAGCAGATCGCCGGCGAAATACGCCCGCACCGCGGCGCGGGCCGGACCGACGTCGTCGGCCGGCTCGGTGGGCTCCACCAGCGACGGGTGCATGAGCCGGACCAACCCCGGCACGTCGGTGGTGAAACCGGATGCGCGAACCGCGCCGGAATCCGCGACCAGCATGGTGAACGGGCCGGCCGGGGTGTCCATCGTCGAGTGACGCAACATGTTCCTCAGCTCCTTGTGTCGGGGGTTCAGCCTGGCGGATCCGCTTCGGGCGCGGGCGAATTTCCTCGCCGCTTGTGGACAACGGAACCGCCTGTGGATAACGCCTTTGGGCGGGGATGGGCGGGGTAGGTTCGTGGGCGGGGCGCTTCGGTGCGCGAACGTCTGCGGCCGGATCCTTTGCCGGTCATGGCGTTGCCGAGCCGTCCGACCCAGCCGCCTCTCACGGCCGGCTGGACCGGGCCGGCGCTCCCGCTGGCCCCGGCGTGCGCGTGACCACCGTGTGCGCCAGCGCGGTGGGTCGGAGTGGGGCTGGTGGTGGTGTCGGCGTGCGCATGACCACCATGAGCACCAGCCGGAAGCGCCGGACCTGAGCCGATCGCCATCGGATCAGGCCGCTCGCCACAGACGGATCAGTGCATACGAGCGCCAGGGACGCCAACGCTCGGCATGCACGGCGAGCGCCTTCGCCGCATCGGGCAGTCCGAGCACGGCAGCGCCGCGGCGGGCGGCCAGGTCGGTGGCGAGGAAGACGTCCGGGTCGCCGATCGCGCGCATCGCGACATAACCTGCGGTCCACGGCCCGATGCCGGGGATCTCCAGCAGGCGGGCGATGGTGTCGTCGCGGTCGGCGCCGGGCTCGAGGTTGAGCTTGCCGTCGGCGACGGTACCGGCCAGCGCGCGGATGGTGGCGCGCCGTGCCGCCGGCATGCCGAAGGCGGAGTCCGGCAGCTCGGCGATGATCTCGGCCGGCGGAAATCCGGTCAATTGGTTGGTGGTGGCGGGGGCGGGGGCGGGGCCCGAAGGGCCAAGACCATCACCCGCCCCGAACCCACGATCAACCGCCCCCCGAACGATCCGCCCCAACGTAGCCCGAGCCCCCGGAACACTCACCTGCTGCCCGACCACGGCCCGCACCGCCATCTCGAACCCGTCCACCGCCCGCGGTACCCGCACCCCGGGCTCCGCCCGGACCCGGTCGGTCAGCGCCGGATCCGCGCCCAACGTCGCGTCCACCGCGTCCGGATCGGCGTCCAGATCGAACAGCCGCCGGCACCGCGCCACCGCCGGCGCCAGATCCCGCACATCACTGAGCCGCAGGGTCGCGGCCACCCAGCGTTCCCCGGGCCGCAGCGCGACGCTGGCGGTCCCGTGGGGCAGGATCAGACTGCGGCGGTACGTCGTACCGTCCACCTCGTCCACACCCGGCAACGTCCGCGCGGCCAGGAATTCCAGTAGCGACGACGCGTGCAGCGGCGCCCGGTACGCGAGCCGCAGGTTGATCACCCCGGCTTCGCCCCGGGCCACCGGCCGCCGTTCGCGCAACCGGCTCGGCGACTGCGCGTACACCTCGAGCATCGTGTCGTTGAACTGTCGCACGCTGCCGAACCCGGCCGCGAACGCGATCTCGGCGAGCCCCAGGTCCGTCGTCTCCACCAGGATCCGGGCGGTCTGCGCGCGCTGTGCCCGGGCTAGCGCCAGTGGTCCCGCGCCGAGTTCCGCGGTGAGCATCCGGTTCAGGTGGCGCTCGGTGTATCCGAGGCGCGCGGCCAGGCCGGTCACGCCTTCCCGGTCGACGACGCCGTCCCCGATGAGCCGCATCGCCCGTCCGACCGTGTCGGCTCGCGCGTCCCACTCCGGCGACCCGGGCGCGGCGTCCGGGCGGCAGCGCCGGCAGGCCCGGAAGCCACCGCGCTGGGCGGCGGCCGCGCTCATGTAGAACGTGACGTTCTCGCGCTTCGGGGTGACGGCGGGGCAGGACGGCCGGCAGTAGATCCCGGTGGTGCGTACGGCCGTGTAGAAGCATCCGTCGAACCGCTGGTCACGGCTGTCGACGGCGCGGTAGCAGCGCTCGAAGTCCAGCTCCATGCCCCGAGTCTGCTCTTCGGGCAGTGCCGTCGGCTGGCGGGTTTCGGACATGACCGTGCGAGCCACTGTCAACCGTGGTTGACGAGCCGAGGGGCTGTCAACTACGGTTGACGATATGGAGACTTTGGCTGTGACGGACATCCGGTGGCGGGTCGTCGGTGGCGGAGGCCCCAAGGTCGTGCTGCTGCACGGCGGTCTGCAGAGCTCGGCGAACTTCACGACACTGGCCGGCCTGCTGGCCCGCGACTTCACCGTCTACGTCCCGGACCGGCGCGGCCGCGGGCTCAGCGGGCCGGCCGCCGCCGGGCACGGGTTGCGGGCCGAGATCGACGATCTGGCCGCGGTGCTCGACGAGACCGGGGCACGCAACGTGTTCGGGCTCAGCTCCGGGGCGGTCGTCGCGCTGCGCGCGGCGCTGGAGTTGCCGATCGAGCGCCTCGCGCTCTACGAGCCGCCGCTCAAGCACGGCGGGCACGACCCGGTCGCCTGGCTTTCCCGGTACGAGCGGGAGCTGTCCCAGGGCCGCACCGGCGCCGCGTTCGCCACGGTGGTGAAGGGCACGGGCGGCGCCCGGTTCGTGCCCCGGGCGGCCATGCTCCCACTCGCCGGGCTGGCCGTGCGGAATCCGGAGATCGCGGCGCTGGTGCCGACCATGCGGCTGGACGCGGCGGTGGTCGAGGACGCGGCCGGGCCGCTGAGCACGTATGCGGGCGTGACGGCGGAGACGCTGTTGCTCGGCGGGGACCGCTCCCCGTCGTACCTCACCTCGGTCCTGGACGGCCTCGAGCCGGTCCTGCCGAGAGCGTCCCGGACGACCTTGACCGGCGTCGGGCATCTCGCCGCGGACAACAGTGGCCGGCCCGCCCTGGTCGCCGCGGAACTGCGGCGGTTCTTCGGATCGCGCAACCCGTAGACTGGCGTTCCGTGAGCCTCACCATCGGAATCGTCGGCCTGCCCAACGTCGGCAAGAGCACCCTGTTCAATGCCCTGACCAAGAACGACGTGCTCGCCGCGAACTACCCGTTCGCGACGATCGAGCCCAACGTCGGCGTGGTCGGGCTGCCCGACGAGCGGCTGGGGAAGCTCGCCGAGCTGTTCGGCAGCGAGAAGATCCTGCCCGCGCCGGTGAGCTTCGTCGACATCGCGGGCCTGGTCCGGGGTGCGTCCAAGGGCCAGGGGCGGGGCAACGCGTTCCTCGCGAACATCCGCGACGCGTCGGCGATCTGCCAGGTGGTGCGTGCCTTCTCGGACCCGAACGTGCTGCACGTCGACGGCAAGGTGTCGCCGGCCGACGACATCGAGACGATCAACACCGAGCTGATCCTGGCCGACCTGCAGACGGTCGAGAAGGCGCTGCCCCGCCTGCAGAAGGAAGCGAAGCTCAAGAAGGAGAAGGCGGCCGCCGTGGCTGCCGCGGAGGCCGCGTTCAAGCTGCTCAACGACGGTGTGACGCTGTACCGGGGAGCGGCCTCGGCGGGGATCGACCTGACGCTGCTGGGCGAGCTGCACCTGCTCACCACGAAGCCCTTCCTGTACGTCTTCAACGTGGACGAGGCCGAGCTGGGCAACGCGGCGTTCCTCGACGAGCTCCGTGCCCTGGTCGCCCCGGCCGAAGCCGTGTTCATGGACGCGAAGATCGAGTCCGAGCTGATCGAGCTGGACGAGGAGGAGGCCCTGGAGCTGCTGCAGTCCACCGGCCAGTCCGAGCCCGGCCTGAACCGGCTGATCCGGGTCGGCTTCGAGACCCTGGGCCTGCAGACCTACCTGACCGCCGGCCCGAAGGAGGCCCGGGCCTGGGTCATCCCGGTCGGCGCCACCGCGCCCGAGGCCGCCGGCGTCATCCACTCCGACTTCCAGCGCGGCTTCATCAAGGCCGAGATCGTCAGCTTCGACGACCTGATCGCGGCCGGCTCGATGAACGCGGCCAAGGCCGCCGGCAAGGTCCGCATGGAGGGCAAGGACTACATCATGAAGGACGGCGACGTCGTCGAGTTCCGCTTCAACGTGTAGTTCCGGGGGATCAGGCCAGGTCAGACGACCTTCCGGGGGCCGCCAGTCCGCAGAGAGTCCGCAAGCGTCTGAGTCATCAGTGAATCCGCGGCCTTGCGAGTGCGGTCCTCGGCGGTCGGCCAGAGGTGCGCGTACGTGGTCAGCGTGGTGGTCGGCTTCGCGTGGCCGAGTGCCTTCTGGACGGTCACCACGTCGCACCCCTCGGCGATCAGGCCGCTGGCGTAGAAGTGGCCCGCGAGCAGCTCGGCGACCGCCTCGACCTGGCCGACCCCAACGCCGTGACCCAGCTCCGGCCCGCCCAGATGGCCACGTGGGGCGCCGCCCGTGAGTACGCGCACCGCGCCGAGCTGGTCGCCCAGTGCTGGCTTGTCGTCGCCCAGGTCGGCCGGCTCGCCAACGTCCACCACGACAAGCGCCCCCTGGTGCTCGCCGACCTCACCGCCGAGCAGCTGGCCGAGCTGGGCTACCGACCCAAGGCCGAGGCCGTGATCGAGGCCGGGCACAGGCTCAGCCTCGCCAGCCCGCAGGAGTTCGCCGCCCGCTGCCAGCGCGTCGACGAGCAACGGCGGCAGGCGGCAGCCGCAGCCGAGGCCGCGAACAACGCCGCGCTCACCGGGCGGCGCGCAGTCGCGTAGCAAGCGAGGGGTGGGCAGGGTCCCCCCGGGCCCACCCCTCCCGCTGTGTCCCGGCTTAGGCGCAATCTCTCTCCGGGCTTTTTCCGCCAAGCAGGGGGACCCGCTGGGTTGGCCGCCGCTGGCCTGGCGGGGTGCGGTGGTGGGCCGGTGGTGGCCCTTCCGGCAGGGAAGCACTCAGCGGGCCGAACTGTAGTGCCCGTGCGTTCTTGCAGTTCACGGCCCTGTTTCGTTACAACGGATCCCCGGAAGCTAGCTCTCTTGCGGTTCCGCGTCAGGCACCCAGACTTCTCGGCCCGGCCCGCTGCCCGTGTCGTACCAAAGCACTTCGCCGGGTCTGCCGTCGGCGCTCATCCGCGGCGAGACGACCACGTACGACGGCGGCTCGTCATCCTCGTACGGTTCGGGCTGGGCCGTCATCCTGCCTCCTTCGGTCTCCCTGGGGTGCCTCACGAGGCCCGCCGGGAGGGCACCTCGGGCCGCCGGTACGAGCCTCGATCGTTGCGAGGTCGGGGAGCCGTGGCATCTCCAACCCACCGCAGACCGTGGATCTGCACGAAGATGGAGCGTCGTTCGACTGCGTCGCCGGCCGAGTTGAGCTGGTACCCGTCGAGCCAGATCCAGCCCTGGTAGGTGGTCCAGTCGCTGTGCACCCGGATGACCCGGAACTGGAACGGCTCGGCAAACTGCACGCTCGCTAGGCGGGTGATCGCCAGCACGTCGCCTGACCGGGGGATCCTCACGCCGTCACCTCGCTCCAGTGGTCGCAGCTCAGCGGCTCGTCCAGCTGAGCTTCCACGTGGGCGAGCGGCCGGCCGAAGCAGCGCCAACGCAGGTCGGCGAAGCTGGCGCCGGGGAGCATCCGGGCGACCTCGTCGAACGCCCGCCAGAGCGCGGCGCTGAGCGGCAGCCCGGTCCCGTGGTCGGCGACCAGCGCGTCCACGGCCGGGTCGCAGGGCCAGTCCGCATCACACGTGCCACAGGTCGCGTCGGGCCAGGTCGGCCGATGGACCCCATGCGCCGCGTGCTGCTTCTCCACGGCTGACCACCTCCGCCAGGACCGCTCCGGGGGGCCAGCGCGACGGGTCCGGCTGCATCTTCCACGGACGGCTCGACGAACCGGCCCGCCGCGCTGGGCAGCGGCAGGCAAAGACCGAGCTAGGGACTTCCGCCCGCCGCTGCTGATGCGACGGGTCGGTCATCAGATGCACGGGTATGTGACCTCAACCCGGCACCCTCGATCGCCGTCGCTGCACACAAGGGTGATCGAGAGCACACGGGGAGTGAAGGTACAGCGTGGGTTAGTTCGTCCAGAGATCATCCGGTTCTAACCCGCTACGTACTACTCCGTCGAAGGTCGCTCGGTAGCGCCGCCTGCGGGGTCGGCTCCCACCAGGGCGGTGAGCTTCGCCAGGTCATCGGACATTGCGCGCCTGCGCGACGCCGCGAGCTTGTCGACCAGGCCCCGCGCATACCGCTGCTGCCTCATCCATGTTGGGGCGGTCCGGCCCAGGTCTAGCAGCACGTCACCGGCCCGCACGTTGCCCGCGCTGGTGCCAAGCTCAAGGTGCGCCCACGCGACGTCCAGGCGGTGCCGGTTCCGGCAGCTCGGCGTGGGCACGGCAGACGGGTCCACGTGAGCGGCGAGCTCCAGCGCCAAGCCGGGATCGCCGGCCACCACCGCCGCCTCGGTGCGCATCATCTGGACCTTGGGCACGCTGAAGCCGCCCATCTCGATGCTGTCGTGCCGGGTAGGCGGTAGCTGACCAATCCGGGCCGCGGCTGCCGTCGCGGTGTCGAGCATCTCGGTCACCCGGTCCGGCTGGTTGTCCCGCGCCGCGGCGCCGCTTGCGTACAGCAGCAGCCAGCCCCAGTTGGCCAGCTCGACGGGTGTGGAGCGCGAGAATCGCGGCTCCACCATGTCTGCGGTCCTCACGGCCAGCTCCGCGGCGTCAGCGAAACGGCCCTCGCGGGTAAGGAGCCAGCACATCGTCCCGACCGCGGTGGCGCCGGCCCCGGTCGGATCCGAGGACTGCTCCGCGGCGTCCAGCGCCCCGGACAGGGCGATGTGGGCCAGGTCGAGCCGGCGCACCTGCAACAGGGTCTTGCCCGCGATCCGGTACGCGGCGGAGAGGAGCCCGTAGGCGTCCCCCTGGGCCTCGCCGGAGGTTTCCCGGGCGAGGTGCCGAGCCTCGCGCAGCAGGAGCGGCAGAGCCTGCAGGGTGCCGCGGTAGTCGTCGTGGTGGTAGAGCTCGTCCGTGTAGCGCACCGAGGCTCGCAGGGCGTCCGGCGTCACGGGCCCTTCGAGGTCGTCGCCGACGAAGATCCCGCCGAGGCCTCGCGCCGGGGTGAGGACGCGTCGCACATCCAAGAGCCCGAGCTCGTCGTCGTCCGGCTCCCGGCGCACCGTGGCTTCGGTCGCGTCGCCCAGAAGCCTGCTGGTTGGGACGCCCAAGGGGCGGGCGAGCGCGTGCAGCGTGGTCATCCGCGGCGAGTTGCGTTCGCCGCGCTCCAGCTTCCGGATCAGCTCGACGGAGATGCCACTGGCCTCGGCCAGGCCTTCCTGGGTCAGCGGAACGGCCTTGCGGAGACGGGCAACGGTTTCACCAATGGTCGGCATGGTGACTCCCTGGTAGAGGGCAGGGTGCGGCGGCCGGCCTCTACTCCGGCCGCCACAGTCGACGGTAGCGCGCCGCCGGTGGCACGAACATGACACCGGCTCTGACCTGCACATTGCCACCGTTGACACCGGGGCCCCGATGGGGGAGGGGAGGGGTTCTGGATCTTGCTGCGGAGGTAACGCGGTGTACCTGTTGGAGCTCTTGGCGGACCGCGCGCGGGGGGCTGGGGGTCTAAAGGGAATCGGCCTCCAACCGCTCCATTGGAGTAGTTGGAGGCCCGATTTGGAGCTGTTGGCGATCATCCCGTGTACGTCTTGGAGCTATCGCCGCCCGTCCGTCTGGTCGGCGAGGCGCCGCAGTCTCTTGGCCAGCAGGCGCATCTGGTCTGGGGTCAACTCGACATCCTCCGCGATCCGCCCCACCTCGAGGACGCCGACCGTCTCGCTCCCGCCGGTCTCCCGGTAGTCCCGGCGCTCCAGCCAGAACCCGAGCTCGCGGGGCTCGCCCGTGCACGCCCCCACCACGATCACCGATTGCGGGAAGCTGGAGTGGTTGCGCTCCTGCATCCGCTCGCCCCCGTCGTAGTGCTCGGTGCACCACTCCGGGCACCGGGCAACCACCGCGGCGGCGCGCCACTGCACCAGCTGGTTGAAGCGGTACCGCCAGCCGTTCGTCTTCTCGTCGTCGCACTGGTCGGTGAAGACGGTCACCTGGTCGGCGTCGGCGAAGACGACCAGGCCCCGGATGGTCTGCCAGCCGTCCTCGGTCTTCACCTGCGTGTCGACGCGCAGAAACTGCGCCTGGATCCAGGTGACCCGCGGCGCCTTCACCGCTGGCCGCCGTCGATCAGGTCGGCCACACGCGCCAGCTCGGCCGCCAGGGCGCGGGCCTCGCGAGCTTCAACGTCTGATTCCGGCCCGACGTCCGCCCCGGAATCGGGGCGGACTCGTCCACTCGACCTCCCATCGCGCCGCCTCGCAACCCGCACGCGTGTTCACGTCCACGAGGATGGACAGCGCCTGATGGTCACCGCGCTAGAGGCGAACGGGGGAAATCGCGACCCCTGCCGTCTTCCGGCGCGGTGGCGCGGACGCCTGGGCGCTAGCGTGGCCAAGCGTGGGCACCAGGCGTCGGCTCTACACCACCGGGGACATCGCTGACCGGCTCGGTGTCAGCAGGCAGCGCGCCTACGTCCTCGCCAACCGGCACGGCTTCCCGGAGCCCTTCGACGACCTGCCGGGCGGATCGGTGTGGCTCGTCGAGGACGTCGAGGCATGGATCAGGGCGAACCGGGAAACCCGCGCCCAGGATCCGGGCGAGCGATGAAGCGTGATTCCGCGAGTACGAGGGTGCCGCTTTCCCGAAGGATGTTCAGGGTTCCGCGTGAGTGATAAGGACGGGACGCTCCCGCGCCGGTAAAGGGACACGGGAATGGTTGCGGAAACATTCTGTGAATGACTGCCAGAATGGGGTGTGATCAACTGCGGGGAGCGGGTAGCTCGTGTCGTTTCCGAAGTTCTCGCGCCCGCGGTGCTGGTGGCCGGGCTGCTGCTGGCCGTGGGCTGGCACGCCGGGGAGACGCCCGGCGTCTCGCGCTGGTGGGGGCTGCCGGGGGCGATCTTCGCGGCCGTCATCCCGCTGGGCTACGTGCTGCACGGGGTACGCACCGGCCGCCTCACCGACCACCACATCCCGGACCGGGCCGCCCGGCGGGTGCCGCTGCTGTTCGGGATGGCCTCGCTGACCGCGGGGCTGATGCTGCTGGTGCTGCTCGGCGCGCCCCGGGAGGTGCTCGCGCTGCTCGTCGCGGGCGGGGCCGGGCTGGTGGTCTTCGCGCTGGTCACGCACTGGTGGAAGATGTCCATCCACGCCGGGGTGGCGGCCGGGGCGCTGGCCACGATGACCGCGATCCACGGGCCGGTGGCGCTGCTCGCGACGCCGCTGGTGGTGCTCGGCGGCTGGGCCCGGGTGAGACTGACCGCACACACCCCGGCGCAGGTGGTGGTCGGCGCGCTGGCCGGTGCGACAGTGGCCGGCACGATCTTTCCCGCCCTGCGTTGACGAGGACCGGTGCCGATGGACTGGACGATTGCGGAACGGCCGTGGGACGACCCGGCCGGCGCGGCCCTGCGGCGGGCTCAGCGGGCCGAGCTCGACGCCCGCTACGGCTCGGACGACCACGAGCCCGGCGGGGCGCCGCAGGCGTCCGAGATCGACATCTTCCTGGTCGCGGAGCGTGCCGGTGAGGCGCTCGGGTGCGGGGCCTTGCGCCGGCTGGACGCGAACAGCGCCGAGATCAAGCGGATGTACGTCACGCCCGCCAGCCGGGGCTCCGGGGTGTCCACGGCGATCCTGCGCGCGCTGGAGGCCGCGGCGAGGGAGCGCGGCTGGACGACGATGCGCCTGGAGACCGGCTCGGAACAGCCCGAGGCGATCCGCTTCTACCAGCGTGAGGGCTATCGCGAGATCCCGCTGTTCGGCAAGTACGTGGGCTCGCCGATCTCCCGCTGCTTCGAGAGGTCCCTGACGTAGGGCCTGTTCCGCGGGCAGGGGCTAGGTGTCGGTGGCCATGGCGGAGAACGCCGCCGCCAGCCGATCGAGGTCCAGCTCGCCCAGGTGGTCGAAGATGTGCCGGCGCACGCTGGCCAGGTGTGTCGGCCAGGCCTCCCGCAGGCGTTCCAGCCCCGCCTCGGTGAGCACGGCGTTCGCCCCGCGGGCGTCCTCCTCGCACCGGATCCGTTTCAGGTAGCCGAGCGACTCCAGCTTCGCCGCCAGCCGGGTCATCCCGCTCAGTGACATATCGCACGCCGCGGCCAGCTCGCTCATCCGCATCCGCCCGTCCGGCGTCTCCGAGAGGTGTCGCAGCACCGAGTACTCGCTTGCCGACATGCGCTGCTCGCGTTCCAGATCGGCGTCCAGCGCCCGTGGCACGACCAGCAGGAACCGGCCCAGCGCGCGCATCACCGCTTCCTCCGCCGGGCTCAGGGGGTCGAGGGGTCCGGGTGGTGGCATGCCTTGATCGTACGGCGGTCCCGCGCCCGTCCCGCGGTGCGCGAACGGCGACATCTCCCCTTGACGGGGGAACTCGCAGGCCTGGTTACGGGCACCCGGTCAGCATTTCGGGCGACTGTCGCACACTTGCCTTCCGCGCTGGACAAGCCACAATGCTGTGGTGCAAAACCAGACAACTAGTGACTCTTGGCAGCATCTGCTCGAAACGCCACGAAAGTCTTGGTGGGCCCGACTGCCGTTCGGTGTCCGCATGGCCGCCGGCGCCAGCGCGCTGCTGGTGGTCATCGGCGGTGGTATGGCCGGTGCCACCGGTCTGACCGGTGGTGATGGCCGCGACGAGACCGCCGAGCAGACGCTGGCCAACGACCCGGGCGCCGCGCACCTGGAACAGGATCCGGAGATCGTCAGCCGGGAGGCGGCCGCCGCCGCGCCACCGCCCAAGCGGCGCGTGCGCGTGCCGGTGCGGCCCGCGCCGCCGGTGGCTGCCGACCCGGCGCGGACCGCCGTGGAGACCGGGGCCGAGCTGCGGCGGGCGCGCGCCGAGGATCCGGCCGACCGGACCGGTCCGCGCCCGTCGCACACGTCGCCGAGGACCCGGATCGCCGCGAAGGGCGAGCAGAACCGGCGCGGCCAGCGGAGCCGGCCGGGCCGGCCCGCCCGGCCCGACCGCCAGGGCCGGAAGAGCGGCGCGGCCGAGCCGGTCGTCACCACCCGGACCGACGTGGAGACCCGGCCCATCCCGTACCAGACCAAGGTGGTCCGCGACGATTCGCTGCCGCGGGGCTACCGCAAGGTGCAGGCGCCCGGCATGGCCGGCGAGGAGATGACGCGTTACCTGGTCACGCTCGTCGACGGCAGGCAGGCCGCGCGGCGGGAACTGGACACCACGGTGGTCCGGCAGCCGCAGCAGCGGGTGGTGGTCTTCGGCGTCCGGAAGGACTGCGCGGGCTCCGGCGAGTTGTGTGTCCCACTCGGGCGGACCGCCTGCCCGGAGCCGGACCAGGACGCGGAACCGGACGAGCGGCCCGGGGCCGGCCCGCTCGTCGTCACCGGCGAGGATCTGTCGTTGCTGGACCCGGAGCTGCCGGCCGATATTCGGCTGGAACCGGCGACGGCGTGCTGAATAGGCTGGTGGCATGGCACTCTCCGATGTCGACCTGACCGCGATGGCCCAGCGGCTGGTCACCGTCCCCGGAGTGGTCGGCGTCGTGCTGGGCGGCAGCCGGGCGCGGCAGACCCAGACGCCGGCGTCCGACACCGACCTGGGCCTGTACTACCGGGCGCCGCTCGACACCGACCGGCTCGGCGAGCTCGCGATCGCGGTGGCCGGGGGCAAGGCCCGGGTCACCGCGCCCGGCGAATGGGGGCCGTGGGTGGACGGCGGCGGGTGGTTGCGCGTCGACGACCACCCGGTCGACTGGATCTACCGGGACCTGGACCGGGTGCGCGACTGCTGGGCCGCGGCCGAGCACGGCCGGTACGAGTTCCACGCGCAGGGCGGTCATCCGCTGGGGGTGCCGGACTTCGCGTACGCCGGCGAATTGGCCCTGGGCCGCATCCTGGCCGATCCGACCGGCGAGCTGGCCGCGCTGCGACGCCGCGTCCTGGTCTTCCCGAGGCCGCTGGCCGAGGCGCTGGTGGCCGGCCTCTGGGAGGCCGACTTCCTGGTCGGGCTGGCCCGCAAGGGCGTTCCCCGGTTCGACACCAGCTACGTCGCGGGCTGCCTGTTCCGGTTGGTCGGGGTGTGCGCGCACGCGCTGCACGGCGCGGCCGGGCAGTGGCTGATCAACGAGAAGGGCGCGGTCGCCGCGGCCGGGCGGCTGCCGGGCGCGCCGGCGAAGTTCCAGGAGCGGGTGGACGCCGCGTTCGCCGCGATCACCAACGATCCGCTGCGCCTCACGCTGGCCATCGACATCGCCGCCGATCTCGTGCTGGAGACCACCGAGGCGTGCGCGATGATGTTGCGATGACCGCGGACATTCCCACCATCCTGGCCACCAGCGCGGGTTTCCAGCGCGGCCGGCGGAGCATCTTCGACATCCGGCCGGGCCGCATCCACCACTTCGCGGCCGAGCTGGCCAATGCGACGCGGGCCCCGAAGATCTGCGTGCTCACCCAGGCGACAGGTGATCCCGACGCCCGGATCGGCGCGTTCTACTCGGCGTTCGCCGGGACCAGGTTCACCATGTCGCACCTGCAGCTGTTCCCGATGCCCAACGTGGACGACATCCGCGCGCACATCCTGGCGCAGGACATCGTCTGGGTCGACGGCGGCAGCGTGGCGAACCTCTGCGCGCTGTGGCGGGTGCACGGGGTGGACGAGATCCTGCACGAGGCATGGCAGGCCGGCGTCGTGATGAGCGGCGTGTCGGCCGGCTCGATCTGCTGGCACCAGGGCGGCAGCACGGACAGCTTCGGCCTGCGGCTGCGCGGTTTCACCGACGGGCTGGGCTGGCTGCCGTACAGCAACGGGGTGCACTACGACGCCGAGGAACAGCGCCGGCCGAAGATGCACGAGCTGATCGGCGACGGGACCCTGTCGGACGGCTACGCCACCGACGACGGCGCGGGGCTGGTCTACCGGGGCACGTCACTGGAGGAGGTGGTCGCGGACCGCGAGGGGCCACTGGGGTACCAGCTCAGGCGTGCCGACGACGGATCGGTGACGGAGACCGCCCTGCCGACCCGGGTTCTCCCGGAGTATCCGAACTGACCGGTCAGCGCAGCGCGACGGTCGCCCGGCCGGCGAGCACGGCCGGCCGCCGAGCCGCAAGGAGCGACAGGTTCCCGTGCTGGGCGGTGGCCCGGCGCGGCGGGAGGCCCGCCGGCCGCCGGTACGTCCTGCGACGCGGGCGATCGGCGGGCGGTGAGCCCGTGGCCGTCAGGAGGCGTGCTGCAGGATCGTGTTGTGAGCGTGGTGCGCCTTGTCCGAGCCGCGGAACTCGATCTCGTAGACGTGCTGTCCCACGGTGATGGCGATCTCGCCACTGGAGAAGAACTGGCCGGCCCAGCTCTTGTTGCTGACCACGCTGACCGAGCTCACCTTGTTGTACGGGATGCTGGTGATCGCGAACTTCTTACCGACGAACGACTTGTCCTGGATGATGATCCGGCGGTTCGTCAGCCCGAGGAAACCGGTGCCCACACCGATCGCGTCGTAGACGGCGATGATCGTCTCGCCCTCCAGCAGGCCACTTTCGACCTGCTCCAGCTGACTCTTGTTGTCGTAGATCACGTCTGCCATGCGCGGCAGCGTAGCCCGCGATCTCTACGGGTGATCGAGCACGGTGCGGTAGAAATCCTCGATGCGTGCGGCGAGGGTTACCTCACCGTGGGTGATCGCCTCGCCGTCCCGGTCACCCAGGCAGATCTGGGTGTGCCCATCGACGCGCCGGATCACCGGGCGGATCGCGAGTGTGTCCGCCGCCACCTTGATCCGCTCGGTCAATGCGGCATGCTGGCTGTCGTCGCACGCGAGATCGCGGCGCAGCTGCACGCCGTCCCGGGTCCAGCCGCCCAATAGCGCGAGGGCGTCGCTCAGATAGTCCGAGCCGGAGTTGTCCCGGCGTTTTCTAGCCCGCATGGCCGCACCCCCCGTTAGCGTTGTTGCCAGCTTGTGGCCGAACTGTCGCCGTGTCGTCATGGTCGGTAGGCACAGTGTCGTCCGTCGGGACAGTGATGTCCACGCCCACATATCCGTGTTTGGGGGACGATCAGGGCGGCTCGGGCAACCTGTTCGGCGGAGTTTTGTGCGATCTTGGATGCCATGCCGTCGGAACAGTACGTCAAGTCCCCGCCATCACCGAGGGTGATCGTCGCGGCGGTGATCATCGCGGGCGGGCAGGTGCTCGCCTGCCAGCGCAGCGCTCCGCCGGAGGCGGCCGGCAAATGGGAGTTCCCCGGCGGCAAGGTCGAGCCGGGCGAGACCGACCAGCGGGCGCTGGCCCGGGAGTGCGCCGAGGAGCTCGGGATCAGGGTACGGGTCGGCGACCGGGTCGGCCCGGACGTGCCGCTGGCCCACGGCCGTGCCGTGCTCCGGGTCTACGCCGTCGAGGTGCTCGACGGCGGCGTGCCGGAGGCGCTGGAGCACTCGGCTCTGCGCTGGCTGGCCGTGGACCAGTTGGACAGCGTCCCGTGGCTGCCCGCGGACGTCCCGATCGTCGCCGAACTGCCCGCCCTGCTGACCTGATTACTGCTTGCCCGAGTACTGCTTGCGCAGCTCCCGCTTGAGCACCTTCATGCTCGGCCCGAGCGGGAGCGACTCGGCGAACCGGACCTGACGCGGGTACTTGTGCTTGCCGAGCCGGTCCCGCGACCAGTCGATCAGCTCCTGCTCGGTCAGGCCCGGCTCGGCGGGCACCACGACGGCGCAGATCTCCTCGCCGTGCGTCGGGTGCGCCACCCCGATCACCGCGACCTGTTGGATCGCCGGGTGCCGGGCGATCACCTCCTCCACCTCACGCGGATAGACGTTGAAGCCGCCGCGGATGATCAGGTCCTTGGTCCGGTCGACGATGCTGATGAAGCCCTCGTCGTCCTTGACACCCAGGTCGCCGGTACGGAACCAGCCGTCGACGATGGCCTCCGCGGTCGCCTCCGGCCGGTTCAGGTAGCCGGCGAACACGTTGTGCCCGCGGACCACGATCTCGCCCAGCTCGCCGTCGGGCAGGAACTCGATCCGCTCCGGCACCTCGGGGCGCGCGATCTCCACCTCCACGCCCCAGACCGGATGACCGACAGTGCCCGGCTTGGCCCCGTACGCCGGCTGGTTGGTCGTCGCCGTAGGCGAGGTCTCGGACAGGCCGTAACCCTCCCAGATGTGCGAGCCGAACGCCTCGGTAAACCGCTCCAGCACCGCGACCGGCAGCGACGCCCCGCCGGAGACGCACAGTTTGAGTCTGGGCAGCCGTTCCGCCTTCGCCGCGGCCTCCAGCAGCCCGATGTACATGGTCGGCACGCCGTGGAAGATCGCCACGTTCTCCCGCAGCATCAGGTCGATCGCCGCCTCGCCGGAGAAGCGGGCCAGCAGCACCAGCGTCCCGCCCAACCGGAACGTCGCGTTCATCCCGACCGTCTGGCCGAACGTGTGGAACAGCGGCAGGCAGCCCAGCACCACGTCGTCGCGGGTGAGAGGGTGCACGTCGAACACGTTCACCGCGGCGTTCATCACCAGGTTCAGGTGGGTGAGCAGGGCGCCCTTGGGCTTGCCGGTGGTGCCGCTGGTGTAGAGGACCACCGCGACGTCCTCGGCCTGCCGGGTCACGTAGGTGTGCAGCGCCGGGACGGCCGCCGACACCTCCTCCAGCCGCCGCGGCGCGTCCGGCAGCCCGGCCGGCAGCGGGCCGACGTTCACCAGCGGGGTCCGGGCGATCCCCGCCGCGCCGGCGCCCACCTGCAGGAACGCGGAGTGGGTGACGATCAGGTCGGCCTGGCTGTCGGTCAGGACGTAGGCCACCTCCTCCGCTGTCAGCAGCAGCGAGACCGGCACGACGCGGGCGCCGACGGCCAGCGCGGCGTAGTAGACGCGGGGGAAGTCGGCGACGTTCGGGATCATCACGGCGACCGTGCTGCCCGGGCCGACGCCCAGCTCGCGCAGGCCTGCGGCGTACTCCCGGGCCTGCTGCCACAACTCGTGGTACGTGATCCGGGCGCCCGCGTCGACCACCGCCACCTTCTCCGGGTACCGGCGCGCGCTCTCCGCCAGAACTGTGGCCAGGGACAGAGTCGTCATGCTGGTTCCTTCCGGAGTGATGTACGTCGCAGCTAGCGCATAAACTAGCGGCGTAAGTTTTTGCGCGTCCAGTGCTGATTCCCGATTTCCAGGGATCCGGTTCGGAAGGAGTGCCCACATGGCTCGGCCACGGCAGGCGCTGCTCACCCGGGAGCGCATCGTCGAGGCCGCCTCGGCGCTGATCGACGCGGAGGGGCTGGACGCGCTCTCGATGCGGCGGCTCGCCACCGAGCTCGGGGTGCAGGGCCCGTCGCTCTACAACCACTTCGCCACCAAGGCGGAGATCGTCGACGCGGTCGCCGAGTCGGTGGTGGCGCAGGTCGACATCGAGGTGTTCGCCGACTCCGACTGGCGCGAGGCGCTGCGGCTCTGGGCGAAGTCGTACCACGCGGTGCTCGCCGCCCACCCGAACATCGTCCCGGTGCTGGCCACCGGCCCCGGCCGGCGCCCGCACGGGTTGGCCATGGCGGAGGCCGTCTACGGCGCGCTGATCGACGCCGGTTGGTCGCGGTCGCGGGCCACCCACATCGGCGCGCTGATGCGGTACCTGATCACCGGCTCCGCGCTCGGCTCGTTCGCGCTCGGCTTCGAGAGCGACCCGGAGCTCTACGACCGCTATCCGCACCTGCACCGTGCCCACGAGCTGTCGGCCCACCGCGCCGAGATCGACGAGGGCGCGTTCGAACTCGGGCTGGACGTGCTGCTCGCCGGCCTGTCCGACCACTACGACCAAGGGGTACGCCGATGACGTCGGAATTGCGGGAACAGCTCTACATCGGCGGCGCGTGGGTGCCGCCGGAGTCGGCGGCCCGGATCGAGGTGGAGAACCCGTACACCGAGCAGGTGATCGGGCACGTCCCGGCGGGCACGCCGGAGGACGTGAACCTCGCGGTCTCCGCCGCCCGGCAGGCCTTCGACGGCTGGGCCGGCCTGCCGGCGGCCGGGCGCGGCGCCGCCCTGGGCCGGCTGCACGAGGCGCTGGCCGCCCGGGCCGCGGACATCGCCCGCACGGTCGGACGGGAGCTGGGCACACCGCTGAAGGTGGCGCAGGCGGTCCAGGCCGGCCTGCCGCTCACGGTCCTCAAGGGGTACGCGGACCTGGCGTCCCGCCCGGCCGAGGAGGAGACGATCGGCAACTCGCTGGTCGTGCGCGAGGCGGCCGGCGTGGTCGGCGCGATCACCCCGTGGAACTATCCGCTGCACCAGGTGGTGGCGAAGGTCGGGGCGGCGCTGGCGGCCGGCTGCACGGTGGTGCTCAAGCCGAGCGAGCTGACCCCCCTGGTGGCGTACCTGCTCGTCGACGCGGCGGACGAGGCGGGCCTGCCGCCCGGCGTGCTGAACCTGGTCACCGGCACCGGCCCGGTGGTCGGCGCGGCCATCGCCGGCCACCCGGACATCGACATGATCTCGTTCACCGGCTCCACCGCGACCGGGCGGGCGATCACGCACGCCGCCGCGGACCGCATCGCCAAGGTCTCCCTGGAACTCGGCGGCAAGTCGGCGAACGTGATCCTGGAGGACGCCGACCTGGTCAAGGCGGTCAAGGTCGGCGTCGGCAACGCATTCCTCAACTCCGGCCAGACGTGCACCGCGTGGACCCGGATGCTGGTGCACCGCAGCCACTACGACGAGGCGGTCGCGCTGGCCGCCAAGACCGCCGCCGGCTACCCCGTCGGTGACCCGTTCGACCCGGCCACCCGGCTCGGCCCGCTGGTCTCGGCCGGCCAGCGGGAGCGGGTCCGCGGCTTCATCGAGCGCGCCGAGGCCCGGCTGGTGGCCGGCGGCCTGGACGCGCCGCTGCCGGACACCGGGCACTTCGTGGCGCCGACCGTCTTCGCCGACGTCGACCCGGAGAGCGAGCTGGCCCAGGAGGAGGTCTTCGGGCCGGTGCTGTCGATCATTCCGTTCGACACCGACGACGAGGCCGTGCGGATCGCCAACAATTCGAAGTACGGCCTGGCCGGCGCGGTCTGGGGCGGCGACGAGCACGCCCTGGCGGTGGCCCGGCGGATCCGCACCGGCGCGGTCGACGTGAACGGCGGCTCGTTCAATCCGTTCGCCCCGTTCGGCGGGTACAAGCAGTCCGGCGTCGGCCGGGAACTGGGCCGGTTCGGCCTGGAGGAGTTCCAGCAGGTGAAGGCGATCCAGCGATGACCCGCTACGTGTCCGGACTGGTCGTCCGGGAGACCGGCGGCCCGGCCGCCGTCGAGGAGCTGCGACTGCCCGAGATCGGCCCCGGGCAGGTGCGGGTCCGGGTCCGCGCGGCAGGCGTCTGCCACTCCGACCTTTCCATGATCAACGGTACGCTGCGGCCGCCGCACCCGCTCGTGCTCGGTCACGAGGCGGCCGGCGAGGTGGTCGAGGTGGGCGAGCACGTCACCCGGGCCGCGGTCGGCGACCACGTGGTGCTGAACTGGCAGCCGCCCTGCCGCGGCTGCTGGTTCTGCGAGCACGGGCAGCCGTGGCTGTGCTCCACGTCGTCCGGGGTGGCGGCGCTGGAGAACGGCATGACGCTGGACGGGGCGCCGGTGCACGTGTGCCTCGGGCTGGGCGCGTTCGCCGAGCAGGTGGTGGCGCCGGAGAACGCGGTGATCGCCGTACCCCGGGAGTTGGATTTCGAAGTGGCGGCCCTACTCGGGTGCGCGGTGCTGACCGGATCCGGCGCGGTCCGCAACACCGCGAGCGTACGGGCGGGCGAGTCGGTGCTGGTGATCGGGCTCGGCGGGGTCGGGCTGTCGGTGGTCGCGGCGGCCCGGGCGGCCGGTGCCGCGCAGGTGATCGCGGTGGACGTCACCGAGGCGAAGAAGGGCCTGGCGGAGGCGGCCGGCGCGACCGATTTCGTGGTCTCGTCGGACACGCTCTCCAAGGACGTGCGGGCGCGCACCGAGGGCCGCGGCGCCGACCACGCCATCGAGTGCGTCGGCCGGGCGTCGACGATCCGCGCCGCGTGGCGGGCCACCCGGCGCGGCGGCCAGGTCACCGTGGTCGGGATGGGCGCGGCCGACGACCTGGTGCAGCTGGCCGCGCTGGACATCTTCTCGTCCGCGCGGACGTTGCGGGCCTCGGTCTACGGCCAGGCGGACCCGGACGTGGCGGTGCCGGCGCTGGCCCGGGACGTGCTGGACGGCAAGCTGTCCCTGGACCACCTGATCACCGACCGGATCGGGCTGGCCGGCGTGCCGGCCGCCTTCGAACGGATGGCCCGGGGCGAGGGCGCCCGCTCGGTTGTCCGTCTGTGATCGCCGGGACCTCGCCGGGTCGCGTCCCGCGCCGGCGAGGTCCCGCACAGCCACGCGGCCGCCGGCTGCGCAACAGGGAGGCGGCCATCACTGAATGCTACGGTGACGCCATGACCGCGGTGCCCGAGTGGATGCGCCCGCCCCGCCCGGAGGGCTGGTTCGCCGACGACCTCGACCATCTTCCTGAAGCGCCCCGTCACACCGAGCTGATTGATGGAGCACTCGTCTTCATGATGTCTCCGCGGCGAATCTGGCACGCCATTCTCATCGATGAACTGCGGGGTGCCCTCCGGGCGCAGGCGCCGGCGGGCATCGAAGTCGTGCGGGAGATCACGATTCGACTGGACGACAAGAATCGTCCCGAACCGGATGTTCTGGTCACAGAGCAGCCCCGTGATCTGCGCCGCACCTTCTTCACGCCCGATCAGGTCCTCTTGGTGATCGAGGTGGTCTCGCCCGAGTCGGCGCACCGCGACCGGACAGTCAAGCTGCGCAAGTATGCGGAGTCCGGCATCGCGAACTACTGGATCGTCGAGGAAGAGGACGACGGGGCGCCTGTCGTCCACACCTACGAGCTCGATGGACCGACGCGCTCCTACGTGCCGACCGGAATTCATCGTGGCAAGCTGCGTATTCCCGTGCCGTTCGCGATCGAGCTGGATCTGGACGGGCTGCTCCCCGGCCGCACGAGCTGAGCCGCGGCGACCCTCGTGGACGTGGTCCCCGGGCGGTCGCCGGCGACCCGCTCAGCTGTCGGCGTTCGAGCCTCGCGTGAGCAGCGCGTGCACGCCGCGGGCCAGAGCGGTCCGGGCCGCCTCGACGGGCAGCTCCATCGCCTCCCGCCAGGTCGACCAGGTGGGCCACAGGCTGATCGCGGTCAACGCGTTCAGCAGATCCTCGTCGGACCCGATCTCCTCGGGAAACGTGCTGGTCAACTCGTCACGGACCCGGGACACGTGCACCCGCCGGTAGCGCTGCAGCGCGCTGGAGAACGGCTCCTTCAGCGCGGACGCCCGCGCCGCCGGCCCGATCTCCTCCAGCAGGCGGGCCCGCTGGTGGCTGAACCGCTCGATCCGGTCGGCCAGTGGCAGGCCCGGCGGGATCGGTCGGTACGACGCGTCGCGCTGCTCCAGCACCCGCTGCCCGCTGGCCGCCATCAGCGCCTCCATGTCGGCGAAGTGGCTCCACAGCGCGCGCAGCGAGACACCGGCGAGCTTGGCGATCCGGTCCGCGGTGGGGCGCAGGTCCCCGTCGGCGATCAACCGGAGGTGGGCGTCGACGATCGCGTTGCGGGTCCGCTCGGACCGCGCGGTGCGACCGTCCGCCCGCGGGGGTGTGGTCACGGGCGACTCCGGTACCGGTTCAGCTCCCGCCGGGCCAGCGACCGCTTGTGCACCTCGTCGGGGCCGTCGGCGAGGCGCAGCGTGCGGGCCGCCGCCCAGAGCGCGGCGAGCGGCGTGTCCTGGCTGGTCCCGGCCGCGCCGTGGGCCTGGATCGCCTTGTCCAGGATCCACTCCACGGTGGACGGCACCACGATCTTGATGGCCTGGATCTCGGTGTGCGCGCCCTTGTTGCCGACCGTGTCCATCAGCCAGGCGGCCTTGAGCACCAGCAGGCGGGCCTGCTCGATGCGGACCCGCGACTCGGCGATCCAGTCCTGGACCACGCCCTGCTCGGCGAGCGGTTTGCCGAACGGGGCGCGGGCCAGCGAACGCCGGCACATCAGTTCCAGGCCGCGCTCGGCCATGCCGATCAGCCGCATGCAGTGGTGGATCCGGCCCGGGCCGAGCCGCGCCTGGGAGATCGCGAAGCCGCCGCCCTCGACCCCGATCAGGTTGCTCACCGGCACCCGGACGTTCTCGAAGATCAACTCGGCGTGGCCGCCGTGGTCTCCGTCGGTGTAGCCGAAGACGGTCATGCCGCGCTTCACCGTGAGGCCCGGGGTGTCCCGCGGCACCAGGATCTGGCTCTGCTGCACGTGCCGTTCCGCGTCCGGGTCGGTCTTGCCCATCACGATGAAGATCCGGCAGTTCGGGTTCATCGCGCCGGTGATGTAGAACTTGTGCCCGTTGATGACGTACTCGTCGCCGTCCCGCTCGATCCGGGTGCCGATGTTCGTCGCGTCCGACGACGCGACCTGCGGCTCGGTCATCGCGAAGGCGGACCGGATGGTGCCGTCGAGCAGCGGCCGCAGCCACTGTTCCCGCTGCTGCGGGGTGCCGAACTCGGCGAGCACCTCCATGTTGCCGGTGTCCGGGGCGGCACAGTTCAGCGCCGCCGGGGCGATCGCCGGACTGCGCCCGGTGATCTCGGCGAGCGGCGCGTACTGCAGGTTGGTCAGGCCGGCGCCGTGCTCGCCGGGCAGGAAGAGATTCCAGAGCCCGGCGGCCTTCGCCGCGACCTTCAGACTTTCCAGTACGGCCGGAGGCTCCCAGCCGTCGGAGTGGTAACCGGCCTCGGCCGGGTACACGTGCTCGTCCATGAAGGCGAGCAGCCGCTTGCGGTAGTCCTCGGTCGTCGCGTCGAACTCGAAGTCCATCAGTGTCCTTCCAGCGCTCGGTGGCCCTGCTCGATCAGCTCGGGCACCATGGCGCCGACGGTGTCGAAGCCGGCGCCGACGGTCTGGCCCTTGGTGAAGCGGTAGTGCACGCCCTCCAGGATGACGGCCAGCTTGAACGCCGCGAACCCCACGTACCAGTGCAGGTCGCCGACGTCGCGGCCACTGCGCTCGGCGTACCGCGCGGCCATCTCGTCGAGCGCCGGGTGGCCGGGCAGGTCGATCGGGGCGACCGGCCGACCGTCCCGGATCAGCAGCGGCCGGCCCGCGTAGACCAGCATCAGGGCCAGGTCGCTGAGCGGGTCGCCGAGCGTCGACATCTCCCAGTCCAGCACCGCGTTGACCGTCAGACCGTCGCCGATCAGCACGTTGTCCAGGCGGAAGTCGCCGTGCACCACGGCGCCGGGCCCGCCGGCCGGGATGTCCGCGGCGAGCCGGGCGTGCAACTCCTCGATGCCGGACAGCTCGCGGCTGCGCGACGCGTCCAACTGCTGCTTCCAGCGGCGGACCTGGCGGGCGTTGAAGCCCTCCGGCCTGCCGAAGTCGCCCAGCCCGATCTCGCCGGGCACCAGGGCGTGCAGGTCGGCCAGCGTGTCGACGAGCCTGAGCGTCAGGCCGCGCAGGTCGACCTTCTCCAGGTCGGCGGCGTCCCGGTAGATCTTTCCGTCGACGTGCTCCATCAGGTAGAACGGCGCCCCGATGACCTCGGCGTCGGTGCAGAGCAGCACCGGGGCCGGCACCGGGAAGCCCGCCTTGGCGAGCGCGTCCAGGACCCTGTGCTCGCGGGCCATGTCGTGCGCGGTCGGCAGTACATGCCCGAGCGGCGGCCGGCGCAGCACCCAGCGGTTCGTCCCGTCGGTCACCGCGTACGTCAGATTGGACCGCCCGCCCGCGAACATCGTCCCGGTCAGCGGCGGACTGTCCAGGTAGTCCTGGAGCCTCTCCAGGTCCAGCCCCTTCATTCCCGCCCCTCGAAGCCGCGCTGCAACTTGTTCATGCCACCCAGCCAACGGTCCGGATCCGTCGCGCGCAAGCGGTAGTACTCCGCGACCTCCGGATGGGGCAGGATCAGGAAACCGGTGCCGGTCAGCGACTCCGCGACGTGATCGGCCACCGCGGCCGGCTCCAGCGCTCCCTCGGCGAGCAGCGCGGCGCTGCCGCTGCCGCGGGCGTTCCCGCTGGTCAGCATGTCGGTGCGGACACCCTGCGGGCAGAGCGCCTGGACGATCAGACCCCGATGGGCGTACGTGGCGCGCAGCCATTCCGCGTAGGCGAGCGCCGCGTGCTTGGTCACCGAGTAGGTGGCGCTGCCCAACAGGGTCAGCAGCCCGGCCGCGCTCACCGTGATCAGCAGCCGCTTCGGGGCGCCCGAGTCCAGCCACTGGGGCAGCAGCGCGCGGGTGACGTGGACGTGCGACATCACGTTCACCGCGAAGTCGCGGTCCCACTGCTCGTCCGGGGTGTTCTCGTCACCGGCGCTCAGCACGCCGGCGTTCGAGCAGAACAGGTCGATCCCGCCGAGCTCTTCCGAGGAGCGGGCGACCAGCCGTCGTACATCGGCCTCGGACGCCGCGTCGGCAGCCACCGCGACGGCGCCGATCTCCCGGGCCACCGCCTCGGCCGCGGCGGGGTTGATGTCGCTGACCACGACCCTGGCGCCGTCGGCGGCGAACCGCCGGGCCAGCGCGGCGCCGATCCCTCCGCCGGCGCCGGTGACGACGACGCGCCTCACTCGACCACCCCGGTCAGGGTGACGCCGCCGTCGAGCACGATGGTCTGCCCGGTGATCCAGGACGCGTCCGGCGAGCAGAGGAACGCCACCGTGCCGGCCACGTCCTCCGGCACGCCCAGGCGCTTGAGCGGGTACGTCGCGGTGACCTGCTCCTCCCGGCCCTCGAAGAGCGCTGTCGCGAAGCGGGTCTTGACCACGGCCGGCGCTACCGCGTTCACCCTGATCCGCGGCGCCAGCTCGACGGCCAGCTCCTCGGTGAGGTGGATCAGCGCGGCCTTGGTGGTGCCGTAGAACGCGATGCCGGGCGCCGGGCGGACCCCGGAGACCGACGAGATGTTGACGACCGAGCCGCCCTCGGACAGCCCGCCGCGCAGCGCCTCCTGCACCCAGCCGAGCGTGCCGATCAGGTTGACCTCGGCCATCTTGCGCGCGGCGTTCAGGTCCAGGGTGGCCAGCGTCCCGTACGCCGGGTTGATCCCGATGTTGTTGACCAGCGTGGTGACCGGCCCGAACCTCTCGTTCACCGCGTCCACCACCGCGCTCCGGTGGTCCGCGTCGTCGCCCTTGCCGGCCACCCCGAGCGCCACGTCCTCTCCGCCCAGCTGGGTGACCGCGGCCGCCAGCGCGTCCGCGTCCCGGCCGGTGATCGCGACCTTCGTCCCCTGGGCGACGAAGCGTTGCGCGATGGCGAACCCGATTCCCCGGCTTGCCCCGGTCACGATCGCCACTTGGTCCGCCATCGCACTCCTCCTCAGTCTTTATGCACTCAGCGTGCGAATATTACGCTGCCGGGATCCCGTTCTGCGGGGGCGTCACGGGTTGACCGGTGTACGGCTGCACCGCGCCGTCCGCGTCGTCGGTGGTCCAGGCCTGCCCGAAGAACACCGCCTTGCCGCCCTCGATCCGGGTGAGCTGCTGACCGCCGTACCCGGAATGATCCTTGTCGGAGAAGCGCAGCGGGACCAGACCCGGGCCCTGGAATCCGTTCCGGCGGACCGCGGCGGTGATCCCGTCGCGGGTCAGGTCCCTGCCCGCGGCCTGCAGCGACTGCACGAACAGGTACGCCACGGACATCCCGTAGACCACGTTGTTGTCGAACTCCGCGCCACCGTTGTACTGGTCGTTGACCTTCTTGAAGAGCTGGATCCACGGGTTCGGCGCGTCAGTGGTCAACGGCAGGTAGTTCGCCGAGACGACGCCCTCCAGCAGCGGCGCGGCCGCCCCCAGCGCCTTGCTGACCGTGGCCGGGTCGGCGCCCACGTTGCTGACCACGAACTGCGGCTTGAAGCCGATCTTCGCGGCCGTGCCGATCGACAGCGCGGTGAAGCCCGGGATCGTGGCGAGCAGCACCACCTCGCAGCCGGCCGCCTTGAGCGCGCCCATCTGCGGGCCCACGTTCGGGCTGCTGGTCACGTAGCTCTGCTCGGCCGCCACCGGGCCCAGGATCTTCTCGATCCCGGCCAGGCTGTCCCGGCCGAAGTCGTCGTCCTGGCCGAGGAAGCAGGCCCTCTTGCCGGCCAGGTTCTGCTTGACGTAACTGCCGAGGATCTTGCCCTCGACGGTGTAGTCCGGGTTGAAGCCGAACGTCTGCGGATACTTGTCCGGCTGGTTCCAGGTGCGGCTGCCGCTGGCCACGAAGAGGTCCGGCACCCGGTTGGTCTTCAGGAAGTCCAGCACGCCGGAGTGCGTCGCGGTGCCCAGGCCGTTCAGGATCGCGAAGACCTTGTCCTGTAGAACCAGCTCACGCACCACCTGCTGGGTGGTCGCCGGGTTGTAGGCGTCGTCCTTGACCTGGTAGGTGATCTTCCGGCCGTGGATCCCGCCGCCCGCGTTGACGAAGTCGAAGTAGGCCTTGGTGGCCGGTGAGATCTTGGCGTATCCGGCCGCGGCCGGTCCGGTCAGCGGCATGTGCGTGCCGACCACGACCTCGCTGTCGGTCACCCCCGGGACGCTGCCGCCGCCGGAACCGCTCTTCGAGGAGGAGCCCTCGCAGGCCCCGGCGAACAAGAGGACGGCGAGGAACACCGCCGTGGTGCGTTTCATCGTTTCCTCCTGAATATCGTGGACAATCGAAGGGAAGCCAGGCCGCCCGGGGCGGCCAGCATGACGACCACGAGCACCACGCCGAAGATCACCAGGGCCAGGTTGCCCTCCAGCCGTTGCGACCCGGAGCGTTCCCCGGCGGTCTGGGCCAGCGCGGGCAGCGCGACCAGCAGCACCGCTCCGCAGAGCGCGCCGGCCAGCCGGCCCAGGCCGCCGATCACGATGGCCATCACCAGGAACAGCGACAGGGTCAGCGGGAAGGCGCCGGGGGAGACGCTCTGCGCCAGGACCGCGAAGAGCGCGCCGGACAGGCCGGCGCAGGCGGCGCTGACGACGAACGCGAGGACCTGGGTACGGGCCACGTGCACCCCCGCCAGCCGGGCCGCGGTCTCGTCGTCCCGCACCGCGCGCAGGTCCCGCCCGAACCGCCCGCGCACCAGCACGGCCAGCAGCAACGCGGTGATCAGCGCGCCCGTCCAGCAGAGCCAGGCCTGCCACTGCTCCATCGCGACGGCGCCGGGCGGCGGGTCGAGCGCGATCGACAGGCCCATGTCGCTGTTGAACGTGTCGTCGAACGTGCTGGTCACCGACGGCACCACGACCGCCACCGCGAGCGTGAGGCCGGCCAGGTAGGGGCCGCGCAACCGGGCCGCGGCCAGCCCGATCACCACGCCCGCCAGCGTCGTGACGAGCAAGGCGGCGGCGAAGCTGAGCGGCAGGGCCAGCCACCGGTTCTGGGCCAGCGCGAACGTGTAGGCGCCGGTGGCCATCAGGGCGCCGTGCCCCAGCGACAGCTGCCCGTTGAGTCCGGTGAGGACGGTCAGGCCGGCGGTCACCGTGAAGTAGGCGCCGACGGTGGCCAGCTGGTAGTTCCGGAACGGCGGGAGGTAATGGGTGAGGGCGGCGACGAGCACGGCGCCCGCCACGGCGTACCAGATCGGATGGGGCGTCTTCTTCCTCTTGAAAGCCTTGCTCTGTACGGCCTCCGTGGCGCGCTTCTCCCGGACGTCCGTCATGCCAGCCTCGCCTTCGAGCTCGAGAACAGCCCGCCCGGCCGGCCGAGCAGCACCACCACGAGCAGGAGCAGCACCGCCATCGGGGCGACAGTCGCGCCCAGGTAACCGCTGACGTAGGAGAGCAGCAGCCCGACGATCAGACCGCCGGTCACCGCGCCGATCGGGCTGTCCAGGCCACCCACCACGGCGGCGGTGAACGCGGACACGAACACCACGTCCATCGCCGTCGGGTGCAGGCCCAACTCGGTCGGGACCACCAGCATCCCGGCCAGCGACCCGACCGCGGCGGCGAGCGCCCAGCCCAGCGTCAACATGCCGCCGACCGGGACGCCGAGCAGCCGGGACACGTCCGGGGCGAACGCGGCGGCACGCATCCGCAACCCGGCCGCCGTGCGGGTGAACAGCAGCGTGAGCGCGACGACCACCGCGCCCACCGCGGCGAACACGAACACGTCGTACCGGCTGAGCAGCGCGATCCCGCCGACGTCGAACGCGTCCCGGCGGAACGGGGTGGTCACCGGCCGGTACTCGTTGCCGTAGACCATGCCGAGCACCCCCTGTGTGATCAGCACCAGGCCGAGCGCCACGACCACGCCGTTGAGCGGCGACGAGTGGTCCACGAAGCGCATCACCGCCTTCTCCACGGCGATGCCCAGCAGCAGGCCGAAGACCAGGGCGGCGGCGAAACCGAGCCAGTACGACCCGGTCGCGCCGGTCACCGAGTACGCCACGTAGACGGCGGCCACGGCCATCGCGCCCTGAGCGAAGTTGACGATCCGGGCGGCTCGCCAGATCAACACCAGGGCCAGCGCGAACGCGGCGTACACCGCGCCCCGGCTGAGCCCGTCGAAGGTCAGGTAGAAGAATCTGTCCATCCTCTCGGCCCCTCCTCTCGTCCTCGTCAGAAACCCAGGTAGGCGTGCCGCAGGTCGGCGTCGTCGCGCAGGTCGGCGGCGGAGTTGCGGGTGACCACGCGGCCCAGCGACAGGACGATGCCCTCGTCGGCGACGGAGAGCGCGCTGCGCACGTTCTGCTCGACCAGCAGCACCGCGAGCCCGGTGCGGTCCCGCAGCTCCCGCAGCAGCGCCAGGATCTGCGCGGTGATCCTCGGGGCCAGGCCCAGCGACGGCTCGTCGAGCAGCAGCAGCCGGGGCCGGCCGATCAGGGCGCGGCCCAGCGCGAGCATCTGCCGCTCGCCGCCGGAGAGTTGGTGCCCGGCGCTGGCACGCCGTTGTGCCAGCGCCGGAAAGAGGTCGTAGACCTCGTCCAGGGCGCGCGCCGCGTCCGCGCGGTCGCGTCGCCAGAGCCCGCCGAGCCGCAGGTTCTCGTCGACGGTGAGCTCGGTGACCACCCCGCGGCCCTCCGGCACGTGCGCGATGCCGCGGCGGACCATCTGCTCCACCTTGACGTCGCGCAGATCCTCGCCGTCGAACACGATCCGGCCGTGGTCCGCTTCGACCAGGCCGGACAGGGCGCGCAGGAGGGTGGTCTTGCCGGCGCCGTTCGCTCCCAGCACGGCGACGATCTGGCCGGGCCGCACGGTGAACCGGACGTCGTGCAGGACCGGCGCCGCGCCGTAGCCGGCGGTGAGATCCTCGACCTCCAGGAGGCCGCTCTGCTTCCGGTAGGGCTCGTCCGGGTTCACGGCCATGCCGCACTCGCCTCCCCGTTCGCGTTCATGCCGCGGTTCCCAGGTAGGCCTCGGTCACCTTTTCGTTCGCTCTGATCCCGGCGGGCGTGCCGAGCGCGATCGGCTTGCCGAAGTCGAGCACCAGGATCTCGTCGCAGACCGACATGACCAGATCCATGTGGTGCTCCACCAGCAGGACCGTGGTCCCCGCCGTCTTGATCAGCCCGGCCAGCCAATGGATCTCGTCGGTGTCCAGCCCGCCGGCCGGCTCGTCGAGCATCAGGATCCGGGGCCGGGCGGCGAGGGCGCGAGCCAGCTCGATCCGCTTGCGGACCGCGTAGGGCAGCGTCCCCGGATACGCGTGCGCGTATTCCGCGACGCCGCACCTCTCCAGAGCCGCAAGGGCGTCCTGTTCGGACTGCCGTGCCCGCCCGGCCGGCCACCCGCGCCCGGCCGGTTCCTCTCCGGAGCGGAAGCCACGCGCGCCGACCAGCACGTTCTCCAGCACGGTCAGCCCGCCGAACTGCCCCACCCCCTGCAGCGTCCGGGCGATTCCGAGCCGGTTCAGCCGGTGCGGGCGCGGCTTCCAGCTCCGTCCACCGAGGCTGATCTGCCCGGCGCTGGGCGTCACGAACCCGCAGATGACGTTGAAGAGCGTGGTCTTGCCGGCCCCGTTCGGCCCGATCACCCCCACGATCCGCCCCGCCGGAACCCTCAGCGAGACGTCATCAAGAGCGACCAGCCCACCGAAGCGAACCGTTATCTGGTCGAGCACAAGCTCAGGAACAGGGGTTTTCGTCGACATGGCCACCTCGTTCGGACAGCTTTAGTCCACAGTGGAGCGTGATGGTCAACTATTTACACTAGGAGTGTAACTTTCTGATCCGCCTCGTCAACTACTTGCAACGCCCCCGTTACCTGGCGCGAACATGGACCGCACCGAAAAGCTGTGATCAGCGCAGACGCCGTTGCCGGCGGGCGGATGAGCCGCCGGCCCGCCGCCAGGTGGACGGACGGCCACCACGAGACCCGGGACCGTGACCGCGCCCGCCCACGGACGGCAACAGGCTGATCAGGCGCCGGCTCCGCCGGCAGCGGCGCCAAAAGGCAACGCCGGGTCCACCGGCGAACGAGGCCATCCGGCCACGAACGGCGTCACCGGGCGGCGCCGAACACCGGGCCCGCCCCGTGCTAAGCCACCCCGCGAGGCCGGAACTGCACGCTGATCCGCGGCCCCACCCCGCGAGCCGTCTTGGGCACCGCGTGCTCCCAGGTCCGCTGGCAGGACCCACCCATCACGATCAGATCCCCGTGCCCCAACGGGAACCGCAACGTCTCCCGCCCGCCGGCCCGGGGCCGCAGCAGCAAATTCCGCGGCGACCCCACCGACACGATCGCCACCATGGTGTCCTCGCTGGCCGACCGCCCGATCGTGTCGCCGTGCCAGGCCACGCTGTCCCGCCCGTCCCGATACAGGCACATTCCCGCGGTCACGAACTCCTCGCCCAGCTCGGGGGCATAGTGCGCGTTCAGCGCCGATCGCGCCTCGACCAGTGCCGGATGCGGCAGTGGCTCGCCCGCCCCGAACCACCGCAGCAGCCGGGGGACGTCCACCACGCCGTCATACATCTTCCGCCGCTCGGCCCGCCAGTCGATCCCGAGCAGGGTCTCGAACACCGCGTCGGACCCGTGCAGCCACCCCGGTAGCAGGTCGACCCAGGCGCCGGCGGTGAGCCGATGCCGGGTCGCCCCGGCCAGCGGCTCGAGGGCGGGGCCCGAGCCCGCCGGTGTCATCAGGTCGAGCATCGAAGGCTGATAAGCACTGCTCATGCCGCAATATTAGTACTGATGTTCGGCTCTTCGGCCGGCCCTGTGGACAACTCCCACGCCATCGGCTCCGCCACCACCGGGTCCGCCCTGATGGCCGCCGCCCGCCGCGGCGGCCTGCGCCCGGCCGGGCAGATCGAGCCGCTGGTCGAGCGGATGGACGGCGGCTATCCGCACCACGCCGCCTCAACGGGGTCGCCGGCCCCGGGCCCGACCGCGTCCTGGAGGACTCCTTCGCCTTCGGGCTCAAGCGCCTGCTCGACGGCCTCGCCCGCCGGCTAGGCGAAAATTCAAGAACCGGAACCGCGGAACCGAATTGATCCGGTACGACGTGAAGCCCGCCGATCACCGACGATGGTCGGCATGTCACTGACCATCCGGGACGCCACGGCCGCCGACGCGCACGCCTGCGCCGCCGTCTACCGCCCATACGTGCTAGACACCGCGATCACCTTCGAGACCGAGCCGCCGACCCCGGCCGCGATGGCCGTCCGGATCGCCGAGTCCGCGGCCACCCACGCCTGGCTGGTCGCCGAGGACGCCGGCCGGGTGATCGGCTACGCCTACGCCCGCCCCTTCGCGGCCCGGCCGGCCTACCGCTGGTCCTGCGAGGTCAGCGTCTACCTGGAGCTGGGCCGCCGCCGCACGGGCGCCGGCCGGGCTCTGTACGGGGTGCTGCTCCCCACGTTGGCCGCCCGCGGGTTCCGGGTGGCGGTCGCCAAGACCACCCTTCCGAACGAGCCGAGCCTGGCGTTGCACGCGGCACTGGGCTTCCAGCCTGTCGGCACCCACTCCCGGATCGGCTGGAAGCACGGCGCCTGGCACGACGTCACCATCACCCAGCTCTTCCTGACCGACTCCACCACCCCGCCGGCCGACTTACGCTGACCGCCTCGGCCCCCGCCGACTCACTCCGGCCGACTGTGCTCCGCGCTCCGCCGGCCGGTGCCCGCCGACCGCCGGAACCCGCGCTGGTCCACCGCGGCCGACGGGCTCCGCGCTGCGCCTGCCGAACCTCACCGGCGGCCCGGGCACCGGCCCATGCCTGCCGGCAGACCCCGGCCCGCCGTCGGCCGACCTCTCGGCTCAGGTCAGTCGGTGGCGAGGCGGGCATGCTGGTGCATGTCGTGCCAGCCGTCGGCATGGCGGGCCTCGGCTCGCTTCGTGCCCTCGGCCGGGAAACCCGCCCGGGTGGCGACGCGGCAGGAGGCCGTGTTCGCGGTGGAGTGGTTCAGCTCCAGCCGATGCAGGCCGAGATCGGTGAAGGCCCAGTTCGTCAGAGCGGAAAGCGCGCGCGGAGCGATGCGGCGTCCACGGGATCCGGGCAGCACCCAGTAGGAGATCTCGGCCGACCCGCCGTCCAGGTCGATCCTCCGGAAGCTGATCTGCCCGACCGCCCGGCCACTGTCCGACGCGGCCGACCCGCCGCCGTCCGACCCGGCCGAACCGTAGTTCTCCGGCCCGGACGCCGCGCCGCCGTCCGGCGGCGACAGCTCCCCGGTGTCGACGACGGCCCAGCCCGCCCCGGTCTCCGACCGCCAGCGGTGCGGCCAGGCCGCGATCCAGGCCGCGGCCTCCTCCGGGGTCATGGTCCGGCAGTGCCACTGCTGAATGGCCGGATCGGCATACCCCGCGACGACCGCCGCCCGGTCCGTCTCCCGCCACGGCCGCAACAGCACACCATCGCCCCGGATCTCCGGCTGTGCCGACCCGGCAAACGTCCCAGCGGCAAGAGCGGGCGACACGAACGACGGCATGCGCCAACTCTAGGCGTCACCCGACAGCCCCCGTCGCACCGTTCCGCCGCCGGCTCCCCAGCTGGTCTCCAGGGGTGTTCCGCGGGTCCGGAGAGACCCCTGACTGCCGGCCGGCAGCCGGCGGCGCGGGCCGCGTCCGGGAGTGGGCCGCGGCGTCGCGCGCGGGGAGTGCCAGGGGCTGAGGTGCGGTGGGGCGGCCAGGGACGTACCCGGGAACGGGTTTCAGGGGTGGCCGGCGGACCGGTCGGTCTCCGGGTGGTGGTAGGAGACATGCTCCGGCGGGAGCGGGAACGTCATGTCCTCGCCGAACGGCGACGGGCCGCCCTGGACGGGCGCCGCCAGCTCGGCGATCTCCAGCCGGCCGTCCGGGCCGACCGGCGGCCCCTCGGGCAGGCGGGCGCTGGTGTAGGTCATGCCGGCGCCGATGCCGGAGACGCCCTCGGAGGTGGACGGGGCCATGTTCTCCAGCTGGTCGCGGCGGAAGATCTTGCGGCCGAGCCGGACCAGAGGATCGTAGCGACGATCCACGACGCGCTCCTTCATCGGGATGATGGCGTTGTCGGTGATCTTGATGTGCTCCGGGCAGACCTCGGTGCAGCACTTGGTGATGTTGCAGAAGCCGAGGCCCTGACTCCGCTGGGCGTACTGCTTACGGTCGGTGCGGTTGTCCAGCGGGTGCATGTCGAGCTCGGCGGCGCGGATGAAGAAGCGTGGGCCGGAGAAGGACTCCTTGTTCTCCTCGTGGTCGCGGACCACGTGGCAGGTGTTCTGGCAGAGGTAGCACTCGATGCACTTGCGGAATTCCTGGCTGCGCTCCACGTCGACCTGCTGCATCCGGTACTGGCCGGGGGCGACGCCGGGCGGCGGGGCGAAGGCCGGGGTCTCGCGCGCCTTCTCGTAGTTGAAGGAGACGTCGGTGACCAGGTCCCGGATCACCGGGAAGGTCCGCAGCGGGGTGATCGTGATCGTCTCGTCAGGGGTGAACGTGGACATCCGCGTCATGCACCCGAGCCGGGGCATGCCGTTGATCTCCATCGAGCAGGAGCCGCACTTGCCGGCCTTGCAGTTCCACCGGCAGGCCAGGTCGGGGGCCTGGGTGGCCTGCAGGCGGTGGATGATGTCCAGCACGACCTCGCCGTCGTTCACCTCGACGTCGAAGTCCTTCAGGTCGCCGCCGGACGAGTCGCCCCGCCAGACGCGGAAGTGTCGGTTCACTCTTCCCCCAGCTCCTCGTCGGTCAGGTACTTCGCCAGCTCGCTGCGATCGAACAGATCCAGCAGCTCGGGTGGCATGGCCGGCACCGGCTTGCGGTCCAGGCGCACCTCGCCGGCCTCGTCGAGCGAGCAGACCAGGTTGATCCGCCGCCACTGCGGGCTCATCTTCGGGAAGTCCTCCCGGGTGTGCCCGCCGCGCGACTCCTCGCGCTCCAGCGCCGCCTTCGCCGTGCACTCCGAGACGATCAGCATGTTGCGCAGGTCGAGGGCTAGGTGCCAGCCCGGGTTGTAGCGCCGGCCGCCGACGGCCGCGACGTCCGCCACCCGCAGCCGCAGCTCGTGCAGCCGCTTGAGGGCCTCGCCGAGCTCGCCCTCCCGGCGAATGATGCCGACCAGGTCGCCCATCACCGCCTGCAGGTCCTGCTGCAGGGTGTACGGGTTCTCGCCCTGCTCGCGCGCCAGCGGCGCGAGCGCCACCTCGGCGGCCGCTGCCACGTCCACCCGGTCCGGCTTGGGGCGCCTGGGCAGCGAGTCCACGTACGCCGCGGCGTGCTCACCGGCCCGTTTTCCGAAGACCAGCAGGTCGGAGAGGGAGTTCCCGCCCAGCCGGTTGGAGCCGTGCATGCCGCCGGACACCTCGCCGGCCGCGAACAGCCCCCGCACCGAGCCGGCCGCCGCGCCGGTGTCCGGGTCCACCTCGACGCCGCCCATCACGTAATGACAGGTCGGCCCGACCTCCATCGGCTCCTTGGTGATGTCGACGTCGGCCAGCTCCTTGAACTGGTGGTGCATCGACGGGAGCCGCCGGATGATCGTCTCGGCCGGCATCCGGGTGGAGACGTCCAGGAAGACCCCACCGGCCGGGCTGCCGCGCCCCGCCTTGACCTCGCTGTTGATCGCCCGGGCCACCTCGTCGCGGGGGAGCAGCTCGGGCGGCCGGCGGTTGTTGTCCGGGTCGGTGTACCAGCGGTCGGCCTCCTCCTCGGTCTCCGCGTACTGCTTGCGGAAGACGTCCGGGACGTAGTCGAACATGAACCGCTTGCCCTCGGAGTTGCGCAGCACCCCGCCGTCGCCCCGGACCGACTCGGTGACCAGGATGCCCTTGACGCTGGGCGGCCACACCATGCCGGTCGGGTGGAACTGCAGGAACTCCATGTTGATCAGGGTGGCGCCGGCGCGCAGGGCCAGCGCGTGGCCGTCGCCGGTGTACTCCCAGGAGTTCGAGGTGACCTTGTAGCTGCGGCCGACGCCGCCGGTGGCGAGCACCACCGCGGGCGCCTCGAAGAGCAGGAAGTCGCCGGATTCGCGGTAGTACCCGAAGGCGCCGGCCACCCGGTCGCCGTCGAGCAGCAGCTCGGTGATCGTGGTCTCCTGGAACACCCGGATCCGCGACTCGTAGCTGCCGGTCTCGGCGAAGTCCTCCTGCTGCAGCGAGACGATCTTCTGCTGCAGGGTACGGATCAGCTCCAGGCCGGTGCGGTCGCCGACGTGGGCGAGCCGCGGGTACTCGTGGCCGCCGAAGTTCCGCTGGGAGATCTTGCCGTCCTTCGTCCGGTCGAACAGCGCCCCGTACGTCTCCAGCTCCCAGATCCGCTCCGGGGCCTCCTTGGCGTGCAGCTCGGCCATCCGGAAGTTGTTCAGGAACTTGCCGCCGCGCATGGTGTCCCGGAAGTGCACCATCCAGTTGTCCCGGCTGTTCACGTTCCCCATGGCCGCCGCGGCGCCGCCCTCGGCCATCACCGTGTGCGCCTTGCCGAACAGCGACTTGGAGATGATCGCGGTGCGCTTGCCGGCCAGCCGGGCCTCGATCGCCGCGCGCAGGCCCGCCCCGCCCGCGCCGATCACCACGACGTCGTACAGATGGCGTTCGGTTGTGGTGGTCATCGTCGTCCGCCTCCTAGCCGATCAACCGCAGGTCGGAGAACCACTCGGCGGAGACCGCCATGATGTAGAAATCGGTCAGCGCGAGCGTCCCGAGGGTGATCCAGGCCAGCTGCATGTGCCGGGTGTTGAGCTTGGACACGAACGTCCAGAGGCGATAGCGCACCGGGTGCCGGGAGAAGTGCTTGAGCCGGCCGCCGGCGATGTGCCGGCAGGAGTGGCAGGACAAGGTGTACGCCCAGAGCATGATCACGTTGCCCCAGAGGATCACGTTGCCCAGCCCGAGACCGGTGGTCTGCGCGCGGACCGCGTCCCAGGTGTTGATGATCGAGATCAGGAAGGCGGCGTAGAACGCGTACCGGTGGGCGTTCTGGAACACCAGCGGGAACCGGGTCTCGCCGGAGTACCGCCGGTGGCCGTCGGGCACCGCGCAGGCCGGCGGGGAGAGCCAGAACGCCCGGTAGTACGCCTTCCGGTAGTAGTAGCAGGTGAGCCGGAAGAGCAGCAGGAACGGCAGCGTGAAGGCCGCCTCCGGAATGAGCCAGGAGTTCGGCAGGGGAGTGCCGAACTCGGCGGCGTCGCCGCACCGGTCGGTGAGACACGGCGAGTAGAACGGCGTCAGATAGTGGTAGTCCGCGACGTAGAAGTCCCGGTGCAGGAACACCCGGACGGTCGCATAGATCACCCAGGCGCTCAGCCCGAGGACCGTGATCAGTGGCGCCAGCCACCATCGGTCGGTCCGGAGTGTCCGTGCCGAGATGGCCGCGCGTGCGCGACCCGGCCTTGTTGCCGTCGTCGTCATGTCATCCCCCTGCCGGTGCCGCGCCAGGTGCGCGGGGCCGGCCGGAAGCGGACACACGGGTAGCCGCCCTCAGCCGTCCTCGCGACGGTGATGTGTCGCACACGTTACGCCGAAGGTCGGATTCTTTGCGGACCGGGGATGCCAAGTACGTCACAAAAACATCATCCCGGCCCGCAAAGACGGTTACCGATGGGCTAGAGGATCACCCGGACGCGTTGCCGGTGATGTTCCAGGACGCCAGGTGCAGGGCCGGCGCCGCGTACCGGGAACCGCCCCAGGAATCCGGCAGCAGCACCGACTCGGCGCCGATCCCGATCACCCGGCCCGGCCCCAGCGCCCGCGGGTAGGACTGGGTGAAACGCAGGTTTCCCACCGCACGGGTGACCTCCCCGTCCTCCACCAGCCACACGCCGTTGCGGGTCAGACCGGTCACCACCAGTGTCTTGGGGTCCAGCACCCGCGTGTACCACAGGTCGGTGACCAGCAGGCCGCGGCGCATCCGGGCGACGAACGGGCGGGCCGACTCGGCGATCGCTGGCGGACCGTCCACGGCGCCCCCGGCCGGCGGCGGGCCGGCCTCCAGGCGCGGATGCCCGGGGAACGGGCCCCACGAGCGCGACGCCGGCGAGGCGTGCCCGGTCGACTCGGCGCCGGCCTCGGCCGCCGACGTCCGGTCGTGCGCCACCGCCCGGGTGACCCCCTCCCGGACCAGCACCAGCGACCGCGCGGGAGTGCCCTCGTCGTCGAACGGCAGGCCGGGCGCAGGCTCGCCGCGGCTGCCCAGCGGGTCGTCCACGATGGTCACCGACGGGTCGAACTGCTCCGCGCCCAGCTCGGCGAAGGACTGCTTCTGCGTCCACGACTTGCCGTTGAAGCCGAAGACCGAGAAGTTCTGCAGCAGGTCGGCGACCGCGGTCGGCTCGAGCACCACCTCGTACTGCCCCGGGGGCAGCTCGATCGGGCCGGCGGCGGCCCGCGCCTTGGCCGCCGCGCGGGCGCCCAGCACCGCCCCGTCCAGGTCGGCGAGCCGGGACGCGGCCAGCCGGGCCACGCCGTCGGCGCCGTCATGGCGGGCGATGCCGTCCATCGCGGCCTCCGCGGTGCGACCGTCGACGGCCTGGCCCGCGGTGTTGGCGAAGGCGGCCGACACGTACTCCGTGCGGCAGAAGCCGGCCGTCTCCAGGCCGCCGGCCGCGGCGACGAACGCGCGGACCCGCTCGGCCCGTTCCGCCGGGGTGGCCCGGGCGGTCGCCTCGTCGAACCCGAAGGCCAGCCCGGAGTGCTCGCCGGAGCCCGGGTGACCGGCCGAGACGTGCAGCGCGGCGGGCCGCGTCAGGCCGGCCCAGCCCGGGTCGGGCGGGGTGACCCGGGCCGCCGCGATGGTCCGCCCGACCAGTGAGCGCAGCCCGTCCGCCCCGGTCAGCGTGGTGGAGCCGGTGGCGGTCCGCCCGTCCAGGTGCAGCCGCAGCCGCACGCCGGTGGTCGCCTCGGCCACGTTCTGGTGGATCGCCGAGTTGGCGAACCGGGTCAGCGCGAGGGCGTGGTGCCGGACGTTCACCTCGGCCTCGGCGGAGCGGCCGGCCAGCTCCCGGACCAGCTCCACGACCTTCGCCGCGAGTTGCAGCTCCGCGCTCATCGCGTCACCTCCGCTGCGCTCCGGCGCCGCGACGAGCTGATGACCGCGCCGGTCGATTCGCTCGCGAGCTCGTTCATGCGCGTCACCTCCGCTGCGCTCCGGCGCCGCGACGAGCTGATGACCGCGCCGGTCGATTCGCTCGCGAGCCCGCTCATCCGCGCACCCCCACCCGGACGTTGGTGAACCGGGCCGGCGCCGCCGGGTGCCCGGTGTGCCCGACCTGGCCGGGCTGGCCCTTCCCGCAGTTCGGCGTGCCCCAGGCGATCGTCTCGGAGGAGAGCATGTCCATCGACTGCCAGAACTTCGGGCCGATCCCGGTGTAGGTCGGGTTGCGCAGCATCCGGCCTCGTCTCCCGTTCTTGATCTCGTAGCCGATCTCGCAGCCGAACTGGAAGTTCAGCCGGCGGTCGTCGATCGACCAGGACCGGTTCGTCTCCATGAACACGCCGTCGTCGGTGGCGGCGATGATCTCGTCCAGGGTGTGCGGCCCGGGCTCCAGGCCGACGTTTGTCATCCGCACCATGGGCAGCCGGGACCAGCCGTCGGAGCGCACGCTGCCCGCGTAGTCCAGGCCGGCTACCGCTGCCGAGTCGCGCCCGGCCAGCACCCCGACCCAGACGCCGTCGCGGACCGCGTGCCGTTTCGTCGCGGGGGTGCCCTCGTCGTCGTAGCCGAAGCTGCCCAGGGCGCCGGGGAAGGTGGGGTCGATGGTGATGTTCATCAGCTCGGACCCGTAGCGCAACCGGCCCAGCCGGCTCAGGTCCAGCCAGCTGGTGCCGGCGAACGCGGCCTCCCAGCCGAGGATCCGGTCCAGCTCGATGGCGTGCCCGACGGACTCGTGGATCTGCAGGGCGAGCTGCGAGCCGCCGAGGATCAGCGTGGTCTCGCCGGCCGGGCAGAGCGGCGCGGTGAGCAGCTCGCGCGCCTCCTCGGCGAGCCGGGGCGCGTTGCCCACCAGATCGAGCTCCTCGACCAGCTCCCAGCCACGGGTGCCGTACTGCCCGGGGAGGGAACGGCGCTGCACCTCACCTTCGCCTATCGCGTTCGCGGTCACCCCGCCGCCGCACTCCCGGACGTGCTGGTCGATGCGGTGGCCCTCGCTGGAGACGAACCACTTGCGGGTGTCCCAGATCGCGTAACCGGCCTGGGCCAGGTCGGCGCCCGCCTCCTTGGCCGCGGTGGTGGCCCGGACCAGCAGGTCGCCCTTGTCGGAGAGCGGCACCGACAGCGGGTCGACCACGCAGTCGCTGGCCCAGCTCGCGGTCACCGGCTCGGACCGGGTCAGCTCGACCGGCGGGCCGGCCACCTGGGCGCTGGCCGCGGCGATCTGCGCGGCCCGGCGCCCGGCAGCGCGGGCGGCCGGCTCGGAGAGATCGGGAACGGCGTAGAAGCCCCAACTGGAGCCGACCAGGGCGCGCACGCCCAGACCGGCACTCTCGTCGGAGCCGAGGTCCTCGACGGCGCCGTTGCGGGCCGTCATCGACTCGGTGCGGCAGACCATGACACGGGCGTCCGCATAGCGGGCGCCGGCGTCGAGCGCGGCCTGGACCGCCGCGCCCGCCTCATCGAAGTGGCTCATGCCCCCGACCCTAGGGGCCCGGTGCGACAAAACCTTCTCAGGCGGCCAACCGTTGCTTGATCCACGCCAGCTCGCCGGGCAGGCCGGGCTCCGCGCCGGTCAGCAGGACCGGGCCGTCCGGGCCCGCCTCGGCCAGTTCCCCGGTCAGGTCGTGGCTGCGGTAGACGTGCGCCGAGTCGGCCGGGTCGCCCAGGTACCGCTCGGCGACCGGCCGGGGAAGATCACCCCAGTTCAGCACCGGGTTCCGGGCCACCGCGCAGTGGAACACCTCCGGACCGCGCAGCGCGGCCAGCGCGGCGAGCCAGCCGCCCAGCCCCCGGCCGTACGCCGCCACCCGGGTCAGGTCCAGGTCGGGGTGCTTGCCGGGGAGCGCCCGCAGCGCATCCACCAGGTCGGCCAGGACCAGGTCGGCAAGTCTGCGGTGGACCGCCTTCTCGAAGCTGGGCGCGACTCCGGGCGTACCCCGGCAGTCGACGCTGACCACGGCGAAGCCGGCGTCGGCCCACCACTGCCGCTCCTGCCAGGCCGCCGGCTCCGCCCGCACCTGCTGGGCACCCGGGCCGTCGCCGAGGGCCACCAGGACCGGGAGGCCGCCGCCGACGAAACCGGCCGGATAGAGCACGGCCGCCGGCAGGCGGCGGTCGGTGACCCGCTCCAGCACCGGTTCCGGGCGGTACGGCAACGGCGCCGCCAGCGACCGCAACGTGCCCGCCCACCGGTCACCGCGCCACACCCGCCCGCCCACGATCAGCACGTCCCCGCCGGTGACCAGTTCGGGCGAGGCGTCGGCCAGCCGGATCACCTCGGGGCCGCCCCCGCCCAGCGATGTCCGTACCCGGAACACCTCGCGTATCGCCGGGTCTGCCAGGCTGCCCTCGACGATCAGGTCCGGCGCGCCGGGTGGCCCGTCCGGGCGGGGCAGCGTGCCGGCCACCCGCCGCACGTAGAGGCCGGGCGGGGTGACCAGGCTGCCGTCGGCGAACAGGCAGCGCGCGTCGAACCCGTCGTGCGCCAGCTCCCCGCCGACCAGCACCCGCCCGTCCGGCAGGTGCCGCGGCGTGCCCGGGATCGGCTCCACCCAGCGGGCGTCGGCCAGCTCCGCGTGCACCTGCGTCTCGCCGGTCCGCGGATCCACCGAGAGCACCAGCCCGTGCTGCTGCGCCCGGCGCAGCACGGTGATCAGCGGCCCGCCGCCGGACCAGCTCACCTGCGCCAGATGCGGGTACGTCTCCCGGTCCCAGTGCACGTCGACCCAGCCGTCGTCCAGGTCGAGCAGGTGCAGGCTGATCGACCCGGCGGTGCGTACCGCGAGCACCTGGGTCCCGTCCGGCGACCACCACCAGCCCCGGGTCCGGCCGAACTCGGCAGCGCCGGCGCCGGCCACCCCCCAGGCGATGTTGCCGCCGTGCTCGCGCCACGCGTTGCCCGGCTCGCCGGCCAGCAGCCGGTCCCCGTCCGGCCCGGTGACCCGCAGCGACGCGGACCCGCCCGGGTCGGTGACGTAGCCGATCCGCACTCCCGGCGGGTCGGGGCGCGGATCGTGCACGGGGTCGGCGGTGGGGATCGCGGTCACGGCGCCGGCCGCCAGGTCGGCGCGGAACAGCCGGCCGCCGCGGGCGAACGCGGCCACCCGGGCGTCGCGGTCCACCGCGTACGAGTCGATCGGCCCCGGCGCGATCAGATGCTCGTCGAAGGAGTCCAGGTCGAGCGCCCAGAGCGCGGCGTCCCCGTCGGCCGGGCCGGAGGATCGCAGGAAGGTGGCCCGCGCCCCGTCGGCGCCGACCGTCACCGCGTGCGGGGAGCCGTGGCTGAAGCCGCCGGTGCACGCGGCGAGTCCGGGGTAGTCCACGCCCACAGCATCCCCGATCGGGGTGTGCTCCCGCCGGGTAAACCGTCGGGCTCGTCGAGCGAACCTGTCGGTGGTCGCGCGTACAGTATCGGCCGTGACCGCACCCGATTCGCTGCCCGCCCGCCGCCTGCTGCTGGTCCACGCCCACCCCGACGACGAGGTCATCGGCACCGGCGCGACCATGGCGCACTACGTCTCCACCGGCGCCCACGTGACGCTGGTGACCTGCACGCTGGGCGAGGAGGGCGAGATCCACGTCCCCGCGCTGTCGCAGCTGGCCGCCGGTCAGGCCGACCAGCTGGGCGGCTGGCGTCTGGTGGAGTGGGAGCGGGCGTGCGCCGCGCTGGGCGTGACCGATCACCGCATGCTGGGCGGCCCCGGGCGGTACCGGGACTCGGGCATGATGGGCCTGGAGAGCAACAAGCACCCGCGCGCGTTCTGGGGCGCCGACCTGGACGAGGCCGCCGCGCACCTGGTCGAGATCATGCGGGAGATCCGCCCGCAGGTCATGATCACGTATGACGAGAACGGCTTCTACGGCCATCCCGACCACATCATGGCGCACCGGGTCGCGATGCGCGCCGCCGAGCTGGCCGGCTCGGACGGCCCGCGGAAGATCTACTGGACGGCCCAGCCGCTGAGCGTGCTCCGCGACGGCATGGAGGCGTTCAAGGAGTCGGAGAGCAACCCGTTCGCCGACGTCGACACCGTCGAGGACCTGCCGTTTGGCACGCCGGACGAGGAGATCGCCGCCCGGATCGACGGCACCGAGCACTACGCGAAGAAGACCGCCGCGATGCGTGCCCACGCCACCCAGATCCCGGACAACTCCTGGCTGTACGGGATGGCCGGCGACTTCGGCGGCGAGTTCATGGGCGTGGAGTACTACACGCTCGTCAAGGGCGAGCGCGGGCCGGGCGAGGGGCCGTACAAGTGGGAGAGCGACCTGTTCGCCGGCCTGGACGTCGAGGGCCGATGACGGTGTCCGAACCGGCGCCGGCCGGGAAGGAGAGCGGGGACACCGTGCGGCGCGTGACGCTGTCCGAAGCGGCGCCGGCCGGGAAGGACCGCGGGAACACCGTGCTGCGCGTCGCCGGCGTCCTGATCAGCGTGGTCGCCACCCTTGTCGTCTCCCTGATCGAGCTGGAGCTCAGCGTCCTGCGGGCCGGCGGCGTCACCGGGTTGTTCCACGGTGACCTGGCGATCTGGGAGGGCGGTGGCGCGCTGGTCGGCCTCGCCATCCCGCTCACCCTGGGCGCGAACCTGGCGCTGGCCTGGTTCGCCGTCACCACGATCGGCCGCAACTGGGCGATCGGCGTCCCGTGGGCGCTCTGGACCGTGATCGTCCTGGGCGCGGCCGGCACCCGCACCTCCGAGGGCGACTATCTGCTCGGCGGCGACAACTGGGTGGCTCTGGTGATGATCCTGGTGGGCAGCCTGGCGTTCGCCGTGTACGCGTACCGGATGATCATGAAACCGCTGAAGCGCAGCTGACTTTCAGGCGACTCACAGGCTGCCTCTAGGAACTGGCGCGCGCCATCCGCGAAGATGGCCGGGGATCGAGCACCGCGGGTTGCCGCGGCGCTACGATCCCGGCCACGAAACGTTCCCCGGGAGGACTGATGAGGCAGCAACGCTGGTTCCGGATCACGGTGCTGGCGGTCGCCCTGTTCGCGATCAACGCGGTGACCAGGCTGGTCGTCCGCTTCGGATTCGACGGCTCGGACACCGCACAGAGCCGTGGCTCGGTCGTGATGTTCACGCTGGTCGCGCTCGTCCTGGGCGCGCTCACGTTCGTCTGGTGCCAGCGTCGGCGGCCCAGCGACTGGCTGCCCGACGTGGGCTTCGGCGCCCTCGCCGGGATGCTGGCGACCGTCCTGGTGGGGCCGTTCCTGAGCGGCAGCGAGCCGTTCGCGAACGGGAGCGGCGACTTCTTCGCGCAGATCTGGCTCTACGCCGGCTGCGCCATCGCCGGCACGCTGATCGGCTACTGGGCCGCCGTGACGCTGGCCAAGGACTACCGCTCCCGTTCGCTGAAGGCGTTCAGCGAACGCCGGACGGTCAAACCTCGCAAGATCGTCCGGCGCTAGGGGCCCGCCTCGCGGTCCACGCGAGCGCGAGGCGAGGTCCAGCCCCGGCCCCGGGCACGCCGGGAGCCCCGCGCGGTCCGCGGGACAGGCCTCTACGGCGCCTCGCGCGTCAGATAGGTGTGGTGGGTGCTGAAGCCCAGCTGGCCGTAGAGCGCCACCGCACTCGTGTTCCGTTCCTCCACCTGCAGATACGCCCGGGTCGCGCCGCGCTGCGCGGCCCACTGGGCGAGCCCGCGGACGACGTGCCGGCCCAGGCCCTGGCGGCGCGCGGACGGGGCGGTCTGCACCAGCGACACGCCGAGCCACCGCTCCGGTCCGGTGATCGCGCCGCGGGCGATCGCCACCAGGGCGCCGTCCGCGTCATGGACGTGGGCGAAGACCTTCTCCGGCACGCCGGTGAGGATGCGGCGCGCGGCCGCCGGCAGCGTCCCCTTGTGCTCGGCGACCATCGCGTACCAGTCGTCGCCGGGGGAGTCGGCCAGGTCCACCGGCGGCAGGCCGGCGCGCGCCGGCGCGGCCAGGATCGGCGCGAGCGCCGCGGTCTGCACCAGCGTGAGCGGCCGCGCCGACCAGCCGCGCTCGTCCAGCGTCGCGTTGACCGGGGCGGCCAGCGGCATCGGCGCGTTGATCAGTGGACGCTGGCCGTGCTCCCGGTACCACCGCTCGACGGCGTCGATAGCCGCCTCCAGCGGGCGGTCCGGATCGCCGACCGCGAGCGCCGAGTTCGCCCGGCCGGTCCAGTTGTCCGCGGCGCGCAGCAGCCAGTTGCCGAGCTTGGCGTGGACCGGCGCCGGCCAGGCCTGATCCGCGGCGAGCTCGAGGGCGATCACCGCGGCGGCGTGCGGGCGGCGGGCCGGCGGAACCCGCTTGGCCCGGTGCACCTCGCGCAGCGGCACCCGGAGCGTGCCCTTGTCGGTGGCGAGTGTGAGTTCGGTCTCGGAGAGGTCCACGAGCTCCCCGAGCGCATCCGTGTACAGCGGGCGATCATCGGATACGCCTACAATTCGCCGTACCACCACCCGGTGTCCCACATCCTGCTGTCGGAGCACGTATTACCTCCTTCGGCGGGAATACTAGGCTCTGCATTCGTCGTCGGCGGTCCACGCGGCGTGGCTTTGAAGGGAAGATCCGTGACCTACATCATCGCTGAGCCCTGCGTCGATGTTCTCGACAAGGCATGCATCGAGGAATGCCCGGTCGACTGCATCTACGAAGGCAACCGGATGCTCTACATCCACCCCGATGAGTGCGTGGACTGCGGGGCCTGCGAGCCGGTCTGCCCGGTAGAGGCGATCTTCTACGAGGACGACGTGCCGGAGCAGTGGAAGGACTACACCAACGCGAATTACGAGTTCTTCGAGGATCTCGGTTCGCCCGGTGGCGCCTCCAAGGTCGGCAAGGTGGAGAAGGACGCCACGTTCGTCGCCGCCCAGGCGCCGCGCGGGGACGCGCACTGAGCGCTCTGTCGTCGGCCCTGCCGGATTTCCCCTGGGACCTGCTGGAGCCGGCGAAGACCCTCGCCGCGTCGCACCCGGACGGCATCGTCGACCTCTCGGTCGGCACGCCTGTCGACCCGGTGCCCCAGGTCGTCCGGCAGGCCCTGATCGACGGCGCCGACGCGCCGGGCTATCCGCTGACCGCGGGCACCGCGAAACTGCGCGCCGCGATCGCGGGCTGGCTGGCCCGGTCCTGTCACGCCTCCGGTGACCTGGGGGTGCTGCCCACCATCGGCTCCAAGGAGCTGGTCGCCTGGCTGCCCACGCTGCTCGGCGTGGGCCCCGGCGACAAGGTGGTCATCCCCCAGGTCTGCTACCCGACGTACGAGGTGGGCGTCCGCCTGGCCGGCGCCGAGGTGATCCGCTCCGACTCGCTGACCGCTGTCGGCCCCGAACGGGTGAAGCTGATCTGGATCAACTCGCCGTCCAACCCGACCGGCCGTGTCCTGCCCGCCGAGCACCTGCGCAAGGTGGTCGCCTGGGCCCGGGAGCGCGGCGCGATCGTGGTCAGCGACGAGTGCTACCTCACGCTGGGCTGGGAGGCCGAGCCGGTGTCGGTGCTCGCCGACGAGGTGACCGGCGGCGACTACACAGGCGTGCTCGCCGTGCACTCGCTGTCCAAGCGGTCCAACCTGGCCGGCTACCGCGCCGGCCTGGTCGGCGGCGACCCGGCGCTGGTCGCCGAGCTGCTCGCGGTCCGCAAGCACGCCGGCATGATCGTCCCGGCCCCGGTGCAGGCGGCCATGGTCGCGGCGTTGGAGGACGAGGAGCACGTCGCACAGCAGCGCGCCCGCTACTCGGCTCGCCGGGACACCCTGCGCGCCGCCCTGAGCAAGGCCGGTTTCGAGATCAGCCACTCGGAAGCCGGGCTCTACCTCTGGGCGACCCGCGGCGAGGACTGCTGGCAGACCGTGGACCGGCTGGCCCGGCGCGGCATCCTGGCCGCGCCCGGCGCGTTCTACGGCCCGGCCGCCGCCCAGCACGTGCGGATCGCGATGACCGCGACCGACGAGCGGGTCGCCGCGGCCGCCGATCGTCTCGCGGAAGGACTCTGAGATGGAGCGCCTCCCCGTCGTCGCCACCGGCGGGCGGGTCGCCGCGGCCGCCGGCCGTCTCGCGGAAGGCCTCTGAGGTGGAGCGCCTCCCGGTCGTCGTCGCCACCGGCGAGGCTGTCCGGGAGGTGCTGCCCGAGCTGGCCGTCGTCTCCGTGCGGTCGGAGTCGAAGGGCCGCAGCCGGGAGTCGGTGCTGGAACGCCTCACCCAGCGGTCGGCCGCGATCGGGGCGGTGCTCGACCGGTTCGCCGCCGCCATCGAGCGACGGGAGTCCGCGGGCCTGTGGATCCGCCCGCAGACGAAGCGCCGCGGCGAGGAGGTGCTGGCCTACCACGGCAGCATCAGCACCGAGGTGATCGTCACCGACTTCGCCGCACTGGGCGATCTGCTGCTGAAGCTCGGCGCCGAGGAGCTGACCAGCGTCTCCGGCCCGTGGTGGCGGATGCGGCCGGGCAGCCGGGCCGGCTCCGACGTCCGTCGGGCCGCTGTCGCCGACGCCTTGGAGAAGGCCGCGGAGTACGCGGCGGCCGTCGGCGCACGGGTCGACCGGCTGGTCGAGATCACCGATGCGCTGTCCGACGGCGGGTTCGCCGCCGGCGGTGCCATGATGCGCTCGGTGGCCGCTCCCGCGGACGCGCAGTCCCTGGAGCTGGAGCCGGAGATGCAGACCGTGCACGCCGCGGTCCGGGTCACCGTCACGATCAGCGAGCCCACCCTGCCGATCTGAGCCTCCGGCGAAGGCGGCGGCCACGTCGGCATCCTGCGCGGGTCACCCCTGAGCCCCGACCGGGAGCGGGGGCGCGCCGCTCGGCCGTCATGCGCGGGGCGCCCGTCACCGGGACGCGAGGGTGGCGGCGTCCGGGGCGTACCAACGCAAGATCTTGATCTGTCGGAGGCGCGTCACCGGCGGCCGTAAGCCCACGCGGCCCCCGCCGCGAGCAGCCCCCCGCCGACAGCGGCCAGGAACCCGTGGTGCTGCGACGCCCAGAGCTGCAGGCTGCGCGTCTTGGCCTGGTCGTCGAAGTCCCCGTGCGCGCCCTCGTCCTGTCCGCGCGGCCCGTCCGCCGGCTTCCACAGGTTCGCCGGCTGATCCGCCGGCCGGGGCTCGTCGGTCTGCTGCCCCTTGAACCCGGTCTTCGCCAGGTAGCGGTCCAGGATCCCGGGCGCCACGGCGTTGGCGGCCAGCGTGAGCGCGGTGGACCCGCCCACCCAGTACTCCCGGCGCTTCGGGTGGTCCGCGGCGTACTCCACCGCCCGGGCCGCGATCTCCGGCTGGTAGATCGGCGCCACCGGCTGCGCCTTCTTCGGCAGCCGGGACAGCACCCAGCCGAACTGCGGGGTGTTCACCGCTGGCATCTGCACCATCGTCACGTGCACGTTGCTCTTGTCGTGCAGCAGCTCCACCCGCAGTGACTCGGTGAAACCCTGGACGGCGTGCTTGGCTCCGCAGTACGCGCTCTGCAGCGGGATCCCGCGGTACGCCAGCGCCGATCCCACCTGCACGATCACGCCCCGGTCCCGGGTGCGCATCCGGGACAGCGCGGCCCGGGTGCCGTAGACGTACCCCAGGTAGGTGACCTCCGTGGTCCGGACGAACTCCGGCATTTCGATCTCCATGAACGGGGCGAACACGCTGGAGAACGCGTTGTTGACCCAGAGCCCGATCGGCCCGAGCTCCTTCTCCACCCGGTCGGCGGCCGCCTCCACCGCCTGGTGGTCGGCCACGTCCACCTCGATCGGCAGCGCCGTGCCGCCCGCCTTGCGGACGTCCTCAGCCGCACCCTCCAGCCCCTCCTCGCCCCGGGCCAGCAGGGCCACGGTGTCACCCCGGGCCGCCAGCCGCCGGGCCACCGCCCGCCCGATGCCGCCACTCGCGCCGGTCACTACCGAAATCCTGGTCATGGGTGGTGATTGACCGGGATCCGGAGCGGAGAAACCTCAGCGCTGCACTCCTTCGGCCCGCAGCGGCACGGTGAAGGTCGCCCCGTCGCACGCCTTCGCCATGGTGGGCGGCACGGTCAGCGCGTTCTCGGCGGTGAAGGCGCCGACCGTGTTCCGCGCCACCTCCCAGGAGACCTGGAACACGGGCCGGCGGAGCCGCACCCCCGGATCGGCGCACCCGGCGTCCCGGTGCTCGGGGTCGGCCACCACGTTGCCCGGCCCGACCCGGATCGCGGTGATCCGGATCGGCACGTCCTTGTCATTGGTGACGGTGACCTGCAGGTTCCCGGTGTCGCCGGGCCGCAGCGTCTGCGTCGGGTCGTTCCGCCCGGGCAGCATCAGGTCGACCGGGACGGGCGCCGGCCCGGCAGCGGGGCCGGGCTGGGTGATCTTCCAGTACGCCCAGGCCGCCCCGGCGTTGGCCAGGATCGCGGTGAGGGCCGCCACGCCGAGGATGGTCCGGGATCGCCTGTCGAAGCGGCGCCGCCGCGGCCCGCGCACCTCCCAGGTGGGCTCCTCGTGATCCGCCTCGGTCAGCTCGATCCGGCCCGGCGTGGTGGCTCCCGCACCGGCGCCGGTCAGCACGTCGCGCCGCATCACGAGCCGGCCGGGCGAGGCGACGGCCGCGGGCGGATCGCTCGACTGTGGCATGCGGCTCGTTCCTCCTCGGACGCCTGTGGACATGGCCGGGCTGGGGTCCATACAACGTTTCCTGATGGAGATGTCCGATGTGATCGGTTTTCCGTCCGCCGTTGTAGGCGCATAAATCGGAACGATCTACCCAACCGGTTTACCCCAGCCGAGGGACCGGACACCTCCCGGGTTCGCTGCCGTGCCGTCCACGTTGCCCGGTGACACGCGCGGGAGCTGCCCGGAAGCGCCCCTAGCGGGCTGGTTGCGGCGGCTCAAATCCGCTGTCGTCGAGACGCGGAACGGCTCCGACCGGCGGCCGAGGTCTCCGTGGGGTAGGCGGTCCCGTCCGGCGTGACGGCCGGGGCGGACGGCGTCCCGGTGGTTGTCGCTGTGGTGGCCTCCGGCGCGGGCGTGGTCGCCATCGGCGCGTTCTCAGCCGGGGTGTCGCCGGTCGCGGCCGGGGGCGGCGTCGCCCGCGGCGCCGATGCGCCGGCTTTCGGGCCGCTCGCCGCAGGCGCCGTGGCGACCCCCGGGTCTTTTCGATCTTCCGGTACGTACGTGACCGCGGCACTGACCGGCCCCATCCACCCGGCGCCGGCGCGGGCCCGCACCACGAACGTCCCGCCGGCCGCCCCGCCGCCGGAGTAGCTGCAGGTCAAGCGCTCGGACTCGGTCTGGCAGACGGGCCCCGCGGCGGACAGCACCAGATATCCGCCGACCGCCGCCCCGGATGCGAACCGCGCCTCGTCCCAGGTGAACGTCAGGTCCGCGCCGTCGGGCGTCACCGCCAGGTTCCGCACGGCCGGCATCTGCCCGGCCCGGACGGTGCCCTGGGCCGGCGCGGCCGGGACCGTCCAGCCGGCCCAGGCGTCCAGCCGGCTACCGGCCGCCACCGCCCCGCCCACCGTTGCCGCCACCAGGGCGATCGCGGTCCTACGCCTCATCCGCCCACCTTTCGTGCGCTGCCGTTGACCGCGGGCCGGGATATCGCACGCCGGCAGAGCCCGCTCACCGCTGTCGCCCGGACTCCGAGGACCGCCGTGCCCCGCGACGCGGGCTCCGATGCGGGTCCCTGCACCGCCACCGCCGCGCCGGCGCGGACGAACAGCGCCGCGGCGCGGGCCCTCCCCCGGCAGTTGCCCGCTCGGGAGGCGGTCAGCGCGCATCGCTGCGCCCGGAAGCGGCGAGGGGCACGGTGAAGGTGGCGCCGCGGCACGCGGAGTCCGAGGCGTTGGTCATCTTGACGGCGTTGGAGACCCGGAAGGTGGCGCTGGAACGCGACGGAACCGGCCAGGCCACAGCGGTGGCCGGTTTGGCGAACGACACGCCTGTGGTGACGCAGCCGGCGGCCCGGTGTGCGGCGTCCGCGGTGACCGCCCCGGCGCCGGCGCGGATCGTCGTCACCAGGACGGGGAAGCGGTTGTCGTTGTGGACCGTGACCGAGAGGGCGGTCAGCTTCCCGGGATAGAGCGGTTCCTGAGGTGACGGCTGTCCGGAGAGCCGCAGGCCGAGCACCGTGCCGGCGGTGCCCGTGGCCTGGCCTGAGCCGGTGAGACGCCACTGTGCCCAGGCGATGCCGCCGCTGACGGCCAGGCCGGCGACTGCCGCCACGACGATCGCGGGCCTGGCCCGCAGCGATGATCCGAGCAAGGTGCCGTTCCCGTCTCGTGAAGGATGCCCCGGAACGCGGTCGGGGGGACGCCCGGCGGGCATCCCCCCGTTCTCAGGAGGTCAGGCCGCCGCGCTGAGGGCGTCCAGGTCGACGTGGAAGGTGAACGTCGCGTTCTTGCACTCGTCGGTAGCCGTGTTGTCCATCTGCAGCGAGGCGGGGTAGAGGATGTCCTTCTCGTCGGTGGCGGTGCCGTCGGCGCCGAGCACGAGCGTGGTGGGCGCGGGCAGCGGCGCGCCGGCGACGAAGGTGACGCTGCCGGCGTCGCATCCGGTGGCGGTCGTGCTGATGTCGCTGAACTCGATGCCGGTGATCTGGACCGGGAACTTGTTCGGGTTCGCCACGTGGATGGTGACGTCCGCCTTGTTGTTCGGCACCAGGGCCGTCGACGACACCGAGCCGACGGTCAGGGTCTGTACGCTGCCGGCGCTCGCGGACGCCGAACCGGTGCCGGAGAGGGTCCAAGCGGCGAAGGCCGCTCCGGCTCCGGCCACCGCGGCGGCGACGGCGGAGGCGACAACGGCGGAACGCTTGGTCATCTTGCGCATGGGGGGAGTTCCTCCTGGAACTGTGGTGAGCGCACGCCTCCGGCGGTTGCGGAGCGACGGAGACGGGAGCGCCTCGTTGGTCGGGTGTGGCCGGAGCCCGTTCGGCGTCCCGGCGCTGCGACAAAGATGGCTGACCCGCCCAGGCCGGGCGATAGGGCTTACAGCCCACCCCTTGCGGATGATCCGGCCGGCGCGCGGGGCCGTTGCGGTTACCCCGCGGGTGTGAACCGGCCGGCGGACCGATCACCCCGGCCTCGCCCTGAACCGGGGTGGCCTGCGTCGATACACGTGGGCAGAGATCGGCGTGCGGGACAAGCCCGAGTTCGTCTCACACGGCGGAAACGTCGCTCCGCGACGGGCGGGCGAGGGTGGAGAGGTGAAGTTTCCGCCGGGAAAACCGGGCCGGCGGCCCCGAACGGGGTACCGCCTGTTCCCCTGAAAGAGGCTTCCGGATTACGCCTCTGTCGGCCGCTCGGCCTGGAGCAGGAACCGGTGCGCCCGCACGGTGAACTCGCCGCGGGCGCGGATGATGGCGGCGAGGCGGGCCAGTTCGCGCTCGTACCGCTGCGGGGTGAAGTCCCGCACCTGCCACGGAACCGTCCGCAGGTGGTGCACCACCGCCCGGATGTCGCGGAAGGCGAGCGCCGGGTGCTCCTCGCGGAGGTCGGTCACCCGCAGGCCGGCCGCGATCAGCGCGTTCGCCGCGACCTCGGCGTCCCAGCGGCGCGGCGACGGAGGCGGGGCGCCGAGCGCGTCGTTCAGCTCGGCCAGGTCGTCGCTGCCGACCTGCTGCGTGAGCAGCACGCCGCCCGGCTTGAGCAGCCGGGCGACGTCGGCGGCGGGCAGGCGGCCGTGCCGGCTGAGCACCAGGTCGAACTCGTCCTCGCCGGCCGGCAACTCGGTGATCACCTCGACGCCGAACGGGGCGAGCCGCTCCCGGGCGATCGGAGTGTTCCGCGACCAGGTCTCCACCGCCACCGTGTACGGCGGGAGGGGCGCCAGCTCGGCGAGCAGCTCCCCGCCGCCGGTGTCCAGATCCAGCAGGCTGCCGGCCGGGCGCACCAGCGGCCGGGCGATCTCCGGGTACGACCAGGACGGCTCGGACGCGACGGCCAGCCCGTCCAGCCAGGCGAACTCCCACCCGGTCATGGACGCGCCGGCCGCCGCGGTGTTGAGGTCGTCATCCGGCGGACTGCTGCGCACACGCCGACGGTAACCAGCCGGTGCGCCCAAAGTCGCGATGGTCTCACCGTTCACGGAAGTCGTGGCTGAACCGTGTTCAATCCGCGACTAAGCGCGTCGTGACGGTCAAGCCCGGATCGGCATGAGCAGGGAGAAACGGGAGTCGTCACCGGCGATCCGGATGGTCAGCGGCTGAACCGGACCGTCCAGTTCGAGCAGCAGCTGGCCGGGCCCGCCGGCGTCCACCGCCTGCAGCAGGAACTCCCGGTTCACCGCGATCTGCGCGTCGTCGCCGGAGCTCCACTCGGACTCCTGCGCCACCCGCAGACCGCCGTCCGGGTCCAGGGCCAGGATCGCCACCGGGTACGTGGCGCCGTCGTGCTCGCGCCGTACCTCGGGCGCCGCGGACACCAGCTCGCGCAGCTCCGCCTGGTCGACAGTGATCTTCCGGGTGGCGTCGCCGGCCGCCGTGATCAGGCGGCGGTAGTCCGGGAAGTCGACGTCCAGCGGCTCCGCCCGCAGCTCGTGGCCGGCGTGCTCGGTACGTACGAAATCGGAATTGACATCGAGGGTCACCGAGCCGGCGCCGATTCGTGCGAGCTCGTCGGCGAAGGCCAGCGGCAGGTACCGCCGGGCCGGCGGCCCCTCGACCGTGGCCGGCGCCGAGGCCACCGCGAGCCGGTAGCGATCCGTCGCGACCAGGGTCAGCGTGCTGTCGGAGGCCTCGAGCAGCACGCCGCCCGGGAACGGCGCGCCGGGGAGCGGGTCGGTGGCCGCGAAGCGGACCGCGGCCAGTGCCGCCAGCAGATCAGTCGCGGACAGGGTGATGCGGGTCATCAGGTTCTCCTCCAGATCGATCATGGTGTGCAGGCGGAGGAGCTCGCGGCGGGCGTCGGCCAGGCCGGCTTCCAGCCGGGCCAGATGGGCATCGAGCCGGGCTCGTACGCGGTCCGGGTGCTCGATCTCCCGCACCGTTTCCGCGATCTCGGGGACCGGCATGCCCACCCGGCGCAGCCCGGCGATCAACCGGGCCGCCCGGATCTGCTCGGCGGTGTACCGGCGGTAACCGTTGACCGGGTCGACCGCCGCCGGGACCAGCACGCCGGCGCCGTCGTACCAGCGCAGCGCACTGACCGTCAGCCCGCTGGCCCGGGCCGCCTCGCCGATGCTTCGCATCTCGCTCCTCACAGCCGACGACCCTGCCGTCTCGACCTGGTCGAGGGTCAAGCCGTGGTCAGTCTCCCAGCAGCAAGGTCACCGCGAGGCCCGCCATGACCAGTGCGATCAGGCCGTCGAGAACGCGCCACGCGCCGGGCCGGGCGAAGATCGGGCCGAGTCGTCGCGCTCCGAACCCGAGCGCGGCGAACCAGGTGAGGCTGGCCGCCGCCGCGCCGAACCCGAACAGCCAGCGGTGCGCGTGCTGCTGCGCGACCGAGCCGAGCAGCAGCACGGTGTCCAGGTAGACGTGCGGGTTGAGGTAGGTCAGCGCCAGGCAGGTGAGCAGGGTGGCCGGCAGCGTGGCGGGGGCCTTGCCGGTCGCGTCCAGGCTGCCCGCCGGGCGCAGCGCGCGGCGGGCGGCGAGCGCCGCGTACCCGATCAGGAAGGCGGCCCCGGCCCAGCGGATCACCGTGATCAGGCCGGGCTGCGCGTTGATGATCGCACCGAGGCCGGCGATGCCTGCCGAGATCAGCGCCAGGTCGGAGAGCGCGCAGGTGAGGATGACGGCGAGAACGTGTTCGCGGCGCAGTCCCTGGCGCAGGACGAAGGCGTTCTGGGCGCCGATGGCGATGATCAGTACGGCGGAGGCGGCGAAACCGGCAAGGGCGGAGGTGAACACGGATTCGACGGTAGGGCCGGTCCCGCTGTGACTCCAGCTAAAGATTTTCAGGATGGATTAGCGATACTTAATCGTGGACCAGGTGCAGCTGGCGACCTTCCAGGCCGTCGTGGAGCAGGGCAGTTTCGAGGCGGCGGCGCGGGCGCTGCACATCACCCCGTCGGCGGTCAGCCAGCGGATCAAGGCGCTCGAACGGGCGGTCGGGCAGGTGCTGGTGCGCCGCTCCAAGCCGTGCACGGCGACCACGGCGGGGGAGGCGCTGGTGCGGTTCGCCGGGCAGGTGGCGCTGCTGGAGCGGGAGGCGCTGGCGCAGGCCCGGGGCGGCACCCGGATCTCGATCGTGGTGAACGCGGACTCCCTGAACACCTGGTTCCTGCCGGTGCTGACCCGGGTGCCGGGCGCGACGTTCGAGATCCACACCGACGATCAGGACTACACGGCCGATCTGTTGCGGTCGGGGACCGCGATGGCGGCGGTGACCGCGGAGAACGTGGCCGTCCAGGGCTGCCGGGTGGAGCGGCTGGGGCTGATGCGGTACGTCGCGGTCGCCGCCCCGGGGGTGGACTTCGCGTCGTCGCCGATGATCGTCTACAACCGCAAGGACCGGTTGCAGCACCGCTTCCTCGCGAGCATCGGGATGCCGGTGTCGCGGGCGGCGCACTACGTGCCGGCGGCAGCGGCCTTCAACGAGGCGATCCGGCTCGGGCTCGGCTGGGGCACGGTGCCGGAGCAGAACGCGCGGCCGCTGCTGGAGTCGGGCGGATATGTCGAGCTGTTCCCGGGGCGGCACCTCGACGTCCCACTCCACTGGCAGTACTGGCGCATCGAGTCCACCCTGCTCAACGACCTCACCACCGCCGTACGAACAGCCGCCGCCCACGCCCTGCGTTGATCCCTCGCCCCACCCACGCGCGGTGCGCCCGCCGATGGCGAGAACACCGAAAACGGCGAGCCGAAGCCGTGGTCATTTCCGGTGCCCTCGCCATCGGCCCGAAGGCCGCGATGCCGCCGAGCGGAGCGAGGCGATCAAGGGCAGCTCAGTTCGTGTGCAACTCGGTGTTCAACTCGATGCCGGTGCCCTTGCGTGGACGAGCCTCCAGGGCGCCGCTCACCGAGTTGCGCCAGAACAGGAGATTGTTCACACCGGACAGCTCGATGGCCTTCACCACACGGCCGTCCGGCAGCGCGATCTTCGAGGACGCGGTGATGTACGTCCCGGCCTCGACCACGCAGTCGTCGCCGAGCGAGATGCCCACGCCGGCGTTCGCCCCGAGCAGGCTGCGCTCGCCGATCCGAATCTTCTCCTTGCCGCCGCCGGAGAGCGTGCCCATGATCGACGAGCCCCCGCCGATGTCCGACCCGTCGCCGACCACCACGCCCTGCACGATCCGGCCCTCGACCATCGAGGCGCCCAGCGTGCCGGCGTTGAAGTTGACGAATCCCTCGTGCATGATCGTCGTCCCCGGGGCCAGGTGGGCGCCGAGCCGGACCCGGTCCGCGTCGGCGATCCGGACACCGGACGGGGCGACGTAGTCGGTCATCCGCGGGAACTTGTCGATGCCGTGGACGGAGAGGTGCCGGCCGGCGGCGCGCTCCAGGAAACGCAGTTCGTCCACCCGCTCCGGCGGGCACGGGCCGGCCGAGGTCCAGGCCACGTTCGCCAGCAGGCCGAAGATGCCGTCCAGGTTCAGCTCGTTCGGCCGGACCAGGCGGTGCGAGAGCAGGTGCAGCCGCAGGTACGCGTCGGCGGTGTCCGCGATCGGCTGGGCGAGCGACTTGATCGAGGTGCGGACCTCGACCGTCGAGAGGCCGTGCAGCAGCTTCGGACCGGTCAGGCCGGCCGGGAGGAGCGGCGGGTCGGCGGGCTCGTCGCCGAGGCCCAGCAGGCCCGACGGGTACCAGGTGTCCAGCACCTGCCCCTCGGCGGTGACGGTGGCGAGGCCGATGCCCCAGGCGGGCGAAGTCGAGATCGCGGTATCCACGGGGTGAACACTACCGTCGGTGGTGGGCCCCCCATCGGGTACGTCCGCTGCGCGGGACGGCCTTGTAGGGTGCGGACATGGCCAACCCGCTGACCCCGGACGTGCTCGTCGATCCGGTCGAGCTCACCCGCTCCCTGGTCGACATCGAATCCGTGTCCCGCGACGAGAAGGTGATCGCCGACTGCGTCGAGGACGTCCTGAGGAGCGCCGGGCACCTCACCGTGGAGCGCGTGGGCAACACGGTGATGGCGCGCACTGATCTGGGGCGCGCGTCGCGGGTGGTGCTGGCCGGGCACCTGGACACCGTGCCGATCAACGACAACTGGCCGTCCACTGTCGTCGACGACCTGATCTACGGCTGCGGGACCTCGGACATGAAGTCCGGGGTGGCGATCGCGCTGCATCTGGCGGCCACGCTGCCCGCCCCGGCGTACGACGTGACCTACCTGTTCTACGAGGCGGAGGAGATCGAGTCCGAGTTCAACGGGCTCAACCTGGTGGCCGGGAGCCGGCCGGAGTGGCTGCGGGCCGACTTCGCGGTGCTCCTCGAACCGACGTACGGGGTGGTCGAGGCCGGCTGCCAGGGGACGATGGCCGCCGTGGTCCGGACCCACGGGCGCCGCGCGCACACGGCGCGGGCCTGGCGCGGGGTGAACGCGATCCACGCCGCGGGCGAGGTGCTGCGCCGGCTGGAGGACTACCACCCGCGAACCGTGACGATCGACGGGTGTACGTACCGGGAGGGGCTGAACGCCGTACGCGTCACCGGTGGCGTCGCCGGCAACGTCGTCCCGGACGAGTGCGCTGTCGAGGTGAACCTGCGGTTCGCCCCGGACCGCTCGGAGCAGCAGGCGCTGGAGCACCTGCGCGAGATCTTCGAGGGCTTCGACCTGGAGGTGCTGGACTCCGCGCCGGGCGCCCTGCCCGGCCTGGACGCGCCGGCCGCCCGGGAGTTCCTCACCGCGGTCGGCGTCGAGCCGGCCGCCAAGCTGGGCTGGACCGACGTGGCGCGGTTCGCGGCGCTGGGCATCCCGGCGCTCAACTACGGGCCGGGCGATCCGTCGCTGGCGCACGCGCCGGACGAGCACGTGGAGATCGGGCAGATCCGGGACGGGGCGGCGACGCTGCACCGCTGGCTGGCCGCCTAGGCCGGGCCGGCTCCTCAGACCTGCGGGATCACGACCCGGCCGATCGCACGCTGCGGCACCACCACCGGCAGGTCCGGTGGCGGGATCTCCATGGTGGTCTCCGGGTCGAAGGCCGGCTCCGGCTGCCGCGCCGCGAAGGCGACCCGGCGTTCCTCCACCACCAGCTGGATCCGCCGCTGCATGCGGCGGTGCATCCTGATGCGCTCGTATCGGTTCGTCACGGTGGCCGCCCTTTCACCGGGACACCCGGATCCCGGGCGCCGTGCCTGCCGTGTGGACGCGGTCCGGTAACTGTATAGACGCCTCAGAGCTACCGTCCGTTGCTTCAATCTGGCAAAAAGGTTCCCGAGTCGCAATCCTCTTACCAAAACGCAGCCGGTTATTCACCGGGTACTGGCCGTCCGCACTACCTTGGACGCATGACGGAGAGCACCAACGGGCGACCTCCTGCCGCACCGGAGCGTCATCGCGGCGCGGTAACCCTGCGTCGGGAAGCCGTTCCACCGAGTACCGCAGACGAGAAGTTGCTCGATTCCCACCATCGCGGCGAGTGGAAGACCAAGGACGCCTGGCGCGCCCTGCGGATCCTTTCCGAGTTCGTCGAGGGCTTCGACACCCTGGCCGACCTGCCGCCCGCGGTCAGCGTCTTCGGCTCCGCCCGCAGCAGACCGGAGAGCGCCGAGTGCGAGCTGGCCACCCGGCTGGGCGCCGCGCTCGCCGAGGCGGGCTACGCCGTGATCACCGGCGGCGGGCCGGGCGTGATGGAGGCGGCGAACCGGGGCGCCACCGAGGCCGGCGGGATGTCCGTCGGGCTCGGCATCGAGCTCCCGTTCGAGCAGGGACTCAACGACTGGGTCGACGTCGGCATCGACTTCCGGTATTTCTTCGTCCGCAAGACCATGTTCGTCAAGTACGCGCAGGCGTTCGTGGTCCTGCCCGGCGGCTTCGGCACGCTCGACGAGCTGTTCGAGGCCATCACGCTGGTGCAGACGCGGAAGGTGACCCGGTTCCCGGTGATCCTGATGGGCGTCGACTACTGGAGCGGCCTGCTCGACTGGATCAAGCAGCGGATGCTCGACGACGGCAAGATCAGCGAGGCCGACCTGGACCTGATCCGGGTCACCGACGACGTCGCCGAGGCGGTCCGGATCATCGTCGAGGCCAGCCCGGCGCAGGAGCCGTCCTGATGGCGGCGATCTGCGTTTTCTGCGCCTCCTCGAACACCGTCGAGCAGCGCTGGCTGGACCTGGCCGCGGAGACCGGCCGGGCGCTCGGCCAGCGCGGGCACACCCTGGTCTCCGGGGGCGGCTCCGTCGGCATGATGGGCACGGTCGCGGCCGGGGCCCGGGCCGGCGGGGCGCACACCCTGGGGATCATCCCGCAGTGCCTGGTCGACCTGGAGGTCGCCGACACCGCCTCGGACGAACTGGTCGTCACCGCCGACATGGGTGGGCGGAAGAACGTGATGATCGAGCGGTCGGACGCGTTCCTCACGCTGCCCGGCGGCCTCGGCACGCTGGACGAGCTGTTCGAGGTGTGGACCACCGCGACGCTGGACGTGCACCACAAGCCGATCGTGCTGCTCGATCCGGACGGTTTCTACGACGGGCTGGTGACCTGGCTGAACGGCCTGGTCGAGACGAAGTTCGTCCGGGCCTCGGCGATGGACACCGTGCTGGTGGCGCGCTCGGTGCCGGACGCGTTGGACGCCGTCGAGGCGGCGCTCGGGGCGTGACGCCCGCCTCTTTCCCGGCCCGGGGCCGCTCACCGGCCGGGTGACGTTCCGGAATCGTCGTACCGGCGTGCTCTCATAGATGCCGTGAGCACGCCGGCCCCCTCCGCCCCGGTGCGCCGGCCGGCCTACCGCCTGGTCCGGCGTCCCCGCCCGGCCGCGCCCGAGCTGCGCGCCGACCCGGTGCAGGCCCGGGTGACCGCGCACACCCGCGGCCCGCTGCTGGTCGTCGGCGGCCCCGGCACCGGCAAGACGACAGTGCTGGTCGAGGCGGTCGCCGCCCGGATCGCCGAGGGCGTCGACCCGGAACGGATCCTGGTGCTCACGTTCGGCCGCCGGGGTGCGGCCGCGCTCCGCGACCGGATCGAGGCGCGGATCGCCGGCGACCCCGGGCGGATCGTGCACGAGCCGCTGGTCCGCACCTTCCACGCCTATGCGTTCGGCCTGCTCCGCCGGGCCGCCGCCGATCGCGGTGAGCCGGCCCCGCGGCTGCTCACCGGTCCCGAGCAGGATCTGATCATCCGTGAGCTGCTGGCCGTGGTGGAGGATCCGGAGTCCGCCGACACCATCGGCTGGCCGGAGGAGCTGCGTCCGGCGCTGCCCACCCGGGCCTTCGCCCAGCAGTTGCGGGACCTGATGCAGCGTGCCGCCGAGCGCGGGGTCGGCCCGATCGAGCTGGCCGGATACGCCGACCGGCTGGGCCGTCGGGACTGGTCGGCGGCCGCCCGCTTCCTCCGGGAGTATGTGGAGGTTCTCGCCCTGCGCGACGCCACCACCCGGGGCTCGGTCGCCTACGACCCGGCCGAGCTGGTCCGGGCCGCCTCGGGACTGCTCGCCGACGAGCCGGGCCTGCTGGCCGCCGAGCGTCGCCGCCTCGCGTTCGTCTACGTCGACGAGCTCGCCGAGACCGATCCGGCCCAGCTGGACCTGCTCGCCCAGGTCGCCGGCGGCGGCAAACCGCTGGTCGCCTTCGCCGACCCGGACTCGTCGATCTTCGGCTTCCGCGGCGCCGATCCCGGCGGCATCGCCACCTTCCCGGAGCGGTTCCGCACGGTGTCCGGCGGCCCGGCCGAGACGATCACCCTGCATACCAACTATCGCGCGGCACCGGCGCTGCTCACCGCGGCGTCCGGGGTGGCCCGGCGGATGCGGGGGCCGATCACGCACCGGCTGATGTTCCCGCCGGCTCCGCTCGACCCGCCGGCTCCGCTCGACCCGCCGGCTCCGCTCGACCCGCCGGCTCCGCTCGACCCGCCGGCTCCGCTCG
>NZ_BOMW01000034.1 GCF_016862395.1 Actinoplanes siamensis | reverse complement strand
AGAGCGGCCAGTGCCGGCGCGACCTCCCACTGCCCGACCAGCGCGTCGTACTCCGCGCGCTGTTCGGCGGTGGGCGCCGCACCCGTGCGCCGGGCGCGCAGCATCAGGTTGCGCGGCGTGTGCGCGGAGTCGATGAACTCCACCACGTCCACCTTGTAACCGTTGAGCCGCAGCAGCCCGGCGCGCAGCGAGTCGGTGAGCACGTCGGCGAAGCGTTCCCGCAGGATCGCGTGCCGGGTGAACTCGCCGAACGGCGAGGGCGCGGCATTGCCCTTGAGCTGGGCGGCGATGTCGTGGTGGCAGCACGGCGCGGCCAGCACCCAGCGCGCCTCCCACCGCACCGCGCGGGCCAGCGCCTGGTCGGTGGCGGTGTCGCAGGCGTGCAACGCCAGCACGAGATCCGGCGTGAACGGCAGCTCGGCCGCTTCGATGGTGCCGGCCACGAACGTGACCTCGGCCGAACATCCGAGCCGGGCGGCGACCTCGGTGTTGCGTACCCGCTGATCCTCGCGGACATCGACCCCGGCGACCTGGACCGCGACGCCGCGCCCGGCCAGATAACGGTAGGCGGCGAAGGTCAGGTAAGCGTTCCCGCAGCCCAGATCGACGACGCGCAGCGTCGGCGGCAGCTCGTCGGGCAGCGTGGCGGCCAGCGCGCGCAGGAACGCGTCGATCTGCCGGCGCTTGGCCGCGTTGCCCCCGATCACCTCGAACAGCGGGTCGCCCGGATCGAGGAGCCACTGCTTGGCCCGGTCATGGGCGTGCGGGGCGGCGACCGAGGAGGACGCCGAGCGGTGCACCTGCGCGTCACCCTTCTTGGTGATCCGGACCTGCACCGTGGCCGACTCGGTCTCCACATGCCAGTTCCCGAACGGCTCGGCGAGCAGCTCGTCCACCGCGGACGCGGCCTCCGCGCCGGGCGCGACGTTGCGTGTGAAGGGCCGCGCCCCGTCGTCGGTGACGATCTGCAGCCGCGGACCGCTCTTCAGCGTGACGGGGCGAACCTGCGCGCGTGTGACCGACGGCACATGCCCGCGGCGGCGGCCGGCCGCGACGGCACGGGTCAGCCCCGGGGTCAGCAGAAGTTCGCGCACCTCGGCGAGCGCTTGTTCGAGCGGTTGTGGCATGACTCCATTCTGCCCGCCCGGTGAGATGGTCCGGCGGGGCTGTGAACCAGGGCTCACCGCTGCCAGGTCGTTCGGCCGGGAAGAGACACGATCCGATGAAGGCGAGCCGGGGGGTGCGCTATCGGATGAAGGCGAGCCGGGGGGTGCGCTATCGGATGAAGGCGAGCCGGGGGTGCGCCATCCGATGAGGGCAAGCCGGAGGAGGCCCCATCCGATCAGGGCAAGCGGGACGACGCACGATCCGATGGGCAAGCGGCCTGGGATCGTACGAACGATCCCAGGCTTCTTCGCCGATCAGTTCTCCGCGGTGCCCACCCCGGCCTCGGAACCGCCGGTCATGCTCTCGGCCGGCTCACCGGTGGCCCGGGTGCTCCGGCGGCGACGGCGCGGCGGGGCGTCGCCGGACGCGGCCTCGGCGGGGGCCGGCGGCTCTTCGGCGGCCGGAGTCCCGGCGGCCGGGGCCTCGGTCTCGGAGAAGATCACCGTGGCGGCCGACGTGGTCCGGCGGCGGCGGGTGCGAGCCCGCGGCGCCGCCTCGTCGGCGGGGGCCGCCGGCGCCTCGGTGGGAGCGTCCGACGACGGTCCGGAGGCTTCCGGCGTACCGCCGAGGTTGGCATCCTCACCCTCGACGACCCGCCGCCGGCGTCGCTGCCGCTTGGGCCGCTCCGCCCCCTCGTCGGCGGCCGGCGGGGCCGAGCCGTCCGGCGAGGCCGGGGCCGAGCCGCCGCGGGCGCGCCCGCCGCGGCCACCGCGGTCGCCACGGTCGCCACGCGAGCGGCGTCCCCGGCCCCCGCCGCCGAGATCCTCCTCGACCTCTGCGGAGAGACCGGCCCGGTTGCGCTCGGCGGTGGGCAGGGTGCCCGAGATGTCGGACGGGATGTCCAGGTCGGCGTAGAGCGCGGGGCTGGTGTGGTACGTCTCCGGGGGCTCCGGCATGCCGAGCGCGAGCGACTTGTCGATCAGCACCCAGCGCGGCATGTCCTCCCAGTCCACGAACGTGACCGCGACACCCGTGGCGCCCGCGCGGCCGGTCCGGCCGATGCGGTGCGTGTAGGTCTCCGGGTCCTCCGGACAGTCGTAGTTGATCACGTGGGTGACGCCGGAGACGTCCAGCCCGCGGGCCGCGACGTCGGTGGCGACCAGCACGTCGATCTTGCCGCTGCGGAACGCCCGCAGCGCCCGTTCCCGGGCGCCCTGGCCCAGGTCGCCGTGTACCGCGGCGACCGCGAAGCCACGGAAGTCGAGCTCCTCGGCGACCTTGTCGGCGGCCCGCTTGGTCCGCGTGAAGATCATCGTGAGGCTGCGGTCCTTGGCCTGCAGGATCCGGGCCAGCATCTCGATCTTGTTGAGCGGGTGGGTGCGGTAGACCACCTGCTTGGTCAGCGGGTTGGGCCCGCTGTCGGTGGTGTGACCGGCGTGGATGGTCATCGGGTTGTGCAGGAACCGGCGGGACAGCGCCACGATCGGGTCCGGCATGGTGGCCGAGAACAGCATGGTCTGCCGCTGCTCGGGGAGCATCGCCAGGATCTTCTCGACGTCGTCCAGGAAGCCCAGGTCGAGCATCCGGTCGGCCTCGTCGAGCACCAGCGCGCCGACCGCGTTCAGCTTGAGCTGCTTCTGCTTGGCCAGGTCGAGCAGGCGGCCGGGCGTGCCGACGAGGACCTCGACGCCTTTCTTCAGGGCGTCGACCTGCGGTTCGTACGCCACGCCGCCGTAGATCGGCAGCACCCGGACGCCGCGGGTGCTGCCGGCGGCGGCCAGGTCCCGGGCCACCTGCAGGCCCAGCTCGCGGGTGGGGACGACGATCAGTGCCTGCGGCCGGCCGTCGGCGCCCTCGGAAGGGGCGAGGACCCGCTCCAGCAGCGGCAGGCCGAAGCCGAGTGTCTTGCCGGTGCCGGTCGGGGCCTGGCCGATCAGGTCGGAGCCGCGCAGCGCGATGGGCAGCGCGTACTCCTGGATGGCGAAGGCGTGCGTGATGCCGGCCTTGGCCAGCGCCTCCACGGTCTCGGGACGGACGCCCAGCTCAGCGAAGGTCGGGCTGTCCGGGCGAACCGGAGCACGGTTCGTCACGGGGACTAGAGCTTGCTCATTGTCGGTCATGAAGTTTTACGGGTGCCCTCTCGTGGTGCGCCCGTCGAGTGTCTGGGGCGCGGTTTGGTTTGGCGCGGGCCGCACGCTCGGAAGCGGGCCACACGCGGGGCCGTCGAGAACAGATCGACGGCGACACCAGCCACTCTACCCGACTCAATAGCAGACACACCCAAGAGCAGTTACGGGAGGGAACCCTGGGACCAGGGCGCCCTCCCGTGACCGCATCAGCGGGTGGTGAAGCCGAACGGCCGGTGCGAGGCCTCGGCGATCTCCACGTAGGCCAGCTTGGCGACCGGGACGATCACCTTGCGGCCCTTCTCATCCGTGAGCGAAAGGACGCCGTCCTTGGCCAGAGCCTCGGACACGGCCTGCTCGACCTCCGCCGGAGTCTGAGCGCTTTCCAGCACGAGCTCACGCGGCGACTGCTGCACGCCGATCTTGACCTCCACGGAGTCCTCCTCTGTCAACCCGTGTACCGCTTCGAAAGGCTATCCGATTTCCGGTGCCGTTCCGGCAGTTGAACCGCCCTGCAGGGGGAAGCTCGCGATCCCACGCCAGATCAGAGCGGCGACGAGGCTCTCGGCTTCAGCTTTGGGCGTACGCCGGCCGTTCGCCAGCCAGTACTGCGCGGCGGCCCCGGAGGCCCCGGCGAGCCCGGAGGCGAGCAGTCGCGCCTGGTCCGGCCGGAGCCCGGTGTCCGAGATGATGGTCTCGGTCAGCGCCTCGATGCAGCCCTGCTCGACCCGCTCGACCCGCTGCCGGACCTGCGGGTCGTTGCGCAGGTCGGACTCGAAGACCAGGCGGAACGCCTCGCTCTCGTGATCCATGAAGTCGAAGTACGCGCGGACCGCGCCCTTCACCCGCTCCTTGTTGTCCGGGGTCGCCTCCAACGCGTCCCGGACCTTGGCGATGATGGCGTCGCAGTGCGTGTCCAGCAGCGCCAGGTAGAGCTCGAGCTTGCCGGGGAAGTGCTGGTAGAGCACGGGCTTGGAAACGCCCGCGCGCTCCGCGATGTCGTCCATCGCGGCGGCGTGGTAGCCGTGCGCGACGAAGATCTGCTGGGCGGCCGCCAGCAGTTGCTTTCGGCGTGCCGATCGAGGCAGCCGGGTGGGGCGAGTGGTCTGAGCCCCGCCGGACGCGGCGGTCATATCTGGTGAACCTCCAGGGGGTCGGTCCCCGCGGTCTGTCGGCGCGGATTGCCCGGATCGGCGCTTGTCGCGGTCGTGCGGGCAATTGTCGCGACGCTGCAACTTATCGCCACTGCAACCACACGGTAGCCTCAGCGGGGGCGAGCGAGGAGCACGCGGTGGATGAAACAGGGCATTCCGGAGACACCGGAGCCGCGGGTGGCGGCAACGGTGCCGACGCGTATGACCGCAATCGGATGAACGGCTGGGCGAGCGGCGAGAGCCCGTGGCCGAACCCGGGACCAGCGCTGGAAGAGGAGGCCGACGTGCCTCCGTGGCGGCGCGGCAACCTCGGCCGGCAGGCCTTCCCGGAGCGCCCCTTCGGGCCGGCCCCGAGCTCGGCCGTGCCGGCGCAGGTGCCCCCGCCGCCGGGCTTCGTGGACCCGCCGCAGCCCACCGAGATTCCCCCTTCCGGGGGCACCGAGACGTCCCCCTGGTCCGGCGATCGCAGCCGGTTGGCTGACATTCTCGGACACCGGCCGCGCCCGGTCGACCCGACATCGCCCGCCCCGTCCAGCGCGCCCCCCTTTCCGTACGAGGGGGACCTCGACGACTCGTACCGGGCCGCCCCGCCTGTGCAGCGCGCCGCCGTGCCGATGGCCCGGCCCGCCCCGCAGGCGCGCACCGAATGGACGCCCGGTGAGCCGGGCCCGACCCAGGGAGATCCACTGAGCCGTACCGACGCGCCGTCCGAACCGATCCGCTCCCGGCATGCGCTGGTCAACGACACGTTGGCGCAGGGCCTGCCCCGGGTGGAGCCCACCGCGCAGGTGGGGGACCCGCGATCGGCGGAGAACGAGATGCCGGCGTACGACGCCGCCCTCTCGCGTCGTGGTTACCAGCCGGCCGCGCCGTATCCTGCGGACAGCTACGGCTCCGCGCTGGAGGAGCCGAGCGGAGTCCTGCCGCAGCGCGTGCCGGCCCAGCCGGACGTGCCCCGAGTCCCGGAGCCGCCCGTCGTGGAGCCATCGGCCGAGGCCCCCGCCCTGGCACGGATCGCGACGCACCTGCGCCGCGGTGACGTGGTGCCCGCGCAGGAGCGCCAGGAGGGCTTCGACGTACAGGCCATCCTGGCCGCGGTGCGCGAGGTGGCGGGGGTCCGCGACGCCTCGCTGCGGGCCACCCCGGCCGGCGCGCACAGCCTCCGGCTGGACCTCGCCGACGGCGCCGACGCGGCCGAGGTGAGCCGTCAGGTCGCCCGCCTGCTCCAGGAGCGGATGGGCCTGGACGCGGCGATGCCCGGGGCGTTCGGCGCGGCCCCGGCGGCGCCGCCCGCCCCGATCGTGCCCGCCCAGGCCACCCGGCCCGGCCGTGCCCCGGTCCGGCCGGTCTCACCGGCCCCGCCGGTGGCCGCCGCGACCTCCGCGCCCCCGGCCCCGGCGCCGGTCTCCGCCGCCCCGGTCTCGGCCGCCCCGATCTCCGCGGCTCCGGTGACCCCCACGCCGCTGATGGCGCCCCCGCCGCCGCTGCCCACCCCGAGACCGAAACCGGAGCCGGCGCCCGCGGCCTTGGCCCCGCGCGACCTCAACAAGCCGCGCCCGCTCGATCCGGGCGACCGGCCCGGACCGCGTGTCCTGATCGAGAACGTGCACGTCAACACGTTCGGAGCGGACGCCACCGTGGAGGTCCGGCTGCGCGCCGGCGACCGGGCCGCCTCGGGCGTCGCCACCGGCCCGGCCGTCGACGGCTACCTGCTGCGCCTGTGCGCCACCGCCACCGCCGGCGCTGTCGACGAGTTGCTCTCCGCCTCGACGCACGCCGACGGCCCGGCCCGCTGCTTCGTCGAGCACGCCTCCGCGGTCTCGTTCGGCTCCACCCAGGTCGCCGTCGTGGTGCTGCTGCTCTCCTGCGCCGGGGGCGGCTGGGTCGAGCAGCTCTCCGGCTCGGCCGTGGTCACCGGCGACGACCGGCACGCCATGGTGCGCGCCACATTGGCTGCGGTGAACCGCCGCGTCGAGGCACTGTTGGCCTAGTGAGGGGAGCGGTGCTGGCCGGCGACAGCGAGCTGTTGCCGGAGGGTGAGGTGCCGCCACCCTGGCCCGCGCGGCGGGTCACGGTGGGCGGTGCGATGCTGCACGTCCGGGACACTCCGGCCACCCGGCCGGACGCCGAGCCCGCGGTGTACGTGCACGGCCTCGGCGGCTCCTCGCAGAACTTCACCGACCTGGCCGGCCTGCTCGCCGACCGGTTTGCCGGGCAGGCCGTCGACCTGCCCGGCTTCGGGTACAGCGACCCCAGCCCGAGGTACTCGATCCCGGCCTTCGCGGCCACCCTGACCGACTACCTGGACGCCGCCGGCCGCGGCCCGGTCCACCTGGTCGGCAACTCGCTCGGCGGCTCCATCTCGGTGCGGGTCGCGGCGCTGCGCCCGGACCTGGTGCGCACCCTCACGCTGATCTCGCCGGCCATGCCGTTCCTGGACCCGCGTCGCACCGCGCAGGGGCCGATGCTGCCGTTGCTCGCGTTGCCCGGCGCGGAGCGGCTGATGGCCTGGGGCCTGACCCGGATCACCGCGGAGCAGATGGCCGAGCAGGTGCTGGCCGCCTGCTTCGGGGACACCAGCAAGGTCCATCCGCAGCGCCGTGCCGAGGCGCTGGAGGAGATCCAGCTGCGGTACACCATCGACCACTACCCACGGGCCTATCTGGGCACGTTGCGCGGCCTGGTGGGCAGTTTCCTGAGGGCCTACCTGCCGGGGGTGAACTCGCAGTGGCGGCTGGCCGCGCGGGTGCAGGCGCCGACGCTGGTGGTCGGCGGCCTCAACGACAAGCTGGTCGACCCGCGGGTGCCGGCGCAGGTGGCCCGGACGATCCCGGACGGGCGCCTGCTGATCCTGCCCGGCGTGGGGCACGTCGCGCAGATGGAGGTTCCGCGGATCGTGGCGCGCGGGATCGTCGGGATGGTGAACGACGTGCGCGCCGGCACCCGATAGTGCGTGCCTCACAAGATCGACTCGGGCGAGTGCGAATGGCGCTCGTGTGCGAGGCTGAGCGCGAAATGATCGCTCCTGTCACGCCGGCGCGCGCGCCGGACCAGCCGCCACCCGCAGGCGATCGGTGGCGCCAGTGGTGGCTGGCGCTTTTCTCGGTCACGTTGGTGCTGCTCACCGTCGTTTCGGTGGCCTCTCGGCAGCCGGATCCGCCGGCTCCCGTATCGGCTCCGGCCGCGCCTTCGCCCTCGGCGCCGGCGCCGATCCTGGAATCCGCGGCAGCCCAGATTCCCGCGGTGCCCCCGGCTCCCTCGGCCTCGCCTTCGGCCTCGGCCTCCCCGGCGTCCATCGATCCCGGGATCCTGCAACTGCCCGGGATGGTCCCGGCGCGGGGTTCGGGCCGTTTCTCGTACGCCGTGAAGCGCGGTTCCGTGCTGGGCGGCAAAGGAGGGCTGCGCCGTTTCCGGGTGGCCGTGGAGAACGGCGGCGGCGAGGACCCGGAGGCGTTCGCCGCCCAGGTGGTGAGCACGCTCGGCGACACACGCAGCTGGATCGGCAACCGGAACCTGCGTCTGCAGATGGTTGGCGCGGACGAGCCGGCCGACTTCACGGTGTTCCTGGCCACCCGGGACACCGCGGGTGACATGTGCCGGCGGGGCGGGACGAACATCCGGATCGGCGGGGTGCCGTACACGTCCTGCCGGGTGACCGGCGCGGCGATCATCAACCTGGACCGGTACCGGAAGTCGGCGAAGCCGTATCTGACCGCCAAGGTTCCGCTGGCGGTGTACCGCAACTACGTGATCAACCATGAGGTCGGCCACGAGCTGGGGCACCACCACGAGGGATGCCCGGAGAACGGCGGTCCGGCCCCGGTGATGGTCCAGCAGACGCTGACCACCCGGGGGTGCGTGCCGTTCGCCTGGCCACGCCTGCACAACCGGCCCTTCACCGGTCCGGCCCTCTGATCGCCCGATCGCGCCCGCCGGTCCGGTCCGGCCCTGAGATCCCCTACCTGTGGGACTCGGTTCCCCCGGTGGGGAATCCGATTCTGCTGTGACAAGTGGCTCAGTTCTGGCAGGCTGACCCTTGTTATGGCAAACGCGACAAATGCCTCCCCTGAGCCGGTGGCCGGCCCGGACTCACCGGGCCGGCGGACCCGCAACGAGCCGTCCCGGGCGAAATCGACGTCCGCGGCGACCGCGGCCCCGGCCAAGGGCGTGATCACGGCCCGGACCGGCGCCGCGAAGAAACCCGCCCGCCCGCGCCCCGCCGCGGCCGAAGCGGCCAAGCCCTCCGCGCGCTCGCGGCCCGCGGCCGTCGAAGCGGCCAAGCCGCCCGCGCGCTCGCGGCCCGCCGCGGCCGAAGCGGCCAAGCCCTCCGCGCGCTCGCGGCCCGCGGCCGCCGAAGCGGCCAAGCCCTCCGCGCGCTCGCGGCCCGCCGCAGTCGAACCGGCCAAGCCGCCCGCGCGCTCGACGCCCACCCAGCCGGTGGCTACGCCCTCGACGGCCAAGCCGGCCGCCACGGGAGCGTCCAAGGCCAAGCCGGCAGCCGACCCCGTCCCCGGCACGGCGGCCCGGAGCGGCCCCACCACGCCAGGCGGCCGGCATCGTCGCGCCGCCGAGCCGCTGGAGCCCGTCGGCCGGCACCGCGCGGAACAGCAGCCCCACCACGCCCAGCCGCAGCCCTCCGGCCCGCCGGTGGACCCGGAGACCGGGCTGCCCCCGGGCATGACCCGCGGCATCCTGGAACTGGCCGCCGAGCGGCTGGCCGCGGCCCGGGCGGCGGCCCGGTCCGGCGACGACGGGCAGCCCGAGGCCGTGGAGCCGGAACCCGAGCCCACCCCGGCCGGGCGTCAGGGGCAGCCCGAGCCCGAGCCCGCCACGGAACAGCCGGCGCAGGCCGATCCCGCCGCGGCGGACGTCCAGCCGGGCCGGTCCACCCGGCGCCGCCCGGTCGCCCGCTCGGCCTCGCCCATCGACGCCCTGCCGGCCGCGCGCGCCGCAAGGCGGGAGGCGGAGACGACGGAGACGACGGCCCTGGCGTATCCCGCGCCAGCCGGCCCGACGCCGCTGAGCCACGCGGGCCCGGCTGCGCCGACGGCCGATCCTGATCCCGGTCTCGCCCCGACGGCTGATCCGGACCCCGCGCCGGACGCCCCGGCCGGGCGGACCGGGACTTCGGCGTACCCGGGCCTGGACGAGGACGAGATCACCCGACCGATCCGGCCGCACGACACCGCCGAGCTCCCGCGCATCCTCGCGGAACCCGAGCACGAGGACGCCGCCTGGTTCTGGTCCACCACCGACCACCCGCCGGCCGGCCTCCCGGAGAGTCTGCGGCTCCCGGTGGGCATCCCGGAGGGTCTGTGGCACCCGGCCGAGCACGAACCGCCCCAGGACGACCGGCCGACACGCGAGCAGCCCGTCCTCACCCGGCCGGCGCACGAACAGCCGGTGCTCACCTCGCCGGCACACCAGCCGCCAGCCCTCGACCAGCCGGGCGACGATCACCAGAGCCGTGCCGAGGCCGCGGAACCGCGCCCGGAGACCACCGACCCGGTCGTCGAGACCGACCGGAGCCTCGCGGAGGACGCCGGCGGGCACACCGGCATCCGGGCCAGGCTGACCCCGTCCGGCCGCAAGCTGTTGCGCCGTCGCCGCCGGGTGACCTTCCTGGCGTACCTCCTGATCGTTTTCTTGATCTTGATGGTCGGCCATGAGCTGCGGGACCCGCAGCGGCCCACCGCGGTCGAGCACGAGGCCGCCCCACGGGTGGAACAGCCGCACCAACCGCCCCGGCTGACGCCGGAGCAGGAGAAACGAGAACAGGTGGGCTCGGTGCGGGGAGTTCTGCCGACCGCCGCCGAGGCTTCCGGCCGGGCCGGGGATTTCCGGTACGCCCGGACGCGCGGCCCGGTTCTCGGGAGGTCCGGTCGGATGCACCGGTTCAAGGTGGCCGTCGAGGAGACGGTCGGCGACGTCGACCCGGACGACTTTTCCGCGATGCTCGACCGCACGCTGGGTGACGAACGGAGCTGGATCGGCAGCGGCGATCTGCGCCTGCGCCGGGTCCCGGAGTCGTCCGGCGACGCGGAGTTCACCGTCTTCCTGGCCTCGCCGGCGACGTCGGAGAAGATGTGCGCCGAGGGTGGCCTGCACACCGAGGGGTACACCTCGTGCCGGGTGCCCGGCCAGGTGATCATCAACGCCGAGCGCTGGGCGGCCGCGGTGCCGGACTACGGCGACGACCTCGACGCCTACCGTCAGTACACGATCAACCACGAGATCGGCCACCAGCTCGGGCACGGTCACGAGTCCTGCCCGGGACGGCGCAGGCCGGCCCCGGTGATGCTGCAACAGACGTACGGCCTGGACGGCTGCACCCGGAACCCATGGCCCTACCTCGACGGCAAGCGGTACTCCGGCGAGGCCCGTCGCTGATTATTCCGGGATCCCGCATGTCGGGCCGTGGCCGACGTCATGGGCAGATCGGCGCCGAACGAGCGACAATGGGCGGCGATCCTTACCAACCGAACCCGGGGAGTGAACTGTGGCTCTGCCCCCGCTCGTCGAGCCGGCCGCCGAGCTGAGCGTCGACGAGATCCGCCGCTATTCGCGTCACCTGATCATCCCCGATGTCGGGATGGACGGGCAGAAGCGGCTGAAGAACGCCAAGGTCCTCGCCGTCGGCGCGGGCGGCCTCGGCTCGCCGACCCTGATGTACCTGGCCGCGGCCGGCGTGGGCACGCTGGGCATCATCGACTTCGACACGGTCGACGAGTCCAACCTGCAGCGTCAGATCATCCACGGTGTCTCCGACGTCGGCACGCCCAAGGCGGAGTCGGCGGCGCGCAGCATCGCGGAGATCAACCCGCTGGTGAACGTGGTCATCCACAACACCGCGCTGGACCGCGACAACGTCAAAGAGATCTTCAGCCAGTACGACCTGATCGTCGACGGCACCGACAACTTCGCGACGCGCTACATGGTGAACGACGCCGCGGTGCTGCTCGGCAAGCCGTACGTGTGGGGTTCGATCTACCGGTTCGACGGCCAGGCCTCGGTCTTCTGGGAGGAGCACGGTCCCTGCTACCGCTGCCTCTACCCGGAGCCCCCGCCGCCCGGCATGGTCCCGAGCTGCGCCGAGGGCGGCGTCCTCGGCGTGCTCTGCGCGTCGATCGGCTCGATCCAGGTCAACGAGGCGATCAAGCTGATCACCGGCATCGGTGAGCCGCTGGTCGGCGGCCTGATGGTCTACGACGCCCTGGAGATGTCGTACCGCAAGATCAAGGTCCGCAAGGACCCGAACTGCGCGCTCTGCGGGGAGAACCCGACAGTCACCGACCTGCTGGAGGACTACGAGGACTTCTGCGGCGCGGTCTCCGACGAGGCGCAGGAGGCGGTCACCGGCTCGACGATCACCGCCCGCGAGCTCAAGGAGTGGCAGGACAGCGGCAAGGACGTGTTCCTGGTCGACGTCCGCGAGCCGGCCGAGTGGGAGATCAACCGGATCCCCGGCGCGGTGCTGATCCCCAAGGGCGAGATCCTGTCCGGCGAGGCGCTGGCGAAGTTCCCGCAGGACCGGCAGATCGTGCTGCACTGCAAGTCGGGCGTGCGCTCGGCGGAGGCGCTGGCGGCGATCAAGGCGGCCGGCTTCAAGGACGCCGTGCACGTCCAGGGCGGCATCGTCTCCTGGGTGAACACGGTCGACCCGTCGCTGCCGTCGTACTGATGATCGTTTCGGGACCGGCGCCCCGGGCTGCGGCCTGGGCGCCGGCCCCGGACAGTCTCGGGACTGACACTCCTCAGTGTGACAGTTTGGCGACGGAATCGGACCATTGCGACAGATGGCCGAAGGCGTCGGCGAAACACGGAATCGGCGGGTAGCGTCGTCACCGTGGTCGATATCGATGCCGCGATCCGTTACGTCGTGGCCCATGGTGACCCGGTCGAACGTGCGCGTTTGTCGTATCTGCGGACCGGTCAGCCGGCGTCCCCGGAGATCATCGATCGGATCGCCGGCGGGCAGATGCCGGAGGGCGGCTGGCCCGCCTCGGCCGAGGGACAGGTCCCCTCGGTCGACGCCACCTGCTTCCGCCTCGGCGAGCTGGATGATCTCGGTGGCCTGCAGGCGGGTCCGGTGGCGGAGCGCGCGCTGCACTGGCTGGCCGGCGCCCAGCGACCGGACGGCACCTGGCAGGAGCACGATTCGCTGGCCGGCGAGGCCCCGGCGTGGGCGCTGCCCGGCGACCCGGAGGCCACGCTCTACCTGACCTCGGTGGCCGGTTTCTGGCTGACCGCGGCGGCCGTCGAGATCGATCCGTATCAGACGCGCGGCCGGTATGGGGACGTGCTCGCCTCGGCGGCCGGTTTCGTCGCGGGCCAGCTACGGCCGGACGGCAGCTGGCCGTCCTTCCTGGCGGCCGGCTGGCACGCCGCCGGGCTGCTCCACCAGCAGCAGTACTTCTACGAGTCGGCCCGGGTGCAGCAGGTGCTCGGCGAGCGGCTGCCGGACATGTCCCCGGCCGACGTGGCGGCGATGGCCGCCGCGCTGCGCCGGGTGAACCTCGGCGACGACTGGCTGCTGCGCAACGCGCGCAAGAGGCTGGCCGAGACGCAGCGGCCGGACGGCGGCTGGGACAGCAACGAGGGTCCGGTCTTCGACGTGAACATCACGCTCACGGCCCTGCGCGCCTGCCGCTGACCCCACGGCATCGCGCGGCCCGGCTTTCGGCCGGCACTGATGGTTGTCTCGCGCCGGGATGACGACTATCAGCCCCAGCCGGAACAGCGGCGGCCCCGGACCGTGCCCGGGGCCGCTACCTGCCGAAGGGGTCAGGGACGGCCGAGCGCCCGGTACTCCCAGCCCGCGGCCCGCCACGACGCCGGGATCAGCGCGTGCCGCCCGTCGATGATCTTCCGGGAGGTCACGACCTGGCCCATGATCTCCGGGTCGATCTCCCGGAACTCGGTCCACTCGGTCAGCAGCACGACCACGTCCGCGTCCATCGCCGCATCCAGCGCGCTCGCCCCGTACCGCAGCTCGGGGTGCGCCCGCCGCGCGTTGTCGTTGGCGGCCGGGTCGAAGACGGTCACCGTCGCGCCCATCCGGTGCAGCGTCGCCGCCACGTCCAGAGCCGGCGCGTCCCGGATGTCGTCCGAGTTGGGCTTGAACGCCGCGCCCAGCGCCGCCACCCGCTTGCCGGCCACGTCCCCGCCGGCGAGCTCGAGCACGAGGTCGACGGTCCGCGCCCGCCGGCGCCGATTGATGCCGTCGATCTCGCGGAGGAAGCCGACCGCCTGCCCGACGCCGAGCTCCTCGGCCCGGTGCGCGAACGCGCGGATGTCCTTGGGCAGGCAGCCGCCGCCGAAGCCGAGACCGGGGCGCAGGAACTTGCCGCCGATCCGGTCGTCGTAGGCGAGCGCCTCGGCCAGGTCTGTCACGTCGGCGCCGGTCGCCTCGCACACTTCGGCCATCGCGTTGATGTACGAGATCTTGGTGGCCAGGAACGAGTTCGCGGCCACCTTGACCAGCTCGGCGGTCTGCAGGTCGGTCACCTTGACCGGCACACCCTGGGCGAGCACCGGCTGGAACGCCGACCGCAGCTGCGCCTCGGCCCACGGCGAGGTGACACCGAAGACCAGCCGGTCCGGCTTCATGGTGTCCTCGACGGCGAAGCCCTCGCGCAGGAACTCCGGGTTCCACGCCAGCTCGACCTGGTCGCCGGCCGGGGCGGTGGCGCGGACCAGTTCGGTGAGCCGGGCCGCCGTGCCGACCGGAACTGTCGACTTGCCGACCACCAGGGCCTTGCGGGTGAGGTGCCCGGCGAGCGCGGTGACCGACGCGTCGACGTACGTCATGTCCGCCGCCTCGGAGTCCTTGCGCTGCGGCGTACCCACGCAGATGAAGTGCACGTCGCCGAACTCGCCGGCCTCGGCGAACGAGGTGGTGAACCGTAGCCGGCCGCTGTCCAGGGCCTTGGCCAGCATCTCCGGCAGCCCGGGCTCGAAGAACGGCACCTCGCCGGCGTTCAACCGGTCGATCTTGCTGGCGTCGACGTCGACGCCGAGCACCTCGTAGCCCATGACGGCCATGCAGATCGCGTGCGTGGCGCCGAGGTAGCCGGTGCCGATGACGGTGAGGCGGGGAAGCTTGCTCATCTCTGGGTGCTCCTCTAGGCGCAGTCGACGTTGGCGAGGCCCTTCGCGGCGCCTACGACCTGGTTGTCGCAGCTCACGCGGTTGTCCTCGACGGGGGCGAAGTGGAATCCGTAACCGGAGCCGTTCAGCTGGGCGACGTTTCCGGTGAAGGTGTTGCCGCGGCCCCAGCCCTTGACGACCGAGTGGGTCTGGAACCCGTCCTCGGGGCTGTTCGTGCCGGTGTTCTTGCTGATGGTCCAGTTGTTGCCCTTGACGTCGACCCAGGAGTCGGCGTCCTCGAGCAGGCCGGAGCCGTCGAACGTGTTGCCGGTGACGGTCCCGCCGGTGGTGCCTTCCTTCACGTCCACCGCCTCGGCGGTGGTCGCGCTGATCTTGTTGTCGCGGACCACGTTGCGGTCGCTGTTGTCCGGCTGGCCGCCGGTGATGGTCGGCCAGTTGGAGACCGCCGAGCCCACGTAGACGCCTTCGCCGAACTTCTCCCGGCGCTGGCCGGTGTTCGAGATGGTGTTCTTCTCCACCACGTTGTCGCTGGAGAACTTCCGCAGGTGGATGGCCTCGTCGCCGATGCCGGTCACGGTCAGGCCGGAGATCACCGCGTGGTTCGTGCTGTCGGCCATGACCCCCTTCTGCGAGTTGCGGACCGTGAAGCCGGTGAGACGCCAGTAGTCGGCGCCGTCCAGGTGGACGGCGTACCCCTTCTTGATGCCACCGCCGTCGATGACGGCGCCGGCCCCGCCGCACAGGGTGATCGGCTGGGCCTCGGTGCCCTTGGCGGTGGCGACGAACCGGCCCTCGTAGACGCCGTCGGCGAGCTGGATGGTGGCGCCCGGGGTGGCCTGGCTGAGCGCCGCCTCGAGCTGTTCGGCGGAGGCGACCTGCACGGTGGATCCCGAGCAGCCGGAGGCCCCGCCGGTGGCCGGTCCGGAGCCGAGCGGCCCGGTCTCGGGGGTCCCGGAGTCGAGCGGGCCGGTGTCGACCGGCTGGGTGGGCAGCCCGGCGGGCGCGCCGGTGGTGGGCACGACAACCGGGTCGTCCTGTCCCGAGCAGCCGCTCAACAAAACCGCGGTGACCGCGCCGAGGGTGGCCAGGGTGCGGGCCCTCATCGGCCGGCTCCGACGAGCCGGACGGTGGTCTCGCCGGGGCCGCCCGTGGCGGCGTTCTGCTTGCCGCTGAGCTCCTGGAGGGTCCGGCTGTTGGCGTACGGGCTGGAGATCCCCTCGGCCCGCCGTCGCCGGAGCCCGAGCACCGCAGAGATGATGATGAGCAGCAGGATGCCCGCCCAGAGCAGCGTCATGGGGCTGGCGTAGTGCCGGAACCGCACCCAGAACGCGCTGGTGTCGTGCCAGGCGCCGATCTGGTTGTGCTCCGACTTGATCTTGCCTTCCACGCGGGACAGGTCGACCGCGCTCGGCCCGACTCCGGCCACCACGTTGTAGGACACCTTGCTGCCCCCGGTCGCGCCGACCAGCGCGATGCCGTGGTGGGTGGCCTCGTTGATGGTGTTCCCCTGTACGTCGCCGGACGATCCGCGAATATAGATCGCGGTGTCCGCCTTGGCAATGATGTTGCCGGTGACGGTGGCCTTGGTGACCCCGTCACGTAGGGCGACGCCCTGCCGGTTCGGGCCGGTGACCCGATTGCCGCTGATCGTCACGTGGTCGGCGCCGGCGCGTGCGACGATGCCCATGTCGTTGCCGGTGACCTCGTTGTTCTCCACCGAGATGTTGAGGCCGCCGATCACCTCGACCCCGTAGTGGTGGTTGTCCCGGGACACCGAGTTGGCGATCGAGTTGTTGCCGTAGCTGCCGACGTACTCGCCGGACGCGGAGGCGCCGGTGGCCAGTGGCAGGCCGTCGACGGTGAAGCCGTTGCCGCCGTTGCGCTCGGTCGTGCTGGCGGAGACCCGGACCTCCTGGGCGGCCCGGGAGAGGACGATGCCGTCGCCGCCGTTGTCGCTGGAGACCACCCGCTCCACCACGGCGCTGGACGCGAAGCGGTGCAGCAGCAGCCCGTCGTACAGGCTTTTCGTGATCGAAGTGTCGCTCAGAGTGATGCCGTTGGCGCTGGAGATGAACATCCCGAACGCGTTGCCGGTGATCGTGGAGTGGTCGATGTCGCCGGACACGTAGGACAGGCCGGGCACGTCGAACCGGGTGTCCGGGATGTTCAGGGCGCCGCTCGGCTGGGCGAAGACGTCACCCGCGCCGGGCGCCGCGGTGGCCGACCTGTCCTCGGACAGCCGCTGGTCCTTGGCCTCGTGCCGCTCCGTCTTGGTCAGGTGGGTGGGCCCCACGACGTCACCGGTGTCCGGCCGGTCGGTGCCGGTCAGGCTGACCCCGCCGGTGCGGCCGCTCCAGAAACCGAGATCGGAGACCTTGGTGTACGTCATGGAGAACTGCCCACCGATGGCCCGCAGATAGGCCCGCCCGTCGTTCACGTCGGTGTCCGGCCGCGTGGTCCGCCGGTCCCAGCTGGTGATCGTGGTGGGCGCCTGCGGGGTGCCGTCGATGGTCAGCGACCCGCCGAACGACACGATGGACACGAACCCGTTGGTGTTGGAGGCCAGCCGCAGCGTGAGGCCGCCCGGGTTGGAGAGCCGCAGCTTGGCGCCCGAGTTGAGGTAGATGTTCTCGGTCAGCAGGTAGCTGCCGTCGGACTGCCGGGTGAACGTCTGCGGCGCGAGCTTGAGCAGGTCGGTCACGGTGTACGGCTCGCGGCGCTGGGTCAGCACGAGGGTGTAACCCGCGCTGGTGTTGAGCCGGTACGGGTTGCTCCAGTTGGCGCCGCGGGTCGGGGCCACCGCGGCGACCGCGCGCACCTCGGTGAGCCGGCGGTCCTCGGCGGCGACCAGGGCGGCCTGCCGGTCCGCGTTCGTGGTGTCGATGGCGCCGGCCTCCTCGGCGAGCGCCGGTGCGGGCAGCGCGGCCAGCGACAGGCCGGCGGTGACAGCCGCCAGGGTGCTGGTCAGGATTCGGAACGTCATGCTCAGGCCTTCGCTGGTTCGGGCTCGCGGTTCAGGGTGGCGGCGTTCTGGCCCTCGCCGCCGATGCTGTCCGCGGTGCGCGTCAGCCAGCCCTGCTTGTTCATGGTGACGAAGGCGTACAGCTTGATCGGCAGCGCGATGAAGATGACCACCAGCGCGGTCACCGGCAGCAGCAGGATCTCCTGCGGGTGCCGGCGCAGGTGCGAGTAACCGCGCAGGCCGCGGCCGAGCAGCAGCCAGATGAGGGTCAGCGCGATCGAGTGGACGGTCAGCTCGAGCCGGCTGAAGATCAGGTACCCGAGGGCCATGCCCATGGTGACCGGGGTCAGCAGGATCTGCAGCACGGTCAGCTTGGTGACCATCGGGACCCGCCAGAGCCAGCCCTTCCACACCGCTGTCAGGTAGCAGCGGTACGAGTTCCGGCTCCACCGCACCCGCTGCTTGACGAACGCGCTGAACGAGGACGGGAACATCGACAGCGCCTTGGCCGACGACTGGTGCACGGTCTTGTAGCCCTGGGCCAGCACCAGCCAGGTGAGCCGCCCGTCGTCGCCGGCGACGCAGCGCCGGCCGAGGAAGAACTCGTCCTCCAGGTGCTTGAGCACCGGCAGGATCGCCGAGCGGCGGTACGCGGCGGTCCGCCCGGAGAGGCAGGCCACCGCCCCGGCGCGGCCCATGGCCGGCACGTAGTCGTAGTAGCGCAGGTTGACCAGCCAGTCCGCGACCCGCCGCCAGATGCTGGTGGTCCGCTGGTAGACGTTCTGCTGGGTGCCGACGCCACCGACGGCCGGGTCGGCGAACGGCATCTGCACCGCGTCCAGCAGTCCGGGCAGCCAGCGGGTGTCCGAGTCGGCGAGCACGACCAGCTCGGAGCGGGCGGCCCGGATGCCGACGCCGAGCGCCGAGCGCTTTCCACGGTGGACGAACGGAATGACCCTCAGCCGCGGGTCGCGGACCTGGGAGAGGCGTTCCAGCACCTCGGTGTCCTCGACGTCCGGGACGATGATGACCTCGGCCGGGTTCTGCGACAGCCAGCTGTCCAGGCATTCCAGCAGGATGTCCGGGTCTTCCCGGTAGGCCGGCACGACCACCGACACCGAGGTCCGGAAATCGTTGACGGTCGGTCGGGCGAATCGCGACAGAACAGCGCGGTAAATCCAGAGGAACCAGACGAAGATCCCGGCGAGACCCAGCGGCATGATGTCGCGCCAGCTCAGCTCCCCGACGGTTTCGACGATTGCGGACCAGATGACGTCAAGAAAGTGGGACACGGCTTTTCCTAGGTGCCTCGGATGAACTGAGGGCAGTACCGGCGAACCGGGCTCAGCGCGAGTCGGCAGTGCGTTACCGCGCGATGACGAGCGGCATTGCTCGCATATTCGTGGTCATTTGTTTCGTCGCCGTTTCCCCGGTTTTTTGGGGAGATCGACGACTCTGAGCAGCCCAGGGCACGACGCTCCGCCCAAGATCCTCGCGTCCGACTTTTCATCGGCCATCAACCGATCGGGTGGCTTCTTAGGAGATTTGCGGCACTCTCCACCGGCGATTGGCCGGTCCCGGATCGAGCGTTGAGTGAACGAGCAGGGCCATCACCCCCGATCGGGTGATGGCCCTCGGTCATTCGGTTGTCCGCCGCTCGGCCATTCGGAAAGCGGTTCCGGGCCGGCGGATTTCGGTTGTTGTCCGGGCATTGACCGCGCGTCGCCGCGGAACGGTCACCAGGGCACTACACACCGATTAGGGACTGGTGATTTCCGTCATGTCGAACAATCGGTCAGCCGCGGATGTGGCCGTTCCCGGTGACGATGTATTTGGTCGAGGTCAGCTCCGGCAGGCCCATCGGGCCCCGGGCGTGGAGCTTCTGGGTGCTGATGCCGATCTCCGCGCCGAATCCGAACTCCCCGCCGTCGGTGAACCGGGTCGACGCGTTGACCACCACCGCTGCCGCGTCCACACCGGCCGTGAACCGGCGGGTCGCGGCGAGCGACTCGCTGACGATCGCCTCGGTGTGGCCGGTGCCGAACTGCCGGATGTGGTCCAGCGCGTCCTCCAGCGAGTCGACGACCGCGACCGAGATGTCCGCGGACAGGTACTCCGTGCCCCAGTCCTGCTCGGTGGCCGGGACCACCGCGTCGCTGTAGCCGGCCACCCGGGAATCACCGTGGACCGTGACCCCGGCCTCGGCCAGCGACGACAGGATCAGCGGCAGGAACGCGCCGGCGATCTCGGCGTGCACCAGCAGCGATTCGGCGGCGTTGCAGACCGAGTTCCGCTGGGTCTTCGAGTTGATCGTGATGGCGAGCGCCTTCTCCAGGTCGGCGGCGGCGTCCACGTACACGTGGCAGTTGCCCACCCCGGTCTCGATCACCGGCACCGTGGACTGCTCGACCACGGTCCGGATCAGGTCGGCGCCGCCGCGCGGGATCAGCACGTCGACCAGGCCGCGGGCGCGCATCAGCTCCTTCACCGAGTCCCGGGTGGTGGCGTCCAGCAGCTGGATGGCGTTGGCCGGCAGGCCCGCGTCGGCGACCGCCTTGCGCAGCACCGACACGATCGCCGCGTTCGACGAGAAGGCCGAGCCCGAGCCGCGCAGCAGCGCCGCGTTGCCGGACTTCAGGCAGATGCCGGCGGCGTCGGCGGTCACGTTCGGCCGGCCCTCGTAGATCATGCCGACCACGCCGAACGGTACCCGGACCTGCCGCAGCTCCAGCCCGTTGGCCAGGGTGGAACCACGCACCACGTCACCGACCGGGTCCGGCAGGGCGGCCAGCTGGCGCAGGCCGTCGGCCATCGCGGCGATCCGCTCCGGGCCCAGTGCGAGCCGGTCGATCATCGCCTCGGAAGTGCCCTTCTCCCGCGCGTTCGCCACGTCCACCGCGTTCGCCGCGACGATGTCGTCGGCCCGCTCGACCAGCCGGTCGGCCATCAGCAGCAGCGCCGCGTCCTTCTCCGCGCGGGTGGCCCCGGCGAGGTCGACCGCGGCGACCCGGGCCGCGGCAGCCTGCTCCAGCACGCTCATGAGAAACCCTTCATAGGAGTACGAGATCGTCGCGGTGGACGACCTCACGTTCATATCCCGGCCCGAGGGCGGCTGCCAGTTCCGGAGTGGAGCGCCCGAGCAGCGCCGGCAGTTCCACGGCGTCGTAGTTGACCAGCCCGCGCGCCACCGGCGTGCCGGACCCGGCGTCCACCAGGTCCACCGGGTCGCCGGCCGCGAACGATCCGTCCACCGCTGTGATCCCGGCCGGCAGCAGCGACTTGCGCCGGGCCACCACGGCGGCCACCGCGCCCTCGTCCAGGTGCAGCCGGCCACGCGGCGCGGTGGCGTGGGCCAGCCAGAACAGCCGGGCCGCGGGCCTGGTCCCGGCCGCCTCGAAGAGCGTGCCCACCTCGTCGCCGGCCAGCGCGGGCGCGGCCAGCGGGGCGGCGGTCAGCACCACCGGGATGCCGAAGCCGGTGGCGATCCGGGCCGCCTCGACCTTGGTGACCATGCCGCCGGTGCCGACGCCGGACCTGCCGGCCGAGCCGATCGCGATGCCGGCCAGGTCGCTCTCGCCGCGGACCACCGGGATCCGCCGCGCGGCCGGGTCGGCCGGGTCGCCGGTGTAGAGCGCGTCCACGTCGGAGAGCAGCACCAGCAGGTCCGCGTCGACCAGCGCGGCGACCAGCGCGGCCAGCCGGTCGTTGTCGCCGAACCGGATCTCCTCGGTGGCCACCGTGTCGTTCTCGTTCACGATCGGCAGCGCGCCCAGGTCCAGCAGTTTCCGCAGGGTCTGATACGCGTTGCGGTAGTGCGCGCGGCGGGTCACGTCGTCGACGGTGAGCAGCACCTGCGCGACGGTCAGGCCGTGCCGGGCGAAACCTGCGGTGTACCGCGCGATCAGCAGGCCCTGGCCGACCGCGGCGGCGGCCTGCTGGGTGGCCAGGTCACGTGGTCGCCGGGGCAGGTGCAGCGGGGCCAGCCCGGCGGCGATCGCGCCGCTGGAGACCAGCACCACCTCCCGGCCCTCGCCGGCGAGCCCGCCGAGGGTGCCGACCAGAGTGTCCAGACGCTGCTCGTCGATGCCGCCCGCCGCGGTGGTCAGGGAGGACGAGCCCACCTTCACCACGATCCGGCGCGCACCGGTCACCACTTCCCGCACTCCGCCCATTCTGCTCGGCCGCCCGGTGAACAGCCGCGTCAGATCCCATATCGTGGCCGGTGATGACACCGGAGGAGTACGTCGAAGCCGTCCTCGAAGTGGTCGAGAGCATCCCGGAGGGCCGGGTGATGTCGTACGGCGCGATCGCCGACGCGCTGGCCGACCGTTCCGGCCGCAACTCGCCCCGCCAGATCGGCGCGATCATGTCGCGGCACGGTGGCGGGGTGCCCTGGCACCGGGTGGTGAACAGCGCCGGGCGGCTGCCACCCGGGCACGAACGGGAGGCTCGGGCGCGGCTGCTGTCCGAGGGCGTACCGTTGCGCGGCGACCGGGTAGTGATCGACGAGGCCGGGTGGACCCCTGATGCGGACCGGACAGGCGAGTAGGACTGCGTACGCGGCGGCGCGCTACCGTGCCGCGCACCAGGTGCTGGAGCAGGGAGCGATCTTCGAGGACCCGCTGGCGCTGCGGATTCTCGGGCAGCCGGCGGACGAGCTGCTCGGCGACGCCCCGCGGCGCGGGATGCGGATGTTCATCGCGGCCCGGCACCGGTTCGCCGAGGACCACCTGGCCGCCGCGGTGACCCGTGGGGTGGGCACGGCAGTGGTGCTGGGCGCGGGCCTGGACACGTTCGCGTACCGGAATCCGCACGCGGACCTGCGGGTCGTCGAGATCGACCATCCGGACACGCAGGCGTGGAAGCGGGAGCGGCTGGCCGACGCCGGGATCGGCGTGCCGGCGAACGTGCGGCACGTCGGGGTCGACTTCGAGCGGGAGAGCCTGGCCGATCGCCTGGAGCTCGACGGGCCGGCGTTCTTCCTCTGGCTCGGCGTGGTGCCCTACCTGACGGCCGGCGCCTTCGCGCAGACGCTCGGCCTCATCGCCGGCCGGCCCGGCAACGAGGTGGTCTTCGACTACGCGCAGTCCCCGGAGCGGATGCCGGCCGGGCGGCGGACCGCCCTGGAGGCCCGGGCCGCCCGGGTCGCCCGGATCGGCGAGCCCTGGCTGACCTTCTTCGAGCCCGAGGAGATCGCCGCCGACCTACGGGTCCGTGGTCTCCACGAGATCGAGGACCTCGGTCCGGCGGGCCTGGCGGCGCGCTACTTCAACCGCCCGGACGTGCCCCCGGAGACCCCGGGCGGCCATGTCCTGCACGCCCGGCGGCGGTGAGGCCGGTCAGGACAGGCCGGCGAACGCGGCCGTGGCGCGCATCTGCCACTCGAAGAAGCCCCGCCGGTCGTCGTCGATGCCGTTGTTGAGCTGGCCGAACAGCTCCGCGCTGACCGCGCCGCACAGGTGGATGAAGCCGTAGAGCCCGGCGCCCACCAGATGCGCCGGCACGTCCGGCCCGAACTGCTCGGCGATCGCCACCAGTTCCTCGCCGAACCGCCCGGCCGGCTGCGGCGGCACCGTGGCGATCCGCCCGTCGGCCAGCCCCAGCCGGATCGTCTCGGCCAGCGCGAAGATCACCCGGGTGGCGGGCACGACGGTGTCCCGCGGCGCCTGGTATCCCGGCACCGGGCTGCCGTAGATGAGCGCCCACTGGTGCGGGTTCGCCAGCGCCCAGTCCCGGACCGCGTGCCCGATCGCCACCCACTTCTCCGCCGGGTCCTCGTGCGCCGCGGCCGCCTGCTCGGCGTCCTGCCCGACCGCGTCGTACGCGTCGATGATCAGCGCGGTGAGCAGCTCGTCCCGGCTGGCGAAGTAGCGGTACACCGCGGAGGAGGCCATGCCCAGATCGCGGGCCACCGCCCGTAACGAAAGGTCCGCCCCGTCGGTTGCCAGATGGCGCCGGGCCACCTGCTTGATCTCTTCGGTCATCTCGGCCCGGACGCGGGCGCGCAGGTTGGCGGCTTTCATATATGCCAGTGTGACACAACGAGAGCACTGCTCTTGCAAAAGCCGCCAACGATGTGCAACTGTTGTTCCTGTCAGAGAGCAGTGCTCGCAAAGGAGAACGCCATGCACGTCATCGTCGGTTCCGGCCCGATCGGCTCCAACGTCGCCCGCCTCCTCGTCGACCGGGGCGAGCAGGTCCGGATCGTCACGCGCAGCGGCAGTGGCCCGGAGCATCCGCTGATCGAGCGGGTCGCCGCCGACGCGTCCGACGCCCGCCGGCTGACCGAGCTGACCCAGGGCGCCGAGGTGCTCTACAACTGCGCGAACCCGAAGTACACCGAGTGGGCCGACAAGTGGTTCCCGATGAACGACGCGATGATCGCCGCGGCCAAGGCGACCGGAGCGGTCTACGCCATCACCGGCAACCTGTACGGCTACGGCCCGCAGCCCGGCGGCCGGATGACCGAGGACTCGCCGCTCGCCGCGACCGGCCGCAAAGGCCGGATCCGCATCAAGATGTGGCAGGACGCGCTGGCCAGTGGGGTCCGCACGTTCGAGGCCCGCGCCTCGGACTACATCGGCGCCGGTGCGGCCAGCGTCTTCTCGCTGGTGCTGCTCCCGGCCATCCAGAAGGGGCGGCCCGCCTTCGGCCCGGCCGACATGGACGTGCCGCACACCTTCACCTACACCGGGGACATGGCCCGCACGCTGGTCACGCTGGCGCGCGACGAGCGGGCCTGGGGACAGGCCTGGCACGTGCCCTCACCCGAGCCGGTCACGATCCGCGAGATGTCCTCGCGGTACTGCGAGATCGCCGGGGTTCCGCAGGTGAAGGTGCACGCGATGCCGCGGTTCCTGATGCGCGCGGCAGGCCTGGCGGTCCCGATGGCGCGCGAGCTGGCCGAGATGGACTACCAGTTCTACGCGCCCTTCCGGATGGACAGCTCGCGCACCGAGCGGACGTTCGGTCTGGCCCCGACCGACCTGGACGTGGCGCTGCGCGAGGTCGTCGACGCCGCCGACCTCACCGCCGCCCGCAAGATGTGAGCAAGCCCGCGCGGACGTGGGACGCCGCGCGGATGCCGGGTCAGAGCAGCAGGCCGACGCCGCCACGCCGCGGGTCACCGGCGGCGCCGGCCTGGCCCACCGCGGTCACCCCACCGAAGTAGTGGTTGAGGTCGGGCCACTCGACCACCTGCCAGCCCGCCGCCCGCAGCGTCTCCAGCTCGGCGGGGGAGCACCCGCGCTCCGCGTGGACGGTGTCCTCCACCGCGTGGAAGCGGGGCCGGGCGATCGCCTCGCCCACGTCCAGCCCGTCCACCAGCACCCCGAGCAGCGTGTCGATCAGGGCGGTCCGGATCCGCGACGCCCCCGCCGAGCCGGCCGCCACGGCCAGCGAGTCGTCCGGCCCGATCACCACGAGCGGGCACATGTACGACGACATCCGCCGCCCCGGCACGAGCTCCCCGGTGAGCAGCTCACCCTCGCCCAGCATGGAGTTCAGGTTTATCCCCAGCCCCGGCAGCCAGACCCCGGCGCCCAGCCCGAGCGTCGTGGTGATCACGCAGGCGTTGCCCTCCGCGTCGACCACCGAGACGTTGGTGGTGTCGCCGAGGCGCTGCGCCCCGAGGTTGCGCAACGTCGAGGCGACCTCGGGGGCCCGGCCGGGACGGGTGAGGTCGGCCGGCAGGGCCCCGATGGTGTCCACGGTGCGGTTCAGGTCGTGCCGGGCGCAGACCCGGTAACCGGAGAGCGTCGCGTGATCCACCGGCACCTCGGCCACCCGGTACCCGGCCAGGTCGGCGGGCCCGAGCGTGCCGCCGGCCGCCCGCACCGTGGAGACCATCAGCTCCGCGTACTCCCCGGCGTAGAAGACGCCGGGACCGTCGGCGGCGAGCGCGTCCATCGCGGTCGACAGTCCCTGGTGGAAGAGCAGTTCGTCGCTCTCCAGCAGCCGGCCGCCGGGCTGGTAGGAGGCCGCGCCGTCGCCGTACGCCAGCGCCGGGGCGCACGATTTCAGCGTGCGGGCGTGCGCCGCGGGCAGCAGCACCCCGGTCCGGGCCAGGCCGGCCGCCGGGGCGACCACCTCGGCCCAGGACAGCCGGCCCCAGCGCCGGTGCACCTCGCCCAGGCCGGCCGGCACCCCGGGCACGGCCACGCTGGCCCCGCCGATCGAATAGATCTGTGGCAGCCCGCCGAAGAACACGTCGACCGCCACCATCGGCTCCGGTTTCCGGTCCCCGTCCAGGCCCGGCACCGCGACGAAGAAGTCGAGGCAGGTCACCTCGCCGCTGCGCGCGTCGAAGTAGGTGGCGAACCCGCCGCCACCGAGACCGGTGTAGATCGTCTCGGCGACACAGCAGGCCAGCACCGCGGCGACCGCCGCGTCGGCGGCGGTCCCGCCCGCTTCGAGAATCCGCACTCCGGTGCGGGCGGTCGCCGGATGGCTGGCGGCGACGCCGGCCGCAACGCTTCCCATGCGAGCGAGCGTAGGCGGCAACGCCCGATCATGGTTACGATGCGCGTCGATGACGCCCGGTGGTCCCCCTCCCGTGGTAACCCGGCCGGGTGTCCTGCCCAGGGGGTTTTGGCTGGATATGCCCTGGGCTCCCTGGTCACCGGGGCTTTCGGGACCGTGCCAGATTTGTTACTTCTGCCCCATCTGACGGACACGCTCGGTGTCGCGGCCGGCATATCGGGCCTGCTCGTGCCGGTGCCGAAGGCCTGGGGCGTACTGGTCAACCCGCTAGCCGGTCGGATCTCGGACCGGCGCGGTTCCCGGCGCCCGTTCCTACTGGTCGCCGGACTAGTCCCGGGGGTGTTCGCCGCCGCCTCCGCGGCGCCGTTCGCCGGCGGGTCGGCCTCCGCGGCGTACCTGGCGCCGCGGATCGCCCGCACACCGACGACCCGACCGAGCCCCGCGCGGATGCAGTAAGTTGATTCGGTGGCCCTACCAGGAGTGCTCGGAGAACCCATCCGCTTCGTGCTGAACTGGGGTCGCCGCTATTCCCTGTGGGTGTTCAACTTCGGTCTGGCATGCTGCGCCATCGAGTTCATCGCGTCCAGCATGAGCCGGCACGACTTCATGCGGCTCGGTGTGATCCCGTTCGCGCACGGCCCGCGCCAGGCCGACCTGATGGTCGTCTCCGGCACGGTCACCGACAAGATGGCCCCGGCCATCAAGCGCCTCTACGACCAGATGCCCGAGCCGAAGTACGTCATCTCGTTCGGCTCCTGCTCGAACTGCGGCGGCCCGTACTGGGACTCGTACTCGGTCACCAAGGGCGTCGACCAGATCATCCCGGTCGACGTCTACGTCCCGGGCTGCCCGCCCCGTCCGGAAGCGCTGCTGCACGGCATCCTCCGCCTTCAGGAGAAGATCGCCGCCGAGCAGTCCGGGCCCGGCGGCGTGCCCCGCCCCGACCCCCTGAGCAGAGACGCCGCCGCGTTGACGGCCCCCGTGGTGGCCCCGCCGGTCTAGCGTGATCGGCATGAGCCAAGCGTCTCGTGCCGACTTCATCGTCGATGTGCTCGCCCGGGAGTTCGGCGAGCTGATGGCGATCGATCCGGCGGCGTTTCGCCGCAAGTTCCGGAAGATGGCGGCGTCCCCGTTCGCGTTCTACCGGGGCAGCGCCGCGCTGTTCTACGCCGACCAGGCCGGCGACTACCGTGACGACAGCTACCTCGACGGGCGGACCAGCCGGGTGTGGATCCACGGCGACCTGCACGCCGAGAACTTCGGCACCTACATGAACTCCTCCGGCCGGCTGGTGTTCAACGTCAACGACTTCGACGAGGCGTACGTCGGCCCGTTCTCCTGGGACCTGAAGCGCTTCTCCGCGAGCGTCGCCCTGATCGGGTACTCCAAGGCGCTCTCCGACGACAACATCACCACGCTGGTCACCACGTTCGCCGAGGCCTACCTGACCGAGCTGCGGGCGATCGCGCGGGGCGGCGACGACGCGATCGGCTCGATCACGCTGGAGAACGCGACAGGGGTGCTGCGCCGGGTGCTCCAGGAGGCCCGGCTCAACACCCGCGTCGACCTGCTCGGCGCGCAGACCACGATCGACGACTACGACCGCCGGTTCTCGCTGGGCGAGGGCGTCCACGAGGTCGACCCGGACACCGCGGCACGGGTGACCGAGGCGTTCGAGCGGTACCTGGAGTCGCTGCCCGAGTCGGGACGGCTGATCTCCACCCGGATCAAGGACATCAAACTGCGCAAGGGCGTGGGGATCGGCTCGGCCGGGCTGCCGTCGTACAACCTGCTCCTGGAGGGGCACACCGAGGCGCTGGAGAACGATGTCGTCATCTACATGAAGCAGGCCCAGGTCCCGGCCGTGGCGCGGTGGATCGACGACGAGCGGGTCCGGTCGTACTTCAGGCATCAGGGCCACCGCACCGCCGAGTCGCAGCGGGCGCTGCAGGCGCACGCCGACCCGTGGCTCGGGTTCACCGAGCTGAACGGGGTCGGACAGCTGGTCGCCGAGGTCTCGCCGTACGCCGCGGACCTGGACTGGTCGGACGTCAACGAGCCGGAGGAGCTGTCCGGCGTGCTCGCCGACCTGGGCCGTGCGGTGGCCCGGATGCACTCGGTCGCCGACGACGAGTCCAGCCACGACCTGGTCGACTTCTCGACCGAGGAGGCGATCGTCGCGGTCGTCGACAAGGACGAGGCGGGTTTCGTACGGCACCTGGTCGATTTCGCGCACCAGTACGGTGACCAGGCCCGCGAGGACCACCAGGACTTCGTCGACGTGTTCCGCAACGGCCGCATCCCCGGCCTCTGACCGGCCTACCGCGGGATGAACCGCGCGGGCGCCGACCGGTCCTCGGCGATGGCTGTCCCGGCGACCACACGTGCGTGCCCGGCGGCAGGTTGCCGACCGGCCCGGAACCATAGGATGGCCGTCATGACGCCCGAAGAGGTCGGAGAGCGACTGGTTCACCTGCTGGCGACGGACGATCCGGCCCCGGGCGACGTGACCGCCGGGCTGTCCGGCGGCGGTCCCGGCCATGCCCGGGCGGTCGTCGACGTGCCGGTGGCCCGCTGGTGGCACGCCGCCGGGATCGCCCGCGACCCGGGTGCCCTGGGCTGCGACTTCTTCGACTGGCTGTCCGCGGTGGACGAGCTCGACGAGGGGTTCTCGGTCGTCGCCCACCTCTGGTCCACCCGCCGCCGGCACGGTGTGCTGCTGCGCACCCGGGTGCCGCGTGCCGACCCGGAGGTGGAGTCCCTGGTGGACCTCTATCCGGGCGCCGCGTGGCACGAGCGGGAGACGTTCGAGATGTTCGGCGTCGTCTTCGCCCGCCACCCGGATCTGCGGCCGCTGCTGCTGCCGCCGGAGTTCGAGGGGTATCCGCTGCGCAAGGAGTTCGTGTTGGCCTCCCGGGTGGCGAAGCCGTGGCCGGGCGCCAAGGAGCCGGGGGAGTCCGACCACGGCCCGGCCAAGCGTGCCCCGATGCGCCCACCGGGCGTGCCGGATCCGAGCGAGTGGGGCCCGGCTCGGTCGCGGGCGGCCGGGGGGACCGACTGATGCCGCTCTGGCTGGACCTTCTCGTCCGGGTCGTCGCCGTGATGGTCGCCTTCCTGGTCCTCCCGCTCGTCGTCGGCCAGGCCGAGCACAAGGTGATGGCGCACATGCAGGGCCGGGTCGGCCCGATGTACGCCGGCGCCTTCCACGGCTGGGCCCAGCTCGTCGCGGACGGCGTCAAGTTCGTCCAGAAGGAGGACGTGCACCCGCACGGCGCCGACCGCACGGTGTTCCGGCTGGCCCCGATCGTCGCGCTGTTTCCCTATCTGCTCGTCGTCCTGACCATCCCGCTCGGCCCGCACGGCCTGGTCGCCCAGCGCCTGGACATCGGGTTGTTCCTGGTCCTGGCGATCCTGGGGTTCGGCGTGGTGGCCGTGCTGATGTCCGCCTGGGCCTCGGCCAACAAGTACAGCCTGCTCGGCGGCCTGCGCGGCGCCGCCCAGCTGCTCGGCTACGAGCTCCCGCTGGTCCTGGCCGCGGCCAGCGTCGCGATGGCGGCCGGCACGCTCAGCCTGCCCGGCATCGTCGAGGCGTGGCGCCCCTGGTGGCTGATCTGGCAGGCCCCGGCCGGCCTGGTCTTCTTCGTCGCCGGCCTGGCCGAGATCCGCCGCCCGCCGTTCGACATGCCGATCGCCGACTCCGAGCTGGTGTTCGGCTACATGACCGAGTACACCGGTCTGCGGTTCGCGTTCTTCCTGCTCGCGGAGTACGTCGGCATCGTCGTGATCGCCGCGCTGACCACGGTCCTGTTCCTGGGCGGCTGGCACGGCCCGTTCGCCGACCAGCTGGGCTGGCTCTGGACGCTGCTGAAGGTCTTCGCGCTGTCCTTCGTGATCATCTGGTTCCGGGTGAGCTATCCGCGCCTGCGCGAGGACCAGCTGCAGCGCCTCTGCTGGCTGGTCCTGGTCCCGGTCTCCCTGGCCCAGCTGGTCCTCACCGTCGCGGTGAAGTCCCTGACCTGATCGGAGATGCCCCGGAAAATCGCTGATCGCCATGGTCGCCGAGCCTCGGGGAGGGGTGGTGACGACACCCGCGGGCGAACGCTACTCCAAGATACGGCCGGGTCGACCTCGCGTCACTCGAACGAAGCGGGCAGGATATGCCCTTGTGACTGATGACGGTGAGCGCGGCCTGCCCGGCAAGGGTCTGATCAATGGCCTTGCCGTCACGCTCAGGACGATGACCAGGAAGACCACCACCCAGCAGTACCCGGACGTCGAGCCGGAGCTCCCGCCACGCTCCCGTGGCGTGATCGCGCTGCTCGAGGAGAACTGCACGGTCTGCATGCTGTGCGCCCGGGAGTGCCCGGACTGGTGCATCTACATCGACTCGCACAAGGAGGAGGTCGTTGTCCCGGGCGCCGCGCGCGCCCGGCAGCGCAACGTGCTGGACCGTTTCGACATCGACTACGCCCTCTGCATGTACTGCGGGATCTGCGTCGAGGTCTGCCCGTTCGACGCGCTGCACTGGACGCCCGAGTTCGAGTACGCGGAGACCGACGTCCTCTCGCTGCTGCACGACAAGGACCGGCTGGGCGAGTGGATGCGCACGGTGCCTCCGCCGCCGGCGCACGACGTGCTCGGCGAGCCCTCCAAGGAGGAGGCGACAGCGGCGCGCAAGGCCGCCGGTCCGGGCGCGGCCACCGCCGCGAAGACCGCAAGACCCGCGGCGGTACGCCGGGAGCCGCGCCAGGAGAGCGACAAGTGACGGTCGCGGACGTCCTCATGATCGCCCTGGGCGCCGTCGCCGTCGGCTCCGGCACCCTGGTGGTCACCAGCGCCCACCTGGTCCGCTCCGGCCTGTACCTGGTGGTCAGCCTGGGCGCGACCGCCGGTCTGTACCTGGTTCTCGGCGCCGAGCTGGTCGCCTGGGTGCAGGTCCTGGTCTACGTCGGCGCTGTCGTCGTGCTGTTGCTGTTCGCGGTGATGCTGACCCGCGCCCCGATCGGAGCGAGCGCCGGCCTGGACCGCCCGGCCGGCCCGTCCGCCCTGATCGGCGCCGGTGTCGGGTTCGGCCTGGCCGCCCTGTTCGCCGACGCGTTCCGCTGGATCGAGTACCCGCGAGCCGACCCGGGCACCGCCGAGCGGATCGGCGGGGAGATCTTCGGCACCTGGGTGCTGCCCTTCGAGGTGCTCTCCATCCTGCTGCTCTCCGCGCTGGTCGGCGCGATCGTGCTGTCCCGTCCCGACATCGGCGCCCGCCGCGCGCCGGAGCAGACCCCGGAGGAAGCGGACGAGGAGGTGCCGGCCTGATGCACGTGACGATTCCGTACGTCGTCGCCGCCGCCCTCTTCGGCCTGGGCGTCCACGGCGTCATCCGCCGCCGCAACGCGATCCTGGTGCTGATGGCCGTCGAGCTGATGCTGAACGCGGTGAACCTGATCCTGGTCACCGCGGACGTCGCGGTGCGCTCGGCGCTCGTGGGCGTCCCCGGCGAGGCGTGGGCCAACCCGAACTCGCAGGCCGGCTCGGGCGGCGTGTTCGCGCTCTTCGTGATCGTGCTGGCCGCCGCCGAGGTGGGCGTCGGCCTGGCCATCGTCCTGCAGTACTACCGGATGCGGAAGGCCGTGGCGATCGACGAGGTGCCGCTGGCGGACGAGGTGCAGGAGTGACGGCCGCCGGCGTGTTCGGGACGCTGCTTCCCGGCGTACCCCTGATCCTGGGCCTGCTCGGCCTGACGCTGCGGCCGGCGGACGGCGGACCGCGGCGGGCCGCCGCCGCTATCGGCATCGCCGGAGCGGCGCTCGCGCTGATCGACGCGATCGTGCTGCTCGTGCTCAGCACGAGCCGCGGCGCGCCGCTGGAGGCCGGCACCGGCTGGGCGAACCTGGGCGGCATCGAGGTCACGCTGGCCTTCTCGGCCGGCCCGGCCGCGCTCTACGTGGCGCTCGCGGTCTGCGCGGTGGCCCTGTGCGTGCAGGTCTACTCGGTCACCTACCTGCACGACGATCCCCGCTACGCGCCCTACGCCGCCCAGGTCAGTCTCTTCACCGGCGCGATGCTGCTGGTGGTGACGTCCGGCGACCTGATCGGCCTGCTGATCGGCTGGGAGGTGATGGGCGCCTGCTCGTACCTGCTGATCGGCCACGACCGCCGGCTGCCCGAGGCGCCGGCCGCCGCGGCGAAGGCGTTCCTGGTCACCCGGGTGGGTGACGTCGGCTTCCTGCTCGGCATCGCGTTCCTGATCGCGGAGGCCGGCACGTCGCGGCTCAGCGGCGTCCTGGCCCACGACTACTCCAGGGGCGCCTTGACCGCCGCGTTGCTGCTGCTCCTGGCCGGGGTGGCGGGCAAGAGCGCGCAGTTCCCGCTGCACACCTGGTTGCCGGACGCGATGGCCGGCCCCACGCCGATCTCCGCGCTGATCCACGCCGCGACCATGGTCGCCGCCGGCGTCTACCTGGTCTTCCGCACCTTCCCGCTGTTCCAGCGGTCGCCGGCCGCGCTGGCGGCGCTGGCGCTGATGGCGGCGATCACCATCCTGCTCGGCGCGCTGTCCGCGACCGCCCAGGACGACCTGAAGCGGGTGCTGGCCTGGTCCACGGTCTCGCAGATCGGCTACATGACCGGCGCGCTGGCCGTCGGCTCGCCCGCCGCCGCGCTGTTCCACCTGCTGACCCACGCCGCGTTCAAGGCGCTGCTGTTCCTCGCGGCGGGCGCGGTGATCCACGCGGTGGGCACCAATCACCTGTCCCGGATGGGTGGGCTGCGCGAGCACATGCCTGCCACCTTCTGGTCGTTCGTGATCGGCCTGGGCGCGCTCGCCGGGGTGCCGCCCCTTGCCGGTTTCTGGTCCAAGGAGAACGTGCTGACCGCTGCCGCGCACGCCACCGACGGCGGCGAGACGGTGCCGGCCTGGGCCGCCTGGCTGGTCTGGGTCGCGGCGCTGCTCGGGGTCGGCGTCACCGCCTGGTACGCGACCCGGCTGCTGCTGCGGGCGTTCTTCGGACCTTCCCGGGCGTACGGCCCGGCCGGCCCGGACTGGGAGATCGGCTTCGACGACGCCCGGTACCGCGGGCCGGCCGTGCCGCACGATCCGCCGCCGCTGATGCGCTGGCCGATCCTGCTGCTCGCGGTCCCGGCCGCGTTGCTCGGCCTGGCCGCCTTCGCCCCCGGTTTCCGGCACGCCCTGGAGCTGACGGACCCGCACCTGGGCGTCGCCGTCCTGCTGCCGTTGCTGCTGCTCGCGACCGGCGCCGGGACAGCCTGGTGGCTCTGGTGGGCGGTGCCGGGCGTGGACCCGGCCGTCGCGCTCGGCCGGGCCGGGCCGCTGTTCGCTTCCGGGTTCCATCTGGACCACATCCAAGGCCTGATCGTCGTACGGCCGGTGAAGGCGCTCGCCCGCGTCGCCACCGCCACCGACGAGCGGGTCGTGGACGCGGCCGTGCAGGGCGCCGGTCGCGCGACCCGTGGCCTGGGCGGCCTCTTCGCCGGCGCGCACCGGGCCACCCTGTCCGGCGCCGCGGCGCTGGTCCTGTTCGGGGCGCTGATCCTCGGCGTCGTCGCGTGGTTGGGAGCTCTGGCCTGATGTCTGTCTCCGGGACCTCCCCGACGGCGCAGGCGCTGCTCGTCGCGCTTCTCGCGGTCCCCGCCGTGGGCGCGGCGGTGGTCGCCGTGCTCCCCGCCCGCCGCGACCGGCAGGCCCGGATCGTCGCCATGATCTTCGCGGCGGTCACGTTCGTGCTGACCGTCCTCCCGGTCCTCGCCGGCCGTCCGGGGAGCCGCCCCGGCGCGCCGGTGACGCCCTGGGTGGACCTGGATCTGCCCTGGGTGCCGGCGCTCGGGTTGCGTTTCCACGTCGGGGTGGACGGGGTCTCCTACCCCTTGGTGGTGCTGACCGGGCTGCTCACGCTGCTCTGCTGCGCGTACACGGTGCGCAAGGTGCCCAGGGGTTCCGGCTCCGGCCGTACCCTCTCGGCGTTGCTCCTGGTCCTGGAAGTCGGCGTGCTGGGCACGTTCCTGGCGCTGGACCTGATCCTGTTCTTCGTGTTCTTCGAGGTCGTCCTGCTGCCGATGTACGCGGTGATCACCGGCTGGGGCGGCCCCGGACGCCGGGCGGCGGCCCGGAAGTTCGTGCTCTACACGCTGCTCGGCTCGGTTCTGCTGCTGCTCGGCGTGGTGCTGGTGGTGACGAAGGCCGGCACCGGCGACCTGATCGGCCTGACCGGCGCGTCCACCCTCACCCGGACCACCCAGTGCGTGGTGTTCGCCCTGCTCGCTGTCGCGTTCGCGGTGAAGGCGCCGCTCTGGCCGCTGCACACCTGGCTGCCCGACGCGCACACCGAGGCGCCGACGGTCGGCTCGGTGATCCTGGCCGGCGTCCTGCTCAAGATGGGCACCTACGGCCTGATCCGGATCGGTGTCGGCGTCGCCCCGGACGGCGCCGCCTGGGCCGCCCCGGCGCTGGGCATCCTCGCCGTGATCGCGATCATCGCCGGTTCGCTGATCTGCCTGCGGCAGCGCGAGCTGAAGCGGCTGATCGCCTACTCCAGCGTCGGCCACATGGGCTTCGTGCTGCTCGGCATCGCCACGCTGACCGTCACCGGCCTGCAGGCCGCCCTGCTCGGCAACGTCGCGCACGGCCTGATCACCGGTCTGCTGTTCTTCCTGGCCGGGACGATCAAGGACCGTGCCGGCACGGGGTCGCTGGACCAGCTCAGCGGCCTGCGGGAGACCGCGCCCCGGCTGGCCGGCCTGTTCGCGTTCGCCGCGTTCGCCTCGCTCGGCCTGCCCGGTCTGGCCGGGTTCTGGGGCGAGGCGTTCGCGGTCGTCGCCGCGGTCCACCGGGGCGGCCCGCTCTGGTCGACGCTGGCGGTGGTCGCCGCGATCGGCGGCGCCCTGACCGCCGCGTACTTCGTGCGCCTGCTGCGCCGGCTGACGCACGGCCCCACCACGCCCACGGTGCATTCGCTGCGCCCCACGATCGCCGCCGCCGAGTGGTTCGCCTGGACCCCGCTGATCCTGCTGACCCTGGCGGTCGGCGTGCTCCCGGCGCTCGTCCTGGCCGGGACCGCGCGTCCGCTGACCACCCTCCTCGGAGGCCACCCGTGAGCCAGCCGGTCAACCACTTCGCCCTGCTCCCGCTGTACGCGGCGGCCAGCACCGCGATCCTCGCCCTCCTGGCCGACCTGTTCGTCGCCCGGCGCACAGCGGTCCTGGCGGTCACGGCGCTCGGCGGACTGGCGACGGCGGTCCTGGCGCTGGCCGTCGGCCCCGCGCCTGGCACGTTCTGCACCACCGGCGCCTGCTCCTGGGTGCCGACCTGGCCGGCCGCGGTCACCGCCGTCCTGTTCGCCGCCCTGACCGTCGGGGTGCTCGGCTTCTCCGTGCCGGCGCTGCGCCTGGGCCTGGCCCCGGCCGGTGAGTTCTGCTTCCTGCTGGCGTGCTCGATGACCGGCGGCGTGACGATCGCCTACGCCGGCGACCTGATCACCCTGATCGTCGGCCTGGAGACGCTCACCCTCCCGCTGTACGTGCTGGCCGGCCTGCGCCGATTCGCCCCCGGCGAGCGGGCCACCACCGCCGGCGCCTCCGCCTCGCTGACGTTCTTCCTGGTCAGCGTGATCTCCACGGCGGTCGCGCTGCTCGGCGCGGCGTTGAACTACGCCGCCACCGGCACCCTGCACCTGGCCCTGCTGCGCGGGGCGAGCGGCCCGTTCGCCCCGCTGGCCGGCGTCGGCGTCGCCCTGCTGGTGATCGGTCTGGCCTTCAAGGTCGCCGCGGTCCCGCTGCATGCCTGGGCCCCGGCCACGTACGACGGCGCCCCGATCCCGATCGCGGCCTACCTCTCCACCGCCTCCAAGCTCGGTGGCGTCCTGGCCCTGGCCGCGGTCGTCGCCCACCTGGACGCCCGGGCCGTGCTGGCCGTCCTCGCCGTGCTGACCATGACCATCGGCAACCTGGTCGCCCTGCGCCAGACCCGGATGGTCCGGCTGCTGGCCTGGTCCTCGATCGCGCAGGCCGGCTACATCCTGGCCGCCCTGGCCCTGGGGGCGCCCGGCATTCCCGCCGCGCTGGCCTACGCCGTCTTCTTCATGGTCCTGGAGTTCATCGCCTTCGGTGTGGTGGTCGCCCTGCGCGCGCCCGGCGCCGACGGCGGCCCGCTGCTGGACTACCGCGGCGCCGCCCGCCGGAGCCCGTGGCTGGGCGCCGCCCTGGTGCTGTCACTGGCCGGCCTGGCCGGTCTGCCGCCCGGCCTGGCCGGCCTCTTCGCCAAACTGTCCGTGGTGAACACCCTGGTCCAACACGACTGGGCCTGGCTGGCCGCGGTCGTGGTGCTGAACGCGGTGATCGCGCTGGCCTACTACGTCCGGGTGGCCGCGTCCCTCTACTCGCTGCCGCCGCGGATCGGGTTCAGCGTCGCCGATCCGGTCCTGCTGGACGCGGCCCTGCACCCGCGACTCCCGGTCGCCCGCCCGGTGGCCGCGACGCTGGCCGTCGCGGTCGCCGTGGCGGTGGTCCTCGGGTTCGCCCCGCAGTTGCTCTTCGACGCCCTCACCTGAGCGGTGGTCATCTGACCCGGCGGGTGTTGCGGGCGACCAGGGACTCGAACTCGGCGTGCTGGTCCAGCCAGCCGGAGACGAACGGGCACATCGGGACCACCGTGCGGGACTTCGCGCGGGCGTCCTGCATCGCGAACCGGACCAGCGCCGACCCCACGCCCTGCCCCTCGAACTCCGGGTCCACCTCGGTGTGCGTGTACACCACGATCGGCCCGGTCATCTGGTAGGTCAGCACCCCGGCCAGGACGCCGGCCTCGTCCCGGGCCTCGAAACGGCCCTTGTCCGGCACATCCACGATCTCCATCCGGCCATCCAATCACCCGAGCTTCGCCAGCTGCTCCCGGACGTCGGCGATCAGCGACGGCGGCAGCTCCGGCGCGTCGAGCAGCCGCGCCATCCGAGCGCGGTCGTGCATGTAGATCTCGTAGGACTCGGCCAGCGTCAGGCCGTGCGCCGGCCGGTCCACCACGGTGATCCGGTCGCCCGGGACCAGGGCGCCGGGGGTGACCACGCGCAGGTACGCCCCGGTGCGGTTGGCCAGGGCGAACCGCTTCAACCAATGCCGCTCGCCCATCCGGTTCTGGAACGTCAGGCACGGGATCCGCCCGAACGTGACCTGCAGCACCAGGCCGGACCCGAACCGCCACTTCTCGCCGATCACCCCGCCGACCAGGTCCAGCCCGGAGGTCGTCAGGTTCTCGCCGAACATCCCGGGCGGCAGGTCCCGGCCCAGCTCGGCGGACCACCACGCGTAGTCCTCGGCGCCGTACGCGTAGACCGCCTGGTCGTCCCCGCCGTGGTGCCGGGTGTCGCCGATGTGGTCGCCGACCACGCCGCTGTGCAGCCCGGTGGTCTTCGGGCCGGGCGCGCGCACCTGCACCGGCTCGGAGACCGGCCTTTTGATGATCCCGGTGGTCGCGACGTCCTTGCCCATGCCGGGCTCGGACGAGCCCACGTTCACCGACCGCGCGACCGCCGGGAAGGTGACCACGGCGCGGTCCTCGACCGGCCGGTAGCCCAGACGGTGGTAGAGGGCGTTGCTGGTCGGGTTGTCCAGGTCGGTGTAGAGCACGACCTCGGTGGCGCCGTCGTCGAGCGCGGCCCGGGTGGCGGCCGCGGTGGCTCCGCCGGCGTATCCACGGCGGCGCAGTCCGGGCGGCGTCCAGACGTGCAGGATGCGGGCCATCCCGGCGAGCGGCCGGCTGCGGGTGGCCATCGCGACCGGAACGCCGCCGTCGGTCCACAGGGTGATGCCGGAGTGCGCGAGGTGATCGTCGACGACCGCGGCGACGTCCGGCCGCGCCTCGCCGATGAATGCGGAGAACGCCTCCAGCCACTCGATCAGCAGGCCCCGGTCGTGCTCGGTGGCGGCCCGCGCGGCGCCCGGCGGCGTCGGCGGATCCAGCCGCTCCAGGCGGTGCAGCCGGGTCCGCATGCCGGGGACCGTCTCCCGGGAGCCGGCGAACGCGGGGACGTCGCCGGCCAGCATGTTGATGCCGCCGATCGGCCGGTCCCGGAGGGCCGCCGGCGCGGCCCGCACCGCCTCCGGGGGCAGCGCGCTGAACAGCACCGGATGTGGGGGAGTCTGCAGGAGCACTCCGGCCACCACCCCGTCCGGCCCGGTCCACCAGCCGAAGTACGGATCGGCGGGCCCGTACGCCCGCGGTCCTCGCAAGCGCAGGTTGTCGATCAGCGTGAGGAAAACGGTGTGCCGGACCGGCGACGACCGGAGGAACTCCCCGGTGACCGAGGCGAACCGTTCCAGGTCGGAGGTGATTTCCCAGGACATCGGGTCATCGTAGAGCCGGTCACAGTCCCCACGCCTTCGCAATTCGCGCCAGGCTGTCCCGCCGCGTCGCCGGGTCGTAGACGGTGCCGGCCAGGATCAGCTCGTTCGCCCCGGTCCGCTCGACCAGCGCGTCCAGCCCGGCAACCACCTCGTCCACGGTCCCCGCGTACTGCGTGCCCGGCAGCGAGTCCAGCATCTGCAGATCCAGATCGGACAGCTGCCGCTCCGCCGCGGCCTCCGGCGAGACGATCGGCCCGAGCCGCCCGGTGCGCAGGCTCAGCGCCATGATCCGGCTCGGGCCGGCCAGGTACCGCGCCTCCTCGGTGGTCTCCGCCGCGATCACCGAGGCGCTCACCATCACGTGCGGCTCCGGGAACCGCTCGGACGGCTGGAACCCGGAGCGGTACAGCCGCAGGGCGCTGTCCACGTCGGACGCGATCGCGAAGTGATACGCGTAGCAGAAGGGCAGGCCCAGCGTCGCTGCCAGCTGCGCGCCGTAGGTGGACGATCCGAGGATCCACACCTCGGGGTACGACTCGGGAGCCGGCGTGGCGTGCAGCCGCCCCGCCTTGCCGGCCGCCCGCCCGTCCCCGAGCAGCCCGAGGACCGTCTGCAGGTGCTCCGGGAACTGCTCCACGGTGAGATAGGGCGAGACCCCGCGCAACGCCGCCGCCGTCGCCTGATCGGTTCCGGGCGCCCGCCCGATGCCCAGGTCCACGCGGCCCGGGTAGAGCGCCTCCAGCAGCGCGAACTGCTCGGCCACGACGAACGGCATGTGGTTCGGCAGCATCACCCCGCCGGAACCCACCTTGATCCGCCCGGTCTGCGCCGCCACCGCCCCGATCAGCACCGGCGGGTTGGTCGACGCGACGGCCGGCATGTTGTGGTGCTCGGCCACCCAGAACCGGGCGTAGCCCAGCTCGTCGGCCGCCTTGGCGATCTCGATCGTGCCGCGCAGCGCGTCACCGCTGCCATGCCCTTCGCGAACAGTGGCCAGGTCCAGCACGGAAAGCGGTACACGGGTCATGACATCGTCCATTCCGGAGATTGCAGGAGGACTCGCAGGTCGGCGAAGCCCTCGTCGATCAGGCGGTGCAGGCCGGCGATGCCGGTCTCCGCGTCCCAGCGCGGCAGCACCGTGTTGAGCACCGTGCGAGCGGTGTTGATCAGGAGTTCCAGCTGCAGCGGGGTGGCGTCGTCCGCGCGCTGCTGCGCCCACCGGTGGACGGCGTCCCAGAACCGGTCGCAGACGTCCCGGGAGCAGACCGCCAGCTCAGGGGAGGCCCGCAGCACCCGCCGCTGGCGAACCATTCTTTCCGCGGTGGCCGTCGTGTGTTCCCGGATCAGCTGGTGGAGCGCGTCCCACAGCGGCTCGCCGGCCGGTCGCCCGGCGGTCAGCTCGGCCCACAGCGCGGGGTCGTCCGGGTCGGGGTCGAAGAGCACCGACTCCTTGCCCGCGAAGTAGTTGAAGTAGGTCCGTCGCGAGATGCCGGCGGCGGCCACGATGTCGTCCACCGACACCGCGTCGAAGCCGCGCTCGGCCATCAGCCCGAGGGCGGAGTCGCGGATCAGGCGCCAGGTCTCGGGGCTGCGTTGTCGCACCCTACCGACACTAGCGCGACGTGCACTCAGTGCAAGTTACCCTCGCTCCCCGGCCCACAGGTCTTCGCTCGCCAGCCGACCCCCGGCGGCGTGCCCCTCAACGGGGCCGAGGGACCTCCGGCTGCCGGCCGGCGCCAGGGGCACCCCCGGGCGGGGCCAGCGGCCTCGGGGAGATGATTCGCGCGGCCGGGGTCAGGGGCGTCGCTGCTGGTGCCGGATCACCTGGACGCCGGCCGTCACCGCGGCGAGGGCCGCGCCGGGCACCAGCATCCAGGCCGGCCACGGGTAGACCCAGTCGTCCACGGTCTCCCGGACCAGCACGTACACCACCAGGTTCACCGCGGCCAGCGACGCCCAGACGGTCCACAACACCACCAGCGCGACAGGCAGGCGCCGGGCGGCCTTGCGAGCCTCGGCCGCCTGCCGCGCGTGGACCTGGGCGGCGCTCATGCCGGGCCGGGGCAGATCCTGCACCAGAACAAGCAGTTCCGCGTACGTCCGGGCGGCGTACGCCCCGGCGACCCGCTCGTCGTACTCGTGCAGGGACAGCCGGCCCTCGTCGAGCGCGCCCTTGAGCTGGTCGGCGATCTGCTGACGATCGGCGTCGGCCGCCCGCAGCGTCTCGAGCGGCTCGGAGCGCCGACTGGGGCCGGTGACATCTCTCGCCATGACCGGGGCTCCTTCGCGTACGCCGGGTCTGGGCGTCAGGCTATCCAAACATCGCAACCCGGTGGTGCCGGTGCTCATCCGACACGAAGCGCCGGGGCGGCTCGCACCCCGTACCGAAGCGGAAATCCCCTAAGCGACCAGCTCCTCCGCGGCCCGGCGGTCGGCCCGGGCCATCGAACCCTGCGGGATCGCGGCGACCGCCGCGGCCAGCAGCAGGACGCCGCCGGCGAAGACGAACGACCACGGCAGACCGCCCGGCTGGTCCACGATCACCCCGGCCAGCGCGCCGCCGGCGGCGCTGCCGGAGACCGACACGGTGACCATCCAGGTGTACGCCTCGTTCAGCATCCCGGCCGGCGCCAACCGCCCGACCAGGTTGTTCTCCACGGTCAGCGCGGGCGCGATGGTCGCGCCGCCGAGCACCAGAGCGACGCCCAGGTGCAGCGGGCCGGGCATCAGCGCCAGGATCAGGAAGCTCACCGACACCGCGCCCAGCAGCCAGGCGAACTGCCGGCTCAACGCCATCGCCGGCCGGCGCGTGCCGAACCAGATGCCGCCGATCGCGCTGCCCACACCCCAGACGCCGAGCAGCACCCCGCCGAGCGCCTCACCCCCGCCGTGCTGCTCGGCGTAGGCCGGCACGATCACGCCGGCCGCGCCGAACGCGACGCCGAGAGCGCTGACGCAGAGCAGCAGCGCCGGGAAACCGCCGGCGCGCAGCGGGCCGAGCCCGCGGGCCGCGTGGTCCGGGTGAGGGGCGCCGCGGTGCCGCATCACCGGCAGCCGGGCGATCGACGCCGTGCCGAACAGCGTCGCCACCGCCGAGCAGGCCAGCGCCGTGGCCGGCTCCCCGGTGACCACCAGGAACGCCGCCACCAGCATCGGCCCGAGCACGAAGACCAGCTCGAAGAGCGAGGTCTCGGCGGCCATCGCGGCGGCCCGCAGGCCGTGCTGCCCGCTGCCGGCCGAGGTCATGTCGTTCCAGGCGCGCCGGATCGCCGCGGTCAGCGGAGGATACGTCGCGCCGGCCGCGGCCGAGGCCACGAAGATCCACTCCAGCGCGCTCTCCCCGCCCCGGCTGGCCAGCAGCAGCCCGCCCAGCGCCAGCGGGTGCAGCACCGCGGTGGCGAACAGGATCGGCGCCGGCCCGATCCGGTCGGCGAGCCGTCCCGCGACCGGGCTCAGCGCCGCCCCGGCCAGCGCGTAGACACCGCCGGCCAGCCCGGCCGCCGCATACCGCCCGGTGGCCTGCTCGACCAGCAGCAGCAGGCCGAGTGGCGTCATGCCGATGCCGAGCCGGGCCAGAATCCCGACGACCAGCAGGGTCCGCCCGCCCGGTAGCTGCCACACGCCAAGGTACTGACGCAACGCGGTCACAGGCGGGACCTCCCTGTCCGATGTTTCGATGTAACGACCAGATCGCTTTCCGACGCTAACTCCCCTCGGTCGCGACACCCCCGGAAAAAATCGCCGCTGTCGCGCGTCTCACTGGCCTTTCCCGGACAGCGAGCGGCGGCCGCGCTTGCTGCGCGGCCGCCGGCTCTTTCGGTGGTACGGGTGGATCAGCCCAGGTACGGTCGGAACGCCCCGCCCGTCAGCGACGCCTGCTCGCGCAGCCGCCGGATCCGCTCGGCCATCGGCGGGTGGGTGGAGAACAACGCCGCCAGGCCCTGCGCCCGGAACGGGTTGGCGATCATCAGATGCGCCGCGCTGGTGAGCTGACCGTCGGCCGGCAGCGGTGCCCGCTGCGTACCGAGATGGATCTTCTCCAGCGCGCTGGCCAGCGCGAGCGGGTCCCCGGTGAGCGTGGCCCCGGAGGCGTCCGCCTGGAACTCCCGGTTGCGGCTGATCGCCAGCTGGATGATGGACGCGGCCAGCGGGCCGAGGATCAGCATCAGCAGGAGCGAGGCCGGGTTCGGCGAATCCTCGTCGTCCGACCCGCCGAACGGCAGGAAGATCGCCAACTGGGCGAGCATCGTGACGATCCCGGCGAGCGCGCCCGCCACGCTGGAGATCAGGATGTCCCGGTTGTAGACGTGCGACAGCTCGTGCCCGATCACCCCGCGCAGCTCACGCGCGTCCAGGAGGCGGGTGATGCCGACGGTGACCGCGACCGCCGCGTGCTCCGGGTCGCGTCCGGTGGCGAAGGCGTTCGGCTGCATCGACGGCGAGACGTACAGCCTCGGCATCGGCTGTCCCGCCCGCTGCGCCAGCTCCCGCACGATCTGGTACAGCGCCGGGAACTCGGCCTCGCCGACCGGCTGCGCGCCCATCGCCCGCAGCGCGATCCGGTCCGAGTAGAAGTAGCTGACCGCGTTGGTCACCAGCGAGAAGATCACCGCGATGACCAGCCCGGTACTGCCGCCGAGCCAGTAGCCCACGGCCAGGATCAGGCCGGTGAGCAGCCCGAGCAGGGCGGCCGTCTTGAGTCCGTTGTGATGGCTGTGCACGTTCGACTCCTTCGGCATGCGGGTTCGTGGCCCGCACCCAAGAGAACGCGAGATTACTGCGCGTTCATCCACGGAGACGCTGTGAATTCCCTGAACCACCCCCCACCACCTCTGGAAACGCCCCCGACCGGCGGCATCCCCGGCGCCCCTTCAACCCTCGGCATCTCGCGCAGCCCCGGCACGTCCGGCACCCCTCGGTTCCCGGCTTCGGCCGGCCCCGGATGTGCCCCCTCCCAGACCCCAGGCGTCCGGCAGCCGGATCCCAGCTGGCGCGTCGGGGCTGCTGACCGGGCCTATCAGGCCCAGCCGTGGAGCCTCGGCTGTAGGCCGGCGGTCGCTGCGAGTCGCACGCCGTGGAAAGTGGGTCCCCGGTCGTCCCGGGGACCCCGACGGTCACTGCACGAAGATCTTCTTGCTCGCCGCGGCCTGGAAGTTGGCCGGGTCACCCGGGTACCGCGCTCGCCACCAGCCGGGACGGCCCTCGGTCAGCCGGCCCTCGAACTCGTAGCCGGTGCCGTCCCAGTACGACTGGTCGTCGTCACCGACGGTGAGCCAGTCGCCGGCGCCGGTCTCGGAGAACTGGAACTCGACCGGAATGGTCCCCGGCGTCATGCTCCCCGGGAACTGGACGTGGCCGTGCAGGTGCACCGCGCCGCTCGCCTCCCGCGAGGCCGTGAAGTCCGAGATCGACGACGGCTGGAGCACGGCGATCGGCACGTCGCGCTGACTGCGGGCCACGTACGGGTCCGGGTAGCCGTCCGGGCGGTCCGGCGCGGAGTAGGAGGCGCGCAGAATGGTGCTCGAATACGGCGTCGCGGTCAGCGTGTAGGTGCCGTCGGCGGCGACCGGCACGCCTTCGAGGTAGGTGCAGTAGTCCTGGGCGTTGCACGAGAGCACGTTGACCCGGCCGGTGGAGACCGGCGCCCACCCGTCCGGGGTGTTCCACGTGGCCGTCCCGGAGACGGTGACCGACTCGCCGGCCTTCACCTTCCTGGCCGAGACCGTCGCGGTCACCTTGGTCGCGCGCGGCTTGATCGAGACGACGGGCGTGTCGTAGGACGACGACAGGTGGTACGGGTGCGCCTGGTCGTACGAGTAGTTGATGAAGATGTTGCGGTCGCTGTCGACGATCGGCACCGTGGCGGTGAACTTGCCGTCCGCGCCGGTGGTCGCCTCCTGCCAGTCGCTGCTCAGCAGCGAGATGGGCGCGCCGGCCACCCGCCGGATCTCCATCGTGCCGGGCTGGCGGCCTTTGAGCACGCCGGTCACGGTGACCGACCGCTTCTCGTAAGTCGCCGTGGCCGGTTTGACCGTGACCGAGTCGATGTACGTCACGACCACGTAGGCCAGATCCCCGGCATTCGTCACGCTGGTGGTGACGCCGTTGGTGTCGGTCACCTGCACGTCGACCGGGTAGTAACCCATCTGGGGCAGGACGAACGCTTCCTGCGTGGCCCAGACCTGGGTCTCGTCCTCGGGCTGGCCGCGGTAGCGCCAGAACGAGTCGCTGGAGGCGATGACCTTGCCGGTGTTGTCCTTGACGTCGGCGTGCACCTTCGACACCCCGTCGGCGGACCGGATGCCGACGAGCAGGACGCCGGTGTTCCCCTCGAACTCGCTGGTCGCATACTGAATTTCCGGGCCGGCCGCGGCCTGCGCCGCCGCCGGGACCGCGAAGACCGTCAGCGCCGCCAGCACGGCCATGACAAGCCGAGCTGATCTCATGTTTCCTCCCCGCATGAACGTCGCTCACATCGAGCGGTCGCGATCATACGGACCGGCTACGACACTTCCCGCAGGGCGGACTCCAGCCAACGTGAAGATCGTTTCCACGGCGGTCCGAAGGTCCGGGTGGTCGCCGGTCATGGCCTGACGCAGGTTTGCCAGGAGATGCCACCATGCAAGAGAAGACGCCGTTCACCACCTGAGCGAACCGCCAGCCTGCCCGGCGGGACCTTACTGCTCATATATCGACCGCTGAGGTCGCATGTCGGGTGCCGGTGGTCCCGGGGCGAGGCTAAGTTGCTGCCGCGCCGCTTCGCGGCTTGCCCTCGAATAGGTGGTGTCGGCGGGAGTGAACCGCGCTGTCAGCGGCGAACGAGCGAACGCGTGTCGAGGTCGAACCGGAACGGGTACTCGGAGGTCAAGCTCGCGCCAGTCTTCACGACGGTTTCCTCGACGTAGTGCTGGCCATCGAGACGGTTGAGACGTAGCGTCAGCGAGTCCGGCGCCTCGTGCTCGACGAGGAGGTACCACCCGATGCCCGCAGCAGCGTAGAGCTGCATCTTGAGCACACGGTCCATGGCGGCGTTGCTCGGCGAAACGATCTCACCGATCAGAAGCACCCGGGAAGCGTCTGCCGTGACGCCCTCCTCGTCCTGATCCACCACAGCCAGGTCGGGAATGACGATCCGGCCGGTGTTCAGTCGGACGTTGATCGCCTCATAGACAAAGAGCCCGGCTGCCTCGGCGGCTTCCTCCAACGCGTTCGCCAGTCGGCGGGAGAGGCGCTGATGGCTCATGCTCGGCGCGGGGCTCACCACCAGGCTCCCATCGATGAGCTCGATCCGGTCCGTCGTCTCGCCGAGCGCAAAATACTCGTCCTCAGTCCATGGACCGACGTGGTCAACCACTCCCACGCTCATCGACGACGTCACCTCCAGTAGCGGCTCATAAGAAGGGTGCTTCCGTCCACGGTACGGCACGTCAGTCGGCGCGGCGTCCCTGGAAAGCGGCAGGCTGGCGTGAGTAGAAGGGGATCCGAAGCGTTGGCCATGCCACCCGGATGCCCCAATGCGCCTGCGGAATCGGATGCATGCCTACGCGCTCACCTACTTACTGACTTCCTCAGCCGCGTCGCTTCTGCCGGCACGCAGGATGCGGTTCCGGCGGGCTGGGTGAAGGCTCACCCAGCCGGGGAGCGAGTGGGGAAGTGTTCCCGCTATGTTCCCGTGGAGGGTCGTAGACGGCCGGATCTTGCCGGACTGCCTAGATCACAACGAGAACGGCCCCGGACCGCGTTTCCGCTGGTTCCGGGGCCGTTCTTCCTGCCTGTGGCGGGTAGAGGATTCGAACCTCTGTAGCTTTCGCGACGGATTTACAGTCCGCTCCCATTGGCCGCTCGGGCAACCCGCCTGGGCAACTGCTGCGGTTCCCCGCAGCAGCGGTCATGAGCATAGCCGTACCGCGGGGCCCACCCGCAACCGGGTACGGTCGGCATGTCGCGGGGCCGTGACCGGCCCGCCGCGACATCGACACGCATCCAGCCGCAGGAGTCTGATCATGGCAGCCAACCCGTCGTTCGACATCGTCAGCAAGGTCGACCGGCAGGAGGTCGACAACGCTTACAACCAGGCGGAGAAGGAGCTGAGCACCCGGTTCGACTTCCGGGGCACCGGCACCGAGCTCGCCAAGTCGGGCGAGGCCTTCACCATCACGTCGGAGACCGAGGAGCGGGCGACCGCGGCGCTCGACGTCTTCAAGGAGAAGCTGGTGAAGCGGAACATCTCGCTGAAGTCGCTGGACGCGGGGGAGCCCCGGCAGTCCGGCAAGACGTTCAAGATCGATCTCAAGGTGGTGGAGGGGATCGAGTCCGACAAGGCGAAGGCGATCAGCAAGAAGATCCGCGACGAGGGGCCGAAGGGTGTGCAGGCCCAGATCCAGGGCGACCAACTCCGGGTCACCGGCAAGAAGCGGGACGATCTGCAGGCCGTGATCGCCCTGCTCAAGGCCGAGGACTTCGGCGTCGCCCTGCAGTTCACCAATTACCGATAGTGGCATTCGGCCGGTCCTGATCACAGGACCGGCCATGCATGCTGAGCTGGGTAAACGCCGTTGGTCATGGTCATCTTTGGTCAACGTTTTGGAACGTCAGACGGCCCAGAGACGGCCCAGGGCGGCCCCAGCGCCCCGAGATCATCGGATCTGAACCCATCCCCTGCGGCCCGGCCGGTTCGTGGCTGCTTCGAGCTTCAGGACGCTTCTGCGGCCGGCCTTCTCCTCGCGCTGATCGCCGACTGCCGTGACCCACCTGTCTCAGGGGCAAGCCGCGGAGCGGCGCGGCAGCCGATCGCCGGAAGCGCGGCGGCGCCGGACCACCGAAGCGATCGTCGCGGCCTGGACCACCTACACCCTGATTTGGCTCTGAGCGACAGGACCTCAACGATGGCCATGCCTCGGAAGGGCAGCCGCCTCATCACGGTGGACGGCACCTCGTACCGCTGGGCGATCCGACCCCGGCCGACGTACGACGAAGGCCTCGCCCAAGCACCGATGACCTTTGTCGTCGAGCTGGCAGACGCTCCGGGCCAGGTTCTCGTCGTAGCGACGACGTCACTAAGGCCGGACAACTGGTTCAGCCTGCCGGGCGGGTCGGTGACGCCCCGAATTGTGGAGACGAGCGTGCAAGCAGCTCTCGCAGCCGGGTGGGAGCCAGGCAGGAGCGGCGACGCCTTCCGCCTTGCTGTCCACGACTGATCAGGCGTCGTGACACCCTGGCCGGCGCGCCGGCCGATGCCGGCCGAAGGCCGCCAGCAGGCCGAGCGCGACCGGCCCGCGCCGCGCTTGCGCGGCGCCTTGATTCAGAAGAGGCCGATTCGGCAGTGTCACGCTGTCGCACGGTGTCCCGTCACGGCTGATGCTTGACACTCGCGTCCCACTTGACGCTTGACATGATCGTCCGCGGTGACGCTCAGATGCCTAACGCTCAGGGACGAGCAGAGTGCGCTGATTGCGGCATGTGAGTGCGTGGAGCGATCTGCCCTGATCGCGGATCTGACGATTCGGAGCCTAGGGAATTAGTAGTCGCCGCCCACCGTTGGGCACATCCGGTTGGTGGCTCCCAGTGGATGTGCGGCTGGTATATATAGAACTCATGGACGTTGATATTGCGCAGACCGCTGCAGCGTTGATGCCGTACGTAACGGCAGCGGTGTCTGCGTACGGAGCCACAACACTGGACAAATTACGCGATGCGGTGGTGGATAGCGCAACCAACGCTACAGTGGGGGTCGGGCATCGGCTGTTGAACCGAATCTTGGGCAGAGAGCAGTCCCGACAGGTGATCGAAGGTGCCATTCTCGATGCTGCTGCCGGCGAGGAGGATAGCGAAGCTGCGTTGAGGCTACAGATTCGAAAAGCGTTGGCAGCCGACCCCGCTCTTGCACGCGATGTTTTGGCACTTCTTCCGGAATCTGCGACACGCGTAGAGGCTGCCGGGGAGCGATCGATTGCGATTGGCCACAATTCCGGCGTCGCCAGCACGGGCGATAACGCGTCGATTCAGCGATGATTGAACCGAACTCCGATAATCTGCATGCTTCAGGCGGCAGATCGGTAGCCGCGGCAAATATTAGTGGAGTTGCCTCCACTGGCGATGGCGCCATAATTGTCTCTCAACAGATGTTCGGAATCTCCTATAGCGATGCGCGGAACATTGCTATGGACGTATTTAAAGACAACTTCGAAAGACTAAAGGGCGACGCTATTGGGTTGGCTCAGGAGCGCGCCGAAAAGGTGACCGATGAATTCTTAAGAAAGCTTCATGAAATGTACCCTGAGGCTGTTAAGAACTTCAGCCAACCGGGTCTGCAGAGGTCCCTGTACAGGGTGCAGGAAGCAGCCGCCTGCTCTGAGGAACGGGATCTAGATGAAGTGCTCGTCAATGTCCTTGTCGAGCGATCGAAGGAGGAAAAAGCTTCTTTGAAGCGCGTTATTTTGGACGAATCGCTGCAAACTATACCGAAACTCACAGCTCCACAGATCAACTCTTTGTCATTGATTTTCTCCCTCAGGTACACGCGTATTGTTGCGCCACCAATCGAATCCGCCGCTGCGACCCTGGCGCTAAGCATGACCCGATACGGGGCGGCCTTGGGACCTATAGCGTCGAGTGAGATGGCCTTGCAGCATCTTGCATACGCGGGATGTCTGTCGATTAGTATCAATCAATTGCGACTGGGCCGTTCGTTAGCCCAAAATTACCCCGGAGTCTTCTCGCGAAGATTCGATCGAAACTCGATCGGACCTGAAATTGCTGCAGCTTTCAAGGAGGATCCAAACGACTCTGCCCTACTCTACTGCCCGATTTCTGATGAAGAGTCTTTAAGTGCGTACCTCGACAATATGAATATGGCCGATCAAAAAGAGCCGATCAAGAACGCTCTTCACTCAAATCTTCTGAGCGATTCCGAAGTGGAAGCTAAAATGATCGAGTTGCAGCCCACGCTGCAGGAGACTTTCTCCTTGTGGAATGATAGCAGTTTGAAGCACTCCGAATTAACGAGCGTGGGCACCGCCATCGGTTATACGAATCTGCGACTCAAGACCGGCTTTGCCGCACCCTTGGATATCTGGATATCCGAAAGCTAGCCGCCCCCGTCGCTTGCAGGAGCGCATTCACCCCAATAATTTTGCTCGAATCCAAGTGACCTACACCGATCTCAGCATGAGCCAACGACCGGAGTTGCACGCCTGGATCACGCGGTGTGACGTCCGCCGTGCTTGTCATAGATCACCCGTGAAGGATCACCTGGGTCGGAAACGTCAAGCATCAGATGGGGCTAGACCCATGCTGTCGCCAGGAGTGCGGTCATCCCGTGCGCAACTCCCATATATTGGGAAATGATCGTCATCAAATTGCCGGAGTCGGTTACTTGACCTTCAAGCAAGCAACGGTCCTCCGCGGCCTCCGCGTCGAGCAGCTCCAACTTACGAACTTTGCTCTTGCCCCGATCTAGTCACATTTGGCTGCTTGCGGAGCCCTCGGCGATTGAAAACACTTGCAACTTTCCTCGCCTCACATGCACTATTGCATGACTTTACATGAGAGGTAAAAAAAGATGGGGCGGGCGAGTCGAAGGCGAGCGGCGCGACGAAGGATCCGTATGCAATATAAGGAAGTTATTGAATCCGGACTGGCGGATGCTCGGGGACGCCAGGTTCCGCCAACGATCGATGCATATGAAAAGTTGCCTAATGCGACAGAGGTAAAGGTCGCGCTCGTCGCGCGACACAATATGCGGATGATGACGCTGCCGCAGCTGAACTCAAACGGATTTGTAGTCCTCCGAGCCGCTATCGGGCCAGCTGCAAGCTTGCGTCTCGCGATTCGCCGATTGGGAGGCTCGCGTGACCGAATGCCTGCCGATATGGGGGCCACGTGGGCGGAACATCTTGCATGGGGAATTGACAGCGTGATGGCAACCGCCAGACTCGCCTACGCCGGGCAGCTTGTCGGCGCGGCAATGTTGATTCGTCAGCAGATTGAGCGGTGGACCGAAAATCTTGCATTCAACTCAGGAAAGCACCAGAAAGCTGGCGAGGATCGAGCACAATTTATCGCACGCGTTTGGAGCATCGCACCGGCGCGGGCCTGGAGAATGCCATCTAAGACGAGTTCGGGGACTTACCCTGATTTCATCTCGACCCGATCGCCAGCTCGACTCTTTTCTGACCTGAGTGAGTTCTTGCATGGACGCTTGTACCCTCAGGCGCTGGCGTGGGATGCACGCCAATTGCTAGCGCCCGAAGGGTTCACGCACGCAGAGGTGAGCGGAGCCTATCGGCTTATCGCGGAAGCATGCGCACTCGTTATCACATGGCTCCGTGTGTGCGTGGCATCTCATGCGCATGAATCCGGAAAGCTACGAATCGAGCGCTCTATCGATCTATTGCCTCACGGCATTCCGGCGGGTCAGAATCCTCCGCCGCGATACTCGATCTATCCGCTGGTGCCGCATACTGGTTTGAGACCCGAAGTCTTAAGAAATCTTGCAACGGCACAGCATATCGTCGACGCTATCCTCGGAGGAGAACGTCCCGCAGGTCGCCTTTACAACGATGGCGAGCTACTTGATATCTGCTTCATTGAAACTAGGGCACGTGCCGCTTTCGGCGCAGTCGAAGCATTGAAGCGCGAAAAGGTGCGTTGGGGAAAGCTTAACCTGGATTATTTGCTTCATCGAGAGAACCACTACATCATCTCGTCAGAGATGGCTTCTATCGCTAGCCAGTGGGAAAGTGGCGAGATTTCCACGAGCCTTGCCCTCGCAGCATCAGCATTAAGATCGGCATACTGGCTATGGCTTGAGGATGATGATCGCGCCATGTCCATGCTGCGAATTGTGCTCGAACAGACTGCTCGCGTTCGCACGTGGAGGATGAAGCCAGAAAAGGCAAGGTATCTGGAGGAGTCCGCATCCACCATGCCGCGCGACTGGCTTGAGGAGGCAGGGCTTCGCCGGCTTTCCGCCCTCAACCGAGCCCTAGGAGAACTCGCCCATTTTCGAGCAGGCGGAAAGTGGTTTGGCGCCCGCGAACTTCTGGCGGAACTTCAGCTTCCGGACAAGCGGATAGAGGACTATCTGCATACCGGAAGAGGGAATGCGCTTAACTGGATGGCACTCCTACTTGCTAAAGAGGCGGTAGCCGTAGTCGGGCACCGTTCGACATCTCTCGCCGTGCTTATGGGGACTATTGTTAGCTGGTTTGACTTTGATAAGCCCGGGCGTGAGCGAGAGTATCAAAGGTTCCTATATTTCGCATGGACATTGCGGAAGGCAAAGATTGAACGTGCGGATTTGATTGGCCCCGCAGAGGATCGTGCAAATCTTCGCAAGCTTTTCGGCGATCCGGAGCGCGCGCATGTACCGCAACTGTTCATTGGTGAACACTAACGAGACCTTGGTGAACGCCTCCTGAGCGGTGCAAAGGCATCACCGCAGTCCGAGTGGAGTCGTTCCGGTCACCGGGCATGGCCATGCCGGGCCACCGCCTGGACGCGGCAACTCGGTTAGGGAGTAGCCGCGTGGGTTTTCGCTTCGTGATGACTGCGGACCGGTTCACTGACGAGGTCAAGAAGCGAGGGAAGCAATCCCCCGTTGGTTGCGATGGTCGCGGTTGATCCGATGCTGTGGGGTGACCCATCGCGGTCGGCAACCACTGCGCCGGCTTCCCGAGCGATGATGACGCCAGCTGCGGTGTCCCACGGCTTGTTGGCAAGCATCACCACTGCATCGACCCTTCCCTCAGCGAGCCAGGCGAGGTCGATAGCGGCGGAGCCGTGCATACGGACACGCTGCATGGTGGTGGCGAGTCTCTGAGTCAGGGCGAACCTGTCTAGGTTCTTCTCTTCGGAGTCCTCGCCTACGGCGTAGTCGCCGATGGCTACAACGGCTTCGCCGACCGCCCTGGTCGTGGTGGCTTTGATGGGCTTGCCGTTGGCCTCGGCACCGCTGCCCTCCGCCGCGGAGTAACGAGAGCCAAGAAAAGGCAAGTCGATAACGCCAAGCACGGCCTGGTTGTCGGCAATTAGGCCCAGCGAGATGGCGCACAGCGGTGAGCCGTGGACGAAGTTGACGGTGCCATCGACGGGATCAAGCGCCCACATCAGACCGTCCGAGGTTCCCGTGGTGCCGTTCTCTTCACCGAGGAAACCGATGTCCGGGGTCTGCTCGGCCAGGAAGGCCCGCACCTGCTCTTCGATGGCGTAGTCGACCTCAGAAGCCATGTCGCGGTCGCCCTTGGCCGTCAGGGCGCCGGGCTGCATGGTGCGCATGATGTCGCGGGCCAGGTCGACGGCCTGGTGGGCGATCGGGAGTAGGCCGGCGTAGTCGGTCATCGGGGCTGGCCACCGCTCCAAAGCTCGTCAAAGGTGCGCTCGAATACGTGGTACAGCCCTGCGGCCGGCCACCGCTTCCGGATCACCATCGTCGGCGACTCGACGCCTCGGGCGTGCGGTAGGTACTGCTGCGCGATGCAGAGCGAGTCGTTGATCAAGGTGATGTTGACACGGATGGTCTGGTCGTAGGTCGCTACCTCGATGCGGTCCCGAATGTCGGCCGGGAGTCGGTCGCGGACGCGGAGCAGGCCTTGCAGGTTGAGCGTCGTGAGGGCGCCGAGATTGCCCGCGGTCATGTCTTCCTCGATCTCGCGCTGACGCATCGCGCCGCCGGCCGGATCGAGGAACAACAGGCGGAGGCGGGCGCCGTTCGCGACGAGCTGGGCGAGCTGGCTGTCGGCGTACTGCTGGCAGATCAGGTTGAGGGATAGCCCGACGGCGCGGATGTCGGTGGCGCAGTCGAACAGGGCGTGCGGCGGCATCTTGGAGGTGAACTCCGACCGGCTGGGGTAGACCGCTTCCACGTCGGCGTACCGCTCGGCCTGGGCTTCCTCAGCGAGGGCCTGTGCATACGGCGCGGGCTGGGCCGCTATCACGTCGCCGGATGGTGTCGTGGTGGGCGCGATGCCGTGGCTGCGGTCGCCGAGCAGCAGCACCACGCGGGCCTCGCTGGGCATGCACAACCCGGTGGAGATCCTGGTCAGGACGTCGATGCTGCTGACCCGGCGGCCTCCGCCGATGATCTCGCTGACCTGGGCCTGGCTGAGGCCGGTGGCGACGCCAAGGTGGGTCTGGCTGACCCGGGTCTCGCGCTGGATCAGGCGAAACACCTGAGCGATGTCGCGAGCGGCCAAGGCGTCGAGCATCCCGTCCGTTTCCCATAGATGCTCCGGTACGGCGAACGTTGTCGCTGCCCGCGTGCTCAAGGGCGCCTCCCCTGGTCGCTCGGGTGTATCCGCATACCGGATAGCGGCCCGTGGCCTGATATCCGGTTGCCGGATAGAAGTTACTCCTTGATGGACTACCGCGTGTGATGGGTTAGACGCTGTCGCGCGACCACGATCAGCACATGGCGAATTCCTCGGGGGCGTGCCGGTCGTGTGAAGGACGCAACTGGCGGTTGGCGTCGCAGCGTCGTTCCTTGCGAGTTGGCGAGTCCGTCGTGCGGCTCGTGCGGCGTGCTTGCCCTGACTGCTCGCCGAGGCGACCGCGACGGGCCGCCTGATCGGGAACCGGCGTGGCCGACCGCGCTGCCCGAGGAATCGCCGTTCTGCCGCTGCTCGTTGCCGGTGGGTCCGTGCTGGCCCGTGGTGGTGGCTGTCCTGTTGATCGATCGGCTGGGAGTCGAGATGCGGCACAGGCAAGCTAAGCGGAGGTGGCTCCGTCGGGCGCGGTGTACCTGCGGTCTGCCGTGGCCGTGTCTGGAGTTGACGTTGGCGGCCATTCGGAGCCGGCCCCAGCCGAACATGCCGGGATGGGCTGCGCCTACTAGGGCGATGCCGCAGGTAGGTCGGGCTGGGAACCTTACGCCGGCGCAGGAGTATCGCGCCCGCGTTCGGTCCGGTGAGCCCGAGCGGCGGATCGCGTGAGCCGGCTGGCGGGCGATGAGGTCCCCGCATCGCCGGACATTCCTTCCGGCGTCGCGCTCTCCCGGACATCACTCGGTGGAGTGGCTGTGACGTACAAAGGTGTAGTCCTGGGCTGGATGTACGGCCGGGCCGACAAGTGGCGGGCCTACCTGCGGACCGGGCCGCTGACTCCCGGCACGCCGCTCGGTCAGTTCACCCGTTTGGAAGCGATCCAGCGGATTCTGAGCGCGAGCGGCGAGTCGGAATGACAGCGGCCTCGACGATCGCCGAGGTCACGGGTAGGCGCTGCGTGTCGCCGAGCGATTCGCGATGACCGGTGACCCGTGGCCGGATAGTCAAGAGCTACAGGGCCGGTTTCAGGCGCAGCTCGCCTTGGAGGGCCGCTACCCGGGTTGGCAGATCTTGCACACACCTCGCAAGCGGTGGGTGCGCTATGTCGAAGTGCCAGAGGGCTCCTTCTACGCCGTCCATGACCGCTTGGGTGAGCCTCCTCTGATCGCCGTCGACCTCGACCAGCTCGCCCGCCTCATCGAGCTGCGCCAACAACAGCTCCGAGCGGTCAACAGGTGGGTTACGCGCTCGGACCTCCGGAGACTCGATCTATGACCATGCCGGCGGTCCTGAGCCGGCGCCGAGGCTTCGATGTGCCTGGTGTCCTTGACGGTGAGGCGGCCCGGGTCGGGTAGCTGTCTGTCGGCGCTGTTCCCTCGCGAACTTCCTTTATCGTATTGACAAGTCAAGTTGTCGTCTCAACGAGTAGACGAGGGTCCGATGGCCATCAACGTGCCCCCGCCCTTGCCGTGGAGGCGAACTCGTAGCTGAAGGTGAGCCGACCTCCGCCGGCCCAGCGACGGCCCGGACGGGTCCGAGGATCACGGAACCGCAGCTTGAGGCGCTGCGCCTCGCAGGACACGAATTACCGACAACTGGCTGAACGCCGCCTGGGCCGGTCGCACACTGGGGCGATGAGTTCCGAGGTGCTGGGCGGCGTGCTGGGTCTCGCGCTCTTCGTCTTCGGCGTGCGCATGCTGGTCCTGGGCCGTGCGCCGGCCCTGATCGCCCGCTCCTTCCGGTCGATGCGGGACGCCGGGTACTACCACCTGCTCTTCGGGCTGGCCCTGCTGATCTACGTGGGCGGGCTGCACCTGCCGGGTCTGCTGGCGGGGCAGGTCGCCGCACTGGTCGCGGTGTTCCTGGTCGGTGTGGCCCTGGTCCGGTTCCGGCCGCGGGGTGGTCGGGGGCCGACCCGCAAGGCGTGAGGTCGACCCGCAAGGCGTGAGGTCGACAGGAGCGAGCCGACCCGTACTGGCGTGAGATCGATGATGGTGTGCGGCGTGAGGCCAAGGACACTCTGGTCTGAAGTACGCCCCACCGGCTAATAACAGCGTATGGACCTGACTCACGCCGTCGTCTCTTTCGCCCTGCTGGGCGCCCTCCTGACCATCACCCCGGGCCTGGACACCGCCCTGGTCCTGCGCTCCGCGGTGACCATGGGCCGCCGCGCCGCCTTCGCCACCGCCCTGGGCGTGAACACGGGCGCGCTGATCTGGGGCGCGGCCGCCGCTGTCGGCGTGTCGGCCCTGCTCACGGCGTCGACCGTCGCCTACACCGCGGTGCGGGTGGCCGGCGCGGCGTACATGGTCTATCTCGGCGTACGGATGATCGTCTCGGCTCTGCGGAAGGACGGCCGCAACCCGGAGATCACCGTGACCGCCGAGCCCACCTGGTTGAGCACCTTCGGCAAGGGCCTGTTCACCAATCTGCTCAATCCCAAGGTCGGCGCGTTCTACGTGGCGGTTCTTCCACAGTTCATCCCGGCCGGGGAGTCCCCGCTCGGCGTGGGTCTGCTGCTCGCCCTGGTGCACGACCTGGAGGCGCTGCTCTGGTTCTCGCTGATCATTTCCGGCGCGCAGGCCGCGCGCGGGTTCCTTGCCCGGCGGGCGGTGCGGCGTACCGTCGACGCCGGGACCGGCGCGGTCCTGATCGGCTTCGGCGTCCGCCTCGGCCTCTCCAGCGAGTGAAGGCGACGGGGCCGACAGGCGGGACCAGGCCGATAAGTAAGGCAAGCGATGGGAGAGGCGGCAAGATGATCGACCCCGTGGTGGACCTGGACTGGCTGTGCGCCCACGCCGGCGAGGTTCTCCTGGCCGACGTCCGGTGGTACCTCGACGGGCGGTCCGGCCGCGCCGCGTACGAGAAGGGTCATCTGCCCGGCGCGGTCTTCATCGACCTGGACACCGCGCTGGCCGGCCCGGCGTCGCCGGCCGAGGGCCGGCATCCGCTGCCGGATCCGGAGGTGTTCGCCGCGGCGATGTCCGCCGCCGGCGTCGGGGACGCGACGACAGTGGTGGCCTACGACGACGCCGGCGGCGTCATCGCCGCGAGATTGATCTGGTTGCTGCGCGCCGCCGGGCGCGAGGCCGCTCTGCTCGACGGGGGATTACTGGTGTACGACGGTGAGCTCACCACCGGCGTCCCGGTCCCGCCGCCGGCGGTCTTCACCCCGCGCCCCTGGCCGGCCGGCCGGCTCGCCACGCTCACCGAGACGGCCGAGGGCGGTCACGTGGTGCTCGACGCCCGGGACGCGCCCCGGTTCCGCGGCGACACCGAGCCGGTCGACCCGCGTGCCGGGCACATCCCGGGCGCCCGCAACCTGCCCTGCCGGGACAACGTGACGGCGGACGGCCGTTTCCTGCCGGTCGCCGAGCTGCGGGAGCGGTTCGCCGCGGTGGGCGCGACCGAGGGCGCGGACGTCATCTCGTACTGCGGTTCGGGTGTGACCGCCTGCCACAACCTGATCGCGATGGAGCACGCCGGTCTCGGCGCCGGCCGGCTCTATCCGGGTTCGTGGTCGCAGTACAGCCATACCGACCGTCCGGCCGCGACCGGCGCCTGAGGTTCATTCCGGTCCGGCCTGGTCGTCGAGCCAGCGCTGGTGCGCCTCCCAGGCGGCCTGCTTGCTGGTGCCGAGCGCGGCCCCGATCTGGGCCCACGAGGCGCCGGCCGCGCGGGCCGACCGCACCATGGCCTGCCGGCCGTAGCCGGCCTTGCGGATCACCACTTCGCTGAGCGCCAGCATCTCCAGGTTCTCCGCGGGGGAGAGGGCGTTGCCGTGGTCGTCCGGGTTCATCGCGGCGAGCGCGTCGCGCATCCGCAGGTCGTCGTAACGCCGCGTAGCCGTGGTGAGCGTGTGCTGCCGTTCCAGGTCGTCAGGCGTCGTCATGGGGAACCAGCCTTTCGTCAGGACAGCTTGACGTCAATATACCTTGACGTGGTAAGACGAATTGACCTCACTTCTCCACTTAAATCGCCTATAAAGCCGTCAATCCTTCAGCGTGGACAGTCCCCCACGCCTCAGCCGTTCGGCCAGGATTCGTCGGAGCGTCGCGCCGACCCGCCGTCGAACACTCCCTGTCGCACAATCGGTGTGGCACGATCAGGGAACCCTTTAGCGCAACCTTTCCCCAACAGAGGAGCGGGACATGTTCTCAAGAAAGCTGAGCCGCCTCGCGAGCTTGGTTTTCGTGCTGGCCGCCGCCTTCGGAGGAATCGGTGCGGCAGCTGGTGCCGGAGATGCCACCAACACGGACACTTCGGCCGTCGTTTACCAGACCCAGGACTGGATCTGGAACTGACAAGACGAGCGGGGCAGCCCGCCGCCCGCTGACGAGGGAGCGCAATGGTCGGCCGTTCGCGACCGCGACAGGGTGCGGCGGACTATGCGTGGCTCATCACGGGCCCCATGGGGCTGTTCTCGCTCGCTTGTGCCGCCTTCTTCTGGGTCGAGGACCCGCATTGGTATGAGGACTGGTTGGGCGGCCTGCTCATCCTCGGCCTCAACATCGTCACTCAGCGTGCCGCCTTCAACATCGTCGTCCGGCGGAGCACGTTCGAATTCAGCGTGACCGAGGTCCCGCTGGTTCTGGGCCTGTACTACCTGTCGCCCGTGATGATGATCCTCGCCGTCACGGGCGGCCTGCTCTTCACGCAGGTCTGGTCCAACTTCACGCCTGTCAAACTGTGGTTCAACGTCGCCAAGGCCGCGGCCAGCGTCTGCGCCTCGCTGCTGGTGATCGTGGCCTTCGGTGGCGCGCACGACGCCTTCGCCGCCACGCACGACGCGGGTCCGGGCACCTGGGGCGTTCTCTGCGCGGCGATCGCGGTCAACCAGATGGTCTCCCTGATGGGCCTGGCCGGCGTGATGAGCGTGGTGAACGGTCTGCGCGCCGGGCAGGACGTGATCCGGGCCAGCTGGTCCGGGCTGGCCATCGCGGCCACCAACGCCGCGGCCGGTCTGCTCTTCCTGGTCGCCCTGGAGGCCAGCCCGTGGTCGGCGTTGCTGCTGGTGATCCTGGTCGCCGCGCTGATCCTGGTCTTCCGGTCGTACGCCGACTTCTTCCGCCAGCACCGGACCCTCGCCGACGTCTACGAGCTGACCCAGGCGGTCCAGCAGGAGAGCTCCGACAACGCCTTGCCCGACGTGCTGCTCGGCCGCGTCCGCGCGCTGATGCGCGCGGAGTACGCGACGCTCTGGCTGGCGCCTCAGGGCCGATATCCGGAAGTGCTGCTCAGCGCCCAGGTCGACAACAAGGGCCTGCTGGACGTGTCGCCGGTGCCGGCGGAGGTCCGCGAGCTGGTGCTCAAGGAGCACCGCCCGGTCGCGGTCGGCCCCCGGTTCGGCGGGACCGGGCAGTTCGCCGCCCAGCTTCGCGCCGCCCGGGTGAAGGACGTCGTGCTGATCCCGCTGCGGTCGGGCCAGGCCACGGTGGGGACCCTGGAGGTGGTCAACCGGCTCGGCGACAACCGCTTCTTCCGCGACGGCGACGTGCAGGTCCTGGAGACGGTCGCGGCGCACGTCGCGGTGGCGGTGGAGAACTCGCGGCTGGTCGACCGGCTGCGCTACGACGCGTACCACGATCGGCTGACCGCCTTGCCGAACCGCCGCCGCATGATCGACGCGCTGGCCGAGTCGGTGCAGGTCCGGGTCGAGGACGAGGTCGTCGCGGTGCTGCTCTTCGACGTCGACGGCCAGCGCAACGTCAACGAGTCGATGGGCCACGCGGCCGGCGACAAGCTGCTCGCCGAGGTGGCCGAGCGGCTGCGCGGCATCGCCGGGCCGGGCGCGCTGGTCGGCCGGGTCGGCGGCGACGAGTTCATGGTCACCCTGCGCACCGAGGGCATCGAGGCGACCGTCGAGCTGGCCACCCAGATGCGCGAGCGGTTGCGCGGCCCGATGGCGGTCGGCTCGCTCACCCTGGACGTGGACACCGCCGTCGGTGTCTCGGTTCACCCCGACCACGGCAGCGATCCGGAGACCCTGCTGCAGCGTGCCGAGCTGGCCGCCAACGCGGCCAAGGTCCTGCCGTACGGCGTGCAGCCCTTCCACCCGGCGCTGGAGTCCCGCGCGGTCCGCCGCCTGGGCATCGCCGCCGACCTGCGCTGCGCGATCGACAACGACCAGTTGGAGGTCTACTTCCAGCCCAAGGTCACGCTGGCCGACCGGCACGTGCTGGGCCTGGAGTGCCTGGCCCGCTGGGTGCACCCGGCGCACGGCGAGGTCGCCCCGGAGGACTTCGTGGCGGTCGCCGAGCACACCGGCCAGCTGGCCCGGCTCACCGAGGTGGTGCTCACCGCCGGCCTGCGGCACTGCCGGGCCTGGGCGGACGCCGGACGGCCGCTCTCCATCGCGGTGAACCTCTCCGCCCGCACCCTGCTCGACTCCCGCTTCCCGGACCTGGTCCAGGAGTTGCTGGAGCAGCACCGGGTGGAGCCCTGCCAGGTCACCTTCGAGATCTCCGAGCCGGGCATGCTCAACGACATCGAACGGGTCCTGCCCACTCTCTACCGGCTGCGTGACCTCGGTGTCCGGCTGAGCGTCGACGACTTCGGCACCGGCGCCTCCTCGCTGGGCTACCTGCGGCAGTGGCCGGTGCACGAGGTGAAGATCGACGACACGTTCGTGCAGGGCATGGCGACCGACTCGGGGGATCTGGCGATCGTCCGGGCGATCGTGAGCCTGGCCCGCGAGTTCGGTCTCACCGTGGTCGCCGAGGGTGTGGAGAGCGAGCTCACCCTGGAGCTGCTCGAGGAGATGGGCTGCGAGATCGGCCAGGGGTATCTGTTCAGCCGGCCGCTGCCGGTCGAGCGGCTGGAGGCGTGGCTGAGCGCGCAGACCGAGCCGGAGTCCACTCCCACCGGCGAGGTCCGCAGGCTCCGGGCAGTTATCTGACCTGCGGTTTTGTGACGTCGGGGGTGCCGATTTCACCCCTCGGACCGGGCCGTGTAGTCTTACTTCTGCAGCGAGCGAGAGATCGCAAGCGGCAAGCCCCCTTAGCTCAGTCGGCAGAGCGTCTCCATGGTAAGGAGAAGGTCTACGGTTCGATTCCGTAAGGGGGCTCTACCGGGTTCGTCCCGCCGGGCTGGCGATGGATGTGAGCCTGGCTCGGCGGTGTAGCTCAGATGGCAGAGCAAGCGGCTCATAATCGCTGTGTCGCCGGTTCAAGTCCGGCCACCGCTACTTCTGGTGGGGCCTCAAATCCGAGGCCCACTTTGCAGAGCGATCGACCGAGCGTATACGCTGGTTCGTCGTCAAGTTAGATCCCGTTAGCAGGAAGGCACCCCGCCGTGGCCAAGGCGACCGACGTACGTCCGAAGATCACCCTGGCGTGCACGGAGTGCAAGGACCGGAACTACATCACCAAGAAGAACCGGCGCAACGACCCCGACCGCATCGAGCTGAAGAAATTCTGCCCGCGCGACGGGAAGCACACCCTGCACCGCGAGACCCGCTGAGGCCTCGCAGCCCCGAAAGTCTCTCTGCGCCGCCCGGAGTTACTCCGGGCGGCGCATTGTAGTTTGTGGGGTATGCCCCTGGATCAGACGTTTGCCGGCCGCACCTGGCCGCCCACCGACACCTACCTCGTCGGCCGGGAGAAGATCCGTGAGTTCGCCCGCGCGATCGGCGCCACCGAGGCGGAGTATCACGACCCCGAGGCCGCCCGGGCGCTCGGCTACCCGGACGTGGTGGCCCCGCCCACCTTCCCGGTGACCATCACGATGTCGGCCAACCGCCAGGTGGTGAACGACCCGGCGCTCGGCCTGGACTACACCCGCGTGGTGCACGGCGAGCAGAGGTTCGCCTACACCCGGCCGCTGGTGGCCGGCGACGAGGTGGTCTGCGTGAACACGGTGGACGAGATCACCACCCGGGGCGGCCACTGGTTCATCACGATCCGCACCGAGGTCCGCACCGAGGCCGGCGAGCCGATCGTGACGGCGTGGTCGAAGCTGGTCCAGCGCGGTGAGGGGTCATGATCGCCCGCGCCGAGGCCGAGGAGCCGATCGAGGCGTCCTGGCCGGAACCGGTCCAGGTTTCATGACCGCCCGCACCGGGCCGCGGCCGGCGGCACCAGGCGACAGCCCGGCCGGCGAGGGCCGGAAGGCCATGACGAGGGAGACGCAGACCGATGAGTGACGCCTTGCAGCCGCAGACCTTCCGGGTCACCCGGGCCGATCTGGTCCGTTACGCCGGCGCCTCCGGCGACTTCAACCCGATCCACTGGAGCGAGCGCGTCGCCACCGGCGTCGGCCTGCCCGGGGTGATCGCCCACGGCATGTTCACCATGGCCCTGGTCGGCCGCGCGGTCACCGCGTGGGCCGGCACGGGTGACACGGTGAAGGAGTTCTTCGTGCGGTTCAGCCGGCCCGTCCCGGTCCCGGACACCGACGAGGGCACCGAGGTCGTCGTCACGGCCACGGTGAAGGAGGTCACCGAGGACGGGGACACCAGGCTCGCCCTGACTGCCACATGCAACGGAGACAAGGTACTGTCTCTGGCACAGGCGCTTGTCGGTAAGCGGTAGGCCCGGGTTGGGATAACCACGGGCATACCCGTACACTGGTGCGCCGTGGGGCTGTGACTCGAAAGACGACGGTCTCACGAAGGGGTGTAGCTCAATTGGCAGAGCAGCGGTCTCCAAAACCGCAGGCTGCAGGTTCAAGTCCTGTCACCCCTGCGCAATCCTCCTCGACGTGCCCGCCCGGTGCGCGGTTCGCACAGTCCGCATCGGTCGAGTGCTGACGGGAACCCAACACCACCGACGACGGAAGTAGGGCGAAGTGGCCGACAAGGACCGGCCCGGTGACGACGTCCCGGGCGACGACGAGCTGCTCGCCGACGCCGCCGACGGTGACGACACCGATGAGGCCGCTGACGCCCCGGTGAGCCGTGGTGGCGGGACTGCGGTCGCCGAGCGTACGAAGGACGACGAGACCCCGAAGGCGAAGAAGGAGCGCAAGCGCACCGGCTTCTTCGGGCGGATCGGCGGGTTCTTCCGCGAGGTCGTCAGCGAGCTCCGCAAGGTCATCTGGCCGACGCGCAAGGAGCTGCTGACCTACACCGGCGTCGTGATCGCGTTCGTCACGGTGATGACGGCGATCGTGGCGGTGCTGGACTACGGGTTCGGTAAGGGCATCCTCTACGCGCTCGGCGGCAAGTCGTAGCCCTTTGATCCCGAACCGAGTGACTTATCTGGAAGTGAGCGAGCGTGCCTGAGTACGACGACGAGACCGCGCAGTTTGCTGACGAGCAGTCGTCGCTGGTCGCCGACGAGTCGGCCGGGGAGGCCGACGAGACGCCGGTGGAAGTTCGGGCGCCCGAGGTCGACGAGGACTACGACCCGGTCAAGGAGCTGCGGCAGAAGCTGCGGTACGCGCCCGGCGACTGGTATGTGGTGCACTCCTACGCCGGCTACGAGAACAAGGTCAAGACCAACCTCGAGACCCGGATCACGAGCCTGGACATGGAGGACTTCATCTTCCAGGTCGAGGTGCCGACCCGTGAAGAGGTCGAGGTCAAGAACGGCAAGCGCAACCAGGTGCAGGCCAAGGTCTTCCCCGGATACATCCTGGTCCGGATGGACCTGACCCCCGAGTCGTACTCGTGCGTGCGCAACACGCCGGGCGTGACCGGCTTCGTGGGTGCCACCGACCGGGTCGACCGGCCGGCCCCGCTCTCGCTCGACGAGGTGCTCAAGTGGCTGGCCCCGGCCGTCCAGGCCGAGGAGAAGAAGGCGAAGCCCGAGGTCAAGGTCCTGGACTTCGAGGTGGGCGACTCGGTCACGGTGACCGACGGCGCGTTCGCCTCGCTGCCGGCGTCGATCAGCGAGATCAACGCCGACCAGCAGAAGCTGAAGGTCCTGGTGTCGATCTTCGGCCGGGAGACCCCGGTCGAGCTGAACTTCAACCAGGTCACCAAGATCTGATCGCCGGAGTCCCGGCGGTTTCAGTGGGAGGGGCCGCGCGCGCGAGCGCGACGGAGCGGCCCCGCCAACAACCACAGGAGTATCGAGAGATGGCACAGCGCAGCAAGGTCTACCGGGCCGCGGCCGAGAAGATCGACACCGACAAGCTCTACGAGCCGAAGGACGCGATCGCCCTCGCCAAGGACACCAGCTCGAAGAAGTTCGACGCCACGGTCGAGGTCGCGATGCGCCTCGGTGTCGACCCGCGCAAGGCGGACCAGATGGTCCGGGGCACGGTCAACCTGCCGCACGGTACCGGCAAGACCGCCCGCGTCATCGTCTTCGCCCAGGGCGCGAAGGCGGAGGAGGCCGTCGCGGCCGGCGCCGACGAGGTCGGTTCGGACGAGCTCGTCGCCCGGATCCAGGGTGGCTGGCTGGAGTTCGACGCGGCGATCGCGACGCCGGACCAGATGGCCAAGATCGGTCGCATCGCCCGGATCCTCGGCCCGCGTGGCCTCATGCCGAACCCGAAGACCGGCACCGTCACCATGGACGTGACCAAGGCCGTCAACGAGATCAAGGGCGGCAAGATCACCTTCCGGGTGGACAAGCACTCGAACCTGCACATGATCATCGGCAAGGCGTCCTTCACCGCCGAGCAGCTGGTGGACAACTACGCCGCCGTGCTCGACGAGGTGCTGCGGGCCAAGCCGTCCGCGGCCAAGGGCAAGTACCTGAAGAAGGTCACCTTCAGCACCACCACCGGCCCGGGCGTCCCGGTCGACCCGAACGCGCAGAAGAACCTGCGTGGCAGCGAGGCCGGCCAGGCCTGATCGCCTGATCGCTGACGCGACGAAAGCCCCCGGGGACATCCCCGGGGGCTTTTTCGTGGAACCCATGCGGCCGTGCGTCTCTGACGGGGTCTGGTCGCGGGTACGCCCGGCGCGCTCCGTCCCGGGGCGCGGCGCGGAAGGCGGGCGTGGCCCCGGTCCTGCCGCGAGCGGCCGGGCGCGTGCTCGGCCTGACCAGTCCCGGTCGCCCCGTGGCTGGTCCTACCGATGATGGCCACCGCCCCCGCCCCCGCCCCCGACCGCGGCGCCACCCCGCCGGTGGGCGCCCCGACCTGGCTGGCCGCCTGGTCCTTGGCGTGGTCGGCGGCGACCCTGGCCGCCTACGCCGGTCCCGCGCCTGGCCCGCTCCCCAGCCGCCGGCCGGTCGTCATGGGTGTCCCGGAGGCCCTCAGACACCCATGACGACCAGCCGGCGGCTGGGGCGGACGTCGCGGGAGAGGTGGCCGGGCGGGGCCCGCGGGGGCGTACCGGGAAGGCGATTTGGTTTTTCCGGGTCCGGCCGCGTACGCTCGCTAATCGAAGTTCCACCCATAGACCGCTGGTCGCCGCAGCAACCGTCGTCACGACGGACGCCGCGGCCGAAGGTCCCGCAACGAGCGGGCGACCTGCGCAGGGAGAACGGTTCGTGATGTGTCGGTGTGCGCCCCGCGCGTGTGCCGGGATCCGCCCCGTGCCCTGCGCCGGGGCGTTTTGCTTGTTCGGACCCTCTCGACCAGTGGCACGAGCACTGAGGAGAGGAGGGACATGGCGGACAAGCCGGTCCGGGCCGACAAGGCCACGGCCGTCGCCGAGCTGACGGAGAGTTTCCGTGACTCGACGGCCACCGTGTTGACCGAATACCGCGGCCTCACCGTCAAGCAGCTCACCGAGCTGCGGCGGGCGCTGGGCCAGCAGGCCAAGTACGCCGTCGCCAAGAACACGCTCGCGAAGCGTGCCGCGGGCGACGCCGGCATCGAGGGCCTCGACGCGCTGTTCACCGGTCCTACCGCGCTCGCCTTCGTGAGCGGTGACGTGGTCGAGGCGGCCAAGGGCATCCGTGCCTTCGCCAAGGCCAACCCCGCTCTCGTCATCAAGGGCGGTGTCTTCGAGGGCAAGGCGCTCACGGCGGACGAGGTCAACAAGCTTGCCGACCTCGAGTCCCGTGAGGTTCTGCTGGCCAAGCTGGCCGGCGCCATGAAGGGCAACCTCACCAAGGCGGCCGGGCTGTTCCAGGCCCCGCTGTCGCAGGTGGCGCGTCTCTCGGCGGCCCTGCAGGAGAAGCGCGAGAAGGAAGGTTCCGCCGAGGCCGCCTGAGCGGCCCCGCGGTACCCACGCACGTTTTACATCAGTTGCTAGGAAAGGTTGCCTGACATGGCGAAGCTCAGCACCGAAGAGCTGCTCGACGCGTTCAAGGAGATGACGCTGATCGAGCTCTCCGAGTTCGTGAAGCAGTTCGAGACCACCTTCGAGGTCACCGCCGCGGCTCCGGTCGCGATCGCGGCCGGCCCGGCTGCCGGTGGCGGCGCCGCCGAGCCCGAGGCCGAGAAGGACTCGTTCGACGTCGTTCTGGAGAGCGACGGCGGCAAGAAGATCCAGGTCATCAAGGTCGTGCGTGAGCTGACCGGCCTGGGCCTGAAGGAGGCCAAGGACACCGTCGAGGGCGCGCCGAAGGCGATCCTCGAGGGCGTCAACAAGGAGAAGGCCGACGCCGCCAAGGCGAAGCTCGAGGCCGAGGGCGCCAAGGTCACCCTCAAGTGATCTAACGCTCCTCAGCGTTTTCCTTCGATGGCGGAGATCCGGACCGGGTCTCCGCCATCGGCGTTCGTGCCCCTGTCCACCCTGGTCAAGGACACGGGTTCGAGCAGGTCAGCACCAGTGCGACAAAGTCCGTCAAACCCTGTTTTTCATGCAGTAGGGTCCCTTTGGTGCGCCGGCCGGACGACCGGGCCGGTCCGACCCGCGGCACAGCCCTTGACTGTGTGTCCCCTTACAGGCACGCTGATGGCAGCAAGTTTCCGCGCTTGCGACAGCCGCCCCGTGGGTAACCGGTTGACCCAACCACGGTCGGCACCCGAGGAAGCGTTGCCCGCGTCTCCAGAGCGGCCCCGGCCACGGCACTGACCATGAATGCACAGGTCAGCGGCGTCGGGGACACGTTCCGCAGGCCACCTCGGGTGTGGGCTGGACAGCGGTTAGCCGAGCGGCTACACTGCTAGTTTGCGCTGCCTTCTGTCTTGACGCCTGTTGCTGCATCCACGTCTGTGGATCTCGACGGGTGTCTTTTGGAGTGCACGCAGACCAGTTGCACCAGCAACTCAGCCGCATAGCAGCACCGGTCCTCGGAAGGACGCATCTTGGCAGCTTCCCGCCCTGCGAAGACCAGCCGTACGTCGAGCGCTTACGCACCCCGCCGGGTCTCTTTCGGCCGGATCACCGAGCAGCTAGAGGTCCCCAACCTCCTCGCCCTCCAGACGGATTCGTTCGACTGGCTGGTCGGCAACGAGGCTTGGCAGGCCCGGACGACGGACGACCCGCACGCCCACTCGGGCCTCGCAGAGATCCTCGAAGAGATCAGTCCCATTGAGGACTTCTCCGGCACCATGTCGCTGTCCTTCTCGGCTCCGCGATTCGACGAGGTCAAGGCCTCGATCGAGGAGTGCAAGGAGAAGGACCTGACCTACTGTGCCCCGCTGTTCGTGACCGCGGAGTTCACCAACAACACCACTGGCGAGATCAAGAGCCAGACCGTGTTCATGGGTGACTTCCCGATGATGACCCCCAAGGGGACGTTCGTCATCAACGGCACCGAGCGGGTCGTGGTGAGCCAGCTCGTCCGCTCGCCGGGCGTGTACTTCACCAAGGAGCCGGACAAGACCTCCGACCGCGACCTCACCAGCGTCAAGGTCATCCCGAGCCGGGGTGCCTGGCTGGAGTTCGACATCGACAAGCGCGACACCGTCGGTGTCCGCATCGACCGCAAGCGCCGCCAGGCCGTCACCGTCCTGCTGAAGGCGATCGGCTGGTCCGCCGACCAGATCCGGGAGCGCTTCGGCTGGTCCGAGCTGCTCATGACGACGCTGGAGAAGGACCACATCGCCGGGCAGGACGAGGCCCTGCTCGACATCTACCGCAAGCTGCGTCCCGGTGAGCCCCCCACCCGGGAGAACGCGCAGACCCTGCTCGACAACCTCTTCTTCAACCCGAAGCGGTACGACGTCGCCAAGGTCGGCCGGTACAAGTTCAACAAGAAGCTCGACATCGACGTCCCGATCGTCCGGGGCACGCTGACCGAGGAAGACATCGTCAAGACCGTGGAGTACCTCTGCCGGCTGCACGCCGGTGAGGAGGGCTACGAGGCCGACGACATCGACCACTTCGGCAACCGTCGCCTGCGCACCGTCGGCGAGCTCATCCAGAACCAGGTCCGGGTGGGCCTGTCCCGGATGGAGCGCGTCGTCCGGGAGCGGATGACGACCCAGGACGTCGAGGCGATCACGCCGCAGACCCTGATCAACATCCGCCCGGTGGTGGCGGCGATCAAGGAGTTCTTCGGCACGTCGCAGCTGTCGCAGTTCATGGACCAGACCAACCCGCTGGCGGGCCTGACCCACCGGCGCCGGCTGAGCGCGCTCGGCCCCGGCGGTCTGAGCCGTGAGCGGGCCGGCTTCGAGGTCCGTGACGTGCACCCGTCGCACTACGGCCGGATGTGCCCGATCGAGACGCCCGAGGGCCCGAACATCGGCCTGATCGGCGCGCTGTCGACGTTCGCGCGGGTCAACCCGTTCGGCTTCATCGAGACGCCCTACCGCAAGGTGGAGAACGGTGTCGTCACCGACGAGGTGCACTACCTCACGGCTGACGAGGAGGACCGCTTCATCAAGGCCCAGGCGAACGCGCCGCTCGCCAGCGACAACACGTTCGCCGAGGCCCGCGTCCTGGTCCGCCGGAAGGGCGGTGAGGTCGACTACGTGCCCGGCACGGAGGTCGACTACATGGACGTGTCGCCGCGGCAGATGACCTCGGTCGCCACCGCGATGATCCCGTTCCTCGAGCACGACGATGCCAACCGGGCCCTCATGGGCGCGAACATGCAGCGTCAGGCCGTGCCGCTGGTCAAGGCCGAGGCGCCGCTGGTCGGCACCGGCATGGAGTACCGCGCCGCGGTCGACGCCGGTGACGTGGTCGTCGCCGAGGTCGCCGGTGTGGTCGAGGACCTGTGCGCCGACTACGTGACGGTGCACCAGGACGACGGCCACCGCCGGACCTACCTGCTGCACAAGTTCCGCCGCTCGAACGCCGGCTCCTGCGTCAACCAGAAGCCGGTGGTCTTCGAGGGTGACCGCGTCGAGGCCGGCCAGGTCATCGCCGACGGCCCGTGCACCGACGAGGGGGAGATGGCCCTGGGCCGCAACCTCCTGGTCGCGTTCATGTGCTGGGAGGGCCACAACTACGAGGACGCGATCATCCTGTCGCAGCGCCTCGTGCAGCAGGACGTGCTCACCTCGATCCACATCGAGGAGCACGAGGTCGACGCCCGGGACACCAAGCTCGGCCCGGAGGAGATCACCCGCGACATCCCGAACGTCAGCGAGGAGATGCTGGCGGACCTGGACGAGCGCGGCATCATCCGGATCGGCGCCGAGGTCGTGCCCGGCGACATCCTGGTCGGCAAGGTCACGCCCAAGGGCGAGACCGAGCTGACCCCGGAGGAGCGGCTGCTGCGCGCGATCTTCGGTGAGAAGGCCCGGGAGGTCCGGGACACCTCGCTGAAGGTTCCGCACGGCGAGACCGGCACCGTGATCGGTGTCCGCACGTTCTCCCGCGAGGACGGCGACGAGCTGCCCCCGGGTGTCAACGAGCTGGTCCGGGTCTATGTCGCGCAGAAGCGGAAGATCCAGGACGGTGACAAGCTCGCCGGCCGCCACGGCAACAAGGGCGTCATCTCCAAGATCCTGCCGGTCGAGGACATGCCGTTCCTCGAGGACGGCACTCCTGTCGACATCGTGCTCAACCCGCTCGGTGTGCCCTCGCGTATGAACATCGGCCAGGTCCTGGAGACCCACCTCGGGTGGATCGCCAAGACCGGCTGGTCGGTCGAGGGCGACGACGAGGAGTGGAAGCGCCAGCTCCGCTCGATCGATGCGCACGAGTCCCCTGCCGACAGCAACGTCGCGACCCCGGTCTTCGACGGTGCCCAGGAGGAGGAGATCAAGGGCCTGCTCGAGTCGACCCTGGTGAACCGGGACGGCAAGCGGCTGGTCAACGGCGACGGCAAGGCGCAGCTGTTCGACGGCCGCTCCGGTGAGCCGCTGCCGGACCCGATCTCGGTCGGTTACGTCTACATCCTCAAGCTGAACCACCTGGTCGACGACAAGATCCACGCGCGGTCGACCGGTCCGTACTCGATGATCACGCAGCAGCCGCTCGGTGGTAAGGCCCAGTTCGGTGGCCAGCGGTTCGGCGAGATGGAGTGCTGGGCGATGCAGGCCTACGGCGCGGCCTACGCGCTGCAGGAGCTGCTGACCATCAAGTCCGACGACGTTCTCGGCCGCGTGAAGGTGTACGAGGCCATCGTCAAGGGCGAGAACATCCCGGAGCCGGGAATCCCGGAGTCGTTCAAGGTGCTTCTCAAGGAGCTCCAGTCGCTGTGCCTGAACGTTGAGGTGCTCTCCAGCGACGGTGTGGCCCTGGAGATGCGCGAGACCGACGACGAGGTCTTCCGGGCCGCGGAGGAACTCGGCATCGACCTGTCCCGGCGCCCGAACGAGGGCGTCAGCAGCGTCGAAGAGATCTGACGGAGAGCGGCCCCGGTCACTTTCGACCGGGGCCGCCCCCGCCGGCCTTGAATTCACCCGAGCAACGAAACACGAGGGATAGTCCAAGTGCTCGACGTCAACTTCTTCGACGAGTTGCGCATCGGCCTGGCTACTGCTGACGACATCCGGCAGTGGTCGCACGGCGAGGTCAAGAAGCCCGAGACGATCAACTACCGCACCCTCAAGCCGGAGAAGGACGGACTCTTCTGCGAGAAGATCTTCGGCCCGCAGCGGGACTGGGAGTGCTACTGCGGTAAGTACAAGCGCGTCCGGTTCAAGGGCATCATCTGCGAGCGCTGCGGCGTCGAGGTGACCCGGTCCAAGGTCCGGCGTGAGCGCATGGGTCACATCGAGCTGGCCGCCTCGGTCACGCACATCTGGTACTTCAAGGGTGTGCCGAGCCGCTTGGGCTACCTGCTCGACCTGGCGCCGAAGGATCTCGAGAAGATCATCTACTTCGCCTCGTACGTGGTCACCAGCGTGGACGCCGAGTCGCGTCACCGCGACATGTCCACCATCGAGAACGAGATCTTCGCGGAGAAGCGGCAGTCGGAGAACGGCCGCGACTCGGAGATCGAGAAGCGTGCCGCCAAGCTGGAGCAGGACCTCGCCGAGCTCGAGGCCGAGGGCGCCAAGGCGGACGTGCGCCGCAAGGTCAAGGAAGCCGGCGAGCGCGAGATGCGCCAGATCCGGGACAAGGCGCAGCGCGAGATCGACCGCCTGGACGAGGTGCTCGACACCTTCCGCAAGCTCGACGCCAAGCAGCTGGTCACCGACGAGCTGCTCTACCGCGAGCTGCGCGACCGCTTCGGTGAGTACTTCACCGGCGGCATGGGCGCCGAGGCGATCAAGGCCCTGCTCGAGAACATGGACCTGGACGCCGAGGCGGAGAACCTGCGGGAGATCATCCGCACCGGCAAGGGCCAGCGGAAGATCCGGGCGCTCAAGCGGCTGAAGGTCGTCGCGGCGTTCCTGAACACCCGCAACTCGCCGCTCGGCATGGTGCTCGACTGCGTTCCGGTGATCCCGCCGGACCTGCGCCCGATGGTGCAGCTCGACGGTGGCCGGTTCGCCACCTCCGACCTGAACGACCTGTACCGCCGGGTCATCAACCGGAACAACCGGCTCAAGCGCCTGATCGACCTGGGCGCGCCGGAGATCATCGTCAACAACGAGAAGCGGATGCTGCAGGAGGCCGTCGACGCGCTGTTCGACAACGGCCGCCGCGGCCGGCCGGTCACCGGGCCGGGCAACCGCCCGCTGAAGTCGCTCTCCGACATGCTCAAGGGCAAGCAGGGCCGGTTCCGGCAGAACCTGCTCGGCAAGCGCGTCGACTACTCCGGCCGTTCGGTCATCGTCGTCGGCCCGCGGCTCAAGCTGCACCAGTGCGGTCTGCCCAAGCAGATGGCGCTGGAGCTGTTCAAGCCGTTCGTGATGAAGCGCCTGGTGGACCTCAACCACGCGCAGAACATCAAGTCCGCCAAGCGGATGGTCGAGCGTCAGCGGCCGGTCGTGTGGGACGTGCTGGAGGAGGTCATCAGCGAGCACCCGGTGCTGCTGAACCGTGCTCCGACCCTGCACCGCCTGGGCATCCAGGCCTTCGAGCCGCAGCTGGTCGAGGGCAAGGCGATCCAGATCCACCCGCTCGTCTGCACCGCGTTCAACGCGGACTTCGACGGTGACCAGATGGCGGTGCACGTGCCGCTGTCGGCCGAGGCGCAGGCCGAGGCCCGGATCCTGATGCTCTCGTCGAACAACATCCTCAAGCCGGCCGACGGCAAGCCGGTGACCATGCCCACCCAGGACATGATCATCGGTCTGTACCACCTGACGCACCTGACGCCGGGCGCCAAGGGCGAGGGCCGGGTGTTCAGCTCGGACGCCGAGGCCCGGATGGCGTACGACAACGGCGAGCTGCACCTGCAGGCGCCGGTGAAGATCCGTCTGCACGACGTGATCGGCGTGGACAACGGCGCGAAGCAGGCCGCCTGGGTGGCTCCGGAGGAGTGGGTCGAGGGCGAGCCGCTGCTCGTCGAGACCACGCTCGGCCGGGTCATCTTCAACGAGACGCTGCCCCCGGGCTACCGCTTCGTGAACTACGAGATCCGCAAGGGTCAGCTGTCGGCGATCGTCAACGACCTCGCCGAGCGTTTCCCCAAGGTGGCGCTGGCCGCCACCCTGGACGCGCTCAAGGAGGCCGGCTTCCACTGGGCCACCTGGTCCGGTGTGACGATCGGCATGGGCGACGTCATCGGTCCCCCGCGCAAGCCGGAGATCCTGGCTCGCTACCAGGTCGAGGCGGACCGCATCGACAAGCAGTACCAGCGTGGTCTGATGACCGCCGAGGAGCGTCGCGGCGAGCTCATCGAGATCTGGACCAAGGCGACCAACGAGATCTCCAAGGAGATGGAGACCGCGCTGCCGCAGGAGAACCCGCTCTGGGTCATGATCAACTCCGGCGCACGCGGTAACCTGCTCCAGCTCCGGCAGATCGCCGCGATCCGTGGTCTGGTGGCCAACCCCAAGGGTGAGATCATCCCGCGGCCGATCACCTCGTCGTACCGCGAGGGCCTGACCGTGCTGGAGTACTTCATCTCCACCCACGGCGCCCGCAAGGGTCTGGCCGACACCGCGCTGCGTACCGCCGACTCGGGTTACCTGACCCGGCGTCTGGTGGACGTCTCGCAGGACGTCATCATCCGCGAGGAGGACTGCGGCACCGACCGTGCCATCCCGATGGCGGTCGGCGAGCGCGAGCCGGACGGCACGCTGGTCGTGCACACCCACTCGGAGACCGGCGCGCACGCCCGCACGCTGGCCGACGACATCACCGACGAGAACGGCAACCTGGTCGTCGCCCGGGGCACCGACCTCAACTCGATCCTGGTCGACAAGCTGGTCGCCGCGGGCGTGGAGAACGTCCGGGTGCGCAGCGTGCTGACCTGCGAGTCGAAGCTGGGCGTCTGCGCGGCCTGCTACGGCCGTTCGCTGCCGACCGGCAAGTCGGTCGACATCGGCGAGGCGGTCGGCATCATCGCCGCCCAGTCGATCGGTGAGCCGGGTACCCAGCTGACGATGCGTACCTTCCACACCGGTGGTGTCGCGGGTGAGGACATCACCCAGGGTCTGCCGCGTGTGCAGGAGATCTTCGAGGCCCGCGTGCCGAAGGGCAAGGCGCCGATCGCCGACACCCCCGGCCGTATCCGGATCGAGGACGGCGAGCGGTCGCGCAAGATCGTCGTGATCCCGGACGACGGCAGCGAGGAGATCGTCTACGACAAGATCTCCAAGCGCGTCAAGCTGCGGGCACACGACGGCGACCACGTGCAGGTCGGCGAGAAGCTCACCGAGGGCACCATCGACCCGCACGAGCTGCTGCGCATCATGGGCCCGCGCGCGGTCCAGGTCCACCTGACCAGTGAGGTCCAGGAGGTCTACCGCTCGCAGGGTGTGCTCATCCACGACAAGCACATCGAGATCATCATCCGCCAGATGCTCAAGCGGGTGACGGTCATCGACTCCGGCGCGACCGAGTTCCTGCCGGGTGTGCTGGTCGACCGGGCGCTCTTCGAGTCGGAGAACCGCCGGCTCGTGGGCGAGGGTGGCGAGCCCGCCGCCGGCCGTCCGGTGCTGATGGGTATCACCAAGGCCTCGCTGGCGACCGACTCCTGGCTCTCGGCGGCCTCCTTCCAGGAGACCACCCGGGTGCTCACCGACGCTGCGATCAACTCGCGCAGCGACTCGCTGGTGGGCCTCAAGGAGAACGTCATCATCGGTAAGCTCATCCCGGCCGGTACCGGTATCTCGAAGTACCGCAACATCCGGGTCGAGCCGACCGAGGAGGCCAAGGCCAAGGTGTACTCGATGACCGGGTACCCGGAGACCGACTACGGCTTCGGGCCGGCCAGTGGCCAGGCGGTTCCGCTGGACGACTTCGACTTCGGTTCGTACCGCTGACGAGGCCGTACCGTTACGGGGCCGTGCCGCCGGCGGGTCGTACCGCTGGTGTCGTACAGCTGAAGAGAGTTTGATCCGCAGGGGTGGTCGCGCATCGCGCGGCTGCCCCTGCGGCGTTCCTAAGATGGACGGGTGACCGTTCCCGTTGCCCCCGCCCGTCACCCGCTGGACCCGGAGCCGGCGCCCTCGACGAAGGCCCGGGCGGTCTTCGTGCTGGGCCTGGTGGGCCTGCTGACCGGCCCACTGGTGGGTGGGGTGATCCCGGCCACCGTCGCGCTGCTGCTGGCCCGGCAGACCTCCCGGGAGGCGTTCGCGGCCGGTGGCTACCTGACCGGTGGCGCGTGGATCCGCCGCGGCCGCAAGCTCGCCTGGACCGGCCTCGTGCTGGCCCTGACCGCGCTGGTGGTCGCCCTGATCGCCGGCCTGCTGCACCTGGCCGCGTCGCCCGTCGGGCCGGACTTCGCGCCCGGTACCGACTGACCTCCGCGGCCTTCCGGCCGGACCTCGCGCCCGGTCGCCGGCGGCGCCACGGCACGCCGGCCGGGCTGCGCGGCGGCTCGTCCGGGTGACATGCTTCTGAACATGATGCAGCCGCCGCCTCCTCCGCCGTATGGTCCGCCGCCCTACGGCCCCCCGGTGCCCCAGCAGCCGGTGAGCGGCTGGGAGCCCGAGCGGGTGGACGTGGTGAGCGGCACCGGCTTCGGCCTGGTCCAGCTCCGTGTCGTGCCGATCACGTCGGGCCTGGCGATCGGCTCCCTGATCGCCGGCATCGGCGCGATCCTGGTGTCGATCATCGTCGTCTGCTTCGGCTTCGGCGGCGCCGGAGCGTGGGTGGCCGGCGCATTCACGCTGCTCAGCGTCCTGGCCGGTGGGGGAGCGGCGGTTGCCGCGACGCTCGCGCTGCGGCAGATCCGGCGCTCCGGCGAGCCCGGCCGGGTCCGGTTCACCGGGCACGGGCTGGCGATCGCCGGCTTCGCGTGCGGGGGCGCCGGCGCCGGAATATCGCTCCTGGCGTTGTTGCTCGGATTGGTGTTACAGAGTTCATAACGGTGCCCGCCGCGTGGATCCGGCACCGCGGCGTTGGCACGGCGGGGCACCCGGTACACTGGTATACGGAGATGTCCATCGTGGGAGCCCGGGTCAATTAGTGCTGTTCATTTTGACCTGGGTGCTTAGGGTGGGTACTCTTTCCCCTCGTGCCCGGGCTCGCCCGGGCAACTCGTGCGTGCACCCGATTCGGAAGGTACGACGGGGATAGCGGCACGACGGGCAGGGTTCGTTGCACGATCCTGGCCCGACAAAGACAAGACCTGGAACGCGTGGGTCGACCACGCGCGAAGGGACCGTGAGCCGGACGACACGCCCGACCGCGGGTGCGGGACACTCCCCCTCGGGGAGGGCTCCGCGCACAGAGGCAGAAAAATACGGTGCGGCCGTAAACAGGAAGCGGCCGAAGGGAGCGGAGAAACCCGGTGCCCACGATCCAGCAGCTGGTCCGCAAGGGCCGCCAGGCGAAGACGACCAAGACGAAGACGCCGGCTCTGAAGGGAAGCCCTCAGCGGCGCGGCGTGTGCACGCGTGTGTACACCACGACCCCCAAGAAGCCGAACTCGGCGCTGCGCAAGGTCGCTCGCGTGAAGCTGAGCAGCCAGATCGAGGTCACGGCGTACATCCCGGGCGTTGGCCACAACCTGCAGGAGCACTCCATCGTGCTCGTGCGTGGCGGCCGTGTGAAGGACCTCCCGGGCGTCCGCTACAAGATCGTCCGCGGTTCGCTCGACACCCAGGGTGTCCGCAACCGCAAGCAGGCGCGCAGCCGTTACGGCGCGAAGAAGGAGAAGAGCTGACATGCCGCGTAAGGGCCCCGCTCCGCGTCACCCGGTGGTCGCTGACCCGGTGTACAACTCGCCGCTGGTGACCCAGCTGGTGAACAAGATCCTGATCGGCGGCAAGCGTCAGCTCGCCGAGCGCATCGTGTACGGCGCCCTCGAGGGCGCCCGCGAGAAGAGTGGCACCGACCCGGTGGTCATCCTCAAGCGCGCGATGGACAACGTCAAGCCGACCCTCGAGGTCCGCAGCCGCCGTGTCGGTGGCGCGACCTACCAGGTCCCGGTCGAGGTGCGCACGCCGCGCCAGACCACCCTCGGTCTCCGCTGGCTGGTGCAGTACTCCAAGGCCCGCCGGGAGAAGACCATGATCGAGCGGCTGCAGAACGAGCTGCTGGACGCCAGCAACGGCCTCGGCGCCGCTGTCAAGCGTCGCGAGGACACCCACAAGATGGCGGAGTCCAACAAGGCCTTCGCGCACTACCGCTGGTAAGACCCTGCTGAGGCCCGGCTCACCGCCGGGCCGTGGCAGTCGTACCGGTCCACGAGACGACGACGAAGAAAAGTAGGGATGGAAGTGGCCGCCGCAGACGCGCTCGCCAAGGTACGCAACATCGGCATCATGGCGCACATCGACGCTGGTAAGACCACGACGACTGAGCGGATCCTGTTCTACACCGGCATCACGTACAAGATCGGTGAGGTCCACGAGGGCGCCGCCGTCATGGACTGGATGGAGCAGGAGCAGGAACGCGGTATCACCATCACTTCCGCCGCCACCAAGTGCGAGTGGAAGGGTCACACGATCCAGATCATCGACACGCCCGGCCACGTCGACTTCACGGTCGAGGTCGAGCGGTCGCTGCGGGTGCTCGACGGCGCGGTCGCGGTCTACGACGGTGTCGCCGGCGTGGAGCCGCAGACCGAGAACGTGTGGCGGCAGGCGGACAAGTACCACGTCCCCCGGATGTGCTTCGTCAACAAGCTCGACCGGACCGGCGCCGACTTCTTCCGCTGCGTGCAGATGATGATCGACCGGCTGAACGCGACTCCTCTGGTGCTGCAGATCCCGATCGGGCTCGAGGGCGACCACATCGGCGTCGTCGACCTGATCGGCATGCGCGCTCTCACCTGGCGTGGCGAGACCCAGAAGGGTGAGGACTACGCGATCGAGGAGATCCCGGCCGATCTGGTCGACTCCGCGAACGAGTGGCGCGAGAAGCTGGTGGAGACCCTCGCGGACGTCGACGACGCCGTGATGGAGAAGTACCTCGAGGGCGAAGAGGTCTCCGAGGACGAGATCAAGGCCGCCATCCGGCGTGCCACGATCGCCAGCAAGGCCAACCCGGTGCTCTGCGGCTCGGCCTTCAAGAACAAGGGTGTGCAGCCGATGCTGGACGCCGTCGTCGAGTACCTGCCGTCGCCGCTGGACATCCCGGCGATCGAGGGCACCGCGACCGACGGTGAGACCCCGCTGCTGCGCAAGCCGTCGAACGACGAGCCCTTCTCGGCGCTGGCCTTCAAGATTCAGACCGACAAGCACCTCGGCAAGCTGACCTACGTCCGGGTCTACTCCGGCACGCTCGAGTCCGGTTCTCAGGTGGTCAACTCCACCAAGGACCGCAAGGAGCGGATCGGCAAGATCTACCAGATGCACGCGAACAAGCGTGAGGAGCGCACCACCGCGCAGGCCGGCGACATCATCGCCGTCCAGGGTCTGAAGCAGACCACCACCGGTGACACGCTCTGCGACCCGGCGAACCCGGTCATCCTGGAGTCGATGACCTTCCCGGAGCCGGTCATCCAGGTCGCCATCGAGCCGAAGACCAAGTCCGACCAGGAGAAGCTGGGCACCGCGATCCAGCGCCTCGCCGAGGAGGACCCGACGTTCCGGGTCTTCAACGACGAGGAGACCGGTCAGACCATCATCGCCGGCATGGGCGAGCTGCACCTCGACATCCTCGTGGACCGGATGCGCCGCGAGTTCAACGTCGAGGCCAACATCGGCAAGCCGCAGGTGGCCTACCGCGAGACCATTCGCGGCACGGTCGACAAGCTCGACTACGTGCACAAGAAGCAGACCGGTGGCTCGGGCCAGTACGCGAAGGTCATCGTCCGGGTCGAGCCGCTGCCGCTCGACGCCGACGGCCCGACGTACGAGTTCGTCAACGCGGTCACCGGCGGTCGTGTCCCCAAGGAGTTCATCCCCTCGGTGGACGCGGGCGCGCAGGACTCCCTCCAGTACGGCGTTCTCGCCGGCTACCCGCTGGTGGGTGTCAAGTTCACGCTGCTCGACGGTCAGTACCACGAGGTCGACTCGTCCGAGATGGCGTTCAAGATCGCCGGCTCCATGGCGATGAAGGAGGCGGCTCGCAAGGCCGACCCCGCGCTGCTGGAGCCGATGATGTCCGTCGAGGTCACCACCCCTGAGGACAACATGGGTGACGTGATCGGCGACCTCAACTCCCGTCGTGGCATGATCCAGTCGATGGAGGAGCGTCACGGCGCCCGCGTCGTGAAGGCTCTGGTGCCGCTCTCGGAGATGTTCGGCTACGTCGGCGACCTGCGGTCGAAGACTGCGGGCCGGGCCAGCTACAGCATGCAGTTCGACTCCTACGCCGAGGTTCCCGCGAACGTGGCGAAGGAGATCATCGCTAAGGCCACCGGCGCCTGACGCGTTGAGGCACGTGCGGCCCGTCGAGGGCCGCACGTGCACGAGCAGTCGACAGAGTCCTGAGCGCCTTATCGGCGTGCCGGGCGAAAAGTAATGATCAGTCCACAGGAGGACACCAGTGGCGAAGGCGAAGTTCGAGCGGACTAAGCCGCACGTCAACATCGGCACCATTGGTCACATCGACCACGGTAAGACGACGCTGACTGCGGCCATCACCAAGGTCCTGCACGACGAGTTCCCCGACCTGAACCCGTACACCCCGTTCGACGAGATCGACAAGGCGCCGGAGGAGAAGGCCCGCGGCATCACGATCTCCATCGCGCACGTCGAGTACCAGACCGCGGCGCGCCACTACGCGCACGTGGACTGCCCCGGCCACGCCGACTACATCAAGAACATGATCACCGGTGCCGCCCAGATGGACGGCGCGATCCTGGTCGTGGCCGCCACCGACGGCCCGATGCCGCAGACCAAGGAGCACGTCCTCCTGGCCCGTCAGGTCGGCGTTCCGTACATCGTCGTCGCCCTGAACAAGAGCGACATGGTCGAGGACGAGGAGCTCCTGGAGCTCGTCGAGCTCGAGGTCCGCGAGCTGCTGAGCACCTACGAGTTCCCGGGCGACGACCTGCCGGTCGTGCGCGTGTCGGCGCTCAAGGCGCTCGAGGGCGACCCGGAGTGGACCGGCCGGCTCATGGAGCTGATGAACGCGGTCGACACCGCGATCCCGCAGCCCGAGCGTGAGACCGAGAAGCCGTTCCTCATGCCGATCGAGGACGTCTTCACGATCACCGGTCGTGGCACCGTGGTGACCGGTCGCGCCGAGCGCGGCATCCTCAAGCCGAACGAGGAGGTCGAGATCGTCGGTATCCGCGAGAAGTCGACCAAGACCGTTTGCACCGGCATCGAGATGTTCCGCAAGCTGCTCGACGAGGCCCGCGCGGGTGAGAACGTCGGTCTGCTGCTGCGCGGCATCAAGCGCGAGGACGTCGAGCGCGGCATGGTCGTCGTGAAGCCGGGCACCACGACTCCGCACACGGAGTTCGAGGGCCAGGTCTACATCCTCTCCAAGGAGGAGGGTGGCCGGCACACCCCGTTCTTCCAGAACTACCGGCCGCAGTTCTACTTCCGCACCACGGACGTCACCGGCGTCGTCACGTTGCCCGAGGGCACCGAGATGGTCATGCCCGGCGACTCCACCTCGATGGCCGTGAAGCTGATCCAGCCGATCGCCATGGAGCAGGGCCTGAAGTTCGCGATCCGTGAGGGTGGCCGCACCGTCGGCGCCGGCACGGTCACGAAGATCATCAAGTGATTTCAAGGGGTGCCCGCTGCGGTGGGCACCCCTTGTTGGTGACCCCGATTAGCAATGCTGCGTTCGATCCGGCATACTAGTCAGGTTGCGTCCGCGCGGGGTGGATAGCTGCATGGGTTGAGTAGACCTCTCAGCTGTCCGCCCTCGCCGGGTGTCCGGGTGTGTTTGCATGCCGCCCGACACCACAGATCCCCGCGATCGCGTTCGCCCCAGCAGTACCGGGGCGGAAGCCGGAAGCTGAGTGCCCAGCACTTTGCGAAGAGGCGCGACACGCCCGACCGCGGGGGTCGGACAACGCAGGATCAACGGTCCTGCGGGCATGCGGAGGCCACCCGCTTCCGCACGTAGCGGCATCGAGAGAAGGAAACAGAAGCCACCATGGCGGGACAGAAGATCCGCATCCGGCTCAAGGCCTATGACCACGAGGTCGTCGACTCCTCGGCGCGGAAGATCGTCGAGACGGTGACGCGAACCGGGGCGCAGGTCGCGGGCCCGGTGCCGCTGCCCACGGAGATCAACCGTTTCTGCGTGATCCGTTCGCCGCACAAGTACAAGGACTCGCGCGAGCACTTCGAGATGCGCACGCACAAGCGTCTGATCGACATCATCGACCCGACTCCGAAGACGGTCGACTCGCTCATGCGCCTCGACCTGCCGGCTGGCGTCGACATCGAGATCAAGCTGTAGGGATCCGGACAAATGGACAGGCAAGTAAAGGGGATCCTGGGCGCCAAGCTCGGCATGACCCAGGTCTGGGACAACAACAAGGTCGTCCCGGTGACCGTGGTTCAGGCCGGCCCGTGCGTCGTGACCCAGGTCCGTACTGACGAGAAGGACGGCTACTCGGCTGTCCAGCTGGCCTACGGCGCGATTGACCCCCGCAAGGTCAACAAGCCCGAGAGCGGCCACTACGCGAAGGCCGGTGTGTCGCCGCGGCGTCACCTCGTCGAGCTTCGCACCGTCGACGCGAGCGAGTACGAGCTCGGCCAGGAGGTCACCGTCGAGGCGTTCGCGGCGGGCACGCCGATCGACGTCACCGGTAAGACCAAGGGCAAGGGCTACGCCGGTGTCATGAAGCGGCACGGCTTCCACGGTCTGCGCGCCAGCCACGGTGTCGAGCGCAAGCACCGCTCGCCGGGCTCGATCGGCGCCTGCGCCACCCCGGGTCGCGTCTTCAAGGGCGTCCGGATGGCCGGCCGGATGGGCGGCAAGCGCTACACCGTGCAGAACCTGACGGTTCAGGCGGTCGACACCGAGCGCAACCTGCTGCTGGTCAAGGGCGCGGTGCCCGGTCCCAAGGGCGCGCTGATCCTGGTTCGTACCGCGGCGAAGAAGGGCGGTGCCAAGTGAGCTCGGTCGACATCATCAACGCCGAGGGCGCGAAGACCGGCTCGGTCGAGCTGCCCGCCAACGTCTTCGACGCCCAGGCGAACATCCCGCTGATGCACCAGGTCGTCGTGGCGCAGCTGGCCGCGGCCCGGCAGGGTACGCACAAGGCGAAGTCCCGCGGCGAGGTCGCCGGCGGCGGCAAGAAGCCGTACAAGCAGAAGGGCACCGGTCGCGCCCGCCAGGGCTCGATCCGCGCGCCGCAGTTCACCGGCGGTGGCGTGGTGCACGGCCCGGTGCCGCGCGACTACAGCCAGCGGACCCCGAAGAAGATGAAGGCCGCCGCCCTGCGTGGCGCCCTCTCCGACCGGGCCCGTGACGGCCGCGTGTTCGTCGTCGAGTCCTTCGTCGCCGGCGAGACGCCGTCGACCAAGGCCGCGGTGGCCACCCTGCGGAAGGTCGCTCAGACCAACAAGATCCTCGTCGTGCTGGACAGCCAGGACGAGCTGAACTGGATCTCGCTGCGCAACGAGCCGACCGTTCACCTCATCGAGGCCGGCCAGCTGAACACGTACGACGTGCTGGTCGCCGACGAGGTCGTCTTCACCAAGGTCGCGCTGGACGAGTTCCTGGGCGGGGCCGAGAAGTCCGAGGAGGGCGACAAGTGAGCACGATCGCCGACCCGCGCGACGTCATCGTCGCCCCGGTGGTCTCCGAGAAGAGCTACAGCGTTCTCGACCAGAACTGGTACACGTTCCTCGTCCACCCGGACGCGAACAAGACCCAGATCAAGATCGCGATCCAGCAGATCTTCAACGTCCGCGTGCTGACGGTGAACACCGCGAACCGCGAGGGCAAGCGCAAGCGCACCCGGACCGGCTTCGGTCAGCGCAAGGCGACCAAGCGCGCGATGGTGAAGCTGGCTGACGGTGACCGTATCGAGGCCTTCGGCGGCCCGGTCAGCTAAGGGGTTTGTGAATCATGGCTATCCGTAAGTACAAGCCGACCACGCCGGGCCGCCGCGGCTCGAGCGTCGCCGACTTCGCCGAGATCACCCGGTCCACCCCGGAGAAGTCTCTGCTGGTCCCGCTGCCCAAGAAGGGTGGTCGCAACGTCCACGGCCGCATCACCACGCGGCACCAGGGCGGTGGCCACAAGCGGCAGTACCGGCTGATCGACTTCAAGCGGAACGACAAGGACGGCGTGCCGGCCAAGGTCGCTCACATCGAGTACGACCCCAACCGCACCTCCCGCATCGCGCTGCTGCACTACGCCGACGGCGAGAAGCGCTACATCCTGGCGCCGAAGGACCTGAAGCAGGGCGACCGCGTCGAGTCCGGCGTGGGCGCGGACATCAAGCCCGGCAACAACCTGCCGCTGCGCAACATCCCGGTCGGTACGACGGTCCACGGCGTGGAGCTTCGTCCCGGCGGTGGAGCCAAGCTGGCCCGGTCGGCCGGCGTGGGCATCCAGCTGCTCGGCCGTGAGGGCGCGTACGCCACGCTGCGTATGCCCTCCGGCGAGATCCGTCGTGTCGACGTCCGTTGCCGGGCGACGGTCGGCGAGATCGGCAACGCCGAGCAGTCGAACATCAACTGGGGTAAGGCCGGCCGCATGCGGTGGAAGGGCAAGCGCCCGACCGTCCGTGGTGTCGCCATGAACCCCGTCGACCACCCGCACGGTGGTGGTGAGGGTAAGACCTCCGGTGGTCGTCACCCGGTCAACCCGGCTGGTAAGCCGGAGGGCCGTACCCGCCGCAAGGGCCAGGAGAGCGACAAGCTGATCGTTCGCCGCCGCTACGCCACCCGCAAGCGCGGGTAACGGGAGTTAAAAGATGCCTCGCAGCCTGAAGAAGGGCCCGTTCGTCGACGACCACCTGATCAAGAAGGTGGAAGTCCAGAACGAGAAGAACTCGAAGAACGTCATCAAGACCTGGTCGCGGCGCTCGACGATCATCCCCGAGATGCTCGGTCACACCATCGCGGTCCACGACGGGCGCAAGCACGTCCCGGTGTTCATCACCGAGGCGATGGTCGGGCACAAGCTCGGCGAGTTCGCTCTGACCCGCACGTTCAAGGGTCACGAGAAGGACGACCGCAAGAGCCGTCGTCGCTAAGCAGATACACGGATTAGAGGATCAAGGAGCTACAGCGATGCCAGCAAAGGGCGACGCTCCGGTGCTTCCGGGCGCGCGGGCGGTTGCGCGACACGTGCGCATCTCGCCGAACAAGGCGCGCCGGGTGGTCAACCTCGTCCGCGGTCTGCCCGCGAAGGAGGCGCTGACCGTCCTGCAGTTCGCGCCGCAGGCCGCCAGCGAGCAGGTCTACAAGGTGCTTGCCAGCGCCATTGCGAACGCTGAGAACAACGAGCGGCTCGACCCCGACGCCCTCCTCGTGAGCGAGGCGTTCGTCGACGAGGGTCCCACGCTCAAGCGGTTCCGTCCGCGGGCGCAGGGCCGGGCGTACCGGATCCGCAAGCGCACGAGTCACATCACCATCGCGGTCGAGGCGGTCCAGACGGCCCGCCCGGCGAAGAAGGCCGCGGCGAAGAAGGCCGCTCAGCCGGCCGAGCCGCAGGCTGCCGAGTCCCAGAGCACGGAGGGTGCCGAGTAATGGGTCAGAAGGTTCACCCCACCGGGTTCCGCCTCGGCATCTCCACCGACTGGAAGAGCCGCTGGTTCGCGGACAAGCTCTACAAGGACTACATCGGCGAGGACGTCAAGATCCGCCGCATGATGTCCAAGGGCCTGGAGCGCGCCGGCATTTCCAAGGTGGACATCGAGCGGACCCGCGACCGGGTTCGCGTCGACATCCACACCGCCCGGCCGGGCATCGTCATCGGCCGCAAGGGCCAGGAGGCCGACCGGATCCGCGGCGAGCTCGAGAAGCTCACCGGCAAGCAGGTCCAGCTGAACATCCTCGAGGTCAAGAGCCCCGAGTCGGACGCGCAGCTGGTGGCCCAGGGCGTCGCCGAGCAGCTGTCCTCCCGGGTCAGCTTCCGCCGGGCGATGCGCAAGGCCATGCAGTCGGCCATGAAGAACCCGATCTGCAAGGGCATCCGGGTGCAGGTCTCCGGCCGCCTCGGCGGCGCGGAGATGAGCCGCACGGAGTTCTACCGTGAGGGTCGCGTTCCGCTGCACACGCTGCGGGCGAACATCGAGTACGGCTTCTTCGAGGCTCGTACCACGTTCGGCCGGATCGGTGTGAAGGTCTGGATCTACAAGGGCGACGCCGTTCCGGGTCGCGAGGTCGTCACCGAGGCGCCCGCGCGTCCGCGCCGGGACCGGTCCGACCGTCCCGAGCGTCCGCGTCGTGGCCGTTCCGGTTCGTCCGGCACGACCGCGGGCGGCACCGAGGCCGGCCGGGCCGCCGCCCAGGCGCGGGGTGGCGACACCCCCGCCGGCGAGAACCTCAACGACGCCGCGGTCGCCGCGGCTCCGGCTCAGGCCGAGACGCAGCAGGAGGGCTGACACATGCTGATGCCGCGTAAGCCCCCGAAGGGCTTCCGCAAGCCGCACCACCCGGACCGCCACGGCGCGTCCAAGGGCGGCAACCGGGTCGTCTTCGGTGAGTTCGGTATCCAGGCTCTGGAGCCGGCGTACGTGACCAACCGGCAGATCGAGTCGGCGCGTATCGCGATGACCCGTCACATCAAGCGTGGCGGTAAGGTCTGGATCTCGATCTTCCCGGACCAGGCTCTGACCAAGAAGCCGGCCGAGACCCGGATGGGTTCCGGTAAGGGTTCTCCCGAGTGGTGGGTGGCGAACGTCAAGCCGGGCCGGATTCTCTTCGAGATGTCCTTCCCGAACGAGACGGTCGCGCGTGAGGCGATGCGCCGCGCGATCCACAAGCTCCCGATGAAGTGCCGCATCGTGACGCGCGAAGTGGGTGAAAGCTGATGGCAGCGGGCGTTAAGGCAGCCGAGCTGCGCGAGAGTTCCGACGAGGAACTGGTCGCGAAGCTGCGGGAGGCCAAGGCGGAGCTGTTCAACCTTCGCGTGCAGCGCGCGACCGGCCAGCTCGACAATCACCGTCGGCTGCAGGTCGTCCGCAAGGACATCGCGAAGATCTACACGATCATGCGTGAGCGTGAGCTTGGTCTCTCGGTCGCGCCGGATGAGGTGACGGCATGAGTGAGAACACCACCACCGCTCCGCGCGCACAGCGCAAGGTGCGGGAGGGTCTCGTGGTCAGCGACAAGATGGACAAGACCGTCGTCGTCGAGGTCGAGGACCGGGTCAAGCACGCGCTGTACGGCAAGGTCATCCGCCGTACGCGCAAGCTGAAGGTGCACGACGAGCAGAACGCCGCGGGCATCGGCGACCGGGTTTCGATCATGGAGACCCGTCCGCTCTCCGCCACCAAGCGGTGGCGGCTCGTGGAGATCCTCGAAAAGGCCAAGTGAGTACGCTGGGCCGGCTGCGGCCGGCCCAGCGGACCATCGTTCCGCCAAGCTTCGGTGGGTCACCGGAGAACTGGCAGACATAGGAGACAGACGTGATCCAGCAGGAGTCGCGACTGCGCGTCGCCGACAACACGGGTGCCCGGGAGATCCTGTGCATCCGCGTACTCGGTGGCTCCGGTCGCCGTTACGCGAGCATCGGCGACGTCATCGTGGCCACGGTCAAGGACGCCATTCCGGGTGCCGGTGTGAAGAAGGGTGACGTCGTCAAGGCGGTCGTCGTCCGCACCAGCAAGGAGCGGCGCCGTCCCGACGGCTCGTACATCCGCTTCGACGAGAACGCCGCCGTCATCATCAAGGACGGCGGGGACCCCCGCGGTACCCGCATCTTCGGCCCGGTCGGGCGCGAGCTGCGCGACAAGCGGTTCATGAAGATCATCAGCCTGGCGCCGGAGGTGCTCTGACCGTGAAGATCAAGAAGGGCGACACGGTCGTCGTCATCGCCGGCAAGGACAAGGGTGCCAAGGGTAAGGTCATCGCGGCCTTCCCGCGGCAGGACAAGGTCCTGGTCGAGGGCGTCAACCGAGTCAAGAAGCACGAACGAATCCGCACCACCCAGCGTGGCTCGAAGACCGGCGGCATCGTCACCCAGGAAGCCCCGATCCACATCTCCAACGTGCAGGTGCTGGACGACCAGGGCAAGCCGACCCGCATCGGGTACCGGATCGACGACAACGGCACCAAGGTCCGGATCGCGCGTACGACCGGTAAGGAACTCTGATGACTGCCGAGACCAAGACGCTGCCCCGTCTCCAGGGGAAGTACCGCTCCGAGGTCGTGCAGGCGCTGCAGGAGCAGTACAAGTACGCCAACCCCATGCAGATCCCCGGCCTGGTCAAGGTCGTCGTGAACATGGGTGTCGGCGAGGCTGCCCGCGACGCCAAGCTGATCGACGGCGCGGTCCGCGACCTGACCACCATCACCGGCCAGAAGCCGCTGGTGCGCCGGGCGACCAAGTCCATCGCGCAGTTCAAGCTCCGTGAGGGCATGCCGATCGGCGCGAAGGTCACCCTGCGGGGCGACCGGATGTGGGAGTTCCTGGACCGGCTGCTGTCCATCGCGCTGCCGCGTATCCGTGACTTCCGCGGGCTCGACGGCCGCAAGCTGGACGGCCACGGCAACTACACCTTCGGTCTGACCGAGCAGTCGGTGTTCCACGAGATCGATCAGGACAAGATCGACCGGACGCGGGGCATGGACATCACGGTGGTCACCACCGCCACGACCGACGACGAGGGCCGGGCGCTGCTGAAGCTCCTGGGCTTCCCGTTCAAGGAGAACTGAGCATGGCTAAGAAGGCGCTGATCCTGAAGGCTGCCGCGAAGCCGAAGTTCGCGGTGCGCGCCTACACCCGCTGCCAGAAGTGCGGCCGTCCGCACTCGGTCTACCGCAAGTTCGGCCTCTGCCGGGTTTGCCTGCGGGACATGGCTCACCGTGGTGAGCTGCCCGGCGTGTCCAAGGCCTCCTGGTAAACCCCGTCCTACCACCTGCCCGCCGCTGCACAGCGGAACTCCGGGCGGAACCTGAAATACCGCTTCGCCGTAGGCCTGGTGCCTTACCGGGAACCCCGGCGAGAAAGGTTGACGAATACCCATGACGATGACGGACCCGATCGCAGACATGCTGACGCGTCTGCGCAACGCCAACCAGGCGTACCACGACAAGGTGACCATGCCGTACTCGAAGATCAAGGCGAACATCGCCGAGGTCCTCAAGGCCGAGGGTTACATCGCGTCGTGGACGTCTGAGGAGCCCGAGGAGGGCGCGGTCGGCAAGCGTCTGGTCGTTGAGCTCAAGTACGGCCAGAACCGCGAGCGCAGCCTCGCCGGCATCAAGCGCGTCTCGAAGCCGGGCCTGCGGGTGTACGCCAAGTCCGACGAGCTGCCCCGCGTGCTCGGTGGCCTCGGTGTCGCGATCATTTCGACGTCCCAGGGACTGCTGACCGACAAGCAGGCCCGCAAGCGGAGCGTTGGCGGGGAAGTCCTCGCCTTCGTCTGGTAACTGGAGACTTTGACATGTCGCGAATCGGACGTAAGTCGATCCCGGTCCCGGCCGGCGTCGACGTCACCATCACGGGGCAGACCGTCAAGGTCAAGGGCCCCAAGGGCGAGCTCTCGCACACCGTGGCCGAACCGATCACGGTGGCGCAGGAGGGCGGCGAGCTGGTCGTCAACCGCCCCAACGACGAGCGCAAGGCCAAGGAGTTGCACGGTCTCTCGCGCACCCTGGTCGCCAACATGATCGTCGGCGTGACCGAGGGCTACAAGAAGACCCTCGAGATCAACGGCACCGGTTACCGTGTCACCGCCAAGGGCAAGGACCTGGAGTTCGCTCTGGGCTTCTCGCACCCGGTGAACATCGTGCCGCCGGCCGGCATCACCTTCACCGTCGAGAAGCCCACCCAGTTCACCGTGGCGGGCATCGACAAGCAGCTGGTCGGCGAGGTCGCCGCCAACATCCGGAAGATCCGCCCGCCGGAGCCCTACAAGGGCAAGGGTGTCAAGTACCAGGGTGAGGTCATCCGCCGCAAGGCTGGAAAGGCAGGTAAGAAGTGACCGCCACGCTGCTCAAGCGCCGCAATGGCGGCGGTGTCGCCTCCCGGCGTGCCGTTGGCAAGGCGCGTCGGCACTTCCGGGTCCGCAAGAACGTGCGCGGTTCGGCCGAGCGTCCCCGCCTGGTCGTCACCCGGTCCACGCGGCACATCACCGCGCAGATCATCGACGACCTCAAGGGCCACACGCTGGCTTCGGCCTCGTCCCTGGACACCACGATCCGGGGCACCGAGGGCGACAAGAGCTCGCAGGCCGGCAAGGTCGGTGCGCTCCTCGCGGAGCGCGCCAAGGCCGCGGGTATTTCCAAGGTCGTCTTCGACCGCGGTGGCAACAAGTACGCGGGGCGGATCGCCGCGCTTGCCGACGCCGCTCGCGAAGCCGGACTCGAGTTCTAGGAGGAATTGACCAATGCCTGGTCAGCAGCGCCGTGGCGGCGGGTCCGGCGGTAACACCGAGGGTGGCGGCCGCCGGGACAACCGTCGCGAGGGCGGCCGCGGCAACGCGCCCGTCGAGAAGACCCCGCACCTGGAGCGGGTCGTCGCGATCAACCGGGTCGCCAAGGTCGTCAAGGGTGGTCGTCGCTTCAGCTTCACCGCCCTGGTGATCGTCGGCGACGGTGACGGCACCGTCGGTGTCGGTTACGGAAAGGCCAAGGAGGTGCCCGCGGCCATCGCCAAGGGCGTCGAGGAGGCCAAGAAGCACTTCTTCAAGGTGCCGCGGATCGGGGCTACCATTCCCCACCCGATCACCGGTGAGGCTGCCGCGGGCGTCGTCCTGCTCAAGCCGGCGTCCGCTGGTACCGGTGTCATCGCCGGTGGCCCGGTGCGCGCCGTGCTGGAGTGCGCGGGCATCCACGACATCCTCTCGAAGAGCCTCGGCTCCTCGAACCCGATCAACATCGTGCACGCCACGGTGGCCGCGCTGAAGGGCCTCGAGTCCCCGGAGAAGGTCGCGGCGCGCCGCAGCCTGCCGGTTGAGGACGTCGCGCCGGCGGCCATGCTGTCCGCGCGTGCGGAAGCGGCGGTGCACTGATGGCTCGCTTGAAGGTCACCCAGATCCGGTCCGAGATCGGCCGTAAGCAGAACCAGCGGGACTCCCTGCGGTCGCTCGGGCTGAAGCGGATCAACGATGTGGTGGTCAAGGAGGACCGTCCCGAGATCCGGGGCATGATCTTCGCCGTGAACCACCTCGTCACTGTCGAGGAGGTCGAGTAATGGCGATCAAGATTCATGACCTGCGCCCGGCGCCCGGAGCCAAGACCAAGAAGACCCGCGTGGGTCGTGGTGAGGGCTCCAAGGGCAAGACCGCCGGCCGTGGTACCAAGGGCACCGGTGCTCGCAAGAACACCCCGGCGTCGTTCGAGGGTGGGCAGATGCCCATCCACATGCGTCTGCCGAAGCTGAAGGGCCTGCGGAACCGCCCGCGCAACAAGGTCGTCTTCCAGGTCGTGAACCTGGACCGGCTGGCCGAGCTGTTCCCGAACGGCGGGCAGGTCGGTCCGGCCGAGCTCGTCCAGGCCGGCGCGGTCCGCAAGGGCCAGCCGGTCAAGGTGCTGGGCTCGGGCGAGCTGGGCGGCGTGTCGCTGACCATCTCGGCGCACGCGTTCAGCGAGTCGGCCAAGGAGAAGATCGCGGCTGCTGGTGGTTCCACCACCGAGCTGTGAGGCTTGCGGGGATGCTCGTCCGGACGCGTGTTCGGCGAGCATCCCCTTGTGGCGTCTGACCAGCACTTTTGTGAAGAGTTGTGACGCATTGCCGTACTGACGGCTACCGTGGCTGACCACGGCGGGCCAAGACTGTTAGAGTCCGTTCCCAGCTAGGGATATCGGTCATCCGGGCCGATGCCTTCCCCCCATACCGCCGATCCCGGCGGTTACCTCGCGCAGGAGGAAGAAGTTGCTCTCCGCCTTTTCGAGTGCGTTGCGGACGCCTGACCTGCGCAAGAAATTGCTCTTTACGGTGGCGATCATCGCGCTCTACCGGCTCGGTGCCACCTTGCCCAGCCCCGGCGTGTCGTACACCAACGTGCAGGCTTGCCTCAAGCTGACCGAGCAGTCGGGCAACCAGGTTCTGAACCTGCTGAACCTGTTCTCCGGCGGCGCTCTGCTCCAGCTCTCCGTCTTCGCGCTCGGCATCATGCCGTACATCACCGCGTCGATCATCCTGCAGCTGCTCACCGTGGTCATCCCGCGGCTGGAGCAGCTCCGCAAGGAGGGTCAGTCCGGCCAGGCGAAGATCACTCAGTACACCCGGTACCTGACGCTGGGCCTGGCGATCCTGCAGTCCTCGGCGTTCGTCGCCCTCGCCCGCACCGGCCAGCTCTTCGGCGGTCTCTGCGACCAGGACAACCCGTCCTACCAGATCATCCCCGAGGGCACCGGCATCCCGATGTGGCTGACCCTGACGGTCCTGGTGATGACGATGACCGCCGGCACCGGCGTGGTCATGTGGCTGGGCGAGCTGGTCACCGACCGCGGCGTCGGCAACGGCATGTCCGTCCTGATATTCACCTCGATCGCGGCCCGCCTCCCCGGCGAGGGCTGGACGATCAAGCAGTCCGCCGGCACCGGCAAGTTCCTCCTGGTGATCGCGCTGGTCCTGGTGATCATCGCGCTGGTGGTCTTCATCGAGCAGGCCCAGCGGCGCATCCCGGTGCAGTACGCGAAGCGCATGATCGGCCGGCGGATGTACGGCGGCACCTCGACCTACATCCCGCTGAAGGTGAACCAGGCGGGTGTCGTCCCGGTCATCTTCGCCTCGTCGCTGCTCTACCTGCCCCAGCTGTACCTGCAGTTCTTCGACAAGAACAACCTGGCGGGCTACCAGATCTGGATCCAGAACTGGCTCGCCACGCCGACCAGCTGGCTCTACATCACCGTGTACTTCCTGCTGATCATCTTCTTCACGTACTTCTACGTGTCGATCACGTTCAACCCGACTGAGGTCGCGGAGAACATGAAGAAGTACGGTGGGTTCGTGCCGGGTATCCGCCCGGGCAAGCCGACCGCCGACTACCTGGACTTCATCCTCAGCCGGATCACTCTCCCGGGCGCTCTCTACCTGGGTCTGATCTCGGTGCTGCCGAACTTCTTCTTCATCTGGCTGGACCAGCAGCAGTACCAGAACTTCCCGTTCGGCGGCACCGCGGTGCTGATCATGGTGGGTGTGGGTCTGGAGACGGTGAAGCAGATCGAGAGCCAGCTCATGCAGCGGAACTACGAAGGGTTCCTCCGGTAGTGGGTACGCCGAGCCGGAGGGCTCTGGCGGCGGTTGGCGTGGGTTCTTGCGACCGAAGCGAGGCGATGTAGGTGCGGCTGGTACTGGTGGGCCCTCCGGGGGCCGGCAAGGGGACCCAGGCTGAGTTCATCGCCGCCCATCTCGCCGTGCCCAAGATCTCGACCGGGGACATCTTCCGGGCCAACGTGTCGCAGGGGACCCCGCTCGGGGTCGAGGCCAAGCGGTACATGGACGCCGGGCAGCTGGTGCCGGACGAGGTCACCATCAACATGGTCCGCGACCGGCTCGCCGAGGCGGACGCCGGCGACGGGTTCCTGCTGGACGGGTTCCCGCGCACGGTGCCGCAGGCGTCCGCGCTGGACAAGCTGCTCGCCGACCTCGGCACCGCGCTGGATCTGGTGATGGAGCTGGTGGTCGACGACGACGAGGTGATCCGGCGGCTCTCCGGCCGCCGGACCTGCCGTGGCTGCGGCAAGATCTGGCACGTCGAGTTCGACCCGACGAGCAAGGAGAACATCTGCGACCGCTGCGGGTCGGAGCTGTTCCAGCGGGACGACGACAAGGCCGAGACGATCGCCAACCGCCTGGTGGAGTACGCGGACAAGACCGCGCCGCTGGTCGACTACTACGGTGCGCAGGGCAAGCTGGTGGGTATCGACGCGACCGGGCCGGTCGAGGACGTCACGGTGCGCGCGATCGACGCCCTGCGGTCGTACGGGGGCTGAGATGGCTCGTCAGGAGCTGGACATCCAGCTGAAGACGCCGGAGCAGATCGAGAAGATGCGGGCGGCCGGCCTGGTCGTGCGGGCCGCCCTGGAGGCGATGCGGGACGCGGTCGCGCCCGGCGTCTCGACAGCCGATCTGGACGCGATCGCCGAGAAGGTGATCCGCGACGCCGGCGCGATCCCGTCGTTCAAGGGCTACCACGGCTTCCCGGCCTCGATCTGCGCCTCGGTCAACGAGCAGGTGGTGCACGGCATCCCCGGCGCCCGGCAGATCCTGGCCGAGGGCGACCTGATCTCGCTGGACTGCGGCGCGATCCTGGACGGCTGGCACGGCGACTCGGCGATCACGGTCGGCGTCGGCGAGACCGACCCGGCCCTGCTGCGGATGGCGGAGGTCGCCGAGGACGCGATGTGGGCCGGGATCGCGGCGGCCGCCCGCGGCGTGGCGAACGGGCGCGGCCGGCTCACCGACATCTCGTTCAACGTCGAGAAGGTGATCCGCAAAGCCGGCCGGTACGGCATCGTCGACGGCTACGGCGGCCACGGCATCGGCACCGAGATGCATCAGGAGCCGCACGTGCTCAACCACGGCAAGCCGGGCCGCGGCCCGCGGCTGATCCCGGGCATGGCGCTGGCCATCGAGCCGATGATCACGATGGGCTCGCCGCGCACCCTGGAGCTCTCCGACGGCTGGACCGTGGTGACCCGGGACGGGTCCCGCGCCGCGCACGTGGAGCACACCATGGCGCTCCTGGACGACGGGGTGTGGGTGACGACCGCCCTGGACGGCGGAAAGGCCCGCCTCGGCGATCTGGTGACCGCCAGACAGCCCTGACCGACCGGCCTTACGCCCCCGGCGCCCGCCTGGCATGCTGTGACGCATGGGACGGGAGGGGATGCGGGCCGGCGACAGTGATCGTCAGCGCGTCGCGGATCAGTTGAAGGCCGCGCTCGACGAGGGCCGGCTGGATCTGAACGAGTACGACGAGCGCGTCCAGCGGGCCTACGCCGCCCGGACCTACGGTGACTTCGACGGCCTCCTCGACGACCTGCCCGGCGCGGTCCCGGTGCAGCACGCCCAGATGCAGCCGCATACCCCGCCGCCGGCGCCCCGGCAGCCGATGCCGGTGAAGCCGGAGCAGCACCACGGCCGGCACACCTTCGGCTCGGCGCTCACGGCGTTCCTGGTCTGCACGCTGATCTGGGCCATCACGTCGTTCACCTCGGGCCACGCGTATTATTTCTGGCCCGCCTGGGTGCTGATCCCGGTGGTGATCACGGCGGTCGGAGCGCTGACGGATCGCAATCGCCGCATCCGCTGAGCGGTAGCGCTGAGGGGCCGCAACCGCCGCAACGGCCGCGTCCGCTGAGCGGTAGCGCTGAGGGCCGCAACCGCCGCAACGGCCGCAACCGCAGCAACGGCCGCAACCGCTGAGCGGTAGCGCTGAGGGGCCGCAACCGCAGCAACGGCCGCAACCGCTGAGCGGTAGCGCTTGACGGATCGCAACCGCCGCAGCCGGCTGAGCGGTGCGTGACACGCCCGACCCCGGGTATCGGTGACCTCGGTTTGGCGTCCCCGAGACGTGCGCGTAGACTGGCTTGCTGGCGCGCAGCGTCCACTCCTTCATGTCCTCAGCGCTTCGAGGACAGGGGGAGCCGCGGCTGGTCCGAGCCCCCAAGAGGCTCGGGTACGACGTTGCACAGCCTGCCCCAGAACCCGATGTCAGGTAGCGGAGGACATGCCTAAGAAAGACGGAGCCATCGAGATCGAAGGCCGAGTGATCGAGCCCCTGCCGAACGCCATGTTCCGCGTCGAGCTCGCCAATGGTCACAAGGTCCTGGCACACATCTCCGGGAAGATGCGCCAGCACTACATCCGCATCCTTCCCGAGGACAGGGTCGTCGTCGAGCTCTCGCCGTACGACCTGACCCGTGGGCGCATCGTCTACCGCTACAAGTGAGCTCCTTCCGAGCCGGCCAGGGTCGAGGTCCGAAGCCGGTTCGGGGTGGCTCATGTCGGGTCGCGGGGTTTTCCATACCCGTCTGACTGAGAGTTAAGGCAAACCGTGAAGGTCAAGCCGAGCGTCAAGCGGATCTGCAACAACTGCCGGATCATCCGGCGGCACGGCCGGGTCATGGTGATCTGCAGCACTGACCCGCGCCACAAGCAGCGCCAGGGCTGAGTAGACCCGCGCAGGATCCGCACCACTGAATAAGCCCGTCCCAGCCTCTCTCGCGAGGCTGTACCCCCGGTCGGAGGCCGGGGCCCGCCCGGGCAGGCGGGAAGGGACGGGCACAGACCTCCGCGACAACAACGAGGAGTACGCCCAGAAATGGCACGTCTCGTCGGCGTCGATCTCCCCCGCGAGAAGCGGATGGAGATCGCGCTCACCTACATCTTCGGGATCGGGCGCACCCGGTCCGTCGAAGCATTGACCGCTACGGCGATCGACCTGAACAAGCGCGCCAAGGACCTCACGGAAGAGGAGCTGCTCAAGCTCCGCGAGTACATCGAGGCCAACTTCAAGGTTGAGGGCGACCTGCGCCGCGAGGTCGCCGCGGACATCCGCCGCAAGGTAGAGATCGGCTGCTACGCCGGCATCCGCCACCGCAAGGGTCTGCCCGTTCGGGGACAGCGGACCCGGACCAACGCTCGTACCCGCAAGGGCCCGAAGCGGACGGTCGCCGGTAAGAAGAAGCCCGGTCGGAAGTAATAGGAGCGCACTGACTTATGCCACCGAAGGCACGCGCAGGGGCCGCAGTCAAGAAGGTCCGGCGCAAGGAACGCAAGAACGTCGCCCACGGGCAGGCGCACATCAAGAGCACCTTCAACAACACCATCGTGTCGATCACCGACCCGACCGGTGCGGTCATCTCCTGGGCCTCGTCCGGCCAGGTGGGCTTCAAGGGCTCCCGCAAGTCGACTCCGTTCGCCGCCCAGCTGGCCGCCGAGGCCGCCGCGCGCCGGGCCATGGAACACGGCATGCGCAAGGTCGACGTGTTCGTCAAGGGCCCCGGTTCCGGCCGGGAGACCGCCATCCGGTCGCTGCAGGCAGCGGGTCTCGAGGTCGGTCAGATCTCCGACGTGACCCCGCAGCCGCACAACGGTTGCCGTCCGCCGAAGCGTCGCCGGGTCTAAGGGAGAGATCGAAGCAATGGCTCGTTACGTAGGTGCGGACTGCAAGCGCTGCCGCCGCGAGAAGATGAAGCTGTTCCTCAAGGGCAGCAAGTGCGACGGGCCGAAGTGCCCGTTCGAGTCGCGTCCCTTCCCGCCCGGCCAGCACGGCCGTGGCCGGACCAAGGAGACCGAGTACCTGCTCCAGCACCGTGAGAAGCAGAAGGCCCGCCGCGTGTACGGCGTGCTGGAGAAGCAGTTCTTCACGTACTACAAGGAGGCTGTCACCAAGCCGGGTCGTACCGGCGAGGTGCTCCTGCAGATCCTCGAGAGCCGGCTCGACAACGTCGTCTACCGGGCCGGCTACGCCGCGTCCCGCGACGCCGCCCGTCAGCTGGTCAAGCACGGCCACTTCCTGGTCAACGGCGCCAAGGTCGACATCCCGTCGTACCGGGTGAAGGAGCACGACATCGTCTCGCTCCGGGAGAAGTCGAAGGAGCTCACGCCCTTCGTCGTCGCCCAGGCCCAGGCGGGCTCCCGGCCGGTGCCGGCGTGGCTGGAGCCGATCCCGAGCGAGATGAAGATCCTGATCCACTCGCTCCCGGCCCGCGCGGTCATCGACACGCAGGTCCAGGAGCAGCTGATCGTGGAGCTCTACTCCAAGTAACAAGTTGCCCGGCGCCGTCGGCGGCGCCGGGCAAGTCCGACGGCCATCAAATAGCGGTTGGCCTGACAGAAAGAAGAACAGCGTGCTCATCAGCCAGCGGCCGACTCTCTCGGAAGAGTCGATCAGCGAGACCCGCTCCCGGTTCACCATCGAGCCTCTGGAGCCCGGTTTCGGCTACACCCTCGGCAACTCGCTCCGGCGGACCCTGCTCTCGTCCATCCCGGGCGCGGCGGTCACCAGCATCAAGGTCGACGGCGTGCTTCACGAGTTCACCACGATCCCCGGTGTCAAGGAGGACGTGGTCGAGCTGGTCATGAACGTCAAGGAACTGACCGTCAGCTCCGAGCACGACGAGCCGGTCAGCATGTACCTGCGCAAGCAGGGCCCGGGCGACGTGACCGCCGGCGACATCCAGCCTCCGGCCGGGGTCTCGGTGCACAACCCGGACCTCAAGCTCGCCACGCTGAACAGCAAGGGCCGGCTGGACATGGAGCTGACCGTCGAGCGGGGCCGTGGCTACGTCACGGCGGCGCAGAACAAGAGCGCTGGCGCGGAGATCGGCCGGATCCCGGTCGACTCGATCTACTCGCCGGTGCTCAAGGTCACCTACCGGGTCGAGGCGACCCGTGTCGAGCAGCGCACCGACTTCGACCGTCTGATCATCGACGTCGAGTCGAAGGCGTCCATCTCGCCGCGGACCGCGCTGGCCTCGGCCGGCTCCACCCTGGTCGAGCTGTTCGGCCTGTGCCGGGAGCTGGACGAGACCGCCGAGGGCATCGACATCGGCCCGTCGCCCCAGGACGCGCAGCTCGCTGCCGACCTGGCGCTGCCGATCGAGGAGCTGGACCTCACCGTCCGTTCGTACAACTGCCTCAAGCGCGAGGGCATCAACAGCGTGGGCGAGTTGATAGGGCGTACGGAGGCCGACCTTCTGGACATCCGGAACTTCGGCCAGAAGTCCATCGACGAGGTCAAGATGAAGCTCGCCGGAATGGGCCTGGGCCTCAAGGACAGCGCGCCGTCCTTCGACCCGGCGCACGTCGTGGACTCGTTCGGCGACGTGGACTACGACACCGACGACTACCGCGAGACCGAGCAGCTCTAAGCTCTCGGGACTGCGCCACTTCTTCAAGGAGCATCTGAAATGCCCACGCCCACCAAGGGTGCCCGCCTCGGCGGTAGCCCGGCACACGAGAAGCTCATCATGGCCAACCTGGCCACCGAGCTCTTCCGGCACGGGAAGATCAAGACCACCGAGACGAAGGCCAAGCGGCTGCGCCCGCTGGCTGAGCAGCTCATCACGAAGGCCAAGCGCGGCGACCTGCACGCCCGGCGCCGGGTGCTGACCGTCGTGAAGGACAAGGACGTCGTGTACGCCCTGTTCGAGCAGATCGCTCCGCGGTACACCGGCCGCCCCGGTGGTTACACCCGGATCACCAAGACCGGTCCCCGCAAGGGCGACGCCGCGCCGATGGCGATCATCGAGCTGGTCGAGGAGCTCCAGGTCGCGGCCACCACCGCGCCCGCCGCGAAGGCCGCCGCTCGCCAGGCGACCGCGCAGCAGGACAAGGTCGAGGCCCTGGCGCCGGAGGAGACGGCTCCGGCCGCCACCGAGGACCAGGACTCCGAGCCGCCGGTCAACGCCTCCGGTGACAAGGGCGCCGAGGGCCCTGGTGACAAGGCCGAGGGCGAAGACACCGACAAGGCCTGACCTCAGGTCAGCAGGCCCGGCATCCGTTCAGGGTGCCGGGCCTTTCGGTTGCAAGGACACGATTGACCGGTACGACCGGAGCGCACGGCCCGTGGCCGCGGGGGCGCCAGCCGGGTCGTGGGCAAGGCCGAGGAGCGCGCTGCGGGATGACGGAAAAGATCCGCCTACGACTCGACGTCTCGTACGACGGCGCGGACTTCTCGGGCTGGGCGGCGCAGCCCGGCCGGCGGACCGTCGCCGGGGTCCTCGCCGAGGCCCTGAACCGGGTCCTCGGCGCCCCGGGAGCGGACTGGCCGCTCGGGCTGACCGTGGCCGGGCGCACCGACGCGGGGGTGCACGCCACCGGCCAGGTGTGCCACATCGACCTGCCGGCCGAGCGGTACGAGGAACTGGCCGGCTCCCTGCTGCGCCGGCTGAACGCGCTGATGCCGCCGGACGCCCGGATCAAGGGCGTGGTGCCGGTGCCGGAGTCGTTCGACGCCCGCTTCTCGGCCACGTTCCGCCGGTACGAGTACCGGGTCTGTGACGACGGCTGGGGCCCGGAGCCGCTGCGCCGGTACGACACTCTGGCCTGGCTGCGCCCGCTCGACCTGGACCGGCTGAACGCGGCCGCCGCCGGGCTGCTCGGCGAGCACGACTTCGCGGCGTTCTGCAAGCGCAAGGAGCACGCCACCACGATCCGCGCGATCGCCCGCCTGGACTGGCGCCGCGAGGCCGACCGCACGCTGGTGGCGACCGTGCAGGCCGACGCGTTCTGCCAGGCGATGGTCCGCAGCCTGGTGGGCGCGATGCTGGCGGTCGGCGAGGGCCGGCGGGAGCCGGAGTGGCCGGCCAGGCTGCTCACCCTGCGCGAGCGTTCCAGCGAGGTGACAGTGGCGCCGGCGCACGGCCTCACCCTGGTCGCGGTCGGCTACCCGGACGAGGCGGAGTACGCCGCCCGCGCCGAGGCGACCCGCCGGCTGCGCGCCTGACAGCGCCGGCGAGGTGCTGGGCCGCGAGCCCGGCGTCGGGTCTCCGCCGCACGGCGCCGGCGGGGCGCCGGCCGCGAGTCCGGCATCGGGTGACCATCGCCGGTCACCCGATCGGCGCCGCGCGACGGTCCAGCACCTGTTCGGTGAGGTAGTCGTCGAGCAGGTGGCCGGTCACCTCGCCCAGCGCCGGGCCGGCGGCCGGGACCGGCTCGCCGCCCGGCCCGGTGATCACGCAGTACAGCAGGTAGTGGCCGTGGGCGCGCCAGCCGATCGGGGTGCCCGCGGCGGTCGCGCCACCGGACATCTCGGTGAACCCGCCGTCGCCGGTCTCGACGAGTGCGCGGACCCGGTCGGCGACCGCCGCGGCGCCCTGCGAGTCGGCCAGGTTGAGGATGCCGGCGGTGACCCGGTAGCCGCCCTCTGGGACGGTCAGGGCCGCTCGGACCGCCTGCGAACATCCGTACGCCGCGAGCGCCGGCCGCAAGCCGCCGGTGACCGCGAGCCGGCAGTCGGCCTGGACCACCGCATCGCCGACCCGGTAGCCGGCGGCGCCGGCCGGGAAGGCCTCCGGGACCGACAGCGGCTCGGGGTCCGCCGCCCGGGTGTCGATGCCCGGACCGGCGGCCGCCCGCCGCGGGTTCTCGGACAGGATCAGGAAGCCGAGCGTCAGCAGGATGCCGAGCACGATCATCGCGCCCAGGCCGTGGGTCAGCAGTTGCATGGTCTGATGCGGCTCACGCCCGGGACGTCTCCGCGGGCGGACCCGGGGCCGGATGTGCTGGCGGTGCTGGCCGCCGGTGGCCCGGGGGAGATGCCGGACCAGGAACATCGGGTGGGGTGCGGGGACGGCGCGATGGGCGGAGCGGTTCGGGGTGGCGTACCGCATGGGTGACAACCGTAGGAGCGTATGCCGATCCGGGAACGCACAGCCTGTCCGGCACCCGGTGGTCCGTGCTGCGTTGTGGCGCGAGAAACTGACCTGGTGACCGCCGAGCATTACTTCAGCACCGACCCGGACGCCCCGATGCGACGGGGCGAGATCGAGTTCAGCGTGGCCGGCCGGCATTATCGGCTCGCCGTGGCCGCCGGGGTGTTCTCCGCCGGGCGGCTCGACCCGGGCACCGCGGTGCTGCTGCGCAAGGCGACGCTGCCCGGCGCGGCCACCGAGGGGGCGCTGCTCGACCTCGGCTGTGGGTACGGCCCGATCGCCTGTGTGCTGGCCACCGAGGCGCCCGCGGCCACTGTCCACGCGATCGACGTCAACTCCCGGGCCCGCGAGCTCACCGCCGAGAACGCGGCGACACTGGGACTGGGCGACCGGGTGCGGGTGAGCGCGCCGGACGACGTGCCGGACGACGTCGAGTTCGCCCAGATCTGGAGCAACCCGCCCACCCACGTCGGCAAGGCCGAGCTGCACGCGCTGATGGACCGCTGGCTGCCCCGGCTCGCCCCGGGCGGCGTCGCCTGGCTGGTGATCAACCGGAACCTCGGGGGTGACTCGCTGCACACCTGGCTGGCCGGGCGGGGGTGGATGGTCGACCGGGTGGCCAGCCAGAAGGGTTTCCGGGTGCTCAGAGTCGGCGGAAAACCGGCTGCCGCCTGAGTCCTCGACCCGGCAGGATGCCCTGCATGGGTTACGTGGATGTCGCCGGCGCCGGGTTCGTGCTGCCCGACGGCCGGGAGCTGTTCGCCGACGTGTCGTTCCGGGTCGGTGAGGGCGCCAAGGTCGCGCTGGTCGGGCCGAACGGGGCGGGCAAGACCACCCTGCTGCGGATGGTGGCCGGGGACATCCCGACGCAGAGCGGGACGATCGCGCGCTCCGGCGGGCTGGGCGTGATGCGCCAGTTCATCGGCATGATCGGCGACGACCGTTCGTTGGAGGACCTGGCGCTGTCGCTGGTCGCGCCGGCGTTGCGGGAGGCCGGCTCGGCGCTGCGGCGCGCGGGCGAGGCTCTGGACGAGACCGAGAAGAGCCAGATCGCGTACGCGAACGCGCTGGCCACCTGGGGCGAGGCCGGTGGGTACGACGCCGAGGTGCTCTTCGACACGGTGGCTGTCTCGATCCTCGGCAAGCCGTGGGAGGAGGCCCGCAGCCGCGTGGTCCGCACCCTCTCCGGCGGCGAGCAGAAACGCTTCGCCCTCGACCTGCTGCTGCGCGGCGGTGACGAGGTGCTGTTGCTGGACGAGCCGGACAACTTCCTCGACGTGCCCGCCAAGCGCTGGCTGGAGCAGCGGATCCGCGAGTCCAACAAGTCGGTGCTGTTCATCTCCCACGACCGGGAGTTGCTCGCGCAGACCGCCGACCGGGTGGTGGCGGTCGAGGGCGGCGGCGCGTGGACCCACCCGGGCGGGTTCGCCTCCTGGCACGAGGCCCGCTCCAACCGGCACGACCGGATGGAGGAGCTGCGCCGGCGTTGGGACGAGGAGCACGAGAAACTCCGCGAGCTGGTGTTCACGCTGAAGAACAAGGCGGCGTACAACGACGGTCTCGCCTCGCGTTACCAGGCGGCGCAGACCCGGCTGCGCAAGTTCGAGGAGGCCGGCCCGCCGCCGCTGCCGCCCAAGGAGCAGTCGGTCCGGATGAACCTGCGCGGCGGCCGCACCGGCAAGCGTTCGGTGATCTGCGAGGGCCTGGAACTGGAGGATCTGACCTTCCCGTTCGACCTGGAGATCTGGTACGGCGACCGGGTCGCGGTGCTCGGCGCGAACGGCACCGGCAAGTCCCACTTCCTGCGCCTGCTCGCGGCCGGCGGCAGTGAGCCCGATCTGGAGCACAAGCCGGTCGACGGGGCGCCGCTCGCGCACGTGGCGCACACCGGCGTGGCCCGGCTCGGCGCGCGGGTCCGGCCCGGCCACTTCTCGCAGACCCACGACCGGCCCGAGCTGGTGGACAAGACGCTTGTCGAGATCCTCTGGCGGGGTGACGAGCACCGCTCCGGGATGGACCGGGCGGGCGCGATGAAGCACCTGAGCCGTTACGAGCTGTCCGCCCAGGGCGACCAGCGGTTCGGCACGCTCTCCGGCGGTCAGCAGGCGCGCTTCCTGGTGCTGCTGCTCGAGTTGTCCGGGGCGACGTTGCTGCTGCTCGACGAGCCGACCGACAACCTGGACCTGGCCTCGGCGGAGGCTCTGGAGGAGGGGTTGAAGGCGTTCGACGGGACGGTGATCGCGGTCACCCACGACCGCTGGTTCACCCGCTCCTTCGATCGTTTCGTGCTGTTCCGGGGCGACAACGAGGTCGTCGAGACCCCGGCGCCCGTCTGGGACGTTCGCTGAGCTGCCGGCTGCGCTGCCCGGACGCCAGACACCCGGTGAGAGGGGACTCGCCGCCGCCGCCCGATCGCCAGGGGCGTCGGAGAATCGAGTCCCATCTCACCGGCGGCGTTCGCTAGCTTTTCGCGTCACGAAAGGGTTAGGGTCCGGTTACAAGAAACCCCACGGGAGTCCGGGCACCGGGCTGAGAGGGGGGCTGATGCGGCCCCCGACCGTCGAACCTGATCCGGGTAATGCCGGCGCAGGGAGGAGTGCGTCATGGACGCTCTTTCGTTCCCCCGACTGCATGTGATCACCGACGACATCGACGTCGTGCGCGGTGTGGCCCAGCCTGGCGTGGCAGTGCAGATCAGAGTCAAGACCACTGACAACGCGGCGTACGCGCTGACCCGGCAAGCGGTCGGCATCTGCCGGGCGGCCGGGGCGATGTGCCTGGTCAACGATCGGATCGGGGTCGCGCTGGCGGCGGGTGCCGACGGGGTGCACGTGGGCGCCGACGACCTGCCGGTCGAGGCCGTGCGGCGGGTGCTCGGGCCGGACGCGGTGGTCGGGGCGACCTGCCGTACTCCGGAATCGGCGCGGGCCGCGGTCGAGCACGGCGCGACCTACCTGGGGGTCGGGCCGGCGTTCGAGACCTCCACCAAGGACGGGCTGCCGCCACCGCTCGGGCCCGGTCGGATCGCGGTCGTCGCGGCCGCCGTTCCGGGCACGCCGGTGGTGGCGATCGGCGGGATCACGCTGGATCGGGTGGCGCTGTTCGCGGGACGGGCGCACGGGGTGGCGGCGGTCTCCGCGTTCGCCGCCGATCCGCGGGGGGCGGCCGCCGCGTTCCTCGCCGCGCTGAGCCCCACGGTCGTCTCCGGTCCTGCGCCGGCTTCGCCCGTGCCGGCCTCTTCGCCGGAGGCGGCGGCATGAAGGTCGGGATCGTCGGCGGCGGGATCATCGGGCTGGCCGCCGGAGCCGAACTGCTGCGGCGCGGCGCGGACGTCACGGTCTACGACCCGGCCCCGGACGGCGGGGACGGCGCCTGGCACGTCGCCGCCGGGATGCTCGCTCCGGGCGGCGAGTCGGTCTTCGAGTTCCCGCAGCTGGAGCGCCTGCTGGAAGCGTCCAGCCGGCTGTGGCCGGAGTTCGCCGCGGCCCTGGGCGACGTCGGCTACGACGACGCGGGGACCGTCGGGGTGGCGCTGACCGCGGACGACGTGGCCGAGATGGCCCGCGAGTGGAAGCATCAGAAGTTGTCCCCGCTCACCGGCTCGCAGGTGCGGGATCTGGAACCGGCCCTGTCGCCGCGGATCCGGGCGGGCGCCCACGCGCCCACCGAGCGGCAAGTGGACCCCCGCCGGGTGGTCTCCGCCCTGCGCGAGATCCTCGCGGGCCGGCTCGTCCGCCGGAACGTCGCCGACCTGTCCGAGGTGGTCGCGGACGCGACGGTGGTCGCGGCCGGCTGCGGCACGGCGGCGCTCACCGGCCTGCCGATCCGCCCGGTCAAGGGCCAGGTGCTCCGCCTGCGCGGCGAACCGGGCCTGCTCCGGCACGTGATCGACGGCGCCGCGGACGGCCGGCACGTCTACCTGGTCCCGCGGGCGGACGGCGAGGTCGTCGTCGGCGCCACCCAGGAGGAGCGCACCGACCGGCAGCCCACCGCCGGGGGCGTCCACGACCTGCTGCGCGCCGCCCTCGACCTGGTCCCCGGTCTCGCCGACCACGAGCTCGCCGAGGTCACCGTCGGGCACCGCCCGTGCACCCCGGACAACGCCCCGATCATCGGCCGCCTGCGCGACAACGTGTTCGTCGCCGCCGGCCACCACCGCAACGGGATCCTGCTCACCCCGATCACCGCGCGGCTCGTCGCCGACCTGGTGCTCACCGGGACAGCGGACCCGATCATCGACGACTTCACTCCCGGGAGGTTCGGATGCGCCTGATCGTCAACGGCCGGCACCAGACCCGGCCGGACTCCTGCTCGGTGGCCGCGCTGGTCGCCGAGATCACCGACGCGCACCGGGGCGTCGCGGTCGCCGTGAACGGCTCGGTCGTCCCGCGCAGCACCTGGGCGCAGGTCGGCCTGGCCGACGGCGACGCGGTCGAGGTGCTCACCGCGGCGCAGGGCGGTTAAGATGTTCCTACCGGAGAACGGGCTGATCCTCGGCACCGGCGGCGCGAACAGCCTGGCCGCTCTCGAAGAGGCCATCGTCGCGTCGCAGACCGATCTGGTCACGGTCGCGCTGCGGCGGGTCGAGGCGGCCGGGCCGGGCCTGCTGCCGATGCTGGACCGGCTGCGGGTGCGGATCCTGCCGAACACCGCCGGCTGCTTCACCGCCGGGGACGCGGTCAAGACCGCCCAGCTGGCCCGCGAGGCGTTCGAGACCGATCTGATCAAACTCGAGGTGATCGGCGACGAGCGGACCCTGCTGCCGGACGGCGTCGAGCTGCTGCGGGCGGCCGAGGTGCTGGTCGCGGACGGGTTCACGGTCCTGCCGTACACCACCGACGACCCGATCCTGGCCCGCCGGCTGGCCGACGCGGGCTGTGCCGCGGTGATGCCGGCCGGCTCGCCGATCGGTTCCGGGCTGGGCATCTCGAACCCGCACCACATCGAGCTGATCCGGCAGAACGTCGACGTCCCGGTGGTCCTGGACGCCGGCATCGGCACCGCCTCGGACGCCGCGCTCGCGATGGAGCTGGGCTGCGACGCGGTGCTGGTGGCCAGCGCGATCACCCGGGCCGACGAGCCGGCGGTGATGGCGGCGGCGATGCGGCACGCGGTCGCGGCCGGGCGCCTGGCCCGCGAGGCCGGGCGGATCCCGCGCCGCTTCCACGCGGTCGCGTCCACCTCGGACGAGGGGATCCCGGTGTGGTGACGCCGGGCGGGCTGGTGGTGCTCACCGATCGGCGGTCCGCAACCGGGCCGCTGGTGGAGGTGGTCGCGGCGGCGGTGCGCGGTGGCGCTGAGTGGGTGGTGTTGCGGGAGCGCGATCTGCCGTACGACGGGCGCGTCGCCCTCGTCGAGCAACTGCGCTCCGTGGTCCCCGCCGGGCGGCTGATCGTGGCCGGCCCGGATCCGCTGGGCGGGACCGCTGTGCACCTGTCCGCGGCCGATCCGGTGCCCCCGGGGGTGCCTCTGGTGGGGCGCTCGTGGCACGGCGCCGAGCCGCTGTCCGGCGTGGACTACGTGACGCTCTCGCCGATCTACCCGACCGCGACCAAGCCGGGCTACGGCCCGCCGCTGGGCGCCACGCACGCGGCCGCGCTGGCCGGCGCCCGGCCGTGGCTGGCGCTCGGCGGGGTCGATTCGGCGGAGCGGGCCGCGGAGTGCGCGGCCGCCGGAGCCGCCGGCATCGCCGTCCTCGGCGCGATCATGCGAGCCCCGGACCCGGAGCGGGCAGCCCGGACCCTGGCCACCGCCTTCACCCGCGAGACACCCCTGGCGACCAGCCGTGACCTGCCGGCCGGCGCTGAGCGGTCGCTCCGGACCCGTGAGGCACCCCTGGCGGCCAGCCGCGGGCTGGTGGCTGGCGGTGCGGGGGGTGTCGGAGGGATCGAGGGACCTTCGGAGGCCGGACGGCAGGGATGGGTCGCGGGGCCTGGGGTGGGCCCGGCCCGCGCGCGGGGGGTGAGGGTGTGACGCCGCCGGTGGTGCTGACCATCGCGGGGTCGGACTCCGGCGGGGGAGCCGGGATCCAGGCCGACCTCAAGACGTTCGCGGCGCTGGGGGCCTACGGCACCTCGGTGCTCACCGCGATCACCGCGCAGAACACGCTCGGCGTGACCGCGATCCACCCGGTGCCGGCCGAGGTCGTCGCCGCGCAGCTCGACGCCGTGCTGACCGATCTGCCGGTGGCCGCCGTCAAGGTCGGGATGATCGCGGATCCGGCCGTCGCCAAGGTGATCGCCGACCGGGCCGCCGAGCTGCCGAACCTCGTCGTCGACCCGGTGCTGGTGTCCACCTCGGGCAGCCGGCTCGGGGAGGCCGCGGTGGTCTCGGTGCTCATGCCGTACGCCCGGGTCGTCACGCCGAACCGGCAGGAAGCCGGCGCCCTCGGCGGACGTCCGGTCGAGACCACCTCGGAGATGGCCGCGATGGCGACCGAGCTGGCCGCGACCGGGCCGCGCGCCGTGGTGGTGACCGGCAGCGAGCTCGCGGTCGACGTGCTCTGGCACGACGGCGTCGTCACCACGCTGCCCGGGGAGCCGGTGCGCACGCCGAACAACCACGGTTCGGGGTGCACGTTCTCCTCCGCGATCGCGGTGCGGCTGGCGCTCGGCGATCCGGTGCCGGCCGCGGTGGCGGCCGCGAAGGAGTACGTCGCCGGGGCGCTGCGCGGCGGCGCCGGCTGGGAGCTGGGCGCCGGTCCGGGCCCGCTCGACCACTTCTGGGCTCGGTCCTAACCGGCCCGTCTGGAGACTCCGGCGGATCAGCGCTGCCAGCGGCCGCCGGCTTTGTACCTATCTGGGAGGAATCATGAGGCGCAAGGTCTACGTGGAGGGCTCCCGTCCGGAGATCCGCGTGCCGTTCAGCGAGGTGGTGCTGACCGGTGACAACCCGCCGGTCCGGCTCTACGACACGTCCGGTCCGGGCAGCGACCCGTCGGTCGGCCTGCCCCCGCTGCGAAAACCGTGGTGGAGCGGGCGGACCCAGCTCGCCGCCGCGCGGGCCGGCGGCATCACGCCGGAGATGGAGTTCGTGGCGGTCCGCGAAGGCGTCGACCCCGCCCTGGTCCGCGACGAGATCGCGGCGGGGCGCGCGGTGCTGCCGGCCAACCGCAACCACCCGGAGTCCGAGCCGATGATCATCGGGTCGAGGTTTCTGGTGAAGGTCAACGCGAACATCGGCACCTCGGCGGTCACCTCGTCGGTCGCCGAGGAGGTGGAGAAGCTGACCTGGGCGACGCGGTGGGGCGCGGACACCGTGATGGACCTGTCCACCGGGCCGCGGATCCACGAGACCCGTGAGGCGATCGTCCGCAACTCGCCGGTGCCGATCGGGACCGTGCCGATCTACCAGGCGTTGGAGAAGGTCAACGGCGACCCGCTCAAGCTCACCTGGGAGCTGTTCCGGGAGACCGTCATCGAACAGGCCGAGCAGGGCGTCGACTACATGACGATCCACGCCGGGGTGCTGCTCGCGCACGTGCCGCTGGCGGCCGAGCGGGTGACCGGCATCGTCTCCCGGGGCGGGTCGATCATGGCGGCCTGGTGCCTCGCGGAACACCGGGAGAACTTCCTCTACACGCACTTCCGCGAGCTGTGCGAGATCTTCCGGGAGTACGACATCACGTTCTCCCTCGGTGACGGCCTGCGGCCGGGCTCGATCGCGGACGCCAACGACGAGGCCCAGTTCGCCGAGCTGCGCACCTTGGGCGAGCTGACCCACATCGCCTGGGAGTACGACGTGCAGGTGATGGTCGAAGGGCCCGGCCACGTGCCGATGCACAAGATCAAGGAGAACGTCGACCTGCAGCAGGAGCTGTGCGCCGGCGCGCCGTTCTACACGCTCGGCCCGCTGGCCACCGACATCGCGCCCGCCTACGACCACATCACGTCCGCGATCGGCGCCGCGATGATCGGCATGTTCGGCACCGCGATGCTCTGCTACGTCACCCCCAAGGAACACCTCGGCCTGCCGAACAAGGAGGACGTCAAGGCCGGGATGATCGCCTACAAGATCGCGGCGCACTCGGCCGACCTGGCGAAGGGGCATCCCGGCGCGCAGGCCTGGGACGACGCGCTGTCGCACGCGCGGTTCGAGTTCCGCTGGGAGGACCAGTTCGAGCTGGCGCTGGACCCGGAGACCGCCCGCTCTTACCACGACGAGACGCTGCCGGCCGCGCCGGCCAAGACCGCGCACTTCTGCTCGATGTGCGGCCCGAAGTTCTGCTCCATGAAGATCAGCCACGAGTTGCGGGCGGCCGGGATGAAGGCGAAGTCGTCGGAGTTCGTGGACGCGGGCGGGCGGGTGTACCTGCCGGTCACGCCGTAGCCCGGTGGGGACGGGTGTGCCTGCCGGTGTCGTAGCCGGCGGGCGCACGTCCGCTTCCGCTGCCGCAGCGGCGACGCCGCCCGGGTGCCGTCCGGTGCGCGCGGGTTGCGGGAGCCGCTTGGAAAATGGCGAACGGCGCGCGGCGGCCGTCCGGAGGCGGCCGCCGCGTACGTACCGAAGGACTTCTCAGAGCTTGTAGAAGGTCACGTAGTGATCGGGCGTGAAGTACGCGACCTTCGTGCCGCGGTCGACCACGATGCGGTAGGCGTCCCGCGACGCGCCCTTGGCGCGCGAGTAGACGTCGTACTCGTTGTAGGTGGCCGACGGCAGGTAGCCCTCCCGGTTCTGGAAGGTGCCACCGGTGTAGTTGTAGTTGCCGTAGGGCCAGGAGTACCAGCCGGCGCTGAGCGGCCAGCCGAGCGTCTTCCAGCCGTTGACCGCGGTGCGCGCGGCAGAGCAGCGGCTGATCGTGCAGGTGGGGTAGACGGCGGCCTGCGCGGCCGCGGTGTGGGTGGGCGCGACCACGGCGGGGGCGACCAGGGCGGTGCCGGCCAGGCCGAGGACCACGGCCAGGCCGAGGAGCAGCCGGCGTACGCGGGGCAGGGGACCAGTCACGTTCGAACTCCGATGCCAGAAGGGTGGTAGATCCCGGACACCGGTCATCGTCTCCGCACGAGGTGCCTGGCGGTACCTCCCGGATGCATCATTCCATCGGAGTTTACGCATGCTTTACTGGCCGCCGAGCCCGCTCACCCAGTCGACGTAGTCGGTCTCCTGGGCGGGCCGGTGCGGGCCGCTGATCGAGGTGGGCTCGACCACCGGACCGCGCGGCGCGGTGACCCGGGACTGCTCGGCGGTGACCGAGCCGGTGTGCACGGCGTTGAAGCCGTTGAAGGAGTCGCCGCCCGGCGCCTGCTGCGGGGGAGCGGCGGGCGCGGGGGAGCGGCGCCCACCCCAGCCCGGCGCCGCCTTCGGCCGCTGGCCGGAGAAGCGCGGCGGGTTCTCCGGGGCCGGCGCCTTGGGCGGGGCCTGGGTCGGGGTCGGCTGCGGGGGGAACGGCACACCTGAGCGGAACGGGCTGCCGGTGCCGCCGGCGAACGGGTTGTTCGGAGTGCCCGCCGCCGGGATGACCCCGGTGTCGGAGGGGCGCAGCTGGTCCTCGGGGCGCTGCGCGGCGGCGGCCGCGGCCTGCGCGATCGCGGACCGGACCGGCACGTCGCGCTTCGGCAGCGGCGGAGCCGGGACGGCCGGTGGGGCGGCTGGTGGGACGGCCGGTGGGACGGCCGGTGGGGCGGCCGGTGGGGCGGCCGGGCCGGACTCCGGCCCGGACTCCGGCTCGGGCCGGGCCTTCTCGGACGGCACCTGGCCCGGGACGGCCGCGAGCACCGATCCGAGCACTCCGGCGCCGCACGCGGTCATCGCCGACCAGTACGGGTCGTGCTGGAACCCGGCCGCGCCCGCCTCCGGCCCGGCCACCAGATACGCCGCGGTGAGCAGCGCCGGCCCGGTCAGCCCGGCCAGGCCGGCGGCCAGGACCGGCAGCCGGCGGCCGCGGGCCACCCAGCCGGTCGCCAGGCCGGCGAGCAGCGACAGCACCGGCATGGTCAGCAGGGCGGTGTGCGCGGCCACGGCTGGCGGGACGAGGCTGCCGCTCAGCACGCCGAGCCGGATCCCGATCGGGGTGTGGCCGGGCAGCAGCGACGGGACGATCGAGACCAGCGCCACGATCCACATCAGCACGCTCAGCGCCGCCGCGTTCCAGCGCGCCGCCGGCTTGGCGGCGACCGCCCAGGCGGCGAAGACGCCGGCCGCGGCGCCGAGCCCGGCGGCCACGCCGATCACGAAGACCGGCTGCACCCCGGCGACCTGCGCGGACCGGGCCGGCTGCATGGTCAGCGGGAGGACGGCGAGCGAGCCGAGGCCGGCCGCGATGCCGATCGAGAGCGCGCCGCCGGCGCCCACCGGGCGGGTGCGCCAGCGGGCGCCCAGAGCGGTGGCGACGATCGCGCCGATCGCGGCGGCGCTCATCGTGATCCAGGCGACCCAGGCGAGTTGTGCCGTCCATTGATCACGGGCAGTGACGTCGAGAACGCGATCCAGCCGGACGATGCCGAGTCCGTAGGCCATGCCGAGTTGGCCGGCTCCGACCACGGCGGCGGCCGTGGCGGTGGTGGCCAGCAACTTCACCCAGCTCCGAATTGCCATGCCGGGCACGTTACGGAATGCGGCGGCCGGTTCGCCAGGGGGAGCCCGCCTTCTTAAGGCACCCTAAAGTCTGGATCTTCGTCAATAGAAGAACCTCGATTGCTATACGTTACGGCGAGTAACTTCAATACAACGTACGGAACAGTTGCCAGACCACGCTCCAGAGTGGACACTGTCCGGCACGGACAACGAGTCCGTCGCGTCGTGCCGATCCTTGCGAACGTGAGACCCCTGCTCAGATGCCGCGGTTTCCTCAGCGCACGGAACAGGACTCTCACATAGTGGTTGGAATCGTGAAGGTGTTCGGTTGCCGTGACCGCCGGAGCGGTCTCGGATGAGGCATTCGCGCACGTCAACGCCGCGCTGCCGGCCGGCGGGACGGCACGCGCGCGGTTACCACCCGGACAGCCGGGTGGTTTCCGGGAGGATCCAGGCTTCCCAAAACCGCCGGGGGTCTGATGAAATCGCCGCCGTGCCGATAACGGCAGGGACCTTGCTGCGTGCGCCGGACGGGGCCGGACCGCAGACCCCGGGCGGCGCCGCGGAGGCGACGACAGCGCTCCGGGGCGTTCAGCGAGGCGGGACGACCGCGAAGGAGATGTCGTGAGGACGGGATCCTCGGGCCTGGCTGTGCGACGCGGTCCGCTCCCGTGGCTCCGGGACGCCCGGATCCGCGCCAAGCTCGCCGGCCTTCTCGTCATCCCGCTGACGGCGGTGCTGGTGCTGGCCACGGTGCGGCTGATGGATGTGCGGGGCCGGGCCAGCGACGCCGGCCGCGTCGCCGACCTCACCGGGCTGGGCACCGACCTCTCCGGCCTGACCCGGCTGCTGCACCGCGAGCGGATGGCCGCCGCCGCCTTCCTGACCGACCCGGACGCCTCGCCGGACGCCTACCGGGACGCCACCGAGTCCGTCGACGCGCAGGCACAGACGTTCCGCCGGCACCGCGGCGAGCTCCGCGCGGTGCCGGCCCGGGTGGGCGAGCGGCTCCAGCTGATCCAGGAACAGCTCGGCACGCTCACCGACACGCGCGGCGCGGTCTGGGCGCGCAAGGACGTGACGGTCGCCACCGCGGTCCAGCGCTACGGCGAGATCCTCGACGAGCTGTCCGATTTCGACGAGTCGGTGAGCCAGATCGCGATGCCCGGCGCCACCGCCGACGGGCTGCGCGCGCTCGCCGCGTTCAGCCGGATCCAGGCGGCCACCGCCGACCAGGAGGCCGCGGCGTACGTGGTCCGGATCACCGGCCAGCTCAGCTCCGTCTGGCAGCAGGAGCTGATCGGCGCGCGGGCCGCACGGCAGGACGCGCTCGACGACTTCCGGAAGATCGCCGGCGCCGACCAGGTGGGCCTGGTCGAGGCGGCCCTCGCGGACGCCGCCGTGGCCCGGGCGGACGGCCTGGTCACCCGGCTCACCGGGGCGGGCGCGGTGCCGGTGGGGGAGCTGACGAAGGCGTACGGCCAAGTCCTCGATCGTCTCCGGACGGCCGAGACCACCCTGGAGGCCGAGATCCTCGAGGTGGCCCAGGACGACAGCTCGGCCACCACGAAGCGTTCCACGCTCGAGTTCGTGGTGGTGCTGCTGGTCCTGATCGCCGCCCTGGCGCTCGCCTTCTACCTGGGCCGTAACCTGCACCTCTCGCTGCGGCGGCTGCGCGAGGGCGCGCTCGCGGTGGCGCACCGTGACCTGCCGGACGCGGTCAGCCGCCTGCAGGACGTGGAGAGCCTGGGCGAGGGCGGCGTCGACCGGATCGTCGCGCAGACCCGGGACCCGATCCGGCTCACCGAGCGCGACGAGTTCGGGCAGGTGGCCGAGGCGTTCAACATGGTGCACCGGGAGGCCATCCGGGTCGCCGCCGAGCAGGCCGCGCTGCGCACCAGCGTCTCCGCGATGTTCCTGAGCCTGGCCCGGCGCAGTCAGGCGCTGGTCGACCGGATGATCGGCGAGCTCGACCAGATCGAACGCGCCGAGGAGGACCCGAAGCGGCTGGCCAAGCTCTTCGACCTGGACCACCTCGCCACCCGGATGCGCCGCAACGACGAGAACCTGCTGGTCCTGGCGGGCGCCGACGTGGGCGCGCCGCGCCGCGAGGACGCGCTGCTGGTCGACGTGCTCCGGGCCGCGCAGTCCGAGGTGGAGCTCTACCACCGGGTCGAGTTCGGCGCGATCGACACCGACGTCTCGATCGCCGCGGCCGCGGTCAACGACGTGGTCCGGCTGATCGCGGAGCTGCTCGACAACGCGACCCGCTTCTCGCCGCCGACCACAGTGGTGATGGCACAGGGCCGCCTGGCCGGCGACCACGCGACCGTCTCGGTCGAGGACCACGGGCTGGGCATCTCGCCGGAGCAGCTGGAGCAGATCAACCGTCGGCTGAACGAGCCGGCCGAGGTGGACGCGTCCGCGTTCCGGCTGATGGGCTTCGCGGTGATCGCGCGGCTGGCGGCCCGGCACGGGATCGGGGTGCGGCTGCTGCCGCACCGGGACGGCGGGACGATCGCCGAGATCACCCTGCCCGCCGAGATCGTGGTGCTGCCCGGCGCGCCGGCGACCAACCCCGGGCGGGCGGCCAGCTGGACCCGGCCCGGACCGGCTCCGCAGCCGGTCGGGGGCGGTGAGCGCAGGCCCGAGGTGCGCCCGCCGATCCGGGCGACTCCGGCGCACCCGCACGCGCCGGCGCTGCCTCGGTGGGCGCAGATGGCCGCCGAGCGCCCGGCCGAGCTGGATCTGCGGCCGACGCCGGACCGGCCGAAGCTGCCGACCCGGGTGCCGCAGCCGGCCGCGCCGATGGATCCGCCCTCGGCGCCGCTGTTCGCGCCGGTATCGGCCGGGCCGCAGCCGGTGTCCGCGACGCCGAGCTGGGCCAGGTCCGATTCTGCACAGCATCCGGTTTCGGCTCCGGCTTCCCCGGTTTCGGCTCCGGCTTCCCCGGTTTCGGCTCCGGCCTCGCCGGCTCCGGCTCCGGCCTCGCCGGCTCCGGCTCCGGCCTCGCCGGCTCCGGCTCCGGCCTCGCCGGTTTCCGGTCCGGGCTCGCCGGTGGAGGCGGCCGAGCCCATCCATGTGGAGATGCAGCACAACTGGTTCGAATCCGAGCCGGACAGCTCCGCCGGGGCCGGAAGGCCCGGCGCGCCGGACTGGCAGGGCATGCCCACCGCCGGCTACGCCCCGGCCCCGGTCTCCGCGGCGCCCGTTCCGGTGTCCACGACCCCGGCAATGCGCGCGGAGACGAACAACCGCCCGGAAACACCGGACAACGCGGAGGCGAACACCCGCGAGAATCGCGACCACCGCGCCTCTCGCACTGAACCGAACACCCCTGAGAACCGTACGATCCCCCAGCCGGCGGTCCCCCGACCACGTACCGCCCCCGAGGATCGCTGGCGGACCGCCGCCGACGAAGGATGGCAGCGCGCGATGGCCGCTTCCGCACCCCAGGACGCCGGCACCACCCGCTCCGGACTGCCGAAGCGGATCCCGCAGGCGCAACTCGTACCGGGCGGGGTGCAGGAGACGCCTCGCGCACACAACCGTCGCAGCCCTGACGACGTACGTGGACTTCTCTCCGCGTACACCCGAGGGGTTCAGCGAGGGCGGACGGACGGCGTCGCCGAACCCGCCGCCGCGGCACCACAGGCTCCTAAGGAGAACGAACAGTGACCAGGCCTCCCACCATGCACGACATGGGCTGGCTGCTCAACAACTTCGCCGACAGCATCGCGGGCATCGCGCACGTGGTCGCGGTCTCCGCGGACGGCTTGTTGCTGGCATGCTCGCGGGATCTGCCGGCCGACCGGGCCGACCAGCTGGCCGCGATCACATCCGGCGTGGTCAGTCTGACCGACGGCGCGTCCCGGATGTTCACCGCAGGGAAGGTCCAGCAGACCATCATCGAGATGGACAGCGGTTATCTTTTCCTGATGTCCATCAGCGACGGTTCGTCGATGGCCGTGCTCGCGGCGCGCAGCTGCGACGTCGGCCAGGTCGGCTACGAGATGGCTCTGCTGGTGGAGCGCGTCGGCGCGGCCCTGTCGCCGGCGGCGCGCGAGGCCGTCAGCCACTAGGCGCCGGGGTCGGCTGGACCCCGGCGGAGATGAGGTGACCGCGACATGACACAGCCGCACGATCCCCGGGGGAACCTGGTGCGGCCGTACGCGGTGACCCGCGGCCGCACCGAACCGATCCGGGACATCCCGATCGAGGCGGTCCTGGTCGCCAGTTCGGCGGCCGTACAGGAAGCGCGCTTCGCCGGACATGACAAATACCGCATCGCCGTGCTGTGTGAGCCGAAAGCGCAATCGCTGGCCGAACTCGCGGCGCTCACCCGGCTGCCTCTCGGGGTGGCCCGGGTCCTCGTCGCCGACATGGTCGCCGACGGTTTGCTCACGCTGCACAGTGCCGCTCCGCGCAAGGGCTTCACGGAGCGGATGGATCTTCTGGGAAGGGTTTTGAGTGGACTTCGCAAGCTCTGAGCGGGCGGGTGCCCCTCCTTCGGAGATCACGTCGGCGAAGATCGTCATCGCCGGCGGCTTCGGCGTCGGCAAGACGACGCTGGTCGGCGCGGTCTCCGAGATCGAGCCGCTGACCACGGAGGCGGTGATGACCGCGGCCGGCGCGGGCATCGACGACGCGTCCAAGGTGCCGGAGAAGGGCACCACCACGGTGGCCATGGACTTCGGCCGCATCACCATGGCCGAGGATTTGATCCTCTACCTGTTCGGCACCCCGGGCCAGACCCGCTTCTGGTTCATGTGGGACGAGCTGATCCGCGGCGCGGTCGGCGCCGCGGTGCTGGTCGACACCCGCCGGCTGACCGACGCGTTCGCCCCGCTCGACTACTTCGAGAACCGGCACCTGCCCTACCTGGTGGCGGTGAACTGCTTCGACGGCGCACCCCGCTACGAGGCCGAGGAGGTCCGCGAGGCGCTCGCCATCCCGGCCCGGGTCCCGCTGATCATGTGCGACGCCCGCCATCGCGAGTCGGTCAAGGCGGTCCTGATCGGCGTGGTCGAGCACGCCATGAACACCCTCGTGGCCGAGCACGAGCAGGGCGTCGGGGTCGGCTGAGCCGTACCGTCTGAAGATCAACTTCAAGATCTTCAGGTGGTACGCCGGTTGTCGGTCCAGATCGTCGTTCCCGCCGGGCGGGGCGGCGATCTGGCCGCTGGCGCCTCCACGGCGATCGCCGCCCCCTTCTTCCCCCGGCGTTGGCCCCGCGACGTGGAGGCGGACCGCACCCGGGCCACCCGGGCGGACCCCCGCTCCCATCCCGACCGCATCGCCCTCCCGGCAGACCCGCGCCGCCAGCCCTCATCAACCGGCAGCGTGCGCGGGGAGCCTGGCGCCCAGCCGCGTGATCTCGGCCGGCACACAGGGGTGTGTCGGGCGCGTTGAGGCACCTCTGGCGCCCAGCCGCGTGGCGCCGCCCGGCACTGAACGGGTGGGTCAGGCCGGGATCCGGTAGCCGCGCTTGACGACCGTCTGGATGGCGCCCGGGATCGCGAGCGCGGCTCGGAGACGGGCCACCGCCATCTCGACGGCGTGCTCGTCGGCGTTGCGCGGGAGGGCCTGGAGCAGCGCCGCCCGGGAGAGCACCCGGCCGGGCGACCTGGCCAGGGCGCGCAGGACCGCCATCGGTCCCGGCGCCAGCGGCCGGAGTTCGCCGTCGACCACCGCGGCATGGCCCCGCAGAGTGATCGAATGGCCGTTCACCTGCAGAGACACCGCCCTTCTGGGCAGCTCGTCGATCAGCGTGCGGACCAGGGCGCTGAGCCGGGCCCGGCTCGGGGTGGAGACCGGCACGTCCAGGCGGCGCAACGGAGCGGCGGTGACCGGACCCACGCAGGCGGCGAGCACGTCCGTGCGGAGCGCGTCCAGCGGCGGCTCGGTGGCCGACCCGGCGGCGCGCAGCAGCGCCTGGACGGCGGCGGCCGAGGTGAACGTCACGGCGTCGACCAGCCGGTTGGTGATCAGGTCGACGAGGCGGTGCAGCGGGGCCGGGTCGGCGGGCGGGGCCCAGCGGTAGACCGGAACCTCGATCACCCGGGCGCCGGCGGCCTCCAGCGCCGCGGTGTACTCCGGCTGGCTCTCGCCGTGCAACTGGGTGGCGACCGTGCGGCCGGCGACACCACGGGCGGTGAGGTGGTCGACCACCTCCTCGTAGCCCTCGCCGTCCGGGGTCCACCGCTCGCGCAGACCCGCGGCCTGCACCGCGGCCCGCGCCTTCGGGCCGCGAGCCACCAGATAGGCCCGGCTCAGCACGGCGCGCAGGGGTTCCCCCAGACCCCAGCCGTCGGCCGCCTCCAGCCAGCCGCGCATGCCGATGCCGGTGTTCACCAGCACGATGTCGGGCGGGGTGTCCAGGCAGGCCCGGGTGGCGGCGCGCAGCTCGGCGTCGTCGGAGATCGGGACGATGCGCAGCGCCGGGGCGAGCACGACCCGGGCGCCGCGGTGTTCCAGCAGACCGGCCAGCTCGTCCTGGCGGCGGTCCGAGGTGACGCCGACGGTGTAACCGGAAAGGGTGGCGGTCGGCTCGGCCAGCGCGGCCGCCGTCAGCACCAGCCGTCGGGCGCCCGGAGTCCGGTCCGTCATCCGGCGCCCGGGACGAGGCCGTTGCCCGCGGGGACGCCGGCGCCGGTAGTGGGATTGGCGTCCGTGGAGAGGCCGGCGCCTGCGGAGAGGCTGGGGCCAGTGGCGCGGCCCGCGACCGCGGAGAGATCGGAGGGCGTGGAGCCGGCGAGGTCGGCCCCTTCCGGGAGAGGAGCGCCGGTGATGGGGCCGGCGCGGCCGCCGGTGCGAGCGGCGCCGCCGACGAGGAGGTCGAGAAGTCGCGACGTGGCCGGGCGGTCCACCGAAGGGCACGCTCGAGAACCGTCGTCCTCAGCGTCGACCCGCTCCCATGTCACGCTTACGGTTCTCGCCATGCCTCCGTCCGGGGCACGCCGCGACTTCTCCTCGCCACTCCGGCCAACCGGTGTGGCGAACACCGCCAGGTCCGTCCTCAACCCTGACGGCGGTCTTCCCATGGTGCGCCCGAACACGCCGCGCCGGCCAGTGCCGGGCCGCGTCGTCCGGAGTTCCGCACCGATGGGCATGACTGGAAGCCTGCCGGTGGGGAATTTCCGCCAAGCGTCCCATTTGTTTCGAGCCTGATAAGAGCCGGCGAGCTCCAGATGGCGAACCCCCGGCGGGGGTAGTCCGGAGACCGAGTATGCTGGATACCGTTTGAGGTCCCGCCTCGGGCTATTCACCCAGGGGCAGCCTGTTTTGACCACGCGCCGCGCGGCCGGGTATTGTTGCCTGCTGTTGTGCGATAGCTGCGAGCGCTCCCCCTGGGGTGTGCTTGATGTTCGTGTCGACGTCGAGTTCGACGCGGCCAGCGCGCGCCCCCAGACCGACGACGAGACAAGGTAATTCTGTGCGTACGTACAGCCCGAAGCCGGGTGAGATCGAGCGTCAGTGGCACATTATCGACGCTTCTGACGTCGTCCTGGGCCGCCTGGCTACCCACACCGCGACCCTCCTCCGCGGCAAGCACAAGCCGACGTTCGCCCCGCACGTCGACACCGGCGACTTCGTGGTGATCATCAACGCCGGCAAGGTCGCGCTGACCGGCAACAAGCGGCAGACCAAGGTCGCCTACCGGCACTCCGGCTACCCGGGTGGTCTGAAGCAGGTCGGTTACGAGGAGCTGCTGACCAAGCGCCCCGAGAAGGCGATCGAGCTGGCGGTCAAGGGCATGCTCCCGCACAACAAGCTGGCGCGGCAGATCATCAAGAAGCTGAAGGTCTACCCGGGCGCCGAGCACCCGCACGCCGCGCAGCAGCCCCAGCCGTTCGAAATCACCCAGATCGCGCAGTGAGCGCGGGAGAAGGCAGCAGCATGACCGACATCATCGAGCCCGAGGTCGTCGAGACCGTCGAGACCGTCGAGGAGCCCGCTGAGACGGTCGTCGTTGAGGCGCCCGCGCCGGTTCGCGCCCCCCGCCCCGGTGACCGTCCGGTGCAGACCGTGGGCCGCCGCAAGGAGGCCATCGTCCGGGTGCGTCTGGTCCCCGGCACCGGCAAGATCACCTGCAACGGCCGCGAGCTCGAGAACTACTTCCCGAGCAAGGTCCACCAGCAGCTGATCCGCGAGCCGCTGAGCACCGTCGAGCGGGCCGAGCAGTTCGACGTCTTCGCGAACCTGCGGGGCGGCGGCATCACCGGCCAGGCCGGTGCGCTGCGGCTGGCCATCGCCCGGGCGCTGATCTCCAGCGAGCCCGACGACCGCCCGGCCCTGAAGAAGGCCGGCTTCCTGACCCGCGACGCCCGGGTCAAGGAGAGCAAGAAGTACGGCCTCAAGAAGGCCCGCAAGGCGCCGCAGTACTCGAAGCGCTGATTTTCCCGCGACGGCCGAGTACGCCTCCCGAACAGCCGGGAAGCGTGCTCGGCCGTCGCGGTTTTCGTACCACCGCGATCTTCATGGTTTTTGTGACACCCCCCTCCCCCAACTAGCCGTTCCGGTACTCCTGCCCTGACCAGAAGTTGTTGCACGCTTGAGGGCACGTGTCACCGGCGAAAGGAAGCCGCCATGGGGCGACTCTTCGGCACCGACGGCGTTCGCGGTCTTGCGAACGGCGAACTGCTCACCCCGGAACTGGCTCTCTCGGTCGCGGTCGCGGCCGCCCGGGTCCTGGTCGAGACCGACAGCAGCCACCAGCCGCTCGCGATCGTGGGGCGTGACCCGCGGGCCAGCGGCGAGATGCTGGAAGCGGCGGTCGTCGCGGGCCTGACCAGTGCCGGAGCCAACGTGGTCCGGGTCGGCGTGCTGCCGACGCCGGCGGTCGCGTACCTGGTGGGGCAGACCGGTGCCGATCTCGGTGTGATGCTCTCCGCGTCGCACAACCCCATGCCGGACAACGGCATCAAGCTCTTCGCCGCCGGCGGCCAGAAGCTGCCGGACGAGCTCGAGGCGCGCATCGAGAAGGCGATCGAGGATGGGCACGGCCTGGTCGGGCGGCCCACCGGCGCCGGCATCGGGCGGGTGCACGACCTGCTGGACGGCGCCGAGCACTACATCAAGCACCTGGTCGAGTCGATCCCGAACCGGCTCGAGGGCATCAAGGTCGTGGTCGACTGCGCGAACGGCGCCGCCAGCGAGGCCGCCCCGGTGGCGTACCGGGAGGCCGGTGCCGAGGTGATCGCGATCCACGCCGAGCCGGACGGGCTGAACATCAACGAGGAGTGCGGCTCCACGCACCTCGACAAGGTCCGCGAGGCGGTGCTGCGCGAGGGCGCCGACCTGGGCCTGGCGCACGACGGCGACGCCGACCGCTGCCTGGCCGTCACCGCGTCCGGCGAGGAGGTGGACGGCGACCAGATCATGGCGATCCTGGCGCTGGCCATGCGCGACGCCGGCACGCTGACCGAGGACACCCTGGTCGCCACCGTGATGAGCAACCTCGGCCTGCGGATCGCGATGAAGCAGTCCGGGATCAAGCTGATCGAGACCAAGGTCGGCGACCGGTACGTGCTGGAGGAGCTGCAGGGCGCCGGGCTGGCGCTGGGCGGCGAGCAGAGCGGGCACATCGTGATGCCGGCGTTCGCCACCACCGGCGACGGCGTGCTGACCGGCCTGCACCTGATGGCCCAGATCGCGTCGAGTGGCAAGTCGCTGGCCGACCTGGCCGCCGTGGTGCACAAACTGCCGCAGAAGCTGATCAACGTGAAGGTCGGCGACCGGGAGGCCGGGGCGGCCGCGCCGACCGTGCAGGCAGCGGTGGCGCTGGCTGAGGCGGAGCTGGGCGAGACCGGCCGGGTGCTGCTGCGCCCCTCCGGGACCGAGCCGCTGGTCCGGGTGATGGTCGAGGCCGCCACCGAGGAGCAGGCGAGCAGCGTCGCCGCGCGGATCGCGGACGAGGTGCGGGCCGCGAGCCCGGCCAGCTAGCGGTTCGCGCCCGGCCGAGCGGTTCGCGCCCGGCCGGCCAGCGGTTCGCGGACCGGGCCCGGCAGGCCCCGGCCGGTCGACGGTGCCCGGCCCGTCTCCTCACTTGAGGCGGGCCACCGCTTCGTCGATCACCTCGGGCCGCTTGCAGAACGCGAACCGGATCAGGTGCCGCCCCGCCTCCCGATGGTCGTAGAAGACCTGGGTCGGCACCGCCACCACCCCGGAGCGCCCGGGCAGCGCACGGCAGAACTCGACGCCGTCGGTCCCGCCCAGCGGCCGGATGTCGGCGGTCACGAAGTACGTCCCCTCGGGCGGCAGCACCCCGAACCCGGCCGCGGTCAGCCCGGCCACCAGCCGGTCCCGGTTGGCGCGCAGGCCAGCCGTGAAGCCGGTGAAGTAGGAGTCCGGCAGCCCGAGCGCGACAGCCACGGCCGGCTGCAGCGGCGCCGCGTTCACGAACGTGAGGAACTGCTTGACCCGCAGCACCGCGGAGACCAAGGGGGCCGGCCCGGTGGCCCAGCCGATCTTCCACCCGGTGCAGGAGAACGTCTTGCCGGCCGAGGAGATGCGCAGGGTCCGCTCCCGCATGCCCGGCAGGGACGCCAGCGGGGTGTGCACACTGTCGAAGATCAGGTGCTCGTAGACCTCGTCGGTCACCGCGACCGTGTCGAACTCCCGGCAGAGCCCGGCGATCAAACCCAGCTCGGCCGGGGTGAACACCTTGCCGGTCGGGTTGTGCGGGGAGTTGAGCAGCAGCAGCCGGGTGCGCGGGCCGAACGCCGCGCGCAGCTGCGCCTCGTCGAACTCGTACCGCCCGTCCGGGCCGGGGCGCAAGGTGACCGGCCGCCGGACCGCGCCGGCCAGGGTGATCGAGGCCGCGTACGAGTCGTAGTACGGCTCGAAGCAGACCACCTCGTCACCCGGCTCGCAGAGCGCCAGAATGGCCGCCGCGACCGCCTCGGTGGCGCCGGCGGTGACCGCGACCTCGGTGTCCGGGTCCCGGGTCAGGCCCCAGAACCGCTGCTCGTGCTCGGCGATCGCCTGCCGCAGCGCGGGGATGCCGGCCAGCGGCGGGTACTGGTTCGCGCCGTTCGCCAGGGCGTGTGCCGCGGCGGCCAGCATCTCCGGCGGGCCGTCGGTGTCCGGGAAGCCCTGACCGAGGTTGACCGCCCCGGTGCGGACCGCGAGCGCGGACATCTCGGCGAAGATGGTGGTCCCGAACGGGCGCATCCGCTCGACCAGCGGGTCCGTGCTCACCGTGCTCCTTTCAGTTGAAGGTCACCTTGTTGCAGGTGGCGGTGGCGCCGATGCCCGAGGCGGTGTGCTCGGAGACCGTCCGGCCGTCGACCGTCGCCCTGCAGGTGATGCTGCCGTCGGCCAGCGTGGTCCGCACGGCCGACACCGAGACGAACGACAATCCTTCCATGGTCACCGACAGCCGCCACGGCAGCTTCACGTCGTTGAGGGTCTTGGGCAGGCCGTTCAGCTTCTCGGTGTAGATGATCGTGGCCGGGCCGTCCCCGGTCACCTCGTACTTCACCGTGACCGGCCGGCCGTCGGTGAGGCCGGGCAGGTCCGGCAGGTTGCTGGGCAGGGCCGTGGGTGCCTGGGTGGGCAGGGCGGTCGGGATCTTCTGCGCGGTCTCCTCGGCCTTGTCGGTGGCCCGCTGGACCAGGAGCACGCCGGTGGTCACCACACCGCCGCAGAGCAGCAGGCTGACCGCCAGGACCAGGGCGACCAGCGGCACGTTGCTGCGGCGCGGCGGGGGCGGCGGATAGCCCGGCGGGTAGCCGGGCTGCTGCGACTGGTCCGGAGGTGGCGGGTAGCCGGGCTGCCGCCAGTGATCCGGGGAATGGCCGGGCTGCCGCGGGTGGTCCGGCGGAACGTGGTCGACCGGCGGGAACTCGGAGGTGGGCGGGTAGTCCCGGGGCGGCCACACCGGGTCGCGCGGTTCGCTCATCTCTCCTCCTGACAGGCCGATTCGACGGTACGCCACCGGAGCGAGCGCCCACTGTACGGTCTATGTTTCCGATCACGTACGATGCGCGTAAGAGTGCTTCTCGCGCATGACGTTTGCGCAAAAGTCAGCTACGCTGCCCGGCATGTGTGGGATCGTGGGTTACGTAGGCAATCGTCCGGCCTTGGGCATCGTGCTCGACGGCCTCCGCCGGCTGGAGTACCGCGGATATGACTCCGCCGGCATCGCCGTCATCGACAACGGCGAAGTGCGCACCGAGAAGCGGGCCGGCAAGCTGGCCAACCTGGAGAAGGCCCTCGCCGACCGCACGGCCGACGGGATCGCCGCCGGCCGGACCGGCATCGGGCACACCCGGTGGGCCACCCACGGCGGGCCGACCGACCGCAACGCCCACCCGCACCTGTCCGCCGACGGCCGGGTCGCGGTCATCCACAACGGCATCATCGAGAACTTCGCCCGCCTGCGCGCCGAGCTGGAGGCCGGCGGCGTCGAGTTCCGCAGCGACACCGACACCGAGTGCGCGGCGCACCTGCTCGCCGCGGAGATGCGCGCGCTGCGCACGGCCGGCGCGGGGGACGGCCCGGCACTGCTCGCCGAGGGCATGCGGCGCGTCGTGCGCCGGCTGGAGGGCGCCTTCACCCTGCTCGCGGTGGACGTCGAGGTGCCGGACGCGGTGGTCGCCGCGCGGCGCAACTCGCCGCTGGTGGTCGGCCGCGGCGCCGGGGAGAACTTCCTGGCCAGCGACGTCTCGGCGTTCATCGAGCACACCCGCGAGGCGGTCGAGCTGGGTCAGGACCAGGTCGTCCTGATCACCCCGGACGCCATCGAGATCACCAACTTCGACGGCGCCCCGGCCAGCGGCAAGGAGTTCCACGTCGACTGGGACCTGTCGGCCGCCGAGAAGGGCGGTTTCGACTACTTCATGCTCAAGGAGATCGCCGAGCAGCCGCAGGCCATCGCGGACACCCTGCTCGGCCGGCTGAGCGACCGCGGCGAGATCATTTTGGACGAGGTCCGGCTCACCGACCAGGACCTGCGGGACGTGGACAAGGTGTTCATCGTGGCCTGCGGCACCTCCTACAACGCCGGCATGATCGCCAAGTACGCCATCGAGCACTGGGTCCGGATCCCCTGCGAGGTCGAACTGGCCAGCGAGTTCCGGTACCGCGACCCGATCCTGGACCGCTCCACCCTGGTGATCGTGATCAGCCAGTCCGGCGAGACCATGGACACCCTGATGGCGCTGCGGCACGCCAAGGAGCAGAAGGCCCGGGTGCTCGCCATCTGCAACACCAACGGCTCCACCATTCCGCGCGAGTCGGATGCCGTCCTCTACACCCACGGCGGGCCGGAGATCGCGGTCGCCTCCACCAAGGCGTTCCTCACCCAGCTGGTCGCGTGTTACCTGATCGGCCTGCACCTGGCCCAGATCCGCGGCGTGATGTACGCCGACGAGGTGGCCGCCGTGGTCTCCCGCCTGCGCAGCACCCCGGACAACCTGCGCGAGCTGCTCGGCAAGATGGAGGACGTGCGGGCGCTGGCCCGGGATCTCAAGACCGCCTCCACGGTGCTGTTCATCGGGCGGCACGTCGGCTTCCCGGTGGCCCTGGAGGGCGCGCTCAAGCTCAAGGAGCTCGCCTACATGCACGCCGAGGGCTTCGCGGCCGGCGAGCTCAAGCACGGTCCGATCGCGCTGATCGACCAGGGCACCGCGGTCGTCTGCGTGGTGCCGTCGCCGGCCGGCCGGGGCGTGATCCGCGACAAGGTGGTCTCCAACATCCAGGAGGTGCGCGCCCGCGGCGCGCGGACCATCGTGATCGCCGAGCAGGGCGACGAGGGCGTCCGCGCGTTCGCCGACCACCTGATCGAGGTGCCGCACACCCCGACGCTGCTCGCCCCGCTGATGACCACCGTGCCGTTGCAGATCCTGGCCTGCGAGATCGCCACCGCCCGCGGCCACGACGTGGACCAGCCGCGCAACCTGGCCAAGTCGGTCACCGTCGAGTAGCCCACCGGCGGCCGTGCGGCCGGGTTCCGGCCATGCGGCCGTGCGGCCAGGTTCCGGCCGTGCGGCCGTACGGCCCGGTCCCGGTCACGGCGGCCGTGCGGCACGTGCAGGACGGCGCGCGGGTCCGCGCCGTGGCGGGTTCGTCCGTCGCCCCCATTCCCGGCTCCGGCGATGCGGGCGGCGCCGACGGCCCACGCACCGTACCGAGCCGGCCCTCATGGCGCCTCACCGAGAGTGATCTTGGCGAGGGCGTCGAGGGCCGGCTTCCCCGGTTCCCAGTAGCCGAGGTGGCCGCCGTCCCACTGGCTGCCGAAGACCCGGGCGCCGAAGGCCGGGTCGCTCGGGTTGTGCCCGAACCACAGGTCGCCGGCCGGCCCGGTGACCGGCGGGCCGGGCAGCAGGCGGCGGGCCGCCGTGCCGGGGGAGACCGCGAGCCACTGGATCGGGTCGCTGATCGAGGTCGAGGCGAACACGTGGTCGGCCGGGAGAGTCAGCCGCGCCGCCGAGTCCACGCCGACCCCGGGCGAGCCGACGAAGACCACCCGGTCGGCGTCCAGCGCTCCGGTCGCCGCCTTGCCCACCACCAGCGAGCCGTAGCTGTGCCCGAGCACGGTGAGCCGGGCCGCCGGGCCCTCGTGGGTGGCCCGCAACCCGTCCTGGAACCGCCGCAGCCCGCTCGCGCCGTCCTCCGCCTGCCGGGCCGACCAGGCCTCGTGCAGGAAGTCGGGCGCGTCGTAGCCGAGCCAGACCACCGAGCTGGTCGCCGCGGTCGGCCCCAGCTCGCCGGCCCGGCCCGCGACCCGCTCGGCCCGGGTCAGCTCGTGGTCCAGCGACGACAGGCCGGCGGTCATCCCGGGGACGTGGGTCAACACGTTCGCCGCGCGATCCGGGTCACCGAAGGCGACCACGGCCCGGCCGTCCGCGGAGACGTCCAATCCGATGAGATACGACCTGGGCCCGCTCTCCGCCTCCAGCCGGGCGGCGAGCCGGTCCAGCCCGCGCAGCCGGTCCCCGTCCGTGCCGGCGCGCAGCAGGCTCTCCCGGCGGTCGGCCAGCAGCAGCCGGTTGGCCAGGTCGCGGTCGGCGACCGGGATCCCGTCCCGGCCGGCGACCGCCGCCGGCTCGCACGCCAGCAGCCACATCCGCTCGCCGGGGGACAGCCCGGCCCACCACTGGCGGACCCGCGCCGGAGTCGCCGTGCAGTCCGGTCCGGCGGCGGCCGCCGGGGCGACCGGGGTCGCGGCGACCTCGGCCAGGCGGGCGCGGGCGGTCTCGTCGGCGCCGGCGGCCACCTCGACCGCGGCGGCCAGATCGGCCTGGCCCGGCCCGGTCCCGCCGATCACCAGGTCGGCGCCGCCGACCGCGGCCCGCGCCCGGTCGAGCAGGGCGCGGGCCCGGGTCAGGGCCGCGGCGAACTCGCTGAGGATCTGGTCGGCCCGCCAGCAGAGCAGCCGGAACAGCACCAGCCGGCGGCGGAACGTGCCGAGCCGGGCGGTGGCGGCCTCGGCGGCGGCACCGGACCAGGCGGCGCGCAACCGGCCGGCGAGCGGGCCGAACTCGCCGCAGAGCACGCCGGCCAGCGCGGCCCAGCGACGCCAGTCGAGCGCCGCGGCGGCCCAGCGGGTCGGGTCGGTGACCCGCAGCCGGGTGTAGGTGACGACGCTCATCGGGCCGCTCGCAGACGGGTCGCGGCACGGGTGTCGGCCGCGGCGTACTCCGCGATGGTGTGCTCGATCTGGTCGGCGGTGTCGGTGAGGCCGGCGCCGAGGTTCCGCAGCGATCGGGCCGCGGCGCCGGCCGCGGAGGCGGCGGCGTCCACGGACGACCAGCGCGGGCCGGGCACGGGTGGCGGGGCCGAGGCCGCCGCCTCCCGCACCCGGGCCGCCGTCCCCTCGACCGCCGAGGTGGTGCCGTGCAGTTGCCGGATGTCGACGTCGATGTCGGGGTTCATGGCGCCGAAGGTAGGCCGTCGCGGAGGTCGCCGGGACGGGCCTGTGGACAACGCTCCGCGGCTGTCCACAGGCGTCCGGGCGAACGTTAGGGTGTCCGTTGTGATCGTGTCTGTCGGCATCGACGTCGTCCTGGTGGACCGCTTCGCCCGCGCGCTCGACCGGACCCCGCTGCTCGGGGACCGGTTGTTCACCGAGGAGGAGCGGTTGACCGGGTCGGGCAACCCGCGCTCGCCCGAGTCGCTGGCCGCCCGGTTCGCCGCCAAGGAGGCGGTGGCCAAGGCGCTGGGCGCGCCGGCCGGGCTGCGCTGGCACGACTGCGAGATCGTCACCGACCCGGACGGGCGTCCCTGGTTGACGGTTTCCGGTACGGTCGCCGCCGCCGCGTCCGAGCGCGGCATCAATCGATGGCACCTGTCGCTGTCGCACGACGGCGGGATCGCGTCGGCGATGGTGGTGGCTGAGGCGTAGGGGGAGAGATGCGGCAGGCATGGCGGGTCGCCGACGTCCGGGCGGCCGAGAAGACGCTGATGGCGACGCTGCCCGAGGGCACCCTGATGCAGCGGGCCGCGGCCGGCCTGGCCCGGCGCTGCGCGCTCCTGCTGGCGGACACCGGCGGCGTCTACGGCGCCCGCGTGCTGTTGCTGGTCGGCAGCGGCGACAACGGCGGCGACGCGCTCTACGCCGGCGCGGCGCTGGCCGCCCGCGGCGCCCAGGTGCGGGCCCTGCTGCTCAGCCCGGACCGGGTGCACCTGGCCGGGCTGGCCGCGCTGCGCCAGGCCGGCGGGTTCACCACCGGCGACCTGCCCGCCCACGCCGACCTGGTGCTGGACGGGATCGTCGGGATCGGCGCGTCCGGCGGCCTGCGACCGGACGCGGCAGCCGTCGTGAACCGCCTCGGCGGGCTGCGCGGGCGGACCGGGAGGCGACCTGTCGTGGTGGCCGTAGACGTGCCCAGCGGGGTGACCGTGGACACCGGCGACGTGCCCGGCGAGGCGGTCACCGCGGACGTCACTGTCACCTTCGGGTGCCTGAAGCCGGCGCACGTGGCCGGCCCGGCGGCGATCCGCTGCGGGCAGGTCGAGCTGGTCGACATCGGGCTGGGACCGGTGCTGGTGACCGACCCCGCGGTCCGGGTGGCCGAGGCCGCCGACGTCGCGTCCTGGTGGCCGCGTCCCGGCGCGGCCTCGGACAAGTACACCCGTGGCGTGGTCGGCCTGGCCACCGGCTCGGCGCGGTACCCGGGCGCCGCGCTGCTCTCCACGTCCGGCGCGTTGGCCGGACCGACCGGGATGGTGCGCTACGCCGGCAGCGCCCACCAGGAGGTGGTCCGCGCCCACCCGTCGGTGGTCGCCGCGCGCCGGGTCGCCGAGGCCGGCCGGGTGCAGGCCTGGGTCTGCGGCTCCGGCCTGGGCACCGCCGCCGACGCCCGCACCGAGCTGCGCAGCGTGCTGGCCACCTCGCTGCCGGTGGTGCTGGACGCCGACGCGATCACCATGCTGGTCGGCGGCGAGCACGCGCAGGACCTGCGCCGGGACGCGCCGCTGGTGCTGACCCCGCACGACGGCGAGTTCAAACGGCTGGCCGGGGAGGCCCCGGGCGCCGACCGGATGGCCGCGGCCGCCCGGCTGGCCGCCTGGACCAACGCTGTGGTGCTGCTCAAGGGCTACCGGACGATCGTGGCGACGCCGGCCGGCGAGATCTGGGCGAATCCCACGGGCACCGCGGCGCTGGCCACCGCGGGCAGCGGCGACGTGCTGGCCGGGCTGCTCGGGTCGCTGCTCGCGGCCGGTCTGCCGGCGGTCCGCGCGGCGGTCGCCGCTGCCTACGTGCACGGGCTGGCCGGGCGGCGCGCGGCGCTGGACGGCCCGGTGACCGCGCCGGACGTGGCCGCCGCGCTCCGCCCGGCGCTGGCCGATCTGCTCGTCTGACACCCGGTCCGGCGGGAACTGTCGTACCCCTCAGTAGGGTGGACGACATGTGGCAGGCCGAAGTCCGCGTCGATCTGGACGCCATCCGGGACAACGTTGCGATGCTGCGTGCCGGCACCTCCGCCGAGGTGCTGGTCGCGGTCAAGGCGGACGGGTACGGGCACGGCATGGTCCCGGCCGGGCGGGCGGCCGTGGCCGGCGGCGCCACCTGGCTCGGCGTGGCCACCCTCGACGAGGCGCTGGAGCTGCGCCGGGCGGGTGTGCGGGCCCGGGTGCTGGCCTGGCTGATCGCTCCGGGGCTGCCGCTGCACGAGGGCGTGGCGGCCGGCGTCGACCTGAGCGCCGCCACCGTCGGGCTGATCGACGAGCTGGTCACGGCCGCGCGCCGGGCCGGACAGCCGGCCGTGGTGCACCTCAAGCTGGACACCGGGCTGGCCCGGGGCGGCGCGGTGCCCGCCGAGTGGCCGGCGCTCTTCGAGGCGGCCGCCAAGGCGCATGCCGGCGGCGACGTGGAGATCGTCGGGATGTGGAGCCACTTCGCCCGCGCCGACGAGCCCGGCCACGAGTCGATCGACCGGCAGCTCGCCGTCTTCACCGAGGGCCTGGCGCTGGCCGAGCAGTACGGCCTGGCCCCGCGGTACCGGCACATCGCCAACTCGGCGGCCACCCTGACCCGGCCCGACGCCCACTTCGACCTGGTCCGGGTCGGCATCGCGGCGTACGGTCTGTCGCCCATCGCCGGCCGGACGTTCGGGTTGCGGCCGGCCATGACCGCCCGCGCCCGGGTCACCCTGACCAAGCGCGTGCCCGCGGGGCAGGGCGTCTCCTACGGGCTGACCTATCACACCGACCGCGAGACCACCCTGGCCGTGGTGCCGCTGGGCTACGGCGACGGAGTGCCCCGGCACGCGTCCAGCGCCGGTCCGGTGCGCATCGGCGACACCCGCGCGCGGATCGCCGGCCGGGTCTGCATGGACCAGTTCGTGGTCGACGTGGGCGACGCCCCGGTGGCGGCCGGCGACGTGGCCACGCTGTTCGGTCCGGGCGACGACGGCGGTCCGACCGCCGACGACTGGGCCGAGGCGACCGGCACGATCAACTACGAGATCGTCACCCGGTTCGGCAGCAGCCGGGTGCCGCGGATCTACACCGGGGAGGCCGGACGAGGGAGCGGGCAGGCGTTGCCGGCGACCGGTCACGACGCCGGGGAGATCGGATGAGGGGGCGCGCGACCGAGTGGGCGGGCGCGGCGCGGGTGGCGTCATGAGTTCCTCCCGAGCGGCCCGGCGGGCCGGGGTGGCCGGCGCGGTGGTCGGCGTCGCGGCGGCCGGGCTGGCGACCGCGCTGGCCGTGGAACGGGTGCTGGTGCGGCGTTCGGTCAACAAACCCGGGGATCCCTATGTGGACGAGCCGTTCGGCGACCAGCCGTTCGACCACGAGGTCACGGTGACCGCGGCGGACGGCACCCAGCTGCACGTCGAGATCGTGAATCCGCGGGTGGCCGGACCGTCGTCCCCGAGCAAGCCGACCATAGTCTTCGTGCACGGCTTCGCCCTGGACATGGGCACGTTCTACTTCCAGCGCAAGGCTCTGGCCGAGCGCGGAGACCACCGCCTGGTCTTCTACGACCAGCCGGGTCACGGCCGCTCGTCGAAACTGCAGTCCGGGACGTACGACATCGCCGCGCTCGGCAGGTCGCTGGCCACCGTCCTGGACGCGGCCGTGCCGGAGGGCCAGATCATCCTGGTCGGCCACTCGATGGGCGGTATGACGATCATGGCGTTCGCCGAGCAGTTCCCGGAGTGGTTCGGCGACCGGGTGACCGGTGTGGTGCTGATGTCCACCTCGGCCGGGTTGTTCGACAAGGCCACGCTCGGCGTCAGCAACGTGGTGGCCCGGTTCAGCGCGCCGTTCTTCCCGCTCTGGGACAAGGCGGCCAAGCTCGGCGGCGGCACCATCGACCGCGCCCGGGTGGCCTCCTCCGACCTGGCCTGGCTGCTCACCCGGCGGTACGGCTTCGGCGAGTCCCAGCCCAGCCCGTCGCTCGTCACGTTCGTGGAGAGCATGAACTCCAGGACCTCTGTGGAGACCCTCACGAAGTACCTGAACACGCTCTACCGGCACAGCCGCCTGCCGGCCCTGTCCGCGCTGCGCGGCGTGCCGGTGCTGGTCGTCGTCGGCACCCGGGACTACCTCACCCCGGTCACCCACTCCGAGCAGATCATCAAGGAGCTGCCGGAGGCCGAGCTGTTGAAGATCGAGAACAGCGGGCACGTGGTGATGCTGGAGAAGGCCGACGAGGTGAACGCGGCCCTCATCCCGTTCCTGGAGAAGATCTCGTGAAGCTGACCACCGTCGAGGAGACCCGGGCCTTCGGCCGCCGGCTCGCCACGCTGCTGCGTCCGGGCGACCTGGTGCTGCTCACCGGGCCGTTGGGGGCCGGCAAGACGGCTCTGGTGCAGGGCATCGGCGCGGGGCTGGGGGTGCGGGGCCCGATCACGTCGCCGACCTTCGTGATCGCCCGGCTGCACCGCGGCCCGGTCCCGCTGGTGCACGCCGACGCGTACCGGCTGGGCGACCGCCCCGATCCGCGCGCCGAGATCGACGACCTGGACCTGGACGCCTCCGCCGACGAGGCGGTCACCGTGGTGGAGTGGGGCGCCGGGCTGGTCGAGCAACTCAACGACGAATATCTGCTCGTCCGCATCGATCGGCTGGACGACGACACCCGAGTGATCGAACTGGTGCCGCACGGCGGCGACTGGGCCCGACGACTGGAGAGAATGTGAACCTGATCGAGCTGCTTCCCGGGCAGTGGCGCGCCGAGCTGGCCCCCTTCCTGGACGAGAAGGCGACGGCCGCGCTGGGCGACTTCGTCGCCGCGGAGTATGCCGAGCACACCGTCTACCCACCGGTGGAGGATCTGTTCTCGGCGTACCGGCTGTGCCTGCCGGAGCAGACCCGGGTGCTGATCCTGGGCCAGGACCCGTACCACGGCCCCGGCCAGGCGCACGGCCTGAGCTTCAGCGTGCGCGACGGCGTCCGGGTGCCGCCGTCGCTGCGCAACGTGTTCAAGGAGCTCGCCGAGGACGTCAACATCGCGCCGCCGAAGAGCGGCAACCTCACCGGCTGGGCGGAGCAGGGCGTGCTGCTGCTCAACGCGGTGCTCACGGTCCGCGCCGGCAAGGCCGCCTCGCACGCCAACAAGGGCTGGGAGACGTTCACCGACGCCACCATCCGCGCGCTGAACGAGCGGACCGAGCGGATCGTCTTCCTGCTCTGGGGCAACTACGCGAAGAAGAAGGCCGGCCTGATCACCAACCCGGCGCACGCGGTGATCGAGGCCGGTCACCCGAGCCCGATGAACCCGGCCGGCTTCCTCGGCAGCCGCCCGTTCAGCGCGGCCAACAAGGCCCTCGCGGACGGTGGCCGCCCGGTGGTGAACTGGGACCCGCGGCCGACCGTCTAGGCTCGTTGCGTGCTCGTTCTTGCTCTGGACACCGCCACGCCCGCTTCGACGGCGGCGCTCGTCGAGGTCACCGCGGACGGTCTGTTCGGGGTGGCGGAGAGCCGCACTGTCGATCCCCGCGCGCACGGCGAGAAGCTGGCGCCGGAGATCGCGGCGGTGCTCGCCGAGGCCGGGGCGCGGCCACGTGACCTGACCGCGATCGTGGCCGGCCTGGGCCCGGGGCCGTTCACCGGCCTGCGGGTCGGGCTGGCCACCGCCGCGAGCATGGGGCAGGCGCTGGGCATCCCGGTCTACGGGGTGTGCTCGCTGGACGCGCTGGGCCGGGCCGCCGGTCCGGGGCGGGTCCTGGTCGCCACGGACGCGCGACGCCGTGAGGTCTACCACGCGACGTATGCCGACGGCGTACGGGAAAGTGGTCCTGATGTCGCGAAGCCCGCGGATGTGACGGTGGACGTGGAGCGGGCGGCCGGCGAGGGCGCGTTGAAATACGGTGACATCTTCGGCGTGCCGGTCGAGGAGCACCTGCTCCACCCGCCCGGCGCCGCTCTCGTCGCGCTCGCCGCCGACCGGATTCGGTCAGCCGCGCCGAGCGAGGTGCTGACGCCGCTCTACCTGCGCCGGCCGGACGCCGTCGAGCCGGCCGGCCGCAAGCCGGTGCTGACCTGATGCGCGTCGAACGTTTCCGCTGGTGGCACATCGACGAGGTGCTGCCGCTGGAGGAGGACCTCTTCGGCAACGAGAAGTGGTCGGCCGCGATGTTCTGGAACGAGCTGGCCCAGCGCCACCACTACGTCGTCGCGGTGGACGGCGAAAGAGTGCTCGGCTACGCCGGCTTGTCCGTTGTGGATCAGGAAGAGTCCTGGGTGCAGAACATCGCCGTCCGCCGCGAGGCGCAGCGGCTCGGCATCGGCCGCACCCTTCTGGAGGACCTGTTGGCCGAGGCGGCGCGGCGATCCGTCAGGCGGACCCTGCTCGAGGTGGCGGTCGACAACCATCCGGCGCAGAGGCTCTACGCCGGCTACGACTTCGAGCCGGTCGGCATCCGGCGCGGCTACTACCAACCCAGCAACACCGACGCCCTGGTGATGATGCGAGATGCGTGACGAGCCCCTGGTACTCGGAATCGAGACCTCCTGCGACGAGACCGGGATCGGCATCGTCCGCGGGCACACCCTGCTGGCCGACGCGCTGGCGTCCAGCGTGGACCAGCACGCCCGGTTCGGCGGGGTGGTGCCCGAGGTGGCCAGCCGCGCCCACCTGGAGGCGCTGGTGCCGACCATGCAGCGGGCGCTCGACGAGGCCGGCGTGACCCTGGCCGACGTCGACGCGATAGCGGTGACCAGCGGTCCCGGCCTGGCCGGCGCGCTGCTGGTGGGGGTGGCCGCGGCCAAGGGGTACGCGCTGGCCGCCGAGAAACCGGTCTACGGCGTCAACCACCTGGCCGCGCACGTGGCGGTGGACACGCTGGAGCACGGGCCGCTGCCCGAGCCGGCGGTGGCCATGCTGGTCTCCGGCGGGCACTCCTCGCTGCTGCTGGTCGACGACCTGACGGCGGGGGTGACGCCGCTCGGCGCCACCATCGACGACGCGGCCGGCGAGGCGTTCGACAAGGTGGCGCGGCTGCTCGGGCTGGGCTTTCCGGGCGGCCCGATCATCGATCGGTCGGCGCGTGACGGCGACCCCGGATCGATCGCCTTCCCGCGGGGGCTGACCGCGCCCAAGGACCAGGCCGAGCACCGCTTCGACTTCTCCTTCTCCGGCTTGAAGACCGCTGTGGCGCGCTGGGTGGAGGCGCGGGAGCGGGCCGGCGAGCCGGTGCCGGTGGCCGACGTCTCGGCGAGCTTCCAGGAGGCGGTCTGCGACGTGCTGACCGCCAAGGCGATCGACGCCTGCCTGAGCAACGGGGTGCGCACCCTGGTGATCGGCGGCGGCGTGGCGGCGAACTCGCGGCTGCGGGTGCTCGCCGAGGAACGCGCGGCCCGGCACGGGATCGCGGTGCGGGTGCCCCGCCCGCAGCTGTGCACCGACAACGGCGCGATGGTCGCCGCCCTGGGCTCGCACCTGGTGGCGGCCGGCGTCGCGCCCAGCCGTCTCGATCTGCCGGCGGATTCCGCGATGGGTTTGACCTCGGTCAGTGTGCCAGGGTAGGAAGCCAGCATGATCGCGCGGATGTGGGAGGTGCGGGCCTCGCGCAGCGGCTTCGACGAGCTGCTGAGCTGGGTCTGCGACATAGCGGTGCCGGCACTCGAGGTGCTGCCACAACATGTGTCGAGTGACGTCTATTCGTCCACGGATCATCGCATCGTCGTCATCACCAAATGGCGAAACACCCCGGAGAGCCTGCCCACCCCGCCGGAGAAGCTGGTGGCACGCGCTCCGCACGTCTGGGATTTCACCCCCGTCGATCGCTGAGCGGTCGCAGCGCGGGCGTTCCCGGCCGTACCGTCGGGGCCTGATGCGCAGACTGCCCGTGGCCGATCCCGGCCTGCCCGACGCCCGGTCCGCCACGCGTTTCCTGAGCTGGCTGATCCGGCGCTCCCGCATGACGATCGTCACGGCGATCGCGCTCGCGGTCGCCTGGATGGGCTGCCAGTCGCTGGTGCCGGCGATGGTCGGGCGGGCCATCGACGCGGCCGCCGCCGAGCGTGGCGGCGCGTTGCTCGGCTGGGCACTGGTGCTGTTCGTGATCGGCGTCGTGCAGGCGCTCACCGGGATCAGCCGGCACCGCTTCGCGACCGTCAACTGGCTGGCCGCCGGGTTCCGGACCGTGCAGGTGACGGTCCGCCAGGCGAACCGGCTCGGCTCGGCCCTGCCGCGGCGGCTGGACGCCGGCGAGGCGGTGGCCATCGGCACCTCGGACATCACCCACATCGGCGGCGCGGTGGACGTCGCGGCCCGCGGGACCGGCGCGCTGCTCGCGGTCGCCACTGTCACGCTGCTGTTGCTGCACACCTCGGTCCCGCTCGGCCTGGTGGTGCTGCTCGGCGTGCCGGCGCTGATGGCCGTCGTGGGCGGGCTGATCCGGCCGTTGCACAGGCGCCAGCAGGCGTACCGGGAACAGCAGGCCCGGCTCACCGGCCAGGCCGCGGACCTGGTCACCGGGTTGCGGGTGCTGCGCGGCGTGGGCGGCGAGGCGGTCATGGTGGCGCGCTATCGCGCGCAGTCCCAGGCGCTGCGCGCGGCGGGGGTACGTACGGCGAGCGTCGAGTCCCTCCTGGAAGCCGCCCAGGTGCTCCTGCCCGGCACGTTCCTGGTGCTGGTGACCTGGCTGGGCGCCCGGTTCGCGGCGGACGGCCGGATCACGGTCGGCCAGCTCGTCTCGTTCTACGCCTACGCCGCCTTCCTGGTCTCCCCGCTGCGGCAGCTCACCGACTCGATCGACAAGCTGACCCGGGGGCACGTGTCGGCCCGCCGGGTGGTGCGGATGCTCACGTTGCCGCGGGTCGCGGCCGAGCCGTCCGGGGCGGCCCGGCCGCGCGGTGGTGAGCTGGCCGATCCGGAGTCCGGGGTACGTGTCGTCCCCGGCCGGCTGACCGCGATCGTCGCCCGGGACCCCGCCGACGCGGCGCGCGTCGCCGACCGGCTCGGGCGGTACGCCGGGGGCGCCACGCTCGGCGGGGTGCCGCTGACCGACCTGCCCCTGGCCGAGGTACGCGAGCGGATCCTGGTGGCGGAGAACGAGGCCCGGCTCTTCTCCGGGCGACTGCGGGCCGACCTGGACCCGTACCGGAGCGGGCGTCTGGCGGAGGCGCTGGAGGCGGCGGCCGCGCGGGACATCGTGGACGGCCTGCCGGACGGGCTGGACAGCGAGGTCGTCGAGCGCGGCCGGTCCTTCTCCGGCGGCCAGCAGCAACGGCTGCGGCTGGTCCGGGCGCTGGTCGCGGATCCGGAGGTCCTGATCCTGGTGGAGCCGACGAACGCGGTGGACGCGCACACCGAGGCGCGGATCGCCGAGCGGCTGCGGGCCGTACGGGCCGGGCGCACCACTGTCGTCTGCACGTCCAGCCCGCTCGTGCTCGGCCACACCGACCGGGTGCTCTACCTGGAACACGGCCGGGTGGTCGCGGCCGGCACGCATCACGAGCTGCTCGGCTCGGAGCCGCGGTACGCCCGCGTGGTGCTCCGTCAGGAGCAGTCGTGAGCCCTGCGCTACCGGTTGCCGGCCGCTCCCAGGCCTGGCGATACGCCCGGTCCCTGTTCCGCCGGCATCCCGGCATGTTCCGCGCGACCGTCGGGCTGCACCTGCTGGCCGCCCTGGCCGGGCTGGCCGGGCCGCGCTACCTCGGCGACCTGGTGCAGGCGGTGCAGCGCGGGACGTTCGCCGCCGAGCTGAACGGGCTGGCCGCCGCGCTGGCCGGGTTCGTGCTGCTGCAGGCGGTGCTGACCCGGTTCGCGTACCTCGCCTCGGCGCGGCTCGGCGAGCAGGTGCTGGCGCAGCTGCGGGAGGAGTTCATCGCCCGGGTGCTCACGCTGCCGCTGGGCACCGTGGAGTCGGCGGGGACCGGGGACCTGCTGACGCGTACCACCCGGGACGTGGACGCGCTGTCCCGCTGCGTCCGGCTGGCCGTGCCGGAGACGATGATCGCCCTGCTCACCGGTGGCCTGGTGGTGGTGGCGCTGGTCCTGGTGAGCCCGGTGCTCGCCGCCCCGCTGCTGGTCGGGGTGCCGATCACGGTGGCCGGGACGCGCTGGTACGTGCGCCGCGCCCCGGCCGGCTACCTGCGGCAGAACGCGGCGTACTCGGAGGTCACCGACGGGCTGACCGAGACGGTCGAGGGCGCCCGGACGGTGGAGGCGCTGGGCCGGCAGCGGCAGCGGGTCGCCCGGACCGACCGGGACCTGGGCCGGTCCTGGCGGGCCGAGCGGTACACGCTGTTCCTGCGGACCGTCTGGTGGCCGGTGATCGAGGTGAGCTACCTGCTGCCGATGGTGCTCACCCTGCTCACCGGCGGCTGGCTGTACCTGCGCGGCACCGTCACGCTGGGCCAGCTGACCGCGGCGGTGGTCTACGTCCAGCAGCTCATCCACCCGCTCGACCGGTTGCTCTCCTGGCTGGACGAGCTGCAGGTGGGCGCGGCCTCGCTGGCCCGGCTGCTCGGGGTGACCGCCGCGCCGCACCCGCCCCGGCCGCGGGCGCCCCGGCCGGACGGCACCCGGATCGAGCTGCGCGGGGTGCGGTTCGGCTACCGCGAGGGGCGCGAGGTGTTGCACGGCGTGGACCTGACCCTGCGCCCGGGGGAACGGCTGGCCGTGGTGGGCCCGTCCGGCGCCGGCAAGTCGACACTGGGCCGGCTGCTGGCCGGCATCCACCAGCCCACCGAGGGCAGCGTCACGGTCGGTGGGGTGCCGCTCGGCGCGCTCGCCCCGGACCGGTTGCGCGCCGAGGTGGCGCTGGTCAGCCAGGAACACCACGTCTTCATCGGTACGCTGCGGGACAACCTGGCGATGGCCCGGCCGTCGGCGCCGGAGCCGGACGTCCGGGCCGCGCTCGCCGCGGTGCGCGCCCTGCAGTGGGCGGACGGGCTGCCGAACGGGCTGGACACCGTGGTGGGCGAGGGCGCGCATCCGCTCACCGCGGCGCAGGCGCAGCAGGTGGCGCTGGCCCGGCTGATCCTGGCCGACCCGCATACGCTGGTGCTGGACGAGGCGACCGCGCTGCTGGACCCACGGGCGGCGCGGGATCTGGAACGCTCGCTCGCCGCGGTGGTGCGCGGACGGACCGTGGTGGCCATCGCGCACCGGCTGTTCTCGGCGCACGACGCGGACCGGGTGGCGGTGGTGGAGGACGGCCGGATCACCGAGCTGGGATCGCACGACGAGCTGGTGGCGGCGAACGGGCCGTACGCGGCGCTGTGGCGCTCGTGGCAGGGCCGCGGCGAGGGCCCGGAGAGACCCCCGGACATGGCAAGGGCGCGTCCCCGGGAGGACGCGCCCTTGTGAGAGTCGGTCAGAAGCCCGGACCGTGCTGGTGGCCGTGCCCGTGACCGTGGCTGTGCCCACCGGCGGCGGCGGGCTCCGGCTCGGCCGGCTTGTCCACCACGAGGCTCTCGGTGGTCAGCAGCAGCCCGGCGATCGAGACGGCGTTGGAGACCGCGTTGCGGGTCACCTTCACCGGGTCGATGATGCCGGACGCGACCAGGTCCACGTACTCGTCGGTGGCCGCGTTGAGGCCGTGGCCCCAGCCCAGCTCGCCGACCTTGCCCACCACGACGTAACCGTCGTGGCCGGCGTTCTGCGCGATCCACCGCAGCGGCTCGACCAGCGCCTTGCGGACGATCGAGACGCCGATCGCCTCCTCGCCGGTCAGGCCGAGGCTGCCGTCGAGCTCCTTGGCGACCTGGGCGAGGGCGGCGCCACCGCCGGGGACGGTGCCCTCCTCGACGGCCGCCTTGGTCGCCGCGATGGCGTCCTCGATGCGGTGCTTGCGCTCCTTCATCTCGACCTCGGTCGCGGCGCCGACCTTGATCACCGCAATGCCGCCGGAGAGCTTGGCCAGCCGCTCCGAGAGCTTCTCCCGGTCCCAGTCGGAGTCCGACGCCTCGATCTCCTTGCGGATCTGCGAGACCCGGTCGGCGACCTCGGCGGAGTTGCCGCCACCGTCGACGATGGTGGTGTTCTCCTTGTCGACCACGATCCGCCGGGCGCTGCCCAGCTGCTCGATGCCGACCTGGTCGAGCTTGTAGCCGAGCTCGGGGGCGATCAGCTCGCCGCCGGTGGCGATGGCCAGGTCCTGCAGGATCGCCTTGCGGCGGTCACCGAAGCCGGGCGCCTTCACCGCGGCGACCTTGATGGTCTTGCGCAGCGCGTTGACCACCAGCGTGGAGAGCGCCTGGCCCTCGACGTCCTCGGCGACGATGAGCAGCGGCTTGCCGGTCTGCAGCACCTTCTCCAGCAGCGGGAGCAGCTCCTCGATGCTGGAGATCTTCTGGGTGGTGAGGAGGATGTGCGCGTCCTCCAGCACCACCTGCTGCGACTCGGCGTCGGTCACGAAGTTCGGGGAGATGAAGCCCTTGTCGAACTGCAGACCCTCGGTGACCTCGAGCTCGGTCAGCATCGTCGAGCCCTCCTCGACGGTGATCACACCGTCGCGGCCGACCCGGTCCATCGCCTCGGCGATCAGCTCGCCGATGGTGGCGTCCTGGGCCGAGATGGTGGCCACGTTCGCGATCGCCTTGTGGTCGGCGACCTCGACGGCCTTGCCCAGCAGCGCCTTGGACACGGCCTCGCCGGCCTGGTCCATGCCCCGCTTGAGGCCGATCGGGTTGGCGCCCGCGGTGACGTTGCGCAGGCCCTCCCGGACCAGCGCCTGGGCCAGCACGGTCGCCGTGGTGGTCCCGTCGCCGGCGACGTCGTTGGTCTTCGTCGCCACCTCCTTGACCAGCTGGGCGCCAAGGTTCTGGTACGGGTCGGTGAGCTCGATCTCCTTGGCGATGGTCACGCCGTCGTTGGTGATCGTGGGGGCGCCGAACTTCTTGTCCAGGACGACGTTGCGGCCGCGCGGGCCGAGAGTGACCTTTACCGTGTCGGCGAGCGTGTTGACGCCGTGCTCCAGCAGGTGCCGCGCGTCGTCGGAGAAACTCAGGATCTTCGCCATGAATGGTCCCTTCACGCACTACCGCCCCGGTCCGGTTGCCCGGGCCGAGGCGGTCAGCACTGTCAGTAGGTCACTTCTCGATGACCGCGAGGACGTCGCGGGCGGAGAGCACCAGGTACTCCTCACCGGCGTACTTGACCTCGGTGCCGCCGTACTTCGAGTAGAGGACCACGTCGCCGACCTTGACATCGAGCGGAACGCGGTTGCCCTTGTCGTCGATCCGGCCGGGGCCGACAGCGAGGACGGTGCCCTCCTGCGGCTTCTCCTTCGCGGTGTCGGGGATCACGATGCCGGACGCGGTGGTGGTCTCGGCCTCGTTCGCCTGGACCACGATGCGGTCCTCGAGCGGCTTGATCGCAACCTTGGTCGCGGTAGTCACGGGCATACCCTCCTGGGTACAGGTTTCGCCGGCCTTGGTCCAGGCCGGTCTGATGCCTCATGCCACCGGGCGGGGCCGTCGTCGCGGGTGCCGGTCCGCCTGGTGCCTAACCACCACGGACTGGTCCGGGGTGGCTGGCACCCTCATGTTGAGAGTGCTAACCGGAGATTATGCCGGAACTAGCACTCCGTCAACCAGAGTGCCAACCTGTCACGCCGGGGAGAATGCCTGGTGTGACCCCTGAACTTCTCGCTCTGCTGCAGACCCCCGAAGGGATGGCTGCCCTGGCCGTGGCGGCCGAGGTGGGCGACGGCGAGCCACTCGCCGCTGCCTCGGCCCTGCGGGCCCGGGGCTTCGGCGCGGAGCTGGCCGCAGCCGCACTCACCCAGGCTAGTTTGCGCCGCCGGGCCGCGGTGAAGTTCGGCCCGGACGCCACCCGAATGTTCTTCACCCGGCACGGCCTGGAGCAGGCGACACGGGCGGTGGTCGCGGATCGCCGAGCGGCCCGGCTCGCCGCCTCCGGCGCGCGGACCCTGGCGGATCTGGGCTGCGGGCTGGGCTCGGACGCGCTGGCCGCGGCGCGGCTGGGGATCCAGGTGTACGCGGTGGAGGCCGACCCGGACACGGCCGCGCTGGCCGCGGCGAACGCGCGGGCCGCGGGGCTGGCCGACCTGATCACGGTGACCTGCGCGGATGCCACCTCCGTCGAGGTGGAGAGGTTCGACGCGGTCTTCGCCGACCCGGCTCGCCGGCAGGCCGGCCGTGGCCGGGTGTTCGACCCGAAGTCCTACTCGCCGCCCTGGGACTTCGTGGCCGGGCTGGCCGCCCGCGTGCCGCGCACGGTGCTGAAGCTGGCCCCGGGGATCGACCACGCGCTGCTCCCGCCGGGCGCCGAGGGCGAGTGGGTCAGTGTCGGCGGCGACCTGGTCGAGGCGGCCTTCTGGTGCGGTCCGCTGGCGCGGGCGCAGCGCCGGGCGACGCTGGTCGGCCTCGGCGAGCTGACCGGCTCGGGGCGGGAGCGGGCTCCGGTCGGGCCGGTCGGCGCGTGGTTCTACGACCCGGACCCGGCAGTGGTCCGGTCCCATCTGATCGCCGAGTTCGCGGCGACCGTGGGCGGCCACCTGGCCGACCCGGACATCGCCTACGTCTACACCGACGACCCGGTGGACACGCCGTTCGCCCGGCGGCTCGCGGTGACGGACGTGCTGCCGTTCTCCCTGAAGAGGCTGCGCGCCCTGCTGCGCGACCGCGGGGTGGGCACCCTGGAGATCCGCAAGCGTGGCTCCGCCCTGGTCCCCGACCAGCTGCGCAAGGACCTGCGGCTCGCCGGGCCGAACGCGGCGGGCCTGGTGCTCACCAAGGTGGACGGCGCGCCGGCCGCGCTGCTCACGGCGCACTCGTGAGGACGCGGCGTCGTAACGTAACCGAATCGTCGCAACGAGTCCGAATCGGGTGTCTGCGGAGATCGCTCCAGGAGTAGCCTGCGGCCCATGCCGAAGAAGGCGGCCGGCACCCCGGCCACTGTGCTGCTGACCGCGGAGAAGGTGCCGCACACCCTGCATCAGTACGAGGTGTCCCCGGACGCGCCGAACTACGGCGCCCTGGTCGCGGAGTTCCTCGGGGTGGCGCCGGAGCGGCTGTTCAAGACGCTGGTCGCCGATGTGGACGGGCGTCTCGTGGTGGGCGTCGTGCCGGTCACCGGTGATCTCGATCTGAAGGCGCTGGCGCAGGCGGCGGGCGGCAAGCGGGCTGCCCTGGCCGACCGCGCCGTGGCCGAGCGCAGCAGCGGGTACGTGCGCGGCGGCATCAGCCCGCTGGGTCAGCGCAAGCGACTGCCCACAGTGATCGACGACTCGGCGCCGGGCCTGGACCTGATGTATGTCTCCGCGGGGCGTCGCGGCCTGCAGGTCTCCCTGGCGCCGGCCGACCTGATCCGGTTGACCGGCGCGACGGTCGCGGCGATCAGAGCGTGACGCGGCGTCCCGGCGGCTCCGCGCGGCGACCGCCGGGACTCTCCACTCGTCCTTCCGGGATCCGCCGTTCCACACGCTGATCTCACTCGGTGTGATCTCGCGGAGCGGATTTCCCGACTTTCCGGGTCGAGTGGCGGGGGTTGGGGCTCAGGTGTGTTGCTGGATTGTTATCCAGCGTTACGAGATAGACCTCCATGGTGCCTTGTGTTCCAGGCCACTACCGGAATACGTTGCCGGGCACAACAAACCGGTTCCTGATCCATCGGCGCCCAGGGGAGCGACACTCCCAGGCACGCACCAACCCTGACAAATCCGACGAAGGCCCCGGATTTACCCCCCGAAAGGACATATGGAATGCGTAAGGGACTGTTCGCCCTTGCCGCGGTCGGCCTGCTGGCCACCGGAAGCATGGCCGCCTGTGGCGATGACAAGGGCGATGACGCCGGCAGCGCCAGCGGCGGCGCCGCCGGCAAGGCCGGCAAGGTCGGCGTCATCCTTCCGGACACCAAGAGCTCGGCTCGCTGGGAGACGGCGGACCTCAAGTACCTGACGGACGCCTTCAAGGCCGCGGGCGTCGAGGCTGAAATCAAGAACGCCCAGGGCGACAAGGCTTCCTTCCAGACCATTGCCGACGGGATGATCCAGGCGGGCGTCAAGGTCCTCATGATCGTCAACCTGGACTCCGGCACCGGTAAGAACGTGCTGGACAACGCCAAGAAGGCCGGCATCGCGACGATCGACTACGACCGTCTCACGCTGGGCGGCGGCGCCAACTACTACGTCTCGTTCGACAACAACGAGGTCGGCAAGCTGCAGGGCCAGGGCCTGGTGGACTGCCTGACCGCGGCGAAGGCGACCAAGCCGGTGGTGTCGTACCTGAACGGCTCGCCGACCGACAACAACGCCACCCTGTTCAAGGAGGGCTACGACTCGGTCCTCAAGCCGAAGTTCGAGTCCGGTGAGTACACCAAGGGTCCGGACGACGCGGTTCCGGAGTGGGACAACGCCAAGGGCGGCACGATCTTCGAGCAGCAGCTCACCAAGGAGCCCAAGATCGCCGGCGTGCTCGCCGCGAACGACGGCCTCGGCAACGCCGCCATCGAGGTGCTGAAGAAGAACAAGCTGAACGGCAAGGTGCCGGTGACCGG